>NZ_JBJNLV010000005.1:0-306194 GCF_052168875.1 Serratia sp. CY38905 | reverse complement strand
TTGATAATGCCAAGAGCCTGGGAAAGTTCCATTTTAAGGGTCCATGATGATGCCATGAACCCTTTTTACAGCAACTACCGGATCGGTCAATTGATCCTTAAACGATCGGCATTACGCGTTACGCGCCCCTTGCTGACTGACATCGAACGGCGTTATACCGTTTTATACTCGGCTTCCGCCTGATCGAAACGCTCGGTCATGGTGGCGGATGGCCGGCGGCCCATCAGGCTCACTACCACGATGGCGAGGCAGCCCAGAATAAAGCCCGGGATGATTTCATACAGGCCCAGCCATTCGTACTGTTTCCAGACGATAACCGTCACCGCGCCGACCAGCATGCCGGCCAGCGCGCCGTTGCGGGTCATGCGCGACCACAGCACCGAGATCAGCACGACCGGGCCGAAGGCGGCGCCGAAACCGGCCCAGGCGTAGCTCACCAGGCCCAGCACGCGGTTCTCCGGGTTGGCCGCCAGCGCGATGGCGATCAGCGCCACCACCAGCACCATCACGCGGCCGACCCACACCAGCTCACGCTGGCTGGCGCCTTTGCGCAGGAACGCCTTATACAGGTCTTCGGTGATCGCGCTGGAGCACACCAGCAGCTGGCAGCTCAGCGTACTCATGACCGCAGCCAGGATCGCCGACAGCAGCACGCCCGCCACCCATGGGTTGAACAGCAGCATCGCCAGCTCGATGAACACGCGTTCGCCGTTCTGCGACACGTTGCCGGCTTGATCCGGGTTATTGGCGAAGTAAGCGATGCCGAAGAAACCGACGGCGATGGTGCCGGCGAGGCACAGGATCATCCAGGTCATGCTGATGCGGCGCGCGCTGCGGATGGTGCGGTGAGAATCCGCCGCCATGAAACGCGCCAGGATGTGCGGCTGGCCGAAGTAGCCCAGGCCCCAACCCAGCAGCGACAGGATGGCGACGAAGTTCAGCCCCTTCAGCATGTCGAGGTTGGCCGGGTTCTGCGCCTGGATCACCAGCATCGAGGTATCGATGCCGCCGACGGCGAAGATCACGATCACCGGCGTCAGGATCAGCGCGAAAATCATCAGGCTGGCCTGCACGGTGTCGGTCCAGCTCACCGCCAGGAAACCGCCGATAAAGGTATACAGGATGGTCGCTGCGGCGCCGGCCCACAGGGCGGTTTCGTAGCTCATGCCGAAGGTGCTTTCGAACAGGCGCGCGCCGGCCACGATGCCGGAGGCGCAGTAAATGGTGAAGAACACCAGGATGACGATGGCCGAGATCACCCGCAGCAGCTTGCTGTTGTCTTCAAAGCGGCTGGTGAAATAGTCCGGCAGCGTCAGGGCGTTGTTGTTGGCTTCGGTATGCACGCGCAGCCTTCCTGCCACCAGCTTCCAGTTCAGGTAAGCGCCGATGGTCAGGCCGATGGCGATCCAGCTTTCGGAGATGCCGGAGAGGAAGATGGCGCCCGGCAGGCCCATCAGCAGCCAGCCGCTCATGTCGGAAGCGCCGGCGGACAGCGCGGTCACCACGCTGCCCAAACTGCGGCCGCCGAGAATATAGTCATCAAAGTTGTTGGTTGCCCGGTAGGCAAGCAGGCCGATCAGCACCATCCCGAAAATGTACACCAGGAAGGTCACCAGCATAGGTGTGCTCATTGTCATTTAATTCTCCACTTTCATTATTATTCGCGTTTCGCTCCGGCCACGCCGGCGCCGGTAAACCCACGCGCAATGCATTTCACTGGCCGCCGCGCCGGAACGTGGCGCAGCCTGCGAGCGAGTGCAGGTAAAATAGTTTCTGCCCGTAATTGTTGACCGTCGGCTATCCTAGATGAGCCTTTCATCAACCAACAAGATATTTAACAACAAAGTTACACAAAGTTTACCCTGCGTCACATTTACCGGGCTCAAAGGTTGCACTCACGACAAGTAAAATGAGTTGCACCCGGTCATTACCCTTATATACCGCAAGGTAAAACGCCTGCGGCCGCATAAACCCCGCCGCGTTCGCTCAATAACGCAACATTCATGCCAACTGCCGATGTTAAAAAATCGATGAAACTCACACTTCGCTCATCAGCCTGATTTAACAAGGTTGCACAAAGTTGCAACATGCAGGATATTGTCTGCATTCTTAACCCCACACATCTCACGAACCTATCCCAACAGGCTTTCCGGCCTGCTGTTTGTCTAGCCTGATGGGATAGGTTCTAAACACAGGAGTTGGATTGGCATGGGCACTACCACAATGGGCGTGAAACTCGACGAGGCAACACGCGACCGGATCAAGAGCGCCGCGCAGCGCATCGATCGCACGCCGCACTGGCTCATCAAGCAGGCCATCTTTAATTACCTCGAGCGTCTCGAGAGCGGTACCGATATTCCTGAAATTCCAGCGCTGGCCGCTGCGGGCCAGCCTGAAGCGGACGACATTATGCCGCAAGCGCAGGAAGAGTCACACCAGCCATTCCTCGATTTCGCCGAACAAATTCTGCCGCAGTCGGTCACCCGCGCCGCCATCACCGCCGCCTATCGTCGCCCGGAGACCGAAGCGGTGCCGATGTTGCTCGAACAGGCGCGATTACCCGCCGATCTTGCACAGGCAACTCACAAAATGGCCTATGGCATCGCCGAGAAGTTGCGTAACCAAAAAAGTGCAAACGGCCGCGCCGGCATGGTGCAAGGCCTGCTGCAAGAGTTCTCCCTCTCCTCGCAGGAAGGCGTGGCGCTGATGTGCCTGGCGGAAGCGCTGCTGCGCATTCCGGACAAACCGACCCGCGATGCCCTGATCCGCGACAAGATCAGCAACGGCAACTGGCACTCGCACCTCGGGCGCAGCCCGTCGCTGTTCGTCAACGCCGCTACCTGGGGCCTGCTGTTCACCGGCAAACTGGTGTCCACGCATAACGAAGCCAATCTGTCCCGTTCGCTGAACCGCATTATCGGCAAGAGCGGCGAACCGCTGATCCGCAAAGGCGTGGACATGGCGATGCGCCTGATGGGCGAACAGTTCGTGACCGGCGAAACCATCGCCGAAGCGCTGGCCAACGCGCGCAAGCTCGAAGATAAAGGCTTCCGCTACTCCTACGACATGCTGGGCGAAGCCGCCCTGACCGAGGCCGACGCCCAGGCCTACCTGGTTTCCTACCAGCAGGCGATCCACGCCATCGGCAAAGCCTCCAACGGCCGCGGCATCTATGAAGGCCCCGGCATCTCCATCAAGCTGTCCGCCCTGCACCCGCGCTACAGCCGCGCGCAGTACGAACGCGTCATGGAAGAGCTCTACCCGCGCCTGCTGTCGCTGACCCTGCAGGCACGCCAGTACGATATCGGCATCAACATCGACGCCGAAGAGGCCGACCGCCTGGAGATCTCGCTCGATCTGCTGGAGAAGCTGTGCTTCGAACCGCAGCTGGCCGGCTGGAACGGCATCGGCTTCGTGATTCAGGCCTACCAAAAACGTTGTCCGTTCGCCATCGACGCGGTGATCGACATGGCGCAACGCAGCCGCCGTCGCCTGATGATCCGTCTGGTGAAGGGCGCCTACTGGGACAGCGAAATCAAACGCGCCCAGATGGACGGCCTGGAAGGCTACCCGGTCTACACCCGCAAGGTCTATACCGACGTTTCCTACCTGGCCTGCGCCCGCAAGCTGCTGTCGGTGCCGAACCTGATCTATCCGCAGTTCGCCACCCACAACGCCCATACCCTGAGCGCCATCTATCACCTGGCCGGCAACAACTACTACCCTGGCCAGTATGAGTTCCAGTGCCTGCACGGCATGGGTGAACCGCTGTACGAACAGGTGGTGGGTAAAGTGGCCGACGGCAAACTGAACCGCCCTTGCCGCATCTATGCGCCGGTCGGCACCCATGAAACGCTGCTGGCTTACCTGGTGCGCCGCCTGCTGGAAAACGGCGCCAACACCTCGTTCGTCAACCGCATCGCCGACGCCACCCTGCCGCTAGACGAGCTGGTGGCCGATCCGGTCAGCGCCGTGGAAGCGCTGGCGGCCAGCGAAGGCCAGATTGGCCTGCCGCACCCGCGCATTCCGCTGCCGCGCGAGCTGTACGGCGAGAAGCGCACCAACTCCAGCGGTCTGGATCTGTCCAACGAACAGCGTCTGGCTTCGCTCTCCAGCGCCCTGCTCACCAGCGCCAGCCATCCATGGCGCGCGGAACCTATCATCGATGCCGAGTTGGATCAGGGCGTCGAGCAGCCGGTGATCAACCCGGCAGAGCCAGGCGATGTGGTCGGCTACGTGCGTGAAGCCACCGAAGATGAAGTCAGCCGCGCGCTCGACGCCGCCGCGGCCGCCGGCCCAATCTGGTTCGCTACGCCGCCGACGGAGCGCGCCGCGATCCTCGAACGCGCCGCCGAGCTGATGGAAAGCCAGCTGCAAAGCCTGCTGGGCATTCTGGTGCGCGAAGCCGGTAAAACCTTCAACAACGCCATCGCCGAAGTGCGCGAAGCGGTCGACTTCCTGCACTACTACGCCGGCCAGGTGCGCGACGATTTCGCCAACGACAGCCACCGCCCGCTGGGCCCGGTGGTCTGCATCAGCCCGTGGAACTTCCCGCTGGCGATCTTCACCGGCCAAATCGCCGCCGCGCTGGCGGCCGGCAACAGCGTGCTGGCCAAACCGGCCGAGCAAACGCCGCTGGTGGCCGCGCAGGCGGTGCGTATTCTGCTGGAAGCCGGCATTCCGCAAGGCGTGCTGCAGCTGCTGCCGGGCCAGGGTGAAACCGTCGGCTCAACGCTGGTCAACGACGCCCGCGTACGCGGCGTGATGTTTACCGGCTCCACCGACGTCGCCGGTATTCTGCAGCGCAGCATCGCCGGTCGTCTGGATCCGCAGGGCCGCCCGACGCCGCTGATCGCCGAAACCGGCGGCCTGAATGCCATGATCGTCGACTCTTCCGCCCTGACCGAGCAGGTGGTGACCGACGTGGTGGCCTCCGCCTTCGACAGCGCCGGCCAGCGCTGCTCCGCGCTGCGTATCCTGTGCATTCAGGAAGACGTGGCCGAGCACACGCTGCAAATGCTGCGCGGCGCGATGGCCGAATGCCGCATGGGCAATCCGGAGCGCCTGTCCACCGACGTGGGCCCAGTGATCGACGCCGACGCCAAAACCGGCATCGAACGCCACATCCAGGCGATGCGCGCCAAAGGCCGCAAGGTATACCAGGCCGCCAAAGGCAGCGCGCAGGATGAGAAAGAGTGGGCGCGTGGCACCTTCATCAAGCCGACGCTGATCGAACTCGACAGCTTCGACGAACTGCAAAAAGAGATCTTCGGCCCGGTGCTGCACGTGGTGCGCTTCCAGCGCAACAATCTGGACGCGCTGGTCGATCAGATCAACGCCGCCGGTTATGGCCTGACGCTGGGCATTCACACCCGTATCGATGAAACCATCGCCCGGGTGACCGAACGCGCCAAGGTCGGCAACCTGTACGTCAACCGTAACATGGTTGGCGCGGTGGTCGGGGTGCAGCCGTTCGGCGGCGAAGGTCTGTCGGGCACCGGCCCGAAAGCCGGCGGCCCGCTGTACCTGTACCGTCTGCTGGCCAACCGCCCGGACGACGCGCTGCAACGTACGCTGCACCGTCAGGACGAAGAGCGCCCGATGGAAGCCACCGCGCGGCCGCAGCTGCTGGGCGCGCTGCAATCGCTGGAGAAATGGGCGGTCACCAGCCAACAAGGCGAACTGGCGGCACTGGCGCAGCGCTATGCGGAACTGGGCCAGGGCGGCACCGTACGCCCGCTGCCGGGCCCGACCGGCGAGCGCAATACCTATGCCCTGCTGCCGCGTGAACGCGTGCTGTGCCTGGCGGATAACGAAGCCGACGCGCTGATCCAGTTGGCCGCCGTGCTGGCGGTCGGCAGCAGCGCGCTGTGGCCGGAAGCGGAACTGCAGCGCAATCTGTTCCGCCGCCTGCCGAACGATGTGCAGGCGCGCATCGCCTTCAGCAAAGACTGGCAGCAGGACAAGGTCGAGTTCGACGCCGCCATCTACCACGGCGATGCCGACCAGCTGCGCACCCTGTGCGAGCAGATCGCGCAGCGCGGCGGCGCCATCGTCTCGGTGCAAGGCTTCGCCCACGGTGAAACCAACATCCTGTTAGAGCGCCTGCTGATCGAACGTTCGTTGAGCGTCAACACCGCCGCCGCCGGCGGTAACGCCAGCCTGATGACCATCGGTTAACGCATCTCAAGGCGGCCATACATTGCCGCCTGATTGGCTCACCGCTACGCAAACCCTGCACTCGTGCAGGGTTTTTTATTGCCCGCAGCCCGGCCAGACGTTAGCGTCTTGTTATTCTTGCATGAGGATGTGTCGCCTCATGGGCGATAACAATAGGGGGAGCTTAGAACGATTAGTTTGCTTGAAAGCCGCAGCAGACCGCTACGATTCGCATTGACTCTCTGGTTCGGCAACATCCGGGATACGGCAGCCGCAGCGCGAAACGAATTGTTGAAAGCGGAGTAAATGCGGGCGGGGGAAGCTCCCCCGCCGCCTTATTGATTCCGGAACTTGTCGAGGAATTGCTGAGTGCGCTGGTGCTGCGGGTTGGCGAACAGCGCTTTGGCCGGGCCTTGTTCGACGATGCGGCCGTGATCCATAAAGATAACCCGGTCGGCCACGTCGCGGGCGAAACTCATCTCATGGGTGACGATCACCATGGTGCGTTTCTCTTCCGCCAGTGAGCGCATGGTATTGAGCACTTCCCCTACCAGCTCGGGATCGAGCGCCGACGTCGGCTCATCGAACAAAATCACCTCCGGCTGCATCGCCAGCGCGCGCGCAATAGCCACTCGCTGCTGTTGCCCGCCGGACAGCCGCCGCGGATAAGCCTGCTCCTTGCCGCTCAGCCCCACCTTGGCCAGCAACGCGCGGGCGCGCTGTTCCGCGCTGGCTTTCGCCTCGCCCTTGACGACCACCGGCCCTTCGATGATGTTTTCCAGCACCGAACGATGCGGGAACAGGTTGAAGCTCTGGAACACGAAACCGACCTGCTGACGCAGCGCGCGCACCTGATTTTTCTGTTTGCTCAACGGCTTGCTGCCGTCGATCAGGATGTCGCCGACGCGAATGGTGCCGGAATCCGGCTCCTCCAGCAGGTTGATGCAGCGCAACAAGGTGGTTTTCCCCGAACCGCTCGGGCCGATGATCGCCACCACTTCGCCGGCGTCCACCGCCAGATCGATCCCATGCAGCACCGTCTGACCCTTGAACTGCTTGGTCAATTGCTTAACTTCAATGGCACTCATGCGCTACTCCTGATCCTGGCGATTAACGTGGGCTTCCAGGCGGTTTTGCAGTGCGGAAAGCAGGGTCGCCATCACCCAGTAAATCAGCGATGCCGCCAGGTACATGGTGAACACTTCCAGCGTGCGCGAGGTGATCAGCTGCGCCTGGCGGAACAGCTCCGGCACCTGAATGGTGGCGGCCAGCGAGGTGTCTTTCACCAGGCCGATGAAGCTGTTGCCCAGCGGCGGCAAGGCGGTGCGCGCCGCCTGCGGCAGGATCACCCGGCGCAGGGTTTGCCAACGGGTCATGCCGATGCTGGCGGCGGCTTCCCACTGCCCTTTGTCGATCGACGAAATCGCCGCGCGCAGCGTTTCCGAGGTGTAGGCGGCGGTATTGAGCGACAGGCCAATCAGCGCCGCCGGGAAAGGATCGAACTCGATGCCGAACTGCGGCAGACCGTAATAGATCATAAACAGCTGGGCGATCAACGGCGTGCCGCGGAACAGCGATACGTAAATGCGCGACAGCCACGCCAGCGGCCAAAGCGGCGAAAGGCGCATCAGCGCCAGCAGAAAACCAAGCAACAGGCCGAACGCCATACCGCCCAGGCTAAGCTGAAGCGTCAGTATTGCGCCCTTCAATAAAAATGGCGCTGAATCCAGCGCCAGTTGAATACTTTCGTGCATTATTTAGTTACGTCCGCGCCAAACCATTTCTCGGAGATCTTCGCCAGCGTGCCATCTTTTTGCATCTCGGCGATCGCCTGGTCAATCGCGGCCAACAGCTCCGGGTTGTTCTTGCGCAGCGCCACGCCGGACTCCTGGCGGGAGAACGCCGGGCCGGCTACCGCCAGCGTATCACCGGTTTTCTTCACCAGATCCAGCGCCGCCAGGCGGTCCACCAGAATGGCGTTGATGCGGCCGACGCGCAGATCCTGATACTTGGTCGGATCATCGTCGTAAGTGCGCACGTCCACGCCCTGCACATTCTCGCGCAGCCATTGCTCATAGTTGGTGCCCAGACCAACGCCGACCTTCTTGCCCTTCAGGTCTTCCGGCTTGGTGATGGTGCCTTCGTTGCCTTTTTTCACCAGCGCCTGAATACCGGAAACGGTGTAAGGGGTGGAGAAATCATATTTCTTCTTGCGCTCATCAGAGATGGTCACCTGGTTGATCACCACATCGATGCGTTTTGATTCCAGCGAAGCCAGCATGCCGTCCCATTTGGTCGGGTTCAGCTTGGCCTTCACGCCCAAATGTTCCGCCAGCGCGTTGGCGAAATCCACTTCGAAACCGGTCAATTTGCCGTCTTCACCCTGGAAGCTGAACGGCGGATAGGTGCCTTCCAGACCTACGATCAGCGTGCCGCGCTGTTTCACCTGCTGCAGCAGATTGTCGGCGGCGTAGGCTTGAGTCGCCAAACCGGCGGCCAACGCGACGCCCACCACGCCCAACAGCCATTGACGACGAACTTTCGCAAACATCATAAACACCCCTGTGTGTTATTTATCTTTTTTGATATCAGCACTTTAACAGTGCGACCGCCCGCATAAAGGAATATAACCTTATAAATATAGTTCAAAATGGAATAACAAGCGGTATTTACACCTGCGGATGGTAGGCGAACAGCGCCGGCGCACCGCCGGTGTGAACGAACAGGATAGGCCCTTCGTCGCGGAAACGCCGCTGAGCGATGCCGTCGATCAAACCGGCCATCGCTTTGCCGGTGTATACCGGATCCAGCAACACGCCTTCTTGCTGCGCCAGCAGCTGCACCGCCGCCATGCCCTCTTCGTTCGGCATGCCGTACTGCGGCGCGAAGTAATCGTCCCACAGCGCGATCGGCGCCAGTTCGTCGATATTCAGCGAACAGGCCAGGGCTTTCTGGATCTGCTCTACCTTCGGCAGCTGATCGATCACGGTGCGCGAGACCGTCACGCCGATCAACTCGGTTTCGGGCAGCAGCTGTTGCAGCCCCACCGCCAGCCCGGCATGGGTGCCGGCGCTGCCGGACGCCACCACCACCGAACTGAACGCCACGTTGCTGCGTTGGCTCTGTTCGGCGATTTCCAATGCGCACTGCACGTATCCCAACGCGCCCAGGGCATTGGAGCCGCCCACCGGCACCACGTAAGGCCGGAAGCCCTGTGCCTCGAGGCGCGTCGCCAGTTCCGCCAACTGCTGCTGCGGATCGTGCAGCGCTTCGCACATCACCACCTCGGCGTTGAACAGGCCGAGCAACAGGCGGTTGCCGTTGGTCAGGTAGTTTTCCGCACGGGTATCGATGGGATTTTCCAGCAGCGCGACGCAGTGCAGGCCCAGTTTCGCCGCCACCGCCGCCGTCTGGCGCACGTGGTTGGATTGAATGGCGCCGGCGGTGACCAGCGTATCAGCGCCTTGACGCAGCGCATCTGCGGCCAAAAACTCCAGCTTTCTCAGCTTGTTGCCGCCCATCGCCATAGGGGTGACATCGTCACGTTTGAGGTAAATTTCACGGCCGAGGTAATCGGAGAGACGGGACAGTTTTTCGAGCGGTGTGGCGGTGCCAACCAGATCCAGACGCGGAAATTGCGCCAGTTGTTGTTGCAGGTTCACTACTTCCCCCCAGGGAATCGAATATCGACATCTGATAACCGATAGATTTAGCAGATGTGAACTGAATAATCATCCTTTATCACGGGGGGAGCCGCAGATCCCGGCCAGCGGCCGGGGAAAGTCTCAGTAGCTGCGCTGCCAGGCGAGATACTGATCGTATTTGCGCAGCGCAATGCGGTAGTTGTTGTGCGCCGCGCTAGGCAGATCGTCAATAATGCGCTGATGGCTGGCGCAGTTGGCGAATTTGTCCGCCGGGTAATTGCGCGCCACCAGCATTTCATCCAGCCGGCGCAGCCGCACCACGTACTCGCGAATGGTGCTGTGGCTCATCTCGGTCTGTTCGAACAGATATTGCTTGAACGCCATGATGTCGAAATAGCTCGGGTGGCTGTTGCAGGAAATCTCGCTGCAAAAGCGGCACAGTGCGG
The DNA here is from genome assembly GCF_052168875.1 of Serratia sp. CY38905. Classification (NCBI taxonomy): domain Bacteria; kingdom Pseudomonadati; phylum Pseudomonadota; class Gammaproteobacteria; order Enterobacterales; family Yersiniaceae; genus Serratia; species Serratia sp. CY38905. The sequence continues at coordinate 295,945 of NZ_JBJNLV010000005.1, read as the reverse complement.
TCAGCTCATGCTGCACGTTTTGCCAGACCGCATCGTCGATCGGCTGATCCATGCGCGCGATGGCTTCTTTATTGATGATTTTGCCGCGAAACACCAGCGCCATGCGGTCCAACAGCTTACCGCACTGGGAGCAATGCGTCTGGCTGTGCTTGTAATCTTTCAGGTAACGGCTAAGCGGCCGTTTCTTCAACAGTATTCCTGGCATAAGGGGCAGTCCGATTGTCGCATGAGTCATCGAGTTGAGGGGCGGCGGGCCGCCGTCAGGTATCGTTCGCCAGCCGCGCGCGCAGGCGCTTGATCGCCTGACTGTGCAGTTGGCTGACGCGGGATTCCCCGACGTCCAGCACGGCGCCGATCTCCTTGAGATTCAACTCTTCCTGGTAATACAGCGTCAGCACCATTTTTTCGCGCTCCGGCAACGCCTCGATGGCGTCGATCACTCGCTGGCGCAGGCTGCCTTCCAACAGGTGATGCAGCGGGTTGGCCTCTTCATGCCCTTCCAGCATCGGTTCCGCGTTCTCGCCATGCTCCTCGCGCCATTCGTCGTAGGAGAAAAGCTGGCTGTTATTGGTGTCCAACAGAATTTGACGGTACTCATCCAGCGAGATATTCAGCGTCTGCGCCACTTCCGTCTCGCTCGCCGGGCGGCCGTAACGCTGTTCCAGCTGCCGCATCACCTGCGCGACCTCGCGCGCATGGCGCCGCACGCTGCGCGGCACCCAGTCGCGGCTGCGCAGCTCGTCGAGCATCGCGCCGCGAATGCGCTGCACCGCATAGGTGGTAAAGGCGGTTCCCTGTAGGGCGTCATAACGCTCAACGGCGTTCAGTAGCCCGATTCCCCCGGCCTGCAGCAGGTCGTCAAGCTCCACGCTGGCGGGCAACCTGACCTGCAGGCGCAACGCCTCGTGGCGCACTAACGGCACGTAGCGCAGCCAGAGAGAATTTTTGTCCATCACGCCTTCGGCGGTATACAGATCGCTCACTATGTCTTAAACCTGCGGATAAGAGAGTCAGCGCTATTATGCGTAGGGGGCAGAATGCCAATCGGCTGAACAGTCGCACAAAACGGGCTTTATTTGCGCCATGTAATAACCGCGCGGTGCGCGAGCATAAAAAAACCCCGCCGAGGCGGGGTTTCTTTGCGACAGTTAATCGGGAGAGACGATTAACGCAGCAGGGACAGAACGTTCTGAGTAGACTGGTTAGCCTGTGCCAGAACAGAGGTGCCAGCCTGTTGCAGGATGTTGGCGCGGCTCATGTTGGACACTTCGGTCGCGTAGTCGGCATCCTGGATACGGGACTGAGAAGCGGACAGGTTGTTAACGGTGCTGTTCAGGTTGTTGATAACAGAATCGAAACGGTTCTGTACCGCACCCAGGGAAGAACGCAGGGAGTCAACCTGAGACAGCGCTTTGTCCAGGGTCGCCAGCGGGTCGGCAGTTTTTGGCTCGGTGGACTGCTCTGCGCCCTTGGTCACTTTACCGGTAGCGTCTACGCTCGCCTTGAAATATTTGGCATTGGCACCGGTACCTTCCTGGATCACGTAAGATTTACCGTTGTCGTAAGAGTGCAGGTTAGCCGCATCTGGGCCGCTTGCAGCAACTTCTTCCTTCACAGTTGTTGTCGCGCTGGTATCGGTCAGACCAGTGGTTTCAGCAGCAGCAATTGCAGTGATGTCACCAGAGGTTTTGTCGATGGTTGCTTTATAGTTCTTACCATCGGTACCAACAGCATAGATATCACCGGTAGCATTGTCCTTCAGGAAGCTGGCTGGCGCAGCACCATTTGCTTGTTTGTTCGTGGTGTTAGTGATGGTGAGATCTTTGCCTGTTTGTACGTTAGTCGCTTTTGCACCAACTTTAGTCGTATCAATGCCATCAGCCACGCTGAACTTTTCCAGACCCAGCGTTTTAGCGTTGATGTCTTTCAGTTCGATATCGATGGTTTCGCCGTCGTTCGCGCCAACCTGGATGGTCAGTTTCTGATCTGAGCTCAGCACTTTCACGCCGTTGAAATCGGTCTGCTCGGAGATGCGGTTGATTTCAGACAGACGCTGAGAGATCTCGTCCTGGATGGACTGCAGGTCGCTGGCAGAGTTGGAACCGTTCTGAGACTGTACGGTCAGACGACGGATGTTCTGCAGGTTGTCGTTAACTTCGTTCAGTGCGCCTTCAGTGGTCTGCGCCAGGGAGATACCGTCGTTGGCGTTGCGAGAAGCCTGAGTCAGGCCTTTGATGTTTGCAGTGAAACGGTTGGAGATAGCCTGACCCGCAGCATCGTCTTTCGCGCTGTTGATACGCAGACCGGAAGACAGACGCTCAATCGCAGTGCCCAGAGAAGACTGAGATTTGTTCAGGTTGTTCTGCGCCATCAGCGACAGGCTGTTAGTGTTGATTACTTGTGCCATTGTTTGCTTTCCTTACGAGTCAGTTGCGTTCTTCGCAACACAGTTAAAAGGTTCGGGCTTGTTTGCCCACGGCGTCAACCACCGTCCCCTCAGGTATCGGCCCTCCCCTAACAACCTTTAGCAATTTTTTAAAATTTTTTGCGCCGCCGGCAATGGCAGAAATAACGCGGTTTTTCCCTCTTCTATTGCGTCATCGTTTTTTTGTTTTTTTCAGTAAACTTTTTCACCGCTGGGCCGATAACGCGTAAAGCGAATAAAGTCATTATCAAGGAGAAGCACGAATGGCATCGATCAGTTCATTAGGCATCGGCTCAGGACTCGACCTTAACGGTTTGCTGGACAAGCTGACCAAAGCGGAACAACAGCGTCTGACGCCGTACACCACCCAGCAGACCAGCTATAACGCCCAGTTGACCGCTTACGGTACGCTGAAAAGCTCGCTGGAGAAGTTTGACAATCTGAGCAAAGACCTGGCCAAGCCAGAGTTCTTCAACAACACTACCGCCACCAAGCACGATCAGTTTACCGTGACCACCACCGACAAATCGGTGCCGGGCAACTACTCGATCGAGGTGTTGAAGCTCGCGCAGCCGCAAACGCTGACCACTCAGACGCCGATTGCCGACCAGCAGGCCAAACTGGGCACGCCGGGCAGCAGCGATCGTTCCATCTCTATTACGGCAGGCAACCCGCCGAAAGAGACCAAGATCACGCTCAGCGACGATCAGACCTCACTGGTCGAGATGCGCGACGCCATCAATAAATCGAAATCCGGCGTCACCGCCAGCATCATGCGCGTCGGCGACAATGACTATCAACTGGCATTAAGCTCCACCACGCCAGGCGAAAAAAACACCATTTCGGTGCAGGTCAATAACGACGACAAGCTCGGCGCCATCCTCAACTACGATCCTAAAAATCCGCCTAAAGATGGCAGCGCCGCGATGAAGCAAACCGTGCCCGGCCAGGATGCGGAAATCGTCGTCAACGGCACGAAAATCAAGCGCAGCACCAACTCGATCGCCGATGCTCTGCAGGGCGTAACGCTCGATCTGAAAACCACCACCAAGCCCGGCGAACCGCAAAACCTGGTGATCGGCATCGACAAGAGCGGCAGCGCCGACAAGATTAAAGAGTGGGTAGATAACTACAACTCGCTGCTGGACACCTTCAATTCGCTGACCAAATACACGCCGGTTAAAAGCGGTGAAGCGCAGAATGCCAAAAACGGCGCGCTGCTGGGCGACAACACCCTGCGCGGCATCCAGTCTTCGATCAAGAGCGCCCTCAGTTCAGCACAGGACAACCCGGAGTTGAAAGGCCTGGGCAACCTCGGCATCACCACCAACGTCAAAACCGGTAAGCTGGAAATCGACAGCACCAAGCTGAACAAAGCCATCGACGAAAAACCGGATCAGGTTGCCAACTTCTTCGCCGGCAACGGTAAAGACACCGGCATGGCCACCGAAATCCACAACGAGATCCAGAACTACGTCAAATCCGGCGGCATCATCGAGAACTCGACCAAGAGCATCAACACCAACCTCGATCGCCTGAACATTCAGATCACCACGGTCACGGCCAGCATTCAGAACACCATCGACCGCTATAAGCAGCAGTTCGTTCAGTTGGATACCATGATGTCCAAATTGAGCAGCACGGGTAACTATTTACAACAGCAATTCTCGACAAAGTGATCCCTTAACCAGGTAACAGGTAAAAGAAACAACATGTATAACAGAAGCGGCACTCAGGCCTATGCACAGGTCAGTCTGGAAAGCGGCGCCATGAGCGCCAGCCCGCACCAGTTAATCGTGATGTTGTTCGACGGGGCGCTCAGCGCCCTGCTTCGCGCACGCATCCTGATGAACCAGGGCGATATCGCCGGCAAAGGTATGGCGCTGTCCAAAGCCATCAACATCATCGACAACGGCCTGAAAGGCGGCCTGGATCCGCAACAGGGCGGCGAAATCGCCGAAAACCTGGCGGCGTTGTACGACTATATGAAGCGGCGCCTGATGCAGGCCAACCTGAACAACGACGAAGCGGCGATCGCCGAAGTGGTCAAACTGCTGGAAAACATCGCCGATGCCTGGCGCCAGATCGGCCCCAACTACCAACCTTCGCAGGACGCCGTGTAATGGAACGTCAACAGCAGCTGTTAGCCGCTTATCAACAAATTTACAGCCTGAGCAGCCAGATGATCGCGCTGGCGCAAACCGGGCGCTGGGAGGAGCTCGTCGAGCTCGAATTCGCTTACGTAACGGCGGTGGAAAAAACCGCCGCCTTTACCGGGCAAGCCGGCCCTTCCATGGCGTTGCAGGAGATGCTGCGCAATAAGCTGCAACAGATCCTCGACAACGAAACCGAGCTCAAACGTCTGTTACAGCAGCGCATGGATGAGCTGAAAATGCTGATCGAACAGTCCACGCGCCAGAACGTGGTCAACAATACCTACGGCCAGTTTCATGACCGTGCACTGTTGCTGGGGGAGCCACAGGTCCGATAAGATCGACAATACTGACGAAAATGGATTAAATAGCACTATGCGCTATTACTCTCGGGTTACGTTAGGATATTAATCTATGGCATTTGAATTATTCAGTTTATGGGTAATTGGTAAAATGCGCGCTTCGAGCCTGGCTCTCACTTTAATGGATAAACATTATCCCGACACGGACGTTTTCTGTTCAGCAGGAAATTGATTTTTGATAGATAAAACACGCCGCTGTGTTTCACGGCCCATGGAAAAATGTTGCTCCAACGCGGATCAAAGCGTAAAGATATTCTCAGATAATGGCTGCGAAATGAATATCGATGGAACGTACAATTAATCTCTGTCCAGGAATTGGCGCCTCAGCGCACATCATTCAGCATACTGAATTATTATTCCCTTCAGTCTATTTTGAGCAACCACATCTGTATCTGATACAACAGGGCCATAAGCGCGTACGCTGGCAACAACGCGAGGTGGTGGCTCATGCCGGCGAGCTGTTGATAATCGACGGGGGGCAAACGGTGGATATTATTAACGGCCCATCCGAAGAAGGCGTTTTCAGTTGCCAGTTGCTGACCTGCGACCCACTGCTGCTCACCGTTCAGCCTCCGGCCGAGGACGCGCCGGCGCCGATGCCGTTTGATGCCGTCCTGGCGCTGCGCAGCCTGCCCTGCGCCCTGAAGCACAGTTTCGAGACCACCAGCCTGGCGCTGGCGCTCCGGCAGCGCTTTCCCACCATCATCGTGCGGCACAAGATGCTGGAAATTCTGCTGTGGTTGGCCCAATTCGGCATTCGCTTCATCCACAACGAAGCCAAAGACCTGACGCAGCGCGTGCGCCGCTGCCTGGCGACCGACCCGCACAGCATTTGGACGGCGGCGAAAGTGGCGGAAAGCCTGTCGATGAGCGAAGTGATGTTGCGCCGCAAACTGTCGATGGAAAATACCGCGTTGCGCAACCTGATGATCGACGTGCGCATGAGTAGCGCACTGGCCCTGCTGCAGTCGACCGACTGGCCGATTTCCGCCATCGCGCAACATGTCGGCTATGAAAGCGCATCACGTTTCGCCGAACGTTTTCGCAAACGCTTCGGTTTCGCCCCGACCGCCATTCGCGGTCACCAAAGGATTATGGAGCCAACCTCCCAGGGAGTCGAAACGATGGCCACAGGAGAAACCTAAATAGACGCGTAACAAAATGGTTTTATTTGGCACAGGTCCCTAACGATTGTCACAATGCTGCGACATGCAACGCAACGTCGATCCGCCGAAGAGCGAATTAAATGATGCGTAATGAAAAGCGATTATTTTTTCTCTGCCAATCACGTTTGTTGGTGCTGTGGCTGTTGGTATTGCCGTATGAAGAACAGAGGGTGCGTTTGCTTACCGCACAATAAAACGGCCAGGCTTTTTATCGCCTGGCCAGACTTCAGTCCAGTTTAACCAGAACGCCAATTAACACGACGAGTACCGTCAGCATTAAAATACTGATCAGACGCCATCTGGATTCGCTTTTAGTGCTCATTGACCTGCCTCGAATAATAACCCTACTAATCGGGCCATAATAAACGGCTGGCTGCGCACCCAATAAGCCTGACAGCGCCGTTTTCGTCCCTCTATTCGGTACATTAACGCCCATTTCCTGTCGGCTGTCGCGCCGGCCATTACCGGAGCGGCGCAGCAAGCGCCAATTTTCCCGGCAGCTCCGCCACCAGTTTGTCCACCGCCAGCCGCACTTTGAGCGGTTGGTAAGGCATATAGGGCCACACTGCATTCACCGGAAAACTGAGGCTGGACTCACCGCGCATGATCTCCACCAGCGTCCCGGCCATCAGCCGATCGCGTACCAGCCACTCCGGCAGCCAGGCAATACCGGCGCCGGCGGAAACGGCATCGACGATCCCCTGCATGTCATCCATCATCATCTTGGCCGGTGGCCTGAACGGCCGCAGCTCGCCGTTTTCACCGCGAAGTTGCCAGGGCAACACGGCGCCGGCGTGCAGATACCCCACCGCCTGATGCCGGCTTAATGCCTCCACCGAAGTCGGTGCGCCGCAGCGCTGCACGTAGTCGGGCGAAGCGCACAGCAGCATGCCGTGTTCGCCCAGGCGTCGGGCAACCAGACTCCCGCTGTCCGCCAGTTCGCCGATGCGAACCGCCAGATCGAACCCCTCGTCGATCAGATCGATCCTGCGGTCGCTGAACGAAATTTCCAACGACAGTAACGGATGCTCATTCGCCAGCGCCGTCATCAAAGGCGCAATACACAGATGGCCGAACAACACCGGCATCGAGATCCTGAGCCGGCCGCTGACCTGCATCTTGCCGCTGTCCAGCTGGTTTTCCGCCGCCTGAACGTTCGCCAACGCCTGCCGACAGTGCTCATAGTACAGCGCCCCTTCATCCGTCAGGCTCAGGCTGCGGGTGGTGCGCATAAACAACATCACGCCAAGCCGCGCCTCAAGCCGCGACACGATTTTGCTGACCGCGGAGCGCGTCAGATGCAGTTTTTCTGCGGCGGCAGCAAAGCTGCCGCCTTCCGCCACGGCGACAAAGGCCGGCAGCGCGCTGAGATCGCTTTTCATCTTAATGCTTCCAAATTGGAATCAATGAAGTGAAAACCTATCACCACTGGTGAATATCGAGCAATGATAACCTGCAGTCATTCCGGAATGCCCGGTGAAACCGCCAATTACCGTCTGAGGACAACAGCATGAAAAAAATACTGGTGCTCAAATCCAGCATTATGGGAAACGACTCGCAGACCAACAACCTGATTGACCGCTATCTGGCGGAACGTCGGGCCAAAGGATATGAAGATCAGATCGTCGAACACGATCTGACGGCGTTGGATCTGCCGGTATTGGACGGCGAGCTGTTCAGTGCGCTGCGCGGCGCAGATAACATCAGCCCACGCGCCAAAGCGGCGGTGGCGCTTTCCGATCGGTTGATCGCCGAACTGAAAGGGAGCGATCTGCTGCTGATCGGCGCGCCGATGTACAACCTCAACGTCCCGACCCAGCTGAAAAACTGGTTCGATCTGGTGGCCCGCGCCCGGCTGACGTTCAACTATACCGCCACCTACCCGGTCGGGCTGGTGGAAGGCGTCAATGCAGTGGTGTTCAGTTCACGCGGCGGCGTACACGCCGGCCAGCCGACCGACGCCGTGACGCCCTATCTGCGCTCGGTACTGGGGCTGATGGGGATCGGCGAGGTGCAGTTTATCTATGCCGAAGGGCTGGATATGAAACCGCACGGCCTCACTCAGGGGCTGGCGAACGCCCACCAGCGGATCGTGGCGTTGGTGGGCTGAAGCAAACGCACGGTAGCATTGATTTGTTATAACATAACAAATATGATGACCACGTCGACGCCACCTCGATGAGGTGTCGACGCTCCTACATCACATAAAGTTTTATCGCACTTTGAGCCAGCTATTCCGATAGCTGGTTTTTTTTGCCTGCGATAATGAAATGCTACCGGAGCCGCGGGTTCAATCGTGGCGGGCAGCGCGTTTCATTTCTCGCTCGCCGGGCGACTGCGTTTTGACGGACAGCGGCGCAACAAACGCTTTCCATTCCTTGCCGGCTTCCTGATGAACCGCGTTTTTTTGGGCCGATGAATAGTCATCGTTTTGCCCGGCGCATCCGGACAGCGCCATAATGCCCACAGCAAGATACAGCGATTTGCACATCATCCTATCCTGATAATTAACCGTCGCTATAGGGTAACAGCGCCGACCCCAATGTCACTGCAAAATGACCGGCACGTTCATCACACCGGCATATTCATGATGTCCTGGTAGGCCGCGACCAGCTTGTTGCGCACCTGCACGCCCAGCTGCAGCGAGACCGATGATTTCTGCAGATCGACCATCACATCGTTCAGGCTGATGCCCGGCACGCCCAGTTCGAAATCCTGCGCCTGCTTGCGCGCCGTTTGCTGGGTCTCGCTGATCTTGCCGAGCGCCGCAGTCAGTTCGCTGGCGAAGCTGACGCCCTGCGGCGCCGTATTCTGCCCCATCTTGCCGGCCTGAACCGCCATGGTCTGCATCTGCTGCAGCACCCCTTCAATGCCCTGAATCGCCATCTGGTCCTCAATCATCTCGTCTCGCCGGGTGACGTTTCACCCTGCACTTCTCCAATGATGCACACCCTAGCACAGCGTTTTCAGACCTAAAGCGGCTAATTAACTGCAAAAAACCCGGCTTATCGGGCAATCGGAATCGTCTGATAAGGCGAATAATGGCCTGCCCAGAAATGGGAGCGCCGCTATTTAGAAGATATGTGTATCAGGGAGTCTGTTTTGTCACACAACGCTAACCATACCGTTCATCAGCCTGGCAGGGAGCTGCTCAGCGGCCCATACGGGATCGTGAGCGCCATTGAAGGACGAGACCTAAAATGAGTGCTTCGATAACCGCCGGCGAAAGCCGCGACAACGGCCTGCAGGCCATCTGGAATCGTCTGCGCGCCAACCCGAAAATTCCGTTGCTGGTCGCCGCCTCCGCCGCGATCGCCATCGTTGTCGCGCTGCTGTTGTGGGTGAAAAGCCCTGACTACCGCGTGCTGTACAGCAATCTGAACGACCGCGACGGTGGCGCCATCGTCACCCAGCTGACGCAGATGAATATCCCTTACCGCTTCGCCGAGAATGGCGCGGCGCTGCTGATCCCGGCGGAAAAGGTGCATGAAACCCGCCTGCGCCTCGCGCAGCAAGGGCTGCCGAAGGGCGGCGCCGTCGGCTTCGAACTGCTGGATCAGGAAAAATTCGGCATCAGCCAATTCAGCGAACAGATCAACTATCAGCGCGCCCTTGAGGGCGAGCTGTCGCGCACTATCGAATCGCTGGGGCCGGTGCAAAACGCCCGCGTTCACCTGGCGCTGCCTAAACCTTCGCTGTTCGTGCGCGAACAGAAATCCCCTTCCGCCTCGGTGACGCTGACCCTGCAACCCGGCCGTGCGTTGGACGACGGCCAGATCAACGCCATCGTTTATATGGTGTCGAGCAGCGTCGCCGGCCTGCCGCCGGGCAACGTGACCGTGGTCGATCAGGCCGGGCGCCTGCTGACGCAGTCCGACGGCACCGGGCGCGATCTCAACGCCTCGCAGCTGAAATACGCCAACGAAGTGGAAAACGGCTTCCAGCGCCGCATCGAAGCGATCCTCGCCCCGGTGGTCGGCAGCGCCAACGTGCGTGCGCAGGTCACGGCACAGATCGATTTCGCCACTCGCGAACAAACCGATGAGCAGTACCAGCCGAACCAGCAGCCGGACAAAGCCGCTATCCGCTCGCAGCAAACCAGCCTGAGCGAGCAGATCGGCGGGCCACAGGTGGGCGGTGTGCCGGGCGCGCTGTCCAATCAGCCGAGCGCGCCGGCCACCGCGCCAATTGAGACCGCCAAGCCGGCCACCGCAGCAGGCAACAATGCCAATGCCAACGCGACCGCACAAAACGCCGCGACCACCCGCAGCGGGGCGGCCAACGGCGTGCCGCAAAATACCCGTCGTGACGCGACCACCAACTACGAGCTCGACCGCACCATTCGTCACACCCAGCAAAAAGCCGGCACCGTGCAGCGTCTGTCGGTCGCCGTGGTGGTCAACTATCTGGGCACCGATAAAGACGGCAAACCGCAGCCGATGAGCAAAGAGCAGCTGGCGCAGATCGAAGCGCTGGTGCGTGAAGCGATGGGCTACTCCAGCAGCCGTGGCGACACCCTGAACGTGGTCAACACGCCGTTTACCGACACTCAGGTGACCGGTGGCGAACTGCCGTTCTGGCAAAGCCAGTCGTTTATCGATCGCCTGATCGACGCGGGCCGCTATCTGCTGGTGCTGCTGGTGGCCTGGCTGCTGTGGCGCAAACTGGTGCGGCCGCAGCTGCAACAGCGCCAGGCGGCGCAACAGGCCGCCGTCGCCGCCGCCAACGCCCCTGCCGCCAAACCGGTCGACAGCAGCAAACCGAGCAACGAGGAGCTGGCGCAGCGTCGTAAATCGCAGCAGCGCGTCAGCGCAGAAGTCCAGAGCCAGCGGATCCGCGATCTGGCTGACAAAGACCCACGCGTGGTCGCTCTGGTAATCCGCCAATGGATGAGTAACGAGATATGAGCCTGACCGGAACCGACAAAAGCGCCATCCTGCTGATGACGCTGGGTGAAGATCGCGCGGCGGAGGTGTTCAAACACCTCTCCTCGCGCGAAGTACAGCTGCTGAGCGGCACCATGGCCGGCATGAGCCAGGTTTCACACAAACAGCTCGGTGAAATACTGACCGAGTTCGAAGACGACGCCGAGCAATACGCGGCGCTGAGCGTCAACGCCAGCGACTACCTGCGTTCGGTGCTGGTCAAGGCGCTGGGCGAAGAGCGCGCCGCCAGCCTGCTGGAAGACATTCTCGAATCGCGCGAGACCACCACCGGCATGGAAACGCTCAACTTTATGGAGCCGCAGAGCGCCGCCGATCTGATCCGCGACGAACACCCGCAGATCATCGCCACCATCCTGGTGCACCTCAAACGCGGCCAGGCGGCGGATATCCTGGCTCTGTTCGACGAACGCCTGCGCAACGACGTGATGCTGCGTATCGCCACCTTCGGCGGCGTGCAGCCGGCGGCGCTGGCGGAGCTGACCGAAGTGCTGAACAACCTGCTCGACGGCCAGAACCTCAAACGCAGCAAAATGGGCGGGGTGCGCACCGCCGCCGAGATCATCAACCTGATGAAAACCCAGCAGGAAGAAGCGGTCATCGACGCGATGCGCGAATACGACGGCGAGCTGGCGCAGAAGATCATCGACGAGATGTTCCTGTTCGAAAACCTGGTGGAAGTCGACGATCGCAGTATCCAACGCCTGCTGCAGGAAGTGGAAGGCGAGTCGCTGCTGATCGCGTTGAAAGGCGCCGAACAGCCGCTGCGCGAGAAGTTCCTCAAGAACATGTCGCAACGCGCCGCCGACATCCTGCGCGACGATCTGGCCAACCGTGGGCCGGTGCGCATGTCGCAGGTGGAGAACGAGCAGAAAGCCATCCTGCTGGTGGTGAGACGCCTGGCGGAAAGCGGCGAAATGATCATCGGCGGCGGCGAGGACACCTATGTCTGATCGCATTAACACCCTGCCCTGGCAGCCCTGGTCGCTCAACGATCTGGGCGAACAGAAACCGGCGATCGAACTGCCGCAGTTGCCGGATCTCGAACTTGACGATCCGTCGCCGGACGCACAGACCGAATTGCAGCAGCAGTTGGCGACGCTGCGCCTGCAGGCGGAGCAACAGGGCCAGCAGTTGGGCTATGCCGACGGCCAGCAAAAAGGCTATGAGGCCGGTTTTCAGTCCGGACTGGAGGAAGGCCGCCAGCAAGGGCTGCTGGAAGCGCAACAGCAGCAACAGCCGCTGACCGCCCACTGGCAGCAGCTGATCACCGAATTCCAGCACACGCTGGACGCGCTCGACAGCGTGATCGCTTCGCGGCTGATGCAGCTGGCGCTGACCGCCGCCAAGCAGGTGCTGGGCCAGCCGCCGGTGTGCGACGGCACCGCCCTGCTGGCGCAGATCCAACAGCTGATCCAGCAGGAACCGATGTTCAACGGCAAGCCGCAGCTGCGGGTGCACCCGGACGACTACTCGCGGGTCGAGCAGCAGTTGGGGGTCACCCTCAGCCTGCACGGCTGGCGCCTGTTGGCGGACGGCGAACTGCATCCGGGCGGCTGCAAGGTCAGCGCCGAGGAAGGCGATCTCGACGCCAGCCTGGCGACGCGCTGGCATGAACTGTGCCGCCTGGCGGCACCGGGAGAAGTCTGATGACCGCGCGTCTCGGCCGCTGGCTGAGCTCTCTGGATACGCTGGAAAAACGCATCGCGCGCGCGCCGATGGTGCGCCGCTACGGTCGCCTGACCCGCGCCACCGGATTGGTGTTAGAAGCCACCGGCCTGCAGCTGCCGCTCGGCGCGACCTGCCTCATCGAACGGCACGACGCCGGTGAGGTGCAGGAAGTGGAAAGCGAAGTGGTCGGCTTCAACGGCCAGCGGCTGTTCCTGATGCCGCTGGAAGAGGTGGAGGGCATCGTGCCGGGCGCGCGGGTTTACGCTCGCATCGCGCCGGAAGGCCAAAGCGCCGGCAAACAGCTGCCGCTCGGCCCGGCCCTGTTGGGGCGGGTGCTGGACGGCAGCGCCAAACCGCTCGACGGCCTGCCTTCACCGGAAACCGGTTACCGCGCGCCGCTGATCACCGCACCGTTCAACCCCTTGCAGCGCACGCCGATCGAGCAGGTGCTGGACGTGGGGGTGCGCACCATCAACGGCCTGCTGACCGTCGGCCGCGGCCAGCGCATGGGCCTGTTCGCCGGCTCCGGCGTCGGCAAGAGCGTGCTGCTCGGCATGATGGCCCGTTATACCCAGGCGGATGTGATCGTCGTTGGCCTGATCGGCGAGCGTGGCCGCGAGGTCAAAGACTTTATCGAGAACATTCTCGGCGCCGAAGGCCGGGCGCGATCGGTGGTGATCGCCGCGCCGGCGGACGTCTCGCCGCTGCTGCGCATGCAGGGGGCGGCCTACGCCACCCGCATCGCCGAAGATTTCCGCGATCGCGGGCAGCATGTGTTGCTGATCATGGATTCCCTCACCCGCTACGCCATGGCGCAGCGTGAGATCGCCCTGGCCATCGGCGAGCCGCCGGCGACCAAAGGCTACCCGCCGTCGGTCTTCGCCAAGCTGCCTGCGCTGGTGGAACGCGCGGGCAACGGCATCAGCGGCGGCGGTTCCATCACCGCCTTCTACACCGTGTTGACCGAAGGGGACGATCAGCAAGACCCGATCGCCGACTCGGCGCGCGCCATCCTCGATGGTCACGTGGTGCTGTCCCGGCGCCTGGCGGAAGCCGGCCACTACCCGGCGATCGACATCGAAGCGTCAATCAGCCGCGCCATGACGTCGCTGATCGACGAAGAGCATTACCGCCGGGTGCGCACCTTCAAACAGATGCTGGCCAGCTATCAGCGCAACCGCGATCTGATCAGCGTCGGCGCCTACGCGGCGGGCAGCGATCCGTTGCTGGACAAAGCGATGACGCTGTATCCGCAAATGGAAGCTTACCTGCAACAGGGCATCTTTGAACGCAGCGGCTACGATGAAGCCTGTCAACAGCTGCAGCAGTTGATTGTTTAACGTCACCAGAGGCGCACAGCGATGAAATCACAGTCACCCCTGATTACCCTGCGCGATCTGGCGCAGGATGCGGTGGAACAGGCCGCGCAACAGCTGGGCCAGGTACGGCAGGCGCAGCAGGCGGCGGAGCAACAGCTGTCGATGCTGCTCAACTATCAGGACGAATACCGCCAGAAGCTGAATCATACGCTCTGCGACGGCATGGACAGCTCACGCTGGCAAAACTACCAGCAGTTTATCGGCACGCTGGAACAGGCCATCGACCAGCACCGCCAGCAGCTGCTGCAGTGGGGGCAGAAAGTGGATCATGCGGTGAAGCAATGGCAAGACAAACAACAGCGGTTGAACGCTTTCGAGACCCTGCATACCCGCGCCATAACGGCGGAGCAGCAGCAGGAGAACAAACGGGATCAAAAACTGATGGATGAGTTCGCTCAACGCAGTGCACAAAGGAATATCAACCCATGAATCTGAACGCCCTGCCCGGCCTGGCCTTACCCGGCGACGCCGGCGGCCTGGCCGAACTGACCTCGGCGCTGGATGAGAGCCAGCTGTCGTCCGCTTTCGCCCAGCTGCTCGGCGCCCGTTTCGCACCCGCCGCCGACGGCAAACAGCCGCCGGTCGCGCTGAGCACGGACGATGAACGCGCCCCGGCCCTGAGCCGCAACCAGCTCAATCAGCTGCTGGCCACCTTCGGCGAGCGCGGCGGCCTGCTGCAGAACCCGACAACCGCAGCCAACGCGCTTTCGCCTGAGGGCGCCGAGGGCGAGGCGCCCGCCGCCGGCGACAAACCGGCGCAGCCGCCGATCGCCGCCGCCAAAGAGCTGGATGCCGCTACGCTGCAGGCGCTGTACGCCATGCTGCCGGCCGCGATCGTCGCCCAGACTCAGCCAGCCGAAGGCCAACGCTCGCTGCCGGTGGATAGCGCTGACGAAGCAACTGCGCTGCAGCCCGGCAACGGCCAGCTGAACATCGCGGCGGCCGGTGATAAAACCGCCACACATTCATCGGCATCCCCTGCTCCGTCGCCGACGGGCGCGAAAACGCCTGCCGCCGACGGCGATATTGCCACGGCGGTGCTCCCGCAACCGACCAACGGCGAACGCGCAAGCACCGCACAACCGCTACAGGCGGGCGATACGCCACAGCCGCCGCCGCTCAATCACGCCGTCGCCCTGGCCGCCGCCAGCCCGACGCAAACCGCCGCCCCGGCCAGCGCACTGGTGACCGCGCCGCCTGCGCCGCAGCTCAACGCGCAGCTGGGCAGCCCGGAGTGGCAGCAGGCGTTGAGCCAACAGGTGCTGATGTTCCACCGCAACGGCCAGCAGAGCGCCGAGCTGCGCCTGCACCCGCAGGAGTTGGGCGCCCTGCAGATCACGCTGAAGCTGGACGATCAGCAGGCGCAGCTGCACATCGCCTCCGCTCACGGCCAGGTGCGTGCGGCGGTGGAAGCGGCGATGCCGCAGCTGCGTCACGCGCTGGCGGAGAGCGGCATCAACCTGGGGCAAAGCAGCGTGGGCGGCGAGTCCACGCCGCAATGGCAGCAACAGGCGCAGCAGCAGGCTTCCAACGGCCAGGGGCGTGCCAGCTATGCGGAACATCATGGCGGTGACGCTGCGGCCGCCGAGGGCGTCAGCGCACCGGTGGCGCTGCAGCGCATGGCCAGTGCGGTCAACGGCGTCGATATTTTCGCCTGAGCCGCCGCAAACGCCCAAGCTGGCACCCATTTCCGCGTCTATTCAGGCTATTGCACGCCGCAATAGACGCGATAATACCTTTACATGTCATGCGTGCGGCTTTGCCGCGCGCTATGCCCGCCGCCTCGCCGGCCGCGGGTGGAACAACAGGAATTAGATTTGGCTATGTCTCAGAACACCCTTCCCGCAGCACCGAAACGCTCCCTTCTGGTCATCCTGCTGGTGTTGATCAGCGTCGTCGCCTGTGGCGCCGCGGGCTACAGCTGGTGGCTGCTGCAACAGCATAAAAACGGCGCCGAACCGGCCGCCGCCAAACAGCAACCGCCGGCCGCGCCGGTGTTCATGCCGCTCGACACCTTTACCGTCAACCTGGTGACGCCGGACAACAACCCGGATCGCGTGCTGTACATCGGCCTCACGCTGCGTCTGCCGGACGAAAGTACCCGCCGTCAGCTGAACGATTTTCTGCCGGAAGTGCGCAGCCGTCTGCTGATGCTGCTCTCCCGCCAGGAAGCGAGCCAGCTGGCCAATGAACAAGGGAAGCAACGGTTGGTGGCGCAGATTAAGGACGTGCTCAGCCCGCCGCTGGTTAAGGGACAACCGAAGCAGGTGGTCAGCGATGTGCTGTTCACCGCCTTCATACTGCGGTAATCACTATGGGCGACAGCATTCTTTCACAGGCAGAGATCGACGCCTTGCTCAACGGCGACAGCGCGGGTGATGAACCCGAAGCGATAGTCGGCAAAGAGAGCGAGGTCAAGCCTTACGATCCGACCACCCAGCGCCGCGTGGTGCGCGAGCGTCTGCACGCGCTGGAAATCATCAATGAACGTTTTGCCCGGCAGTTCCGCATGGGGTTGTTCAACCTGCTGCGCCGCAGCCCGGACATTACCGTCGGCCCGATCAAAATCCAGCCGTATCACGAGTTCGCCCGCAACCTGCCGGTGCCGACCAACCTGAACCTGGTGCATCTGAACCCGCTGCGCGGCACCGCCCTGTTCGTGTTCGCGCCGAGCCTGGTGTTCATCGCCGTCGATAACCTGTTCGGCGGCGACGGCCGCTTCCCGACCAAGGTCGAAGGCCGCGAGTTCACCCCGACCGAACAGCGGGTGATCAAGCGCATGCTGCGCCTGGCGCTGGACGCCTACGGCGACGCCTGGAGCGCCATCTACAAGATCGACGTGGAGTACGTGCGCGCCGAAATGCAGGTGAAGTTCACCAACATCACCACTTCGCCGAACGATATCGTGGTCACCACGCCGTTCCAGGTGGAGATCGGCGCGCTGACCGGCGAGTTCAACATCTGCATTCCGTTCGCCATGATTGAGCCGCTGCGCGAGCTGTTGACCAACCCGCCGCTGGAAAACTCGCGGCAGGAAGACAGCCATTGGCGCGAAACGCTGGTGAAGCAGGTGCAGCACTCCGAACTGGAGCTTATCGCCAACTTCGTCGATATCCCGATGCGGCTGTCGAAAGTCCTGAAGCTGCAGCCGGGCGATGTATTACCGATAGACAAGCCGGAACGCCTGATTGCCCATGTGGACGGCGTACCGGTTCTGACCAGCCAATACGGCACGTTGAACGGGCAATATGCCCTGCGTGTTGAACATTTGATTAACCCTATTTTGAATGCTCTGAGTGAGGAACAGCCCAATGAGTGATCCTAAGCAACCGTCTGGCGAAGGAAAGGAATCCGTAGACGATCTGTGGGCTGATGCGTTTAACGAGCAGCAGTCCTCAGAGAAGTCCGGCGCAAGCACCGAAGGGGTGTTCAAGTCGCTGGAAGCTCAGGATGCGCTCGGCAGCCTGCAGGATATCGACCTGATCCTAGATATTCCGGTCAAGCTGACCGTGGAACTGGGGCGCACCAAGATGACCATCAAAGAGCTGCTGCGCCTGTCGCAAGGCTCGGTGGTAGCGCTGGACGGCCTGGCCGGCGAGCCGCTGGACATCCTGATCAACGGTTACCTGATCGCACAAGGTGAAGTGGTGGTGGTGGCCGACAAGTTCGGCGTGCGCATCACCGACATCATCACCCCGTCCGAACGCATGCGTCGACTGAGCCGCTGATGACCGTCGCGGCGCCCGTTACCGTCCAAAGCAGCCAACCACCCGCCGCGCCGGCCTTGCCGGCCGGTTCGGTGTTGATGCAGGTCAGCAGCGCGCTCGGCGGCATTCTGCTGCTGATCCTGCTGGCCGGTTGGCTGTTCCGCCGGCTGGGCTTCGCCCCGCAGGCGCGCAACAACAAGCTGCTCAACCTGCGCGCCAGTTGCCAGGTCGGGCAGCGCGAGCGCGTGGTGGTGGTGGAAGTCGACGACACCTTGCTGGTATTGGGCGTCACCGCCCAGCAGATCACCCCGCTGCACACCCTGCCCGCCCCGCCGAAAGACGAGGGCGCGGCCGACGCGGCGACGCCGGCGGACTTCCGCCAACTGATGCAAAAAGTTCTGAAACGCCCGGAAAAATCGGCATGACCTCGACTCTTCATACCCTCGTCCGCCGTCCGGCGGTTTGGCTCCCTGCCGCCCTGCTGTTCATCAGCCCGGCGGCTTTGGCGCAACTGCCGGGGCTGATCAGCCAGCCGCTGGCCAACGGCGGCCAAAGCTGGTCGCTGCCGGTGCAGACGCTGGTGCTGTTGACCTCGCTGACTTTCCTGCCCGCCATGCTGCTGATGATGACCAGCTTTACCCGCATCATCATCGTGCTCGGGCTGCTGCGCAACGCGCTGGGCACCCCGTCGGCGCCGCCGAATCAGGTGATGTTGGGGCTGGCATTGTTCCTCACCTTCTTCATTATGTCGCCGGTGTTCGATAAGGTCTATCAGGACGCCTACCTGCCGTTCAGCCAGGACAAGATCGGGTTGGAGGTCGCGCTGGATAAAGGCGCGCAGCCGCTGCGCGAATTCATGCTGCGCCAAACGCGCGAAACCGATCTGGCGCTGTACGCCAGGCTGGCCAATCAGCCGCCGCTGGCCGGCCCGGAAGCGGTGCCGATGCGCATCCTGCTGCCCGCCTACGTCACCAGCGAACTGAAAACCGCCTTCCAGATCGGCTTTACGGTGTTCATTCCGTTCCTGATTATCGACCTGGTGGTCGCCAGCGTGCTGATGGCGCTGGGGATGATGATGGTGCCGCCGGCCACCATCTCGCTGCCGTTCAAGCTGATGCTGTTCGTGCTGGTCGATGGCTGGCAGCTGCTGCTCGGCTCGCTGGCGCAGAGTTTCTATTCGTAACCCCCGACCGGAGAACGCGAGATGACACCTGAATCGGTTATGGCGCTCGGCACCGAAGCGATGAAAGTGGCGCTTGCGCTGGCCGCCCCGCTGCTGCTGGCGGCGCTGATCAGCGGCCTGGTGGTCAGCCTGCTGCAGGCCGCCACCCAAATCAACGAAATGACGCTGTCGTTCATCCCCAAAATTCTGGCGGTGGTGGCCACCATCATCATCGCCGGCCCCTGGATGTTGAACCTGCTGCTGGACTACATGCGCACCCTGTTCAGCAACCTGCCCACCCTGATCGGCTAACCGTGCTCACCTTCGACAGCGCCCAGCTCACCGTCTGGCTCAGCCACTATTTTTGGCCGCTGCTGCGCATTCTGGCGCTGATAAGCACCGCACCGGTATTCAGCGAAAAGCAAATCAGCAAAAAGGTCAAAATCGGCCTTGGCGGGCTGATCGTCATCCTGATCGCGCCGACGCTGCCCGCCAGCAATATCCCGATCTTCTCCGCCGCCGGCCTGTGGCTGGCGATTCAACAGATTCTGATCGGCGTGGCGCTGGGATTGACCATGCAGTTCGCCTTCGCGGCGGTGCGCCTGGCGGGCGAAGTGATCGGCATGCAGATGGGCCTGTCGTTCGCCACCTTCTTCGATCCCAGCGGCGGCCCGAACATGCCGGTGCTGGCGCGCCTGCTCAACCTGCTGGCGATGCTGCTGTTCCTCAGCTTCGACGGCCATCTGTGGCTGATTTCGCTGCTGGCGGACAGCTTCCACACCCTGCCTGTCCAAACGCAGCCGCTGAACGGCAACGGCTTCCTGGTGCTGACCCAGGTCGGCTCGCTGATCTTCATCAACGGCATGATGCTGGCGCTGCCGCTGATCTGCCTGCTATTGACGCTGAACATGGCGCTCGGCTTGCTCAACCGCATGACGCCGCAGCTGTCGGTCTTCGTGATCGGTTTCCCGGTCACCATGACCTTCGGCATCATGACGCTGGGCATGATGATGCCGATGCTGGCGCCGTTCTGCGAACATCTGTTCGGTGAAATCTTCGATCGGCTGGCGGCGGTGATCGGCGGCATGACCTTCTGAATCCCTGCTCAGCTCCTTCTTTCCCTCCCGCTTCCCTCTGAGACAAAATGGCAATAAAAACGCTTTCCTGGAACAAAAGCCTGAGAAACGTCTTTTATCCGGATTAAGGTTCAAATGTCTCCGGCGGCTTGAATAAATAAAACCCCGACCTAGAATAGACCCGGTAACAAAAAAATATCGCCTTGCACCTCCTTAATTTTCCGCGGCGATAAAATACGTTTATCTCGAGTAAAAAAATAAAAACAACCCCGTCACGCATTGTTAAATGCGCGGCAGATAACTGACACCCTGAATAAATGCGTCCGGCGCCTGCCGGCTGCAGGGCGCAGCATCGACCTTTGCTAACCACAGGAGCGAGATCATGATTAAAGCGAAAAGCAACCGCAAGGCACGCCGGTTATTCGGTTTGACCCACTGGAAAAGCAACAAGTTTAGAGTTTCTTTTACCGAGACGGCCGACGGCGGGAAATGGAAAGTGGTGAAGAAAAAGAAATAATACCGTACGGTTTTTAGCAAAACACTCCGGGTTGCGCCCGTATCCGGCCTCTGCTGCGCCATTCGACGCTGCACCGGGACGGCAACCCGGCTCCTGCCGTAACCGGCATTGATCACCCGTCGGCAAGCCATGTCGACATCCTGTGCATTTCATTGTCAGGAATGAAATAATGCAGCACGTCGCCCTCGCTGCCACGCTAAATTTAGAGATAATGCATTAATAATTTGATTTACTCACACCTCTTATTTATCCGCTGACAAGAAAAATCGATTTCGCCCCTTATTCCCCCAGCGTTATATTGAGAACAGCCTTGCAGACAGCACGCTGCAAACCTCACCAAAATATAATCGGTGTAAATATGAAGATAAAATTTCAGCTGAGTGATTTATTTATCTCCGGCATTGCCCTCTTGATCATGAGCACCATTTTAAACACGTTGGGCTTTTCATGGGGTTTGTTTGTTCTGCCGCCTGGCGTCGATAGGTTTGTCATCATCCTGTTTACTTTGTTCGGGTCATTAAAACTGGCCGAGTATATCTGCAAACCCATACGGTGGCTGCTCAATGCAAGCCGCAAGCCTCAAATCAAAAACAACACCCCTAAAAATAACGCGAAGTCGCGTTAACAGGAGATCGACCTATGTTGAGAGAACTGACCAGCCGTAACGGCAGTGCGATTGGCACGGCGGCGGCCTCAGCCTTTGTCAACATAGGCAGTCAATGCACTAAAGGGTCCGGCAACGATCGCGGCGTGCCTTTCCGCTGACGCTTAAGGTGAATGGGAACACGCAGACAAAAAAAGGCGCGTCGCTCAGTCAGTAGTGGGAGAACAAGCGACGCGCCAAACGAGTGCGCCCGGTTTCAAGAAGCCTCCCTCCCCGCGGGGCGGAGAGGGTATTTTCTAAGCGCACTAAAGGGAAACCCGTCGCGGTCAGGCAACGGGGTATTGCTCTTAACGATTCATCTGGAACAGCGACATGCCCTGCATATCGCTGAAGGTTTTATACGACGCCTGCAGCGCCGCCTGCTGCATAAAGTAAGACGAAATAGACTCGGCCAGATCGGCATCCGTCAACGCGCTCATCTGGACCTGGTTGGTCATATCGCGCTCTTTGCCGATGCTGTCCAGCTGATCCATTTCCTGCAGCTGGCTGCCCAGCTCGGCGCGCACGCTCAGCACGTTGTTGTAAGAGTTGTCCAGGCCGCGGTTGGCTTTCGCCAGCGCATCGTTCACCTGCTGCCTGGTGGCCTCATCGGCGCCCTGCAGCGGGGTTTTCAGCGCGTTCAGCGCGATATCGATACTCTCGAACACGTTGCTGACCGGCGCACTGCCGTCCGGCTCAGGCTTCGGGTTGCTGGTCAATGACATGAACACCGCGTTGCCGGTATGGCCGATGGTCATGGTGCGGTTGGCGTCCACTTTCTGCTGAACCGTCTTGTCGCCGCCCTGATAGCTGACGGTGCCACCGTTGTCGACGAACGGCGCCTTGTCGTTCACGTATCCGCCGAACATATAGCGGCCGTTGCCGTCGGTGCTATTGGCCTGGTTCAGCAGCTGATCTTTCAGCCCCTGCAGTTGGGTGGCCAGCGACTGACGGTCGTTATCGCTTTCGGTGCCGCCGGCGCTGACGATCAGCGCCTTCATGTCCGCGATGGTGGACGTTGCGCCGGCCAAGACCGTTTCTTCCATCGACACACTTTGGCGAGCGAAAGTGCGCGCCAGCGTGTATTGGCTGTTTTCCGCCTGCGACTGCGACAACATCACCGCGCGCGACGCCGCCAGCGGATCGTCGGACGGGTTGATCACCCGCTTGCCCGAGGAAAGCTGCTCGGCGGCCTTCATGAACAGCGACTGGTTGCCCGTGATGCCGTTCATGTTCTGTTGGTACATCATGCTGGTGCTCATGCGCATGCTGTGGGTTCCTTACTCTGAGCGGCCGGCGCCGTTATCGGCGCCGGTTAACAATAAAATCAACGAATATTCAGCAGCGCGTCGAACAGCGAGCTGGCGGTCTGGATCACCTGCGCGTTGGCCATGTAGTACTGCTGGAAACGCAGCAGCTCACCGTACTCTTCGTCGAGGTTGACGCCGGACATCGACTGCTGTTGCGCGCCCAGCTGCGTCACGATCTTGGCCTGCGACGTGGCGATGGCCTTGGCGGCAGCGGTCTGGTTGCCGACGCCGCTGACGATGCCGGCGTAAGCGCCGCTCAGGGTCGCCTTACCGTCCACCAGGTTTTTGGTTTGCAGATCCAGCAGCTTCTTGGCGTTTTCGTTATCGCCGCGGCCGCTGTCGTCTTTACCGGCGGCGGCGATCTTGGATGAATCGGTGATGGCCACTTTCAGATTGCCCGCCACGTCGCTGACCGGCTTCACGGTGAAGCTGTCTTTGGCCTGCGCATTGCCGTCGATGCTCACTTCCAGCCCGTCGAAGTTCAGCGTCGGTTTGCCGTCGGCGCTGGTGCCCGGCGTGGCGTTGACTTTCACGTTGTCCGGCAAGCGGCTGACCTGCCAGTTGCTGCCGTCGAACTCGACGCGATAATCGTTGGCCTTCACCTTGCCGGTGTCGGTGTAAGCGACCGACAGCGACGCATCGCCGGTGTTGCGGGTGTTATCCACCACCCGGCCGCCGCTGAAGCTGAAGAAGTCGCCGCCCGCGTCGCCGTTCAGGTCGAAACCGGCGCGATGCTGCTGGTTGAAGCTGTCCGCCATCGCCAACGCCAACTGGCCCAGCTGATTGCGCACGCCGTCCAGCGTCTCGCTGCGGAATTTCAGCACGCCGCTCAGCGTGCCGCTGGTGATCTGGCCTTCCGGCACTTCGCTGGCGCCGTTGCCGCGGTTATAACCGATGGTCAGACGGGAAGGATCGCTGCTGGAGGGCACGGCTTCCACCTGATAGGTGTTGCTGCCCTGTACCAGGGTCAAACCGTTGGCGAAGGAGACGGTATAGGCGTCGCCGTCCTGCTGCGTGACCTGTACGCCCACCAGCTGATTCAGCTCGGTAACCAGCTGATCGCGCTGATCCAGCAACGCATTCGGCTCGCCGCCGGCGCTGCCGCGCAAACGGGTGATCTCGTCGTTCAGCTTGGCAATCTGTTGGCTGTAGCTGTTGATCTGCTGCGCCGTATCGCTGATCTGCTGATTGACGCCGCTGTCCATGTCGCGCAGGAATTTGTCGGTGTTGTTGAACTGGTTCACCAGGCCGTTGGCCTTGCCCAGCACCGTCTGGCGCGCGGCGTCGTCACCGGCGTTGCTCACCAGGTTCTGCAGGTTGGTGAAGAAATCCTGCATGTTGGTCGACAGCGGGTTGGTTTTGCTCGCCAACAGGTTGTCGATCTGCGAAATCTTCTCGTAATAGGCGTTTTGCGCCCCGAACGAACTCTGTGCGCCGCGCAGCTGGTTGGTGATGAACTGGTTGTACTCGCGGTTGACGCTGGTGACGGTGACGCCGTTGCCGATAAAGCCGCTCATGGTGGCCATGCCGCCGTTCTGCGCCAGGATCGCGGTCTGGCGGTTGTAGCCCGCCACGTTGTAGTTGGAGATGTTGTTGCTGACGGTACTGAGCGCCACCTGAGCCGCATTCAGCCCGCTCATCGCGGTATTGATTAAGCTATTGGACATCGGAATTCCTTATGCTGCGGCGCCGGTGGCCCACAGGGTTCAAATTGAGCTGCTGAGCCTGTTCGCTCAGCCTGTCTCGGTTATCGGCAAAAATGAGAAGAACTTGAGGAAAAAAAGCGGCAATGCGGTCAGCCTCCGGCCAGCCTTCATTACCGCCTATCCCCTCAATAATTGGCGCCGCAGCAAGGCGACAAGCATGACGGGGATTTAGAACAACTCGTTCAGATCGTGGGTATAGGCTTTGATCGCCTGTTCCCCCGCGCTCTTCATCTGCTGGATCACGCTGACCAGTTTGCTGGCGTACTGCGGGTCGGTGGCGTATCCGGCGCGCTGCAACGCATGCGCCGCCTGCTCCGGGCTGCGCGCGGCGGCCACGTCGGCGTAGCGCGGGTTGTTGGTCAGCAGTTTGACGTAATCGGCGATCGCTTCGACATACGAACCGTAAACGCGGAACTTCGCCTTCACCTTCTTCGCCGCGCCCTGTTCGAACTCGGTGGTGGTGATCTCCGTCACCGGCCCGTTCCAGCTGCCGCCGGCCTTGATGCCGAACAGGTTGTAGCTCGGCGTGCCGTCTGAGGTCGGGATCTCGCGCTGCCCCCAGCCGGACTCCAGCGCCGCCTGCGCGACGATCAGCTGATGCGGAATGCCGCTCTGCTGGCTGGCCACCTTCGCCGGTATCGACAGGCGAGCGACGAAGTTGCCGTTGTTGAGCGACAGCGGCGCGGCGGCCGGCGGGGCTTTCGGCATCGCGCGGCGCACCATCTGCTCCAGCGCCTGGTTCGGCAGCGTTTGCAGCACCTCGTTGTCCAACGCCATCGGCGACAGGCCCGCCGTTTCGCTCGGCACCGTGTTGGCGTTGCTCATCTGCTTGACCATCATGTCCGCCAGCCCCAGCCCTTTTTGCGACATCTGCTGGGCGATTTGCTGGTCGTACATCGAGGTATAGAGCCGCGTTTGATCGCTGCTCAATACCCCGTCCTGCGGCAAGGCGGAACGCATGCTTTTCAGCATCATCTGCACGAACATGCCTTCCACCTGCTGGGCCACCTGTTTGAGGTTGCCCTGCGGGTCGGCCGCCGCATCGCGCTTGAGGCCATTCAGCGCCTGGGCGTCATAGGCCGCGCCCGACATCGCCATCAGATCGCCGGCCATCAGATGATTTCCAGCTTGGCGCGCAGGCAGCCGGCGCTCTGCATCGCCTGCAGGATCGACATAAGATCGATAGGCGTGGCACCCAGCGCGTTCAGCGCGCGGATCACGTTGTTCAGGTTGGCGCTGGCGTTCACTTTCTGCAGCGATCCGCCCTGCTGTTGCACCGAGATCTGGGTGTTTGGCGTCACCACCGTCTGGCCGCCGCCGAACGGCGTCGTCGGCTGGCTGACGGTGTTCTGCCGATCGACCACCACTGACAGGTTGCCCTGGGCGACGGCGCAAGAGTCGAGGATCACATCGCGATTCATCACCACCGAACCGGTGCGCGAGTTGATGATCACTTTGGCATCCATCGTCCCGACGTTGACGGTAATGTTTTGAATCTCCGCCAGGAAGCGCACCTGAGAGCTGTTGCCCTGCGGCACCAGCACCTGGATCGTGCGGGCGTCGAGCGGCGTCGCGGTGCCGCCGCCGCGTTGGCGGTTGATGGCGTCGCTGATCTGCTGCGCCAACGTGAAATCTTCGTCGTTCAGCTGCAGGTTGAGAACGCCGCCGCTGCCGAAAGTGGTCGGCAGCTCACGCTCGATGGTGGCGCCGTTGCTGATGCGCCCGCCCGCCAGCTGGTTGACCTGCACGCTGCTGCCGCCGGCCGCCGCGCCCGCGCCGCCGACCAGCACGTTGCCCTGCGCCAGCGCATAAACCTGGTTATCCACGCCTTTGAGCGGCGTCATCAGCAGGGTGCCGCCACGCAGGCTCTTGGCGTTGCCCATCGAAGAAACCACCACGTCGATGTTCTGCCCGGCGCGCGAGAACGGCGGCAGTTTGGCGGTCACCATCACCGCCGCCACGTTTTTCAGCTGCATGTTGGTGCCCGGCGGCACGGTGATGCCCAGCTGCGACAGCATGTTGCTCAGGCTTTGGGTGGTGAACGGCGTCTGCATGGTCTGGTCGCCGGAGCCGTCCAGCCCCACCACCAGGCCGTAGCCGATCAGGGCGTTGTCTCGCACGCCCTGCACCGTCACCAGATCGCGGATGCGCTCCGCCGCCGCCGGCAAGCACACCAGCCCGACGCACAGCGCGATAAACCATTTTTTCAGCATCAGTCAATCCTTAGAACGGTGAAACATTTAAGAAGAAGCGCTGCAGCCAGCCCATGGTCTGCGCTTCGTTGATATAGCCATTGCCGACGTATTCGATACGCGCGTCCGCCACCTGCGTCGAGGTCACCGAGTTGTTGCCGCTGATGGTGCGCGGGTTGACGACGCCGGAGAAGCGGATGAATTCCGTGCCCTGGTTGATGGCGATCTGCTTTTCCCCCACCACGTGCAGGTTGCCGTTGGCCAGCACCTGGTTGACCGTCACCGTAATGGTGCCGTTGAAGGTGTTGTTGGCGTTGGCACCGCCCTTGCCGCCGAAGGTGCTGTCGCCGGAAATGTCCATATCGGCGCGCGCATTGCCCAGCAGGCCGTCAAGGTAACGCGGCGAGGTGGCGACGCCGAACTTGCTGGCGCCGTTGCGGCTGGCGTTGGCGGAGGAGCTTTTGCTGGCGCTGACGTTTTCCTGCAGCACGATGGTCAGGGTGTCGCCGACGTTGCGCGGACGGCGGTCTTCGAACAGCGGCTGGTAGCCGTAGTTCATCGGCTGCACCGTCTGGAAGATCGAGCCGTTCGGCATCGGCGCGCTGGCCGGCGCCGGTTGCGCCGTGGTCGCGCCGTCCACCAGCGGTTTGTGCGGGATATAGGCGCAGCCGCTCAGCGTCAGCATCACCATGCCCGCCAGCCAGCGTTGTCCCTGCCGCGGCAGGATTGCCATCGAATAT
Source organism: Serratia sp. CY38905 (assembly GCF_052168875.1). NCBI lineage: Bacteria > Pseudomonadati > Pseudomonadota > Gammaproteobacteria > Enterobacterales > Yersiniaceae > Serratia > Serratia sp. CY38905. Next base: position 268,793 of record NZ_JBJNLV010000005.1, on the reverse strand, counting down.
GTGGTTACCACGGGTATCGCCTTTGTTTCACGAAAGAGAATGACGGGCGCGGCAAGCCGGACCCGTCAATGACGGATTACAGTTGCGTCAGCTTTTGCAGCATCTGATCGGAGGTCGATACCGCTTTGCTGTTGATCTCGTACGCGCGCTGAGTCTGGATCATGTTGACCAGCTCTTCCGCCACGTTGACGTTGGAGGTTTCCACGTAACCCTGATACAGCAAACCGGCGCCGTTCAGCCCCGGGGTGCTCTCGTTCGGCGCACCCGAGCTTTCGGTTTCCTGGTACAGATTCTCGCCCACGCTCTCCAGACCGCTGTCGTTGACGAACGTGGTCAGCGTCAGTTGGCCCACCTGCTGGGCGGCGGTTTGCCCCTGCTGGGTGACGCTGACGATGCCGTCGCGGCCGACGGTGATGGACAGCGCGTTAGCCGGAATGGTGATCGCCGGCTGCACCTGGAAACCGCTGGAGGTCACCAGTTGGCCGTTCTGATCGATCTGGAACGACCCGTCGCGGGTATAGGCCTGGGTGCCGTCCGGCAGCATCACCTGGAAGAAACCCTGCCCCTTGATGGCGACGTCTTTACTGTTGTTGGTCTGCGACAGGTTGCCCTGGCTGTGCAGACGCTCGGTCGCCACCGGACGCACGCCGGTGCCGATCTGCAGGCCGGAAGGCAGCGTGGTCTGCTCGGAGGACTGCGCCCCCGGCTGACGCATGGTCTGGTACAGCAGATCTTCAAATACCGCACGCTGGCGTTTGAAGCCGTTGGTGCTGACGTTCGCCAGGTTGTTGGCGATCACGTCCATGTTGGTCTGCTGCGCGTCCAGACCGGTTTTGGCAATCCATAAGGATGGAATCATCGGTTATTTCCTTGCTGCTTAACTCAATGAGAGCAGTGAGTTGGCACGCTGTTCGTTTTCATCCACGCTGTGGATGACCTTCATTTGCATTTCAAAACGGCGGGCGTTGGCGATCATGTCGACCATGGTCTCCATCGGCTTGACGTTGCTGCCCTCCAGCACGCCCGGCATCACCCGCACCTGCGGATCGTTTTGCAACTGATTGCCGCGCTGCTGTTGGGTTTCCGGCGTCAGGCGGAACAGCCCGTCGTCACCGCGCATCACTTCGCGCGCATCGGCCTTCACCAGCTTCAGGCGGCCGATCTGCGCGATGGTATTCGGCGGATCGCCGGCGTTCAGCGCCGAAATGGTGCCGTCGGCCGCGATGGTGATCTCCGCCGACGGCGGCACCTCGATCGGGCCGCCGTCGCCCATCACCGGCAGCCCCTGCACCGTCAACTGCCCGGTGGAGGAGATCTGAATGTTGCCGTTGCGGGTATAGGCCTCACCGCCGCCCGGCAGGCTCACCGCCAGGAAACCGTCCTGCTGCAGCGCCACGTCCAGCGGACGCGCGGTGTAGTTCAGCGCCCCCTGGCTCATGTCGGCGCCCGGCGTCGACGCGGTCACCAACGTGCGCGTCGCCAGGCTCGGCCCGTCGACCGGCACCGCGCGCAATGCGGCGAGCTGGGCGCGAAAGCCCGGCGTCGACGCGTTGGCCAGGTTGTTGGCGGTGATGGACTGCTGCTCCAGCGTTTGGCGCGCCGCGCCCATCGCGGTATAAATCGCGTGATCCATAACTCGGCCCTATTAGCGCAGGCTAACCAGCGTCTGCAGGATGGAGTCCTGCGTCTTGATGGTCTGGGCGTTGGACTGGTAGTTACGCTGCGCGACGATCATGTTCACCAGTTCCTGGCTCAGATCGACGTTGGAAGATTCCAGCGCGCCGCTGGTCAGCTTACCGAAGCCGCCACCGCCCGACAGACCGACGCGCGGCTGACCGGACGCGCCGGTTTCCTGCCAAACGTTATCGCCCTGCGACGCCAGCCCTTCCGGGTTGGAGAAGTTGGCCATGACTATCTGGCCCAGCACCTGGGTCTGCTGGTTGGAGTAGATGCCCACGACGGTACCGTCGTTGTTGATTTGGAAGTTGGTGTATTCACCGGCGGCATAGCCGTCCTGCGCCACTTTGCTCACCGAGTCGCTGCCCACGTTCTGCTGCATGCTGCCGGCGAAGCTCAGGGTGAAGTTTTGCGCCGGTGCGCCGTCTTTGGCAGTCATCGGGATCACCATGCTGAACTCGCCCGGCGCGCCGTTGGTGCTGGTGGTTTTCACCAGGTTGCCGCTGGTGCTGAACTCCATGGTGCCGGCGTTCACTGGCGCGGCGCTGCCATCCTGGGTATAGACCTGCCACTTGTTGTCGTCGGTCTTGACGAAGTAGGCGTTGATGTTGTGCGCGTTGCCCAGCGAGTCGTAAGCGGTGATGGTGTTGACGTAGTTGTAGCTGTCCTGTTTGGTCGGATCGAAGGTCTTGTTCTCCGGCACCTTATGGGTGGACTTCAGGTTGGTCACCATCTCGCCGGAAGTGGACGCCTTGGCGTTCATCATGCCTTCAGGAATGCTCAGCGGCACCGGGTTGGCGCCCTGCTGGATGGTCGGCGGGGAACCGGCCGCCGGATAACCGGTCAACTGCAGGCCCTGCATGTTGGTCAGGTTACGGTTCTCGTCCAGCTTGAACTGGCCGTTGCGGGTATAGAAGATACCGCCGTCTTTATCCTGCATGCGGAAGAAGCCGTTGCCGTTGATGGCGATATCCAGCGCACGGCTGGTGCCGGTGGTGGTGCCGCCCTTGAAGTTCTGGGTGATGCCGGACACCTTGACGCCCAGCCCAACCTGCGAACCGGCGAACATGTCGGCGAAGGAGACGCTGCCGGATTTGAAGCCCGCGGTCGCGGAGTTGGCGATGTTGTTACCGATCACGTCCAGATTGGTTGCTGCCGCGTTCAAGCCGCTGACTGCCTGAGAAAAGGCCATGTTACTCTCCGAATAGTGGTCAGGCTATCGTCCGATTGAGCCTGATGCTTAGGGTTATAAGATCTGTCGCACGTCTTCCAGGGTGGCGTTGCCCGCCAGGCCGAGATCCAATTTGGCGCCGTTGCCGTCGCGGATCACGCCGTTGACCAGCCCGAAGTGCAGGCTGCGCGCCACCAGCTGCTCGCCGTTGCCTTTGGCGTTAACCGCCACTTTGTAGGCGCCGTCAGGCGCGGTGGTGCCGTCATCCAGCGAACCGTCCCAGGTGAAGGCGTGTACGCCGGCGGTCAGGCCGCCGATTTCGATGGTGCGCACCACCTGCCCGCTGGCGTTGGTGATGGTGGCGGTCACCTGATCGGCGGCGCGCTCCAGTTCCACGCCGAACGGCGTGGTGCTGACCTTGCCGTCCTTGCTGCCGACCAGAATGTTGTTGCCCGGCACCATTACGCCGTGACCGATCAGCGCAGTCGCCTGCAGTGACTGATTGCTGTTGATCTGGCCGGAGATCGACCCCAGCGTGGTGTTGAGCTTTTCGATGCCCTGAACGGTGTTGATCTGCGCCAGCTGCGAAGTCAGTTCGTTGTTCTGCATCGGATTGGTCGGATCCTGGTTTTTCAACTGCGCCACCAGCAGCGTCAGGAAGCTGTTGTGCAGATCCTGGCTGTTGGTATTTTTGCTGTTGTTACCGATGACGGTGTTGTCCAACGACTCGTTGGTGGTTGCGGCGATAGCCATGGGAACCTCCGGTTACTGACCCAGCGTCAGGGTTTTCATCATCATCGACTTGGTGGTGTTGAGCACCTCGACGTTGGCCTGGTAGCTGCGAGAAGCGGAGATGGTGTTGACCATTTCCCCCACCACGTCGACGTTCGGCATGCGCACGTAGCCCTTGGCGTCCGCCAGCGGGTTGCCCGGCTGATACACCAGACGTTCGGGCGCCGGATCGTCCACCACCTGGGCGACGCGCACGCCGCCGGTCGGCTGCCCGGGCGCCGCCGCGACCTGGAACACCACCTGCTTGGCGCGGTAAGGCTCGCCGTCCGGGCCGGTCACGCTGTCGGCGTTGGCCATGTTGCTGGCGCTAACGTTCATGCGCTGGGATTGCGCCGATAGCGCCGAGCCGGAGATATCAAAAATGTTCAGTAAAGACATGCGCCTTATCCTTGTTGCAGCACGGACATCATCCCTTTGATCTGCCCGTTGAGCAGCGTCAGGTCGGTCTGATATTTCAGGCTGTTATCGGCAAAGTTGGTGCGTTCGCGATCCATGTCCACCGTGTTGCCGTCCATCGATGGCTGGTCCGGCACCCGGTACAACAGATCGAGCTGCGGCGGCTGCAGGGTCTGCGCCGGGATGTGGCGCGCCGCCGTCAGGTTCAGCGACATGCCGTTGCCGTTGACGCGCCCTTGTTCCAGCACTTTGTTCAATTGGCTGGCGAAATCGATATCCCGCGCCTGATAACCCGGCGTATCTGCGTTGGCGATATTGGCGGCCAGAATTTCCTGCCGCTGGGCGCGCAAGTTCAGCGCCTCTTGGCCAAAGCGCAGAGCCGCGTCCAGTTTGTCGAGCATGCTCCCTCCGCGAGGTTAGAATTTGGAGTCGACAGCATAAACGCCCCCTGCGCCACCCTATCGCGGGAATAAACGCAAAATGGGGCGCTATTTATCTGCTTAGCCTGCGCGCGCTGCGGGTACACTTACGCGTATCCCGATGAGGCTTGAGAAGATGACGATGAAAGGTAAAATGCTGCTGCTTATCGGCCTGCTGTGCAGTCTGAACGCGCGCGCCGACGATCTGGCGACGCAAATCGAAAGCTTCATCCAAGGCAAGTTCAGCGGCGAGCCGGTGCAGGTGAAAGTGCGGGTGCGCACGCCGCCGGCCCAGTGGCCCGCCTGCGAACTGCCGCAGCTATCGCTGCCGCCCAACGCGCGGATCGGCGGCAACGTCAGCATTTCGGCGCGCTGTGGCCAGGAGCGGCGTTTTATCCAGACGCAGGTGCAAGTGTTCGGCCGCTATCTGGTTTCGGCGCGCGGCATCAGCGCCGGCAGCCGGTTGACCGCGGCGGATCTGACGTTGAAAGAAGGCCGGCTCGATACCCTGCCGCCGCGCGCGCTGACCGAAGCGGGCAAGGCGTTGGGCGCCGTCAGCCTGCGCAACATCAGCCCCGGCCAACCGCTGACCCTCGCCATGCTGCGCCGAGCCTGGATTATCAAGGCCGGGCAATCGGTACAGGTCAACGCGCAGGGCGAAGGATTCAACATCAGCGGTTCGGGTAAGGCGATGAACAACGCCGCCGCCGAAGACAGCGTGCGGGTGCGCATGGCGTCCGGGCAGATCGTCAGCGGCGTGGTCGGGGACGACGGCGCGATCCGCATTACGTTATAAAAAAGTAAAGGTTCCGCAAACCTTGCCGATAAGACAAATCAAGCAGCATTTTATCGGCCACCAGGGCCGCAACACTTTCATTGCAGCGTCGTCGCCCGAGAGCGGTCACGGCGTAAACGGAGATGGACCATGAGTATCGATCGCACCCAGCGATTACAGCCGGTTTCCACTGTGCAACCGCGTGAAACCCCGGCCGACAACCCGCTCCAACCGCGTAAGGCCGCCGTGGCCGAAACGGCCGTCAGCGGCACGCAGGTCAAGCTGAGCGAGGCGCAGGCGCGCCTGATGCAGCCGGGCACCCAGGATATTGATATGGGCCGGGTCGAGGCCATCAAGCAGGCGATCCGCAGCGGCGAACTGAAGATGGACGCCGGCAAAATCGCCGACGCGCTGCTGCAAGACGCGCAGAGCGACATTCAATGGATCGCCGGGCGCGACTGACGGCGCGGCGGCGAGTAGCGGTAAAGGATAAGTCATCACTATGGAAAACCTGGCACAATTGCTGGATAAACTGTTGGAAACGCTGCAGGCGCTCAATGGGGTGCTGGAAGAAGAGCACGACTTGCTGTGTTCCGGCCAGTTGCCCGGCGTGGCGCTGCAGCGCGTCACCGATGCCAAAAGCCAGCTGCTGGCGACGGTCGCCTACCTCGAGCAACAGCGCCTGGGGCAGGAAAAAGCCTGCGGGCAACGCGCGCCCTATTCCAGCCATGCGTCTCTGGCCGATCGCTGGCAGCGCATTCAACTGCTGAGCCAAACGCTGCGCGAAAAGAATCAGCACAATGGCCTGCTGCTCAATCAGCAGATCGACCATAACGCGCAGGCGCTGGCGATCCTCAGCAAGAACAACAAATCGCTGTATGGCCCGGACGGCCAGTCGCACGCTGGCAGCCTGCTCGGCAGAAAAATCGGCGTCTAAGCCCTGATTTCGCCCGGTGTGCGCACCGCCGGGCGCGGGTTTACCCGGCTATGCGCGCCCTCTCGCATTTTCTTCTTACCGCTTTCTGAATTACCTTAACGTTATGCGCCAGGCTGCGCATGCGGTGAAATTAGCTGTTTCTTTCCCTTTGGCCGCTTGTCACCCTGTGGTTGTTTTTAAACCACTTGAAATATACCCTTAACGGGTATAGATTCGCAGGGAGAGCGAATGGCCGATATTTATCTCACCAAAACCTTTCTGGGTTTTGCCGCGCGCGAGCGCATCAGCGACGCCACGATAGTGAAAGCGGCGCGAGAGATGCAACGTCAGCTGTACGACGCCAATCTTGGCGGTTGCGTATACAAAAAGCGCATCGCTCGGACGGGTGCGGGCAAACGCGGCGGCTATCGGGTACTGATCGTTTTTCGCGATGAAGAACGCCTGTTTTTTATGCGCGGCTTTGCCAAAAGCGAGAGAGAAAACATCAGTACGGACGAGTTACAAGGATTGAAACATCTGGCTGCGCTGTATCTGGATTATTCGCCATTCAGACTTTACCAGCTGGTCAACAACAAGGAATTACGGAGGCTAAGCGATGAGTAAAATTCTTGCCGAGATCCACCAGGAAGTTCAGGGCCTGCACCGCGCCGGTTTCGTCGACGACGTGACCATGCGCACCTTCGACATGCTGTGCCTGCGGCCGGTAAAACAGTTCGGGCCGGCCGAGATCCGCGCATTGCGCGAACGCGAAAACGTCAGTCAGCCGGTGTTTGCACTGTATCTCAACGTCAGCAAAAAGGCGGTGCAGAAATGGGAGCGCGGCGAAGCGCAACCGAACTCCGCCGCGATGAAGCTGTTGACGCTGGTGGAACGCAACGGCCTGGCGATCCTGGCCTGAGGCGCCCCTCCCGCCACTTCGCTCATCGGATGAGGTCGGCAGCCGTCGGACAGACAATCGATGTTGAAATCAGAACACATTCAACAGCCCTCGATACAACAAGGAACTATCCGATGTATATTATCGATTCTATTAATTGCTTCATATCGAGAGCCAGCGAATCGGCCTATTGAATAAAACGCTTCAGGGTATTTATATTCATACCATAAATGCCCGTAGCTTACATTTACCTTACCTGTTTTTGTTACTTAAACGGCGTCAATTTAGACGCTCGCAGCTTATAAAGCTCATTGTTTTTCGCTTTAAACTGCCCATCGATAATACCGCCATACCAATCGCCATACATCGGATTCGGGAAGATAATAAAACGCTGGCCAAATTCTTGCTGCACATCCTCCATCATTTTATTCCTTTCAGCCTGGCTTTTACCTTTTGAATCAATAAAGTCAGCCAGATTGTCGCCAAAATACAGCACGACGTCATACTGGCTTTCCAACGCGTCGCGACGACTCTGTTTACCCTGCATCTCCGGTGTTTTTAACAACAGATTTTCTTTTTTCGCCTGAGGCAAATTAATGCGGCGTAAATTTTTTAGCGTCACGTCAATCTGCGACTGCTTTCTGTCACTCAAGTAGAAAATGGTAACGCCGTTTTCATCGGCAAACCTCAGGAAATCGATAGCGCCGGGCACGGCTTCCGCCGCAGCCATGTCGACCCATTCATCCCAACCGTCAAGCAAAAACGACTGGTTCTTTATCAACCAGGCCTGGTGCGGGCTGTCATCCAGCACGGTCTCATCAAGATCCAGCACGACGGCACGCGGCTTCTCCGATTTATTCTTTAATTCCTGCTCAAGTCGGAGCTTGCCCAACTGATACCCTTGATAAAAAGCCGCCCGTGCCTCTGCCGCATTCTGATACCACAATACCGACATGGCGAATTGTTCCGTGAGGCAACTGGCGGGCAGTTCAGTCCGGGAAGGATCGCAGTGATTATTTGACGAAGCGGTGAAAGCCACGCATAAAAGTAATAATGGCATGTATGATTTTAAAATTTTCATAGATACTCCATATAAGTTTAATTTTATGAGAGTACGGCGAGGATTATTTATATAGTTAATACATTGCGCATAATTTACTGAGGGACGGGTAAATTAACGCCCTTCACGCACATTTAATCTTCATAAATTTGAAGATTAAGCGGAAATTACAATAAAACAAAGAGAGAAACAACGTATAAAAATAGGATTATGACTGTTGTCACACAAACAGGCTCCAGATTGTGCCGCGCGACAAAGGCGGCCGTGAGTCTTGAATTCCAGGCTCATTTTATCGCTTAAGCATAACGCCGGTCGGCGCCAAACTACCCCACCGAACCGGGCGGCGATCTATTCGTAATTGACGATCACCTGATTGCCAATCACCCGCAGCGGCGGATTCAACCCGCCTTGCGACTGCACGTAATAGACAAAGCGCAATTCCGCATTGGCCGGTTCGCCCTGCAGACCGTTGCTGCTGCCACTGCCGCCGCCGAGCGGAATGCAGCGGTTTACCGTGCAGAGCTGGGCCTGCAGCCCGGCCGGCTCCGGCCCCAGCAAACGGTAGCGCCAGCTGACGCGGGTGATGCGCGCATTGGCGTCCGGCAGCGCGTTCGGCGGCCGCAAACCGGCGGACTCATCGCGCATGCCGCCCTGTTCCAACGTCACGCCCGCCCCTTCGGCCACCCAAGAGCCGGACACCGCGCCGGCAGTCAACGGGGCCAGCAAACACAGCACGAACAGACAGCGTTTCATCAGGCGGCTCCGATGGTCGAGGTCATGCGAATCTGGCGATCGTCGTTGATCTCGAGGTTGGATAGCACCACGAGCTGCGGCAGGCTGCGACGCAGGAAGCGCGCCAGTAAAGGCCGCAGCGCATGGTTAACCAACAGCACCGGCGGCGCGCTGAGCATCTCTTGCCGCTGCAGCGCCTGGCGCGCCTGTTCCAGCAGGCGATCGGCCAGCCCCGGCTCCAGACCACCGCCTCCCTGCAACGCCTGCAGCAACAGACGCTCCAGTTGGGTATCCAGACCGATGACCTGAATCTCGCCGTTGCCCGGGAACCACTGCTGCGTGATCGCCCGGCCCAGCGCCACCCGCACCACGGTGGTCAGTTCATAAGGATCGCTCTGCGCCGGAGCGTGCTCCGCCAACGTTTCGACGATGGTGCGCATATCGCGGATGGAGACGCGCTCGGCCAGCAGGTTTTGCAGCACCTTGTGCAGCGTGGTCAGTGATACCACGCCCGGCACGAAGTCTTCGGTCAGCTTCGGCATCTCCTGCGACACGCGATCCAGCAACTGTTGGGTTTCCTGGCGGCCAAACAGCTCGCTGGCGAACTGGCCGATCAGGTGGTTGAGGTGTGTCGCCACCACGGTGCTGGCTTCCACCACGGTAAAGCCCTGGATCTGCGCCTGCTCGCGCAATGCGCTGTCGATCCACACCGCCTCGAGCCCAAAGGCCGGATCGACGGTTTTGTCTCCCGCCAACTCGCCCACGGCATTGCCGGGGTTGATCGCCAGCCAGCGGCCCGGCTGCGCTTCACCGCTGCCGATTTCGACGCCTTTCATCAGGATGCGGTAGCTGGCAGGCGGCAGTTCCAGGTTGTCGCGAATGTGTACCACCGGCGGCAGATAACCCATGTCCTGCGCGAATTTCTTGCGGATACCGCGAATACGGCCCAGCAGCTCGCCGTTTTGTTGAAAATCGACCATCGGAATCAACCGGTAGCCCACCTCCATCCCCAGCGGATCTTCCAACTGCACGTCGGCCCAGCTGGCCTCGGCGGCCTGCGGGTTGTCCGGCATCACTGGCTCTTCAACCGCTCTCGGCGCCTGTTGTTCACGGCCGCGCAGCCACCAGGCCAGGCCCAGCAAAGCCGCGGTAAACAGCAGGAACACCAGGTTCGGCATGCCCGGCACCAGGCCCAACAGCCCGAGAACCCCGGCGCTCAACAGCATCACGCGCGGATTGTTGAACAGCTGGCCCACCATCTGCTCGCCGACGTCCTGATCGGTCGCGACGCGGGTGACAATAACGCCAGCGGCGGTGGAGATCACCAGTGCCGGGATCTGCGCCACCAGGCCGTCGCCGATGGTCAGCAGCGTATAGCTTTCCGCCGCCGCCCCCAGCTCCATGCCGTGTTGCACCACGCCGACCAACAGGCCGCCGACCACGTTCAGCACCATGATCATCAGGCCGGCGATGGCGTCGCCGCGCACGAATTTACTGGCGCCGTCCATCGAGCCGTAGAAATCGGCCTCCTGGGTGACTTCGGCGCGGCGTTTCTTCGCTTCGTCCTCGCCGATCAACCCGGCGTTCAGGTCTGCGTCGATCGCCATCTGCTTACCCGGCATGCCGTCCAGCACAAAGCGCGCGCCCACTTCGGCGATACGCCCCGCCCCCTTGGTGATCACCATAAAGTTGATCAACACCAGGATGATGAACACCACGATACCGATGGCGAAGTTGCCGCCCACCAGGAAATGGCCGAAGGCCTCCACCACGCGGCCGGCGGCGGCGGAACCGGTGTGCCCTTCCAGCAAGATGATGCGCGTCGACGCGACGTTGAGCGACAAACGCAGCAACGTTGAGAACAGCAGAATGGTCGGGAAGGCGGCGAATTCGAGCGTGCGCTGGGTGAACATCGCCACCAGCAGCACCATAATCGACAGCGCGATGTTGAAGGTAAACAGCAGGTCGAGGATAAACGCCGGCAACGGCAGCACCATCATCGACAGGATCAGCAGGATCAACACCGGGCCGGCCAACACCTGCCACTGCGTATCTTTAAAATTGCCCGGCAAACGAAGCAGGGAGGCCAAATTAGCCATCAGAGTCACTCTCTTTTGCAAAATCCAGTGCTTCCGGCACCGGTAAACGTTCAGGTTTTTTCGGGATCAGGCCGCCCTCGCGCCGCCAGCGGCGTAGCTGGTACACCCAGGCCAGCACTTCGGCGACCGCGGCATACAGGGTGGCCGGAATATGTTGCCCAATCTCGCTGTGTCGATACAGCGCACGCGCCAGCGGCGGCGCTTCCAGCATCGGGATGCGGTGTTCCGCGCCGAGCTCGCGGATGCGCAAGGCGATTTCACCGGCACCCTTGGCCAGCACTTTCGGCGCACTCATTTTTTTATCGTTGTACTGCAACGCGACGGCGTAGTGCGTCGGGTTGGTGACGATCACGTCCGCCTTGGGCACATCGGCCATCATGCGGCGCCGGGCGATCGCCCGCTGCTGCTGACGAATGCGCCCCTTGACGTGCGGGTCCCCTTCCTGATCCTTGAATTCGTCGCGAATATCCTGCTTGGTCATCTTCAGCTTTTTGAAGTGGCTCCACAGCTGATAGAACACGTCGAACGCCACCATCGGCGTCAGCCCCAGCACCACCAGAAAACCGCAGAACAGAATCATCTGCAGCGCATTGCCCAGCGCATCGAGCGGCTGCTGGGTCATCAGATGCAGCATCGCCGCCCAGTTGTGCCACAGATAGAGGCCGGTCACCCAGCCGACCAGCGTCGCTTTCAGGATCCCTTTCAGCAGCTCGGCCAGCACCTGGCTGGAAAAGATGCGCTTCAACCCGGACAACGGGTTCAGCCGTTTCAAGTCGAATTTGATCGACTTGCCGCTGAACAGGATGCCCCCCAACAGCATCGGCGCGGCGAGCGCCACCAGCACCAGCCCCGCCATGATTGGCAACAGCGCCAGCACCGCCTGGCGCAGCAACATGCCCAGCTGGCGCAGCATTTGTTTATCATTGCTGACCATGCCGTGGTCGAAGTTCAAGCCCTGCGTGAGCATCGCCGCCAACTGTTGCGCCATGTTGCTGCCGGACATCAGGATGATCGCCAGGCCCGAGAGCAGCATCAGTACCGAGGTCAGTTCGCGGGAACGCGGGATCTGGCCGTCTTCACGCGCCTTCTCCAGCCTGTGGGGCGTGGGGGCCTCGCTTTTTTCCAGATCGCTGTCTTCAGCCACGAAACGCCGTTCCTGTGTCGGGAGGGTAAAGAATGGCGGTCAGCATGCCAAAAAATTGGCGATGTCATTGAAGGAACAACGGGGGAAAAGGCGGGTTATTTAAGGGATGAGACGAAAACTGCGCGGAATGTTGTCGGGGCGCGCCGCTGCGCGCCCCGATAAGCCTCAGAAACCGAGGCTGTCGAGCAGATCGTCGACCTGCGCCTGGTTGGCGATCACGCCGACGCCGTTCTGGTCGAGCTGCGGGCCGTTCAGCAGGCTGTCGTTCGGCCGTTTTTCCTTCACCGGCTGCTCCGGCATGTTTTCCATCAGCACCATCAGCAGCTGCTTTTCGATCTCCTGCACCACGTCCATCATGCGCTTGATCACCTGACCGGTCAGATCCTGGAAGTCCTGCGCCATCATGATCTCCAGCAGTTGGGCGTTGGTGAAGGCCGTATGGCCCGGCACCTGATCCAGATACTGGCGCGTGTCGTTGACCAGAGAACGCGCGTCGTCCAGTTCGATAGGATTGGCGAACCACTCGTCCCAGCGCCCCTTCAACGCGTTCGCGCCGGATTCCAGCTCCGCCTGGCGCGGTTGCGCCGCCTCCACGCAGTTCAACGCCCGTTCCGCCGCCTGCGCCGTCATGGTTACGACATAGTCAAGACGGTCGCGCGCATCCGGGATCGCCTCTGCCGCCTGGGCGATCGCCTGATCGAGCCCCAGTTCGCGCATGCTGTCGCGCAGCATTCGGGTCAGTTGGCCGATGCGGGAGATGATCTCTCCCGCGGTCGCTGCATCGCTGGCAGGCATTGGAATGTCTCTCATCGCCCTCTCCTTACATGCCCAATTTTTCAAAAATCTTGTTGAGCTTTTCTTCCAGCGTCGCCGCCGTAAATGGTTTCACTACATAACCGCTGGCGCCGGCCTGCGCCGCCGCGATGATATTTTCTTTCTTGGCTTCCGCCGTCACCATCAATACCGGCATCGCGGCCAGCGCGCTATCGGCGCGGATGGTTTGCAGCAGCTCCAGCCCGTCCATGTTCGGCATGTTCCAGTCGGACACCACGAAGTCGAAACCGCCGGCGCGCAGCTTGTTCAGCGCATCCGCGCCGTCTTCAGCTTCTTCGACGTTGTTGAAGCCCAGCTCTTTGAGCAGATTTCTGACGATGCGACGCATGGTGGAAAAATCGTCCACAACCAGAAATCTGAGGTTCTTGTCTGCCATTGTTACTCCTGAAATAGTTAACCGTTTAATGATGCAAAACCGCAGGCAGCCGCGCGGCGAACCTGGGTCATATCGCCGCCGAGTAGACCCTGCGGACTAAAATCAAATGCGCAATGCCTGGCCGCCGGCGATCTGCGCCAACATGCGCTGGCTCATCCTGTCCAGCTCGACCACTTCGCTGACGCCGCCGCCGGCGATCGCCTCGCGCGGCATGCCGAACACCACACAGCTCGCCTCGTTTTGCGCCAGGGTATAGGCCCCGGCGCGGTGCATCTCCAGCATCCCCGCCGCCCCGTCGTTGCCCATGCCGGTGAGGATCACGCCCACCGCATTGCGGCCGGCATATTGCGCCACCGAGCGGAACAGCACGTCGACAGACGGACGATGGCGGTTAACCGCCGGGCCGTCATGCAGCTTCACCTGATAGTTGGCGCCGCTGCGCGCCAGCTCCAGGTGGCGATCCCCTGGCGCGATGTAGGCATGGCCCGGCAGCACGCGCTCGCCGTCCTCCGCTTCTTTCACCGTGATCTGGCACAGCTTGTTCAGCCGCTCGGCGAACGAACGGGTGAAACCGGGCGGCATGTGCTGGGTGATCAGCAGCGCCGGACTGGTGGCAGGCAGCGGCTGCAGCACCTGGCGGATCGCTTCGGTGCCGCCGGTGGAAGCGCCGATGGCGATCAGTTTTTCACTGCTCAGCAGCGGCGCGTGGCTGAGGATCGCCGGCGCCGGGCTGTTGGAACGCTGCGGCAGGCGCGCCCTGGCGGCGGTGCGGATCTTCTCGGCAATCAGCTCGCTGTAAGCCAACATGCCTTCGCGAATGCCGAGCTGCGGTTTGGTCACGAAGTCCACCGCGCCCAGCTCCAGCGCGCGCAGCGTGATTTCCGAGCCTTTGCCGGTCAGCGAAGAGACCATCACCACCGGCATCGGCCGCAGGCGCATCAGCTTCTCGAGGAAATCCAGCCCGTCCATGCGCGGCATCTCGACGTCCAGCGTCAGCACCTGGGGATTAAATTTTTTGATCATATCGCGCGCCACCAGTGGATCCGGCGCGGTCGCCACCATTTCCATGTCGGCGTGGCCGTTCACGATTTCCGTCATCAGCTGACGCATCAGTGCCGAATCGTCTACGCATAACACTCTGATTTTACTCATTACCTCTCCTTGGTCAGCCCATACACGGTCTGCCCACGCAAGTAGAAATCCCGGCTGATTTGGCTGAAATTCTCGGAGTGGCCGGCGAACATCAGCCCCCCCGGCTTAAGCAAGGGAACGAAGCGGCGCAGGATGCGCTCCTGCGTCGCCTTATCGAAATAGATCATGACGTTGCGGCAAAAAATGGCGTCGAACTGCCCCGGCAGCGCCCACTCCGGCGCCAGCAGATTCAGCGGCTGAAAGTTCACCCGCGCCGCCAGCTCCGGCCGCACGCGCACCAGCCCCTGATGCGGCCCGGTGCCGCGCAGGAAATAGCGCTGCATTTGGGTCGGCGTCAGGGTGCGCAGATCTTCCTGGCGGTAAACGCCCGCTTCCGCTTTTTCCAGCACCTGCGTATCGATGTCGCTGGCCCAGACCTGGCAACTGCCGGCCCGCTGGCCCAATGCATCGCTCAGCGTGATGGCGATCGAATACGGCTCTTCGCCGGTCGAGGCCGCGGTGCTCCACACGCTGTAGCCGTTCGGCCGCGAGCGCGCGTGTTCCGCCAGGATCGGGAAGTGATGCGCCTCGCGGAAAAAGGCCGTCAGGTTGGTGGTCAGCGCGTTGATAAACGCCTGCCACTCCGCGCTGTTCGGATCGCTTTCCAGCAGCGCCAGGTAGTCGCCGAAATCGTGCAATCCCAACAGCCGCAGCCGGCGCACCAGACGGTTGTAAACCATCTCGCGCTTATGCTCCGCCAGCACGATGCCGGCGCGTTGATAAATCAACTGGCTGATACGGCGAAAATGCACGTCCGACAGCGGCAGGCGCTGCACCATTTGCGTCAACATCGACGCAGTATCCCGGTTAGAAGTTGACGGCGCCTGTTTCATGCCACCTCACCGGGGAAACACGTGCTGCTTATGCGGTTTAACAATCTTGGGCTTCCTTTACCACGGGTGAAACTGCGTTGTTGCTGTTACCTGGCGCGACGAAGTTATCGTCCGCCAGACGGAATACCGCGACCGCGTCAGCCAGGGTAATGGCCTGCTCTTCCAGCGCGGTGGCGGCAGAAGCGGACTCTTCCACCAGCGCGGCGTTCTGCTGGGTGACCTGATCCATCTGGGTCACCGCCTGCGTCACCTGCTCGATGCCGCGGCTCTGTTCATCCGAAGCCGACGCGATCTCGCCCATGATGTCGGTCACGCGGGTCACCGAACGCACGATGTCCTGCATGGTGGCGCCGGAGTTTTCCACCAGCACCGAGCCGTGTTTGACGCGGCTGACCGATTCATCGATCAGCACCTTGATCTCTTTCGCCGCCTGCGCGCTGCGGCTCGCCAGGTTGCGCACTTCGCCGGCGACCACGGCGAAACCGCGCCCCTGTTCACCGGCGCGCGCCGCTTCCACCGCCGCATTGAGCGCCAGAATGTTGGTCTGGAAGGCGATGCCGTCAATCACGCTGGTGATGGCGCCGATTTTCTGCGAACTGTTGGCGATATCGTGCATGGTGGTCACCACGTCGCCGGCCAGTTCGCCGCCCTTGGCCGCGGTGGCCGAGGCATCGCGCGCCAGCTGAGAAGCCTGCCGCGCATTATCGGCGTTCTGTTTCACCGTGGCGGTCAGCTGTTCCATGCTGGCGGCGGTTTCTTCCAGCGACGCGGCCTGCTGCTCGGTGCGGGAAGAGAGATCGTTGTTGCCTTCGGCGATCTCCTGCAGGCCGATCAGAATCGACTCCGCCCCGTCGCGCACCGCGCCGACGGTGCCGATCAGCGACTGCTGCGTGCGTTGCAGGCTGGCGAACAGCATGCTGATTTCATTGCGGCCATACACCTGAATCGGCGTCGCCAAATCGCCGGCGGCGATGCGTTCAAAGTGGCTGCGGATCTGGTTCAGCGGCTGTACCAGCATGGTGCGTAACCACCACATGGCGCTGCCGGTCACCACGATCAGCATCAAGACCGCCCCCGCCAGCATCAGGCCCGCCAGCGTGAAGGAGAACTGGTTGGCGTCTCTGGCTTCGCTGATGTCGCCGTTGACCAACTGCAGGTACTGCACGAAGTCGGCTTCGAACAGGTCCTGGGTTTTCTGCGTCGGCTGATCCATAAACGCCTGCAGCTCCCCTTTCTCCAGGAAGCCGATCAGCTCGCGCAGCGCGCCGCGCAGCCGCTCGTAGCTGGCCTTGGTGGTTGCCGTCTGCTGACTCTGTTGCTCACTGCTGCGCTCAACCGCCATGAACTGATTGAAATAGAGATCGGCCTTCTGCAGCGAACTGCGGGCGCTGCTCATCAATTCGTTCACCTGCTCCTGCGGCAGTTTCAGCGCCGCACGGGTGCCGGCGCGGTTAAGCGTATTGCGCGCCTGCAACAGCGACACCCAGCTCAGGCTGAGCGAATCGCGCTGCTGGCTGCCGAGGGTGATGATGTCGAGGTTGTGGTTATCGGAACGAAACGCGGAATACGACAGGCCGCTGCTGGCCAACTGCAGAACGCAGAAGGTCATCAACAACAGGAACAAGCTGGTAGAGATACGGATTCGGTTAAACACTGTGAACCTCCTTGCAGCCGGCCGGCGACCGGCCTACGTAGGGGAAAGGGCCGCTGCGAGAGAGGCCCGATACCGGTCAGAACGTTTCCCAGTTATCCTGCAGATCGCTGGTGTTCATTTTCTTATGATTGATTACCGGTGTTACCGTCGCCTTGCTGGTGACAGGCGCTTTAAACTCTTCCTGGCCCTCCGCCCTCAGGCGGAATACCGCCACCGACTGGGTCAGCATGCTGGCCTGTTCTTCCAGCGCCGCCGCCGCCGAGGCGGATTCTTCCACCAACGAGGCGTTCTGCTGGGTCACGCGGTCCATTTCCGCTACCGCCTGGCCAACCTGATCGATACCGCGGCTCTGTTCGTCCGACGCCGAGGCGATTTCGCCCATGATGTCGGTCACGCGGGTAACGGCGTTGACGATGTCGCCCATGGTTTCGCCGGCGCTCTCGACCAATACGGAACCCATATCGACGCGGCTGACCGAGTCTTCGATCAGGCCTTTGATCTCTTTGGCCGCCTGTGCGCTGCGCTGCGCCAGGTTGCGCACTTCACCGGCCACCACCGCGAAGCCGCGGCCCTGCTCACCGGCGCGCGCCGCTTCCACCGCGGCGTTCAACGCCAGGATGTTGGTCTGGAAGGCGATGCCGTCGATCACGCCGGTGATATCGGCGATTTTCTGCGAGCTGCCGGCGATGTCGTGCATGGTCTGCACCACGTTGGCCACCACCTTGCCGCCCTTCTGCGCGGTTTCGGAGGCGCTCAGCGCCAGCTGTGAAGCCTGACGGGCGTTTTCGGCGTTCTGTTTCACCGTCGCGGTCAGCTGTTCCATGCTGGCGGCGGTCTCTTCCAGCGAAGCGGCCTGCTGCTCGGTGCGGGAGGAGAGATCGTTGTTGCCCGCGGCGATTTCAGACGCGCCGCTGTAGATGGCATCTGCGCCCTGACGCACGCCGCTGACGGTTTCGATCAGTTCGCTTTGCATGTGTTTCAGGCTGGCCGCCAGCACGCCCATTTCGTTGCGGCTGGTGACGACGATCTGCTGAGTCAGGTCGCCGGCGGCGATCTGTTTGATGTGGTCAATCATGCGGTTCAGCGGGCGCACCAGGATATGATGGATGCCGGTCCAAACGAGCACGATCACGGCCAACACGACCAGCAACACGATCACCAGCGTCCAAATGGCCGAGGAGAACGACTTGTTGCTGTCTTCTACCGCGCCTTGGTACAGCTTGTCGTTTTGTGCCAGGTAGGTGTTGTAGATCTGCTCGAAGCCATCCTGATAGCTTTGTGTCGGTTGATCGAAGAAGGCATTGATTTTGCCTTCGCCCAACAGCTGAATCAGTTCGGTCAAAGCACCGTGCAAGATGTCATACTGTTGCTTGAGTTTTTCCGCGGACTGCACGTCCTGACGCGGATCGAGAGGGATTTTTTCATAGGCGGCGTAATGCTGTTCCGCGACCGTCAGCATGCTCTTCGCCGAAGTCAACAGATCGGTGACGGTGGCACCGCTGCCGATTTTGTTGGTATCCATCATGTAACGAATACCCGCTCGGTTCAGGGTATTACGAGTCTGCAGCAGGTTGACCCAGCTTTCGTTCAATTCAGACTGCTGCTGACGAATCGTCTGCAGTACGGCAAAGTTCTCTTTATCATTCTTGAGCGAGGAGAAAAAGAGTCCGCCCGAAATCAACTGCAAGGCGCCAAACAGCACCAACACCAGCAACAGGCTGGTGACCACCTTCATACGATTTAACATGATTTCCCTTGTTGAAGCCCGCGCAGACAGGCTCTGATGACGTTGAATGTGAGAGTTATCGGCGCCGTGCGGCAAAACTTTATGCGGGAAAGTAACTATTTTTAGTGGGGGTACCGGGCGCGGTCTGCGGCGCCGCGACAGGTCAGGAAGAGTGATGGATGAAGGGGGCAGCGCCCTGCCCCCTGGCGTCATGAATCAGACGCTTTTCGCCACGCTGTCGACCAGCGACATCTCTTCGCTGCTCAGCAGCTTTTCGATATCCACCAGGATCAGCATGCGCTCGCCCAGCGAACCGAGACCGGTGAGGTATTCGGTCGCCAGCGTCACCGCGAACTCCGGCGCCGGGCGGATCTGCTCGGCGGTCAGCGACAGCACGTCGGAAACGCCGTCGACCACGATGCCCACCACGCGCTGACCAAAGTTCAGCACGATCACCACGGTGTTTTCATCGTAAGACACGCTTTGCTGCGAGAATTTCACCCGCAGATCGATGATCGGGACAATCACGCCGCGCAGGTTGGTGACGCCCTTGATGAACGCCGGCGTGTTGGCGATGCGGGTCACCTGATCGTAGCCGCGAATTTCCTGCACCTTGAGGATATCGATGCCGTACTCCTCATTGCCCAGGGTGAAAATCAGAAACTCTTGCCCTACCGTTTCGCCAGCCAATTTGCTGACGGCTGCCAATCCTGCCATATCATTCACCTTTTAAATCAATAAACTCATTATTATGCGGCGGCGTCCGTCAGACGCTTTTCACGGTTCAAGGTTTGCAACGCCGAGACATCGACGATCAAGGCCACGCTGCCGTCGCCCAAAATGGTCGCGGCGGAGATGCCCGGCACTTTGCGGTAGTTGCTTTCCAGATTCTTCACCACCACCTGGTGCTGGCCGATCAGCTGATCCACCAGCAACGCATAGCGGCGGCCGGCGCTTTGCAGGATAACGACGATGCCCTGCGTGGCGTCGGTTTTGGCGCCGTCCACTTCAAATACCCGATACAGTTCCACCAGCGGCAGATATTCGCCGCGCACCTGCAGCACCCGTTCGCCCCCGGCCAGCGGGTGCAAGTCTTCCGCCTGCGGCTGCAGCGACTCCATCACCGCGTTCAGCGGCAGGATAAAGACTTCGTCGTTCACCTTGACCGACATGCCGTCGAGGATCGCCAGCGTCAACGGCAGCAGGATGCGGATGGTGGTGCCTTTGCCGGCCTGCGAACGGATCTCGACGTGGCCGCCCATTTCCTGAATGTTCCGTTTCACCACGTCCATGCCGACACCGCGGCCGGAAACGTCGGTCACCTGCTCGGCGGTGGAGAAGCCCGGCGCGAAGATCAGCATGCCGACCTCTTCGTCGCTCATGCTGTCGCTCACCGCCAGCCCTTGCGACGCGGCCTTGGCGAGAATTTTTTCGCGGTTCAGGCCGGCGCCATCGTCGATAACCTCAATACAGATGTTGCCGCCCTGATGTTCGGCCGACAGCACCAGATTGCCCACCGCCGATTTGCCGGCGGCGATGCGGGTGGCCGGCTCTTCGATACCGTGATCGAGGCTGTTGCGCACCAGGTGCGTCAACGGATCGATGATGCGTTCGATCAGGCTCTTGTCCAGTTCGGTCGAGCTGCCCTGCAGCGTCAGCTCCACCTGCTTGTTCAGCTTGCCGGCCAGATCGCGCACCAGGCGCGGGTAGCGGCTGAAGACGTATTCCATCGGCATCATGCGGATCGACATCACCGACTCCTGCAGATCGCGCGCGTTACGCTCCAACTGGCTCATGCTGTTCAGCAGATCGCCGTGGTTGACCGGATCGAGCGTGCCGGAGCGCTGCGCCAGCATCGACTGGGTGATCACCAGCTCGCCCACCAGGTTGATCAGCTGATCCACCTTTTCCACCGCCACGCGAATGCTGGTGGATTCGCTCGCCTTGGCGCGCGCTTTCGGCGCTTCCGCCGTTGCGGCGGCCGGTTTAGCGGCAGGCGGCGCGGCGCTGGCGACCGGCGCCGGCGCAGGTTCCGGCACGGCGACCGCTGCCGGCAAGTTCGCTTCTGCGACGGCCGGTTCGCTCGGCGTCGGCGTCGAGAAGCTGATTTGTTCCGGTTCCAGCACGAAGCACAGCACGGCGCTGATGTCGTCTTCGCTGGCGGAGGTGAGCAACGTCACGTCCAGACTGTGTTCCGTCTGATGAGGGTCTTTAACCTCACCGAGGTTGCCCAGCTCTTCCAACATCAAGGGGATTTCACTGGCTTTCAGCCCGTTCAGGCTGATGCGCATGCCGCCTTCGATCGCCGCCGGCGCGGCCGTCGGCTTCACGACAGGCTGCTGAACGGCCGGTTGAGCCGCGGGCGCCGCCTGCTGCTGTTGCGCTTCCAACGCCAGCTGGCGCAGCGCCTGGCAAATGTATTCAAAGCTTTCGGCGTCAGGCTGTTGCGAGGTTTTATAGGCGTCCAGTTGCTCCTGCATAATGTCTTTGGTTTCCAGAAACAGGTTGATAATCTCGGTGCTCAGGCTCATTTCCTGGCGTCTTGCACCGTCCAGCAGGTTCTCCAGCAGGTGGGTGGTTTCCTGCAGCACCGAAAAGCCAAAGGTCGCCGCGCCGCCCTTGATCGAGTGCGCCGCGCGGAAGATGGCGTTCAACGGCTCGATATCGGGGGCCAGCGGATCCAGCTCCAGCAGATGTTGCTCCATGTCGGCCAGCAACTCGTCCGCCTCATCAAAGAAGGTCTGATAAAAATCGCTAATGTCCATGCTCACGGGGTCACCTCTGGCTGTGAGTCGCGGTTAGTCGGTGCGGGTGCGGCCGCCGGTTGTTCCGGCGCCTGATCGGCCGGGGCTATCGCCGGGGATGCCTGCGCTGGGACGCTCGGCGCTGGCGTTGACGCCGCCGGCTCCGGGGCTGCCGCCGAGTGCTCCGGCGTTTGGCTGGCCGGCGCAGTTGCCGACGGCGCCAGCTGTTTCAGGCTGCCCGGCTGGGCGATATCCATCGCGTTGCTTTCGGCATTTTCATGTTCGATGCCTTCTTGCGTTTGCTTATTCAGCACCAGCACGGTGATGCGACGGTTAATCGCGTCATCGGCGCCGTGCTGTTTCAGGCTCATGGTGGCCGCCATGCCCACCACCCGCAGCACCTTACCTTCCGCCAGGCCGCCGGCGATCAGCTCGCGTCGGGAGGCGTTGGCGCGATCGGCCGACAGTTCCCAGTTGCTGTAGCCGCGCTCGCCGCTGGCGTAAGGGATATCATCGGTGTGGCCGGACAGGCTGATCTTATTCGGCAAATCGTTGAGGATCGGCGCTATCGCCCGCAGAATATCGCGCATGTAGCTCTCGACCTGCGCGCTGCCGGTTTTGAACATCGGCCGGTTTTGGCTATCGATAATCTGGATGCGCAGCCCTTCGTCCATCATGTTGATCAGCAGATGCGGGCGCAGCGCCTTCAGGCGCGGATCGGACTCAATCAACTCATCCAGCTTTTCGCGCAGCTTGTTCAGGCGCAGCTCTTCGGCGCGCTTGTCCGGCGAATCGACCTGCTTTCTCACCAGGCCGTGCTGCTGCGTAGGATCGTCGCCGCCGCCCGGGATCGGGCTGCTTTCGGAGCTGCTCTTGTCACCGCTGGTCAGGGCCACCTTGAGCGGCGTGCGGAAATATTCGGCGATTTGCGTCAGCTCCTGCGGGCTGGCGATCGCCAGCAGCCACATCACCAGGAAGAACGCCATCATCGCCGTCATAAAGTCGGCATAGGCGATCTTCCAGGAGCCGCCGTGATGGGCGGCATGATGCGACTTGCGCTTTCTGACCAGAACGACCGGATGATTCTGTTTCATGCTTCTTCTTCTTCCGTCACCTGCTGCGCCGGCGCTTTCACGCGGCGCACGTGTTCTTCCAGCTCAACGAAAGAAGGACGTTCGGTGGTATACAGCGTTTTGCGGCCAAACTCGACGGCGATCTGCGGCGCGTAGCCGTTCAGGCTCGACAGCAGCGTAACCTTGATGCACTGCATCATCTTGACGTTTTCGGCGCTCTTCTGGCGCAGCAACGTGGCCAGCGGCGAGATGAAGCCGTAGGCCAGCAGAATGCCGAGGAAAGTACCGACCATGGCGTTGGCGATCAGCGCGCCCAGTTCCGCGGCCGGCCGATCGGCCGAAGCCAGGGCGTGCACCACCCCCATCACCGCCGCGACGATACCGAACGCCGGCAAGGAGTCGCCCACCATCGCCAGGCTGCCGGCGGGCACTTCGCTTTCCTGCTCGTAGGTTTCGATCTCTTCGTCCATCAGCGCTTCGATCTCGAACGCATTCATATTGCCGCTCACCATCAGCCGTAAATAGTCGGTAATGAACTCCACCAGGGTGTTATCGGCAAGGATGCGCGGATAATTAGAAAAAATTTCACTTTCTTGCGGATTATCGATATCGAACTCGAGCGACAGCATGCCCTGCTGGCGCGATTTGGCCAGCAGGCGGAACAGCAGCGCCATCAGATCCATGTACAGATCTTTGTTGTATTTGGAACGGCGCATCAGCCGCGGCAGCGCGCGCAGCGTGGCTTTGATTGCCTTGCCGTTGTTGCCGACGATGAAAGCGCCGACCCCCGCCCCGCCGATAATCAGAAACTCCGCCGGCTGATACAACGCACCGAGATGGCCGCCCACGATCAGGTAGCCGCCAAACACCGCACCCAATACCACCAGATAACCCAAAATAACTAGCACACGCATTCCTTAAATTAACAATGTGGATGGAAGGTGGGGCAAACGCGCCCTGGCGCACAGACCAGGCTGCGTGTCTGGGGGCGGCATGCCGCCCCTGCGTATCACACGTCGGTATTCATTGCCGAGAGCCGGCAATGTGGCGGCTCAAATGGCGCGTTTGACCTGCTCGTCCAGCAGTTGAGGAATAATATCGGCCAGTTGCGGCGAAAGTTTACGTCTTTTTACGGCGCGGGATGGGGGTTGGCATAAACTGCAGATGAAACCGTTCAGCGGCTGGTGCGCGTGGGTGATAAATGCGCCGCCGCAGCAGCTGCAGGCAGAGAGCTGCAGCATGCCGCTGTCGACGAAACGCACCAGCGTCCAGGCACGGGTCAGCGCCAGCAACGGCGCCTCACCGGCCTGCTGAGGACACTGCTCCAGGTAGAGGCGATAGGCTTTGATCACCGCCTCCACTCCGCTGCACTGCCCGCTTTTCATCAGAAACAGGTAGGCGTTGTAAAACATCGACGAGTGAATATTTTGTTCCCAGGTCATAAACCAGTCGGTTGAGAACGGTAACATTCCTTTTGGCGGCGGGCTGCCGCGTAACTCCTTGTAAAGTTTAATCAAGCGCCCGCGGCTAAGCTGGGTTTCGCTCTCCAGCATCTGCAATCGGGCTCCCAGCGAAATCAGCTCCATGGCGAGCTGAATGTCCTTGGCTTCTTGAACGATACTTTTCTCAACCATCATCAGGCTCTTTTCTTCGTCGGGCTAGCGTCTTTACTCGATAGCTCTTGCAGTAAATGGCTTGATAGCAAAATGCCGGTATGGATTTGTTGCAGATCGTCGACGCGCGACTCTTTGGTCAGGCGTTCGATGGTCTGGCTTTCGTTAAAGCGGAAGTGGCAAACCAGCTGGTTGGTCTCGGCCAGTTTCACCATTTGCGGCAAAGTCAGCTGCGCCAGCGCATCGGCCATGGCTTCATCAATACCAAGACGGAACATCGCGGAGGCTTTTTCATCGTTGATCAAACGCTGTGCTAAAAGTAAATATGACAGATTGATGTCATAAATATGCTTAAGTAATTCAGACGTACCCATATTCCCCATCCCGACAGACTATGTTTAAAAACATACGCTGGGTGATAAATTTTATCGCCCGTGACCTGGGTTGTTTCCCAAAGCTGGCAAATTAATCTCTCAAAAACGACTGCTATAATTTTCAACAATCGCTAAATTTGACCACTGTTCAGTATTTGCTACGAGCGTAAACCAACGTGTATGGATGTACAGCATTCTGCTTCGATAGTGTTTAGTCACCATGAAACTATTTTTACAAATTTAATAAGATTATTCCTAAAGCAGCGCAACTCTACCCCCGAACCATTAGCACACACAATGTAAGTGAGAGGCAATTTTAAATACAATGTGACATAGATCACAAAAATAAAAAATAATTAAGCCAAATACACCCAAATACGCTCACTTATTGACCGCCATTTTGTTCACAAAACAGCCATAGGTAAAAAAACGTCTTAAAAACAATGTTTATCCGCCAAAAAATTATCTTTTTTAGATCAATTCGAACAAAAGCATCACCAAACCAAAATAACAGAACAAAAATCTGTATATAGGCAACAAACTCAGTATAAATAACCATTTGAGTTACTAAAAAATATCCAAGCTGAAAAATAACCCGTGTAAACTATAAGGTTATTAGCTATCGGATTTGACTTAAGCCCTCAGCCTGAAGCTGTTCTAATTTTCCGCATCAGGTGATTATGGCTTATCAATGATTCGCAGGCGTAGTGAACAAGCTAACAGACGTAACGATATGTTTCCGTATTAGCGCGATGCAAGAATGCTTTTTCTACATTAGAGTTCCCCAAAACGACATATCGGCAGCAATCCATAAAACTTTAATGCCTTTTATTTCTTTTTCTGTCGCCGTGATAATTCTCTCCCCCAGAGATTATTTACATGGCTTACGTTTTCATCACTTCATTGTCATAAAATAAAACGCAGTTTTGTTTTACTCTTCATATTTCCCCATCGAGAAAAACGGCTTTTCAGCGCAAGCGACGACGACAAACACCGCCCAATGCCGCAGCGGCACCACGGACGGTGAAAAAATCACCGCAAAAGATGGCCTGGCGCGGTGCCGCGAGCTTGTGCACGGCAAGAACGACGACGCGTCGGCCGTCAGCCGCCCTGAGACTTTCCCTATTTATCCGTTTATCAGCAGGATGAGATTGCTGACGGCGCACTGGCATATTATGATTTATCAAAGCGCCGCTACGTGCGGCGTGACATCATTACCCGGTGCAATTTATCTACTTGAAATGATTTTTGTCAGGTCGTACATCGCTGCCTCGACGGCGTCGCCGTGAGCCGCCGATGTGTTATTCACCCGGCTTTAACTATTAACAGGCTATATTTTAATCATGACCGATACGCTCGAATATCTGCTGACATTCCGTAAATGCTCCTCTTTGGACAGCCTGGAGAAGGTGTACGACAAACTGAACTACTCCATTGAAAATGATAAAGAAATGAGCAACATGTACCGCGCCGCCGACCACCGTCGCGCCGAGCTGGTTGCCGGTAAATTGTTCGATCTGGGCAAGGTGCCGAAAACGCTGTGGGCGCAGGTGCTTTAATTCAGTGAAATTACGTGCGGCAACGGTTTTATCTTTTATTGCTATATAACCGGGGTAAATTCGGCTTTTATTGCCGCGCGTGATGCGAAACACATTTATTCCCCCCGCCAGGCTCTACCCTTTATCCGACGCAGTACCTCCGCCAAGGCCGCCGATGCGGCAGCCTGAAATGCGATGGATACAACAAGGAGTGGGATATGGGGTATCAAAACGTTCTGGTCACCGTCGCCGTTGCCCCTGACAGCCACCGCCTGGTGGAAAAAGCCGTCTCCATCGTCCGCCCTTACGGCGGCAGCATCACCTTGTTAAGCACCCTCGCCAACCCGGAAATGTACAATAATTTCGCCGGGCCGATGCTGGGGGATTTGCGCTCGTTGATGGAGGAGGAAACCCGGCTGTTTATGGAGGAACTGCGTCAACGCGCCGGTTACCCGATCGCCGATGCGCTGATCGTGCACGGCGAGCTGGGTGACAGCCTGGAATACGCCAGCCGCCGTCAGCCGTTCGACCTGCTGATCTGCGGCAATCATCGCGACGGCATGATGAATAAGGTCTCCTGTTCCGCCGCCCGCTTTATCAATATCAGCCACATCGACGTGCTGATCGTTCCGCTCTAAGGCTAAGCACATTCGGTAACGTTGCCTTGCTGCCCCTGGACTAGGCTTAACGCATCTTGTTTGTCGCAACGCAAAGGAGCTTTCGATGTCCCCTTCTTCTCAACAGAACCGCCGCTTCCTGCTGGCCTCGCGTCCGCACGGTGAACCGACGGCGGCCAACTTCCGTCTCGATACCGTCCCCGCACCGCAGCCCGGCGCCGGACAGCTGGTGCTGCGCACCGTTTATCTGTCGCTGGATCCTTATATGCGCGGGCGCATGAGCGATGCCCCCTCCTACGCGCCGCCGGTGGAGATCGGTCAGGTGATGGTGGGCGGCACGGTATCGCGCGTAGCGGCTTCACAGCATCCCGATTTCAACGTCGGCGATTGGGTGTTGGGTTATGACGGCTGGCAGGATTACGCCCTGTCTGACGGCAGCGGCCTGCGCAACCTCGGCCCGCACCTGCCGCATCCTTCCCGCCTGCTGGGCGTGCTGGGCATGCCGGGATTTACCGCGTACATGGGGCTGCTCGACATCGGCCAACCGCAGGCGGGGGAAACGCTGGTGGTGGCCGCCGCCAGCGGTGCGGTCGGTTCGGTGGTCGGCCAAATCGGTAAGCTGAAAGGCTGCCGCGTCGTCGGCATCGCCGGCGGGGCGGAAAAATGCCGCTATGTGGTGGAAGAGTTGGGTTTCGACGCCTGCATCGATCTCCGCGCACCTGACTTTGCCGAACAGCTGGCGGCCGCCTGCCCTAAAGGCATCGACATCTATTACGAAAACGTCGGCGGGGCGGTGTTCGACGCCGTACTGCCGCTGTTGAACACCAAAGCGCGCATTCCGGTGTGCGGCATCATCGCCCATTACAATGCCACCGGGTTGCCTGCGGGGCCGGACCGCTTGCCGCTGCTGGAGGGGCTGATCCTGCGCAAGCGCATCCGTATGCAGGGCTTTATCATCTTCGACGACTACGGCTCACGCTTTGACGAGTTCCTGCAACAAATGAGCAGTTGGGTCGAACAGGGAAAAATCAAGTTCCGCGAGGACATCGTCGACGGGCTGGAGCAGGCGCCGCAGGCGTTTATCGGCCTGCTGCAGGGCAAGAACTTCGGCAAGTTGGTGATCCGCGTCGCCGACGAGTAACCGGTAACAGGGCGTGGTACACCACGCCCTGCTTTTAATGCACGGCACCGTCGCCGAATCGCACATCCTCCTCGACCGTCAGCGTCACCTGCACGATAGTGCGCACCGCTCCCACCCTCGCCGCCAGCGCCCTGCTCGGCTTGCCCGGATGCGCCGCCGCCGGCAAACGCGCAACGCGTACGCATTCTCCCGCTGCCTGACGAATTGGCCATCACGTCTTTCCCCATTGAGCCGATCGCCGGCCGGCAGGCGCAGCGCGACCCGGTCTTAATCTGGCTCTGCGGCCTGATAAGCCAAATCGCCTTCGCTCCCTGTCCACATTAATAATTGCTGCATTATCAACCGTTCACCCCCTCGACCAACGGCCTGCAGAGGGGGCTTTCCACGCCCACCAAATAGGAATCATCCGAATTAACATTCGGAAAATTTATATATTTGATCATCTTTAAGTGGCAAATGGTAAGGATAAAAAACAGTCAGTGACTTTTTTTACGTAAAAAAAGAGTTGTTTTATAAGCACGTTGACTTAAGTGTTACAGATTTATTCTTTGGTATTACCAATTACCCAATAATTTGAGATAAAAAATGATCTGCTCGCATGTATATGTTTTAGATGATTAAAACCAAGATCGTGAGCAAGTTAACGAATTGAGCATTGATCCACAAGGCTATTTTGCAAATGCAGAGCTCTATTGTAGACTGCACAAATCGTGCCTTTGTGTAAACTTTGTTAAATCTTTCGTCAGTTCCTGTCTCCATTCGTGACAGATACGCCATCGGGATCGCGCGTCAATTCTCGTGCGGTAGCTATGCCTAAAGCGGGGAATAGTATGGATCGCCTTATCATTGCGCACACGCCTTTGCCCTCCCATCAGCTGTTGTTCAGAAGCCTTTCCGGTGAGGAAAAACTGGCCGGATTGTTCGAGTTCGACGTCGAGCTGCTCAGCCCCGACAATCGGCTCGATCTGAAAGCGCTGCTGGGACAAAAAATCACGTTGGAGCTGCGGGGCAATCCGCTGGCGCCGCGCTATCTCAACGGCAATATCACGCGCATGACCCTCTCCGGAAGGGAAGCCGGCGGCAACCGTTACTATATCTACCGCGCCGTGCTGCGCCCCACGCTGTGGTATCTGACGCAAAACCGCGATTTTCGCATCTACCAGGAAAAGACCGTTCCCGACATCCTGACCCAGGTGCTGGGGCAGTATCAGGTGAAAATCGATAACCGCCTGAGTTACGACTACCGCATCTGGGGGTACTGCGTGCAGTACCAGGAGAGCGATTTCGATTTCATCAGTCGCCTGATGGAGCACGAAGGCATCTATTACTATTTCACGCACCAGCAAGACGGCCATACGCTGGTGCTGGCTGACGCGCCGTCGGCGCATCAGGAACTCGCCGGCTACGCCAGCATTCCCTATCAGCTCGCGGAAGGCGGCCTGGTGGAAAACAAAGACAGCATCAACAGCTGGAGCGTTTCGGACGCCATCACGCCCAGCCTGTATAGCCTGGATGACTACGATTTTCGCAAGCCGCGCGCGCGGTTGCTGGAGGCGCGGCAGAATCCCGCCTCGTTCGCGCAGGACAAAGCCGAGGTGTTCGACTGGCCCGGGCGTTATACCGATCACGCCCACGGCCAGTTTTACGTCAAGGTTCGCCAGCAGGAGTTCGAAGCGCAGCACGAGCAGATGAGCGGCGAAGGCAGTTCGCAGGGCATTGCGCCCGGCTACCGTTTTCAACTGATCCAGGCGCCGCGTATGGAGGACAACCGCGCCTACCTGGTGGTCAGCGCGCATTACTTCATGCAGGAAAACAGCTACGCCAGCAATGATAACGACGTCGGCGAGCAGCGTACCGAATTTCAGGTCGTTCCGGCGGACATCAATTGGCGCCCGGCGCGCATCACGCCCTGGCCGAAAACCCACGGCCCGCAAACTGCCGAAGTGGTGGGGCCGGAAGGCGAAAGCATCTGGACCGATAAATATGGCCGGGTGAAACTCAAATTCCGCTGGGATCGCCACGGCAGCGGCAATGAAACCAGTTCCTGCTGGGTGCGCGTCTCCAGCGCCTGGGCCGGCTGGAAATACGGCGGGATCCAGATCCCGCGCGTGGGCGAAGAAGTGGTGGTCGACTTTATCAACGGCGATCCGGATCGCCCTATCATCACCGGCCGCGTTTACAACGAAGACAGCATGCCGCCGTGGGATCTGCCCGGCGACGCCACCAAAATGGGCTTTATGAGCCGCAGCAAAGGCGGCGGCGCCGACAACGCCAGCTTCCTGTTCCTGGAAGACTCGCCCGGCAACGAATCTTTCGACATGCACGCCGAACGCAACATGAACATGACGGTGGAAAACGACAAGAACGTCAATATTGACGGCAGCCGCACCACCACCATCGGCCGCAAGCAGGACGACACCGTCACCGGCGACGCCACGTTCCTGTACAAAGCGAAACGCACCACCACCGTCGATGGGCTGGAAACCGCCAACCTGAACGCCCACCAGACGGTGAACATCAAAGGCGGCCGCGACCTGACGATTATCGACGGCGGCGATAAAATCGACATCACCGGCAATCAGTCCTTCAAGCTTGACGGCGCGCAGACGCAAAACATTACGCAAACCCAACACGTCACGGTGAAGGGCAATCAGACCCTCGACATTACCGAAGGGCAACAAACCAGCACCATCAAGCAAGGGCAAACGGTCAACATCACCTCCGGCGGGCAGCACACCACCATCACCGCCGGCGGGCAGGAATTGACGGTTAAAGGCGGCGGCCAAACCGCTACCGTCACTGGGAATGTCACCGAGACCTACAAAAACGATCAGAGCACGACGATCACCGGTACGCTGACCATCAAAGCGAAAACGATCAACATCACCAGCGCGGACGGCGTGTCGGTGCAGACACCGAGCTGGAAAGATAACTGCCACGGTTGGAAATGGGTGGCGACCGGGGCCAACTTCGCCTTCTACGGCTCCAATCTTGCGTTGACAGGAGCCAGCCTGAAACACACGATGCTGGATATCTCGCACAATCCGCTGGCGATCAGCAAAACCAATTTCAAGCTCAGTAACGATCCCATGACGTTCACTCAGCTTGGCGCGCTGGTGACCAACGGCGCCTTACGGTTGAGCACCAAGGCGCTGGCGATCTTTTTATAAAGGGACTCCCATGTCGAAGGCCAAAAATGTTCTCACCGTTATCGGGTTGATTTTATTGGCTCCTATCCTCAGCCTGGTGGGTTTTTTCAAATTCATCACGGTCGATATCTGGGGTTATTTCAAACATATCGGTTCTTCCCTCAGCGTGATGGAGAACGGTATTTCCGCCTCCGGGCAAATCGTCAGCATTCGCCAGACCAACCTGTGGGACGGGAATCGGCCGGTCTGCGAAGTCGAAGTCAAATACATCGCCCAAGACGGAAAAAACCATACGGCCGTGGCGAAAGGCCCAATTAGCGTCGTGGATCTGCCGCGTTATCAGCCGGGCCATTTCACCGCGATCAAGTACGACCCGAAGAACCCCAAAAAAGCGGTGATCGAAGAGCTTTCCCGGCTTTGAGCGAAAAGGCTCCTTTCAATCACGCGATCCGATTGCAACGCTCTGCCAACGGCTTATCGTTCATCGGTTCGCTAACTCACCTTGCATAAGGAAGTGTCACGATGGGCGCGTTCATTGCCTTTTCGACGCAGGACAGCCTCTGGGGACAAATCCTGTTTACCTTCTTTGGCATCCTGGTTGGCTGCGTCTTGCTCGCCGCGATCGGCAAAACCTTTTTGTCGGCCAGCCGAGCGGCCGCGTTGCCTGCGCGGTTGCTGATCTTTGTCACGCTGATGCTGGCGCTGCTGAAATACAACCAGCAGGTGATGTCTGCGGTGAATGCCCCCGCAGAATTGATCGGGTTCCTGATTTTGCCCGGCTTTTTGATGGGTTACCTGGGTGCGGCGCCCACCGGCAGACTGGCGCTGGCGATAGAGCTGCCCTGTTTTGCGGCGCTCGCCGCGCTGCTGATTCTGGGCACCGCCGACGTCGAATTTTTTGCCCCCTATCACCTGGAGAGCGCCGGCCAATTTATCGCCAAGGCGATCGCTGCGGCATTGTCCGTCGCCGCCGTGCTGTTGGCTCGCGGAATAAACGGGAAGGACGGCGCACTGTCCTCTTGATCATCCCTTTCGAAGCGGGGCCCTCCCCGCATTAACGATCGGCGCTGAACGCCGCATCGTTTTCTTCATCTGTTGTGACATAGCCTGATATCTATTAAACCGAAAAACGGATTGTTTTTGAGCAGCAGCCTGGCTGCCAGCTGATATCCACAGGAAGCTTTACACACACAATGAAAGTCGTAAAACCTCTGCGCCTCAGCGCGCTTCATCGCCCCTTCTCTTGGCAAGGGCAAAACCATCTGGGCGTTTCCGTTTTGGCCTTGGCCGATATGGGGGCTTCCCCGCGCCTGCGCCCCGAACCGGAACTGTGGCAGTTGGCCGCCGAAGAACTCACGCTGAGCGGCGGCGTGCTCGATTTGGCTATCCCCAAAGCCTGCGCGGAGTTTCTCGCCACCGGTAACGCCTACACCCACCATCAACAAGACAAAACCGCTTGCGCCGTAAAGATCCAGCTGGATTCGCTGGAAAAAACGCTGGTGGTTTTCGGCGATCGCCATTGGATCAACGATCGTCCCTCCACTCCCCTCCCTTTTGCAGAAATGCGTCTGGACTGGCGCCGGGCTTACGGCGGCACCCAGTTCGCCGATAATCCGCACGGCATCGGCGCCACTCC
This sequence comes from Serratia sp. CY38905, assembly GCF_052168875.1. NCBI lineage: Bacteria > Pseudomonadati > Pseudomonadota > Gammaproteobacteria > Enterobacterales > Yersiniaceae > Serratia > Serratia sp. CY38905. The sequence goes on along the minus strand of NZ_JBJNLV010000005.1, from coordinate 236,215 downwards.
AGAAACATTTCCGCAGGGCCGCATCCATCGCCTACCCAATATTGAACCGCTGCAGGGGCGCCTCGCGTCTCCTCGGCAAAGCGCGCAACCGGCAAGCTTTGACGCGTTGGATATCACCTGGCCGCGCCGCTTCTCCCGCATCGGTAAAAACTACGACGCCGACTGGTTGAAAAACGGCTTTCCCGGCTTCGCCAACGATATCGACTGGCGCCTGTTCAACATGGCGGAAAGCGATCAGCAGTTTCCTCAACGCGACAGCTTGCCGCCCCGCGCCGCCTATCGAATTTGGAACATGCACCCTTCAGAACCGGTGCAGCAAGGTCATTTGCCGCCGTGGCGCACACGCTGTTTCATCAACCGGCTGCGCGGCGACGAAACGCATTTCGAAGAAATCGCGATGCGCCACACCACCGTCTGGTTCTTCCCGCATAGGGAACAGATGCTGCTGATTTATCAGGGCAGCACACGCATCAATGAAGACGATGCCGCCGACGTAATGCAGCTGATGCCGGCTTTGGAAATCGAAGGCGAGCCCCGCTCCACCGCGCATTATCGGCAGGTGTTGACCCAGCGGCTGGATAAGGAACGGGGTGCTCTGCACGCATTTCGTGAGCAAGAGTTGTTGCCGGAAGCGTGCATCGGCGCCTGGCTGGATACGGAAACGCCGACGCAGCAAAGCCCGATGGCGGAAAATATCGCCGCCTACGAGCACCGGCAGCGCGAAGAGCACCGCCAGCGCCTGCTGCGTGAAGGCCAGGACATCGATGAACTGTTCCCGCTGCCGTCGCAAGACGCGCCGCCGAAGCTGGACCAACTCGCCGAATTTGTCGAGCGTCTCGAAAGCCAGGCCGAGGCGCAGTATCAGGACATGCTCAAGCTGGCGCAAGCCGAGGGTATCGATCCGCGCAATCCCGGTGGGGATCACGTGCCGCCATCCGGTGCGGAAAGCTACCAGCAGCAGCGCGATCTGCTGTTCCAGGAGGCGCGCCGGCATCCCGACGCGTTCAGCGAAAAACAGCTGGGGGAAAGCGAGCGCGCGCTGCACCAAATGTATTTAATGTCGGCACAGGCGCAAAGCCCTGCGCTGCGTTTAAGCGGCGATCTGGCGCAAATCATTCGCCAACGCGTCACCGCCGCCATGCTGCGTGATAAGGATCTCAGCGGTCTTGATCTCACCGGCGCCGATCTGTCCGGCATGGATCTCTGCCAGGCTAACTTGCGCGGCGCTTTGCTGGAAAACGCCAATCTGCGCCAAACCCAACTGGTGGGTTGCGACCTTCGCGAGGCGATGCTGGCGCGCGCCGATCTCAGCGGCGCCGTCTTGCAGCAGGCCGATCTGAGCCACGCCTCTTTGGCCCTGGCGAAATGCGAAGCGACGGATTTCGGCGGCGCACAGCTGCACGAAACCAACATTCAGCAAACGTTGTTTCAACGCTGCGATTTCACGATGGCCTCATTACGCGATTTGCTGGGATACGAAACCTTGCTCGGGCAGTGTGATTTCAGCCGCGCCACGCTGGCCAACATTACGCTGATGGAGCTGCAACTGGAGCAGCTGACATTCAGCCACGCCCGGCTCGACAAAGTCAGCTTCGTCAAATGCCGCTTGCAGGCGGTGAACTTCGATCGGGCACGGCTTGAAAGCTGCGCCTGGGTTGATACCGAGACGCAAAGCCTCAGTTTCCGCGCCGCACGCCTCACGGCCTGCGCCTTCGCGGCAAAGACGCTGCTGCCGCAGGCGGATTTCAGCGACGCGACGCTAAACCAGTGCAATTTACGCCAGATGCCGTTGCAGCGGGCCAATTTCAGCCGTGCGCGTCTCAATAATTGCGACCTGTCGGAAAGCCGGTTGAACGAGGCTGATTTCCGTCAGGCCAACGGCAGCGGCAGCCTGTTCATTCGCAGCGATCTGTCTCGCGCCAACCTGCGCGACGCCAATTTCATTGCGGCGATCCTGCAAAAATGCGTGCTGTCGGGCGCCGACCTGCAGGGCGCCAATCTGTTCCGGGCCGACCTGTCGCAGTCGCAAGTGGATCAGGCGACCCGGCTCGAGGGCGCCTATACCGCCAGGGTGAAAACATTGCCTCGCCACAACGGGAAGGAAGTATGACCTCAAAGCCAGAGCAAATACGCCAGCGCGTGAAACGCGGCGAGCTGATTGCCGGTGAGGATTTGCACGGCCTGTCATTCGCCGGTATGGATTTGGCCGGCGGCATGTTCAACGAACTGAACCTGAACGGCGTGAACTTCTCCGATTGCGATCTGCGCGACAGCGTCTTCAGCAATTGCCGGCTCGAACAGGCGCAATTTGCACGGGCGAACCTGAAGCAAACGGCCTTCAACCAGTGCGCCATGTCGGGCGGCCGCTTCAGCGAGAGCCATATCGAACTGACGATGTTCAACGACTGCCGGCTTGAACAGGGCGACTTCAGCCGGCTGGCGCTCAACCAAAGCCACTGGATGTCATGCCAATTGGCCGGCGCGAATTTTTCCGCCACTCAGCACGATCGCACCACCTTTTACGAAAGCCCGCTCGACGGCGCTGCGTTGAATCAGGCGCGGTTATCTCTTGTCACGTTCTTCCGATTAAACCTCCGTGACACACGGTTTGAAGGGGCAGATTTCGACCGCGTCACGTTTTTCGAATGTGACCACCGCGGCAAAAGTTACGCCGGGCAGCGCCTGATCGCCTGCCAGTTTACCGATAACCAACTGGACGACGTCGATTTCAGCCAGGCGACGCTGCGTCAAAGCAACTTTAAGGGCGCTTCGCTGCGGCGCGCCAACCTGACGAGCGTGCAGGCGCAGCAGTCACTGTGGCTGGAGGCCAATCTGACCCACGCGCAGTGCCGCGGCGGGCAGTTCGATCAGGCGATCTTCAGCGAAGCGACGTTGGACGCCGCCAACTTCAGCCAGGCGCGCCTGTATCAATGCGTATTCCAGCACAGCCGCGCGGCGCGCTGTGATTTCAGCGACAGCGACCTGACCTACGCCGACTTCTGTTATGCCGACATCGGCGCCGCCGATTTCCGCCGCGCGCGCTTTATGCGCACCCGCATGCACCGCGCCCATCAGCAGCAAACGCGCTGGGGCGATCGCAGCGGAATTCTCGAGCGCGACGAAGAGCTGTACGCCGCCGAAACCTGGAGCGCACAGCGCCAGAGCCGAATCTGAATGCATTGACCACTTCACGAGGGGATCACCATGAGCGTTGCCAACACAACCCGCGCCGTCAACATCGCACCGCCCCAGCAGGCCGCCGGCCAGGTCGTCAACCTGTTGCCGGACGGCAGTCTGGTGGTGGAGTGCGAAGGCCGCGGCTGGCATTGCCGCCGGGCGGCGAGCTGCCTGCTGACGCCGGCACTCGGCGATAGCGTGCTGGTCGCCGGCTGCGGCCACCAGCTGTGGGCGATCGCCGTCCTTGAGCGCGCGGAACCGCAAAGCGCGGCGCGGCTGAGCGTTGCAGGCGATCTGCACATTGAAACGCCGAGCGGCTCGCTGTCGCTGCACGGCGCGCAGGCGCTGAAACTGAGCGGCGACGCCATGACGCTGCAGGCCAACAGCGGCGACTGCCAGGTCGACAAGATGAAATACAGCGGCGAAGAGCTGTCGGCCTTCGTCAGCGTCAGCCGCCTGGTCGGCAAACGCTGCGAGTCGCTGTGGCATTCGGTCAGCCAGATCAGCCATTCGCTGTTCCGCAAAGTGCGCCAGACCGAGCACGTGCGCGCCGGGCAACTGGATTACCAGGCGGAAGATTACGCCCGCATTCATGCCCGCAACACGCTCATTACTTCAAAAGACATCACCAAGCTGGATTCGGAACAAATCCACGTCGGATAACCTGCGGAGGCCTTTTATGTTTGCCAACAGCCAAATGATCGGCGTGGACCTGGCGTTTCCCGACGTCTGTCTGACGCCAAGCCCGGCGCCGGTACCCGTGCCCTACCCGGATATCGCCCTGGCACCGACCGCCATCCCGAACGCGTTCAACATTCTGTTCGTCGGCACCCCGGCGCACAACATGGCGACGGTGACGCCGCTGACCAACGGCGACAACCCCGGCGTGGCCACCGGCGTCGCTTCCGGGACGGTGATGGGGCCGTCCCGCCACCTGACCGGCGCCTTTACCGTGCTGCTCAAAGGCACCCCGGCCACCCGGCTGACCAGCCTCAGCCTGCAGAATTCCACCAACGCGCTCGGCATGCGCATCGTGCCGAGCCAATTAAAAGTGTTGCTGCTTGCGCCCTGATGACGGCGCCCTATTACACAGCCATTAAACAAGAAGAGGACATTGTGAAAACACGGATTACCCTGACGCTGCTGACCGCCCTGACGCTTGCCGGTTGTTCCACGCCGCCGCCACCGCCGCCGGCGCTCAATAACGACGCCATCGTCAGCAGTGAGGTCAACGGCGTCACGCTAAAGCACCGCGCCGCGGTGAGCGCGCCGAAACAGTTCAAGCCGATCGGTGAGGAGTACCGCAGCCTGTACGCCGCCAGCATCATGAGCAGCCCGAATTATACCGGCACCGCCGTCGGCAGCCTGGACAACGCCGCCGCGTTCTACGCGCTGGGCGAAGTGGAAAACAACTGGCTGGCGATCTCCGCCATCCGGGGCGGCGACCTGGTGGGTTACATCCAGGCCAACGCCGGCGTACCGGAAGCGCGCTACAAATCGACGCTGCGCAAAGATCTGCCGCGCCGCGCGCGCGCCGCCAAACAGGACTGCGTCAAAGTCGGCGGCGACAGCAAGGCGTGTAAAAACGCCGGCTCAGCCACCTGGATCCTCCAGTAGTCAGCACGCCTGCGGGCGACGAGATTCCCATGATGACGACCCCTATCGCTTCCCGCTGGTGCGGGATGCTGTTTTTGCTGCTGGGCGCGTTGGCGCTCGGCGGCTGCATGTCTTCCGCCAAAAGCGTGCCGTCGCGTTACAGCCTGGTGTTCGATGCCGATCGCCAGGTCAACGCCGCCGCCGGCGCGCAACCGGCGCCGATAAAAATTCGCGTGCTGCTGCTGCGTTCGGATGCGGAATTCATGGATGCCGACTTCTTCAGTCTGCAAAACGACGCCAAAAGCGTGCTCGGCAACAGCCTGCTGGACAGCGATCAGTTCTTCCTGACGCCGGGCCAGACCGGCAAAAAACTCGGTGGGCAAAGCGCGTTGGATGCGCGCTACATCGGCGTGATCGCCGAATATCAAAATCTGGACGGCAAAACCTGGCGCCTTTCACTGCCGCTGCCGGAACCCACCGAAACCAATTTCTATAAGGTATGGCAATTCTCGCCGGATGAGCTGGAAGCGCATATCGTCGCGGGCGTGAGTGGCCTGCGCCCCGTAAAAAAGGTCGACTGACCTACCGCTGCGCTGAAGCGAAGTAACTATAGGTGTGATGATGAAAGATGCTCATAAGGTTGTCTGGACTGAGGGGATGTTTTTGCGCCCCCACCATTTCCAGCAGGCGGAAAACTATCTCGAAGGCTATATGCGCAACTGGGGCCAGGCCCACAGCGGCTGTTTCTGGGGTTTCCTCACCCTGGATCTGGACCAAACGCTGCTGCGCCAGGGCAAGATTGCCCTCAACGCCGCCAGCGGCATCATGCCGGACGGCACGCCGTTTCGCTTCGCCGGCGCCCAGCAGGCGCCCGCGCCGCTGACCATCGCCGAAAACAAGACCGGCGAAAACGTGGTGCTGGCCCTGCCGACCTACCGCGCGGGGCGTGAAGACGTGATCTTTCAGGAAAGCCCGGAGGCGCTGGCGCGCTATCTGGCTTACGAGAACGAAGTCGACGATCTCAACGCCGTCTCGGTGGGCAGCGCGGCGCTGCAGTTTGGCCGCCTGCGCCTGCGGCTGATGCTGGAGAGCGAGCTCAACGCCGAATGGACGGCGCTCGGCGTGACCCGCGTGCTGGAAAAACGCGGCGACAACAGCCTGCGCCTCGATACCGCGCAGATCCCGCCGATGCTGAACTGCCAGGGCAACCCGGTACTGAAAACCTTCATCAACGATCTGCAGGGCCTGCTGCAACAGCGCAGCCAGCAGATGAGCCAGCGCCTGCTGCAGCCGGGCCGCGGCGGCAGTTCCGAAATGGTCGATTTCATGCTGCTGCAGCTGATCAACCGCCACCTCGGCCAGGTGAGCCACGCCTACCACCTCGACCATCTGCACCCGGAGCGCCTGTTCGCCGATTGGCTGCAGTTCGCCACCGAGCTCGCCAGCTTCTCGGCGCAGCGTACCCCGGAAGGCCGTCTGCCGGTGTATGACCACGACAACCTGGCGCTGTGCTTCGGCAAGCTGATGCTGTTGCTGCGCCAGGGGCTGTCGGTGGTGCTGGAAGACAACGCCATTCAGCTGACGCTGGTCGAACGCTCCCACGGGCTGAACGTCGCCACCGTGCAGGACGCCAAAATGATGCGCGACTTCGGCTTCGTGCTGGCGGTGCGCGCCGACGTGGCCGCCGAGGTGTTGCTGACCCATTTCCCGGCGCAGATGAAGATCGCCCCGGTCACGCGCATCCGCGATTTGGTGCAGCTGCAGCTGCCGGGCATCGGTTTGCGCACCATGCCCGCCGCGCCGCGCCAGATCCCCTATCACGCCGGCTACACCTACTTCGAGCTGGAAAAAGGCGGCGACCTGTGGAAACAGATGGAAAAATCCAGCGCCTTCGCCCTGCACCTGGCGGGCGAATTCCCGGGGCTGGACATGGAATTTTGGGCGATTCGCAGCCATACGGACCGGTAACCTATGACTCAGGAAAATAGCATGGCGCCGGCGGCCAACCCGCTGGTGGACGCCGCCAACCCGCTGCTGAACGCCATTTCGCAGATCCGCCAATCGGCCACGCACGCCAACCCGGCGCAGCTGCGCCAACAGCTGATCGACGAAATGCGCCGCTTCGAGATCCGCGGCCAACGCACCAACCTGCCGTACGAGGTGATCATCGGCGCGCGTTATTGCCTGTGCACCGCGCTGGATGAAGCGGCGGCGCTGACCCCGTGGGGCAGCAACAGCGTGTGGTCCGGCAGCGGGCTGCTGGTGACCTTCCATAACGAAACCTGGGGCGGCGAGAAATTCTTCCAGCTGCTGGCCAAGCTGTCGCAAAGCCCGCGCGAGCACATCAACCTGCTGGAGCTGATCAATTATTGCCTGCTGCTGGGCTTTGAAGGCCGCTACCGGGTGATGGAAAACGGCCGCTCGCAGCTGGAAACCATGAAACAGCGCCTGCTGCAGCTGATCCGGTCGGTGCGCGGCGGCTATGCCCCGCCGCTGTCGCCCCATGCGCTGGATCTGCCGGTACAGCAGAAACTGTGGCGCCCGCTGGTGCCGCTGTGGGCCTGCGTGGCGCTGACCGGCTTCCTGGCTTCGCTGCTGTTCATCGCCCTCAACTGGCGGCTGGGCGACAACACCAGCCCGGTGCTGGCGGCGATTTACCAAACCAATCTGCCGCAGGTGGCGATCGGTAACCCGGCGCCGGCCGCGCCGCCGACGCTGAGCCTGAAAAGCTTCCTGCGCAAAGAGATCGCCGAAGGGCTGGTGGTGGTGCGCGACGAAGCGCAGCAAAGCGTGGTGATCCTCAAAGGCGACGGGCTGTTCGACTCCGCCGCCACCACGGTGCGCGCCAACTATATTCCGGTTATCGACCGCATCGCCGCCGCCATGAACGGCGTCAGCGGCAAAATCCTGGTCACCGGCTACAGCGACAACGTGCCGATCCGCAGCGCCCGTTTCGCCTCCAACTGGGAGCTGTCGCTGGCGCGCGCCGAAGCGGTCAGCGCCCGGTTGCAAAAGCACCTCGCCAACCCGCAGCGTGTCAAGGCCGAGGGCCGCGGCGAGAGCAATCCCGTCGCGCCGAACGATAACAAAGTGAACCGCGCGTTGAACCGCCGGGTAGAAATTACGCTGTTGGTCGCCCCGGAAAATACTCAGGCGGAAATCAACGGCTTGCCGCAAGGAACCGGAAAGTAATGCTCAGTACGTTATTCTCCATCATCACCAGCCGCCTGCTGTGGGGCTTTGTCGGCATTACCGCGCTGGCGTTCATCATCTGGATGATCGGCCCGCTGGTGGCCATCGGCGACTATCGCCCGCTGGAGCCGGAACTCAACCGCCAGATCGCCATCGGCGTTATCTACCTGATCTGGTTCCTGTGCCGACTGATCCCGCGCCTCTACAGCGCCTGGTTCAACAGCCGCCTGCTGAGCAACCTGCGCGCCGCCGAAGCGGTGCCGGCGGAAGACGGCAAGCCCGAGGTCAAACAAGACGATCAGTTGGCGCAGCGCTTCGACGAAGCGGCGCAGCTGCTGAAAAAGGCGCGCTTCACACCGGGCCAGGGCGACGGCAAACACCGCTGGATGACCCGCTTTAGCCGCCAGTACCTGTACCAGCTGCCGTGGTATGTGATCATCGGCGCGCCCGGCGCCGGCAAGACCACCGCGCTGGTCAACTCCGGCCTGCACTTCCCGCTGGCGGATCGCTTCGGCAAATCCGCGCTGCGCGGCGTGGGCGGCACCCGCAACTGCGACTGGTGGTTTACCAACGACGCCGTGCTGCTCGACACCGCCGGCCGCTACACCACGCAGGAAAGCCAGCGCGAAGAAGACGCCGGCGAGTGGCAAAGCTTCGTCGCGCTGCTGAAAAAATACCGCACCCGTCAGCCGATCAACGGCGTGATGGTGACCATCAGCGTCGCCGATCTGCTGAGCGACAGCGCCGAAGCGCGCGCCGCCCAGGCCAGCGCGCTGCGCAAACGCCTGATCGAACTGCACGAACAGCTGGGCATTCACTTCCCGGTCTATGTGCTGGTCACCAAAACCGACCTGCTCAACGGCTTTATGGCCTACTTCGGCAGCTTCGACAAAGCACAGCGCGACCAGATCTGGGGGTTCACCTTCCCTTACGAGCGCTCGCGGCAGCCGGACTTCAACCTGAACGCCGCTTTCGAACAGCAATACGCCCTGCTGCAACAGCGGCTGGACGCGGCGCTGCCTGATACGCTGCTGATGGAGCACGACGCGCGCCAGCGCGCCGAAAGCTACCTGTTCCCGCAGGAGTTCGCCGCGCTGCGCTCGCTGCTCGGCCAATACCTGGAGCAGGTGTTCGCCACCTCCAGTTTTGAAACCCGCTTTACCCCGCGCGGCATCTATTTCACCAGCGGCACGCAGGAAGGCCTGCCGTTCGACCGGGTGATGGGCGAGCTGAACCGCTATCTGCAGCTGCCGACGGCAAACTCAGGGGCGCAGGCCAACGCGGCCTGGGACAGCGTGGGCCAGGAAGCGCCAATCCCGGCGGCCAAGGGCCAAAGCTTCTTCCTGAAAGAGACGTTGGAATCGGTGGTCTTCCAGGAATCCGGGCTGGCGGGCCGCAACCGCTGGTGGGAATACCGCAACCGCGCCCTGCACTGGGCGGGTTACATCGCGCTGGCGGTGATCCTGGCGGTGCTGGCGATGCTCTGGTTCACCAGCTACGGCAACAACAAGGCCTATCTGGCGGAAGTGGCCGCCAAGGTGCCCGGCGTCGAGCGCCAGGGGCAAAACCTGACGCAGTTGGGCAACGGCGACATGTTCTCGCTGCTGCCGTTCCTCAACAGCCTGCTGCACCTGCCGGACAGCCAGAACTTTTCGCTGGACGATCCGCCGTTCACCTACCGCATGGGGCTGTTCCGCGGCGATCAGGTGAGCGACGCCGGCAATGCGCTGTACCAAAAAGCGCTGAAAGAGCTGCTGCTGCCGCAGGTGGCGCAACAGATCGCCACCACGCTGCGCAACGACAACCACGGCGATGCGGACTTCAGCTACGAAGCGCTGAAGGCCTACCAGATGCTGTATCTGCCGAAGCAGTACGACGGCAAATTCCTGCGCGCCTGGGTGATGCTCAACCTGCAGCGCAACCTGCCGCAGGGCAGCACCCAGAAACAGCTGCAGCAGATCGAATGGCATTTGGGCCAGCTGCTGGATGCGCAGATCCAGGCCTCGCCTTACGCCAAAGACGACCAACTGGTGGCGCAGGCGCAGGCTGCCATCAACCGGGCGCCGCTGTCGCAGCGCGTCTACGGCCGCCTCAAGCGCCTGCTGCTAAAGCAGACCGACATCAAGCCGGTCAGCCTGGTCGATTTGGCCGGCCCGCAGACCGAGCTGGCATTCAGCCGCAAAAGCGGCAAACCGGTGACCGACGGCGTGCCGGGTCTGTTTACCTCGCAGGGGTATTGGAAAGCGTTCAACGACAACATCGATCCGGTGACCGACACCCTGCGCAAGGAAGACGTCTGGGTGTTGAACAGCCAGACGCCGGAGCAGAAGAGCGCCGACCTGACCAAGACCATCCGCCAGCTGTACATGCAGGACTTCATCAGCGCCTGGGATGAGCTGCTGGGGGATATCCAGCTGGCCAACATCGGCAACCTGACCCAGCGCATCAGCAGCGCGCGCCTGCTGTCCGGCAACCCATCGCCGATGCGTAACCTGCTGGTCAACGTCAGCAAAAACGTCACCCTGCGCGACGAGAAAAGCGACGCCGACTCCCGCTCGCTGCTGGCCAAAACCGAAGACAGACTGAATCAAAACGCCAACCGCACGCTGGAAGCGCTGTTCACCAACCGGCCGGCCAACGCCGACGGCGACGTATCCGCCCAGCCGGAACAGCTGGTGATGGCGCACTTCGCGCCGCTGCTGGAGCTGGCGCAAAGCCAGGGCGAAGGCAATAAGGCGATCCCTTTCGACAGCGTGCTCAAGCAGGTCGATGAGCTGTACAGCTATCTGACGGCGGTTCAGGGCGCGGCCAACAGCGGCATGTCGGCGCCACCGAGCGACATCATCCCGCGTCTGCAGGCCGAATCCGGCCGCTTGCCGGTGCCGTTCAAACAGATGCTGCTGTCGCTGGCGATCGGCGCCAGCAGCGACACCCAGCGCAAAGAGATGGAGAACGTGAAAAAGCGCATCAGCTTCGAGGTCGGCAGTTTCTGCCGCCAGGCGATCGCCGGCCGTTATCCGCTGGTGGCACGGGCGCGCCAGGAGGTGACGCCGGACGATCTGGCGCGCATGTTCGCGCCGAACAGCGGACTGATGGACAGCTTCTTCCGCGACAACCTGCAGGGCAAGGTCGACACCACCCGCGCCAACTGGCGTTTCACGCCCGGCGTGGACGGCAAAACGCTGCCCGGCGGCGAAGGCATCCTGCGTTCGTTCCAGCAGGCGCAGCGCATCCGCGACGCCTTTTTCGCCAACGGCACCGCGACGCCCTCTTACCGCGTGACCGTGCGGCCGGTGCGGATGGATAACGACATCCTCAACCTGACGCTGGATATCGACGGGCAGCTGTTCAAATACAGCCACGGCCCGCAGGTGCCGCTGGTGGTCAGCTGGCCGGGCACCCGCAATACCAACCAGGTGCATCTGCAGCTGGCACTGGCCAACGGCACCACCGCCAGCCTGGTGACCAGCGGGCCGTGGGCGCTGAACCGCCTGGTAGACATGGCGCAATCTTCGGGCACCGGCGGCCTCGGCCGCCAGGCGACCTTCAATCTCGACGGCCACCGCGTCACGCTGGAGTTCACGCCCAACAGCATTCGCAATCCGTTCCAACTGCCGGCCTTCTCGTGCCCGTAGCCCCGAAAGGACATGACCATGAGCACTGATTCAAGCGCCCCGACGAGCATCGGCTGGTACGGCAAACTCCCTTCCGCCGGCGACTTCCTGCAACGCCGCCTGCCCGATCCGGTGGTCAACAACTGGGCCCACTGGTTCCATAACGGGCTGGTGAATTTGCAGCGCGATGCGCAGGGGCCGAACGGCCACCCGTTCAGCAACGCACCGGTGTGGAACTTCGTGATCCCCGCCACGCTCGGCAGCCCGTACGTGCAGATGGGTTGCCTGTTGCCGGCGCGCGATCGCGTCGGGCGACGCTACCCGATCTGCGCGCTGCGCCTGTTCAGCCAACAGGATTGGCGGCCGCAACAGCTGAACATGGCGGCGAGCTGGTACCAACAGCTCGGTTATACCCTGCTGAACGGCGTGCGCAACGGTTTCTCCGCCGAGCAGATCGACCGCACGTTGCAGGCGATCCCGGCGCTGCCCAGCCCGCCGGCGGAAGCGGATTCCGAGATATTGTCGATTATCGGTTTCCAGCATCCGGACGTACCGGGCCTCGGCTGGCAACAGGCCGCCGACTGTTTCGACCCGGCGCAGTACACCAGTTTCTGGTGGACCAATCAGGCCGACGGACACCCGCTCTACACCCACGTGCACAGCGGCAACCTCACCGTGCAGCTGTTTTCACTGCTGTTCGAGCCCAACGGCTGGGCGCGCCCCGGCCGCGGCGGCCAGTACCCGCAAATGTTTGATTAACATCGCTCGTTGAAGGAAATTTTATGGCTATCGACACCGATACCCTGCTGACCCCGGTCGACGCGGACAATCCCTGCGGCGACAACCTGGAATACGACGCCGACTTTCTGGCGATGGAACAAGCCGCCACCGGCAAGGCCGAACAACAGTTCGGCAGCACCATCATCCCGGAAGAAGCGCCGGATTGGGTGCAGGTCGAACGCCTCGCGACCTCGCTGCTGACGCGCACCAAAGACCTGCGCGTCATGCTGTATCTCACCCGCGCCTGGACCCAGCTGCGCGGGTTGCCGGGCTACGCCGACGGGCTGACGCTGATCCACCAGTCGATGGCCCGTTACTGGGACGCCCTGCAGCCGCCGCTGGAGTTCGACGGCGAGGCCGACCCGCTGTTTCGCATCAACGCGCTGGCCGACCTTGGCGACAAAGCCGCGCTGGCCGCCAGCGTGCGCGCCGCGCCGCTGCTGAAAAGCGCCGCCGGTGAAATCTCGCTGCGCGATGCCGGCGCCCTGCTCGACGGCAGCAAGCAGGAGTGCCCCAATTTTCCCGGCGGCCGCGCACGGCTGCAGGATGAACTGGCGCAACAGGATCGCCCCGAAGGCGCCCTGGTGGCGCGCATCGCCAACACCCTGAGCGCCATTCGCGGCGAAGTGACCCGTCATCTGGGGGAAAGCGCGCTGCCGGAAATGAGCGCGCTCACCAAGGTCTTTTCCCTGGTGGCGCTCGCCGGCCAGAGCGAGGCCCCGGCCGCCGCCGAACCCGACGCCCCGCCGGAAGCCGCCGCCGTGCAGCCACCCGCCGCCGTGCAGAGCGCCACCGCCCCGCTCAACTGGCGCAGCGCGCAGATCCAGTCGCGCGACGACGCCCAGCTGATGCTGGACAAGGTGAAAAACTATTTTCGTCTTCATGAGCCGAGCCACCCGGCGCCGCTGATGATCGATCGGGTCCAGCGGTTGATTACGCTGGACTTTATGCAAATCGTCCGCGATTTGGCGCCCGATGGGCTTAACCAACTGGAGACCATTCTCGGTCGCCCCGACAACGAGGAGAACAGCTAGCCGCCGACCTTTGTTCTCTTGACGCATCCGATACCGTCTGCCCCGGCGCAGACCCGAATCAGAACCTGACTCTCCCAGCCGGACGAGGCGCGTTCCCAATCGCCATTAGATGGAGTAAATCATGTCAAACTCGAAATCCCGCAGCGGGCAGAAATTCATCGCCCGCAACCGCGCGCCGCGCGTACAGATTGAATACGATGTCGAAATTTATGGCGCAGAGCGCAAAATCCAGCTGCCGTTCGTGATGGGCGTGATGGCGGATCTGGTGGGGAAAGCGGTCGATCCGCAAGCCAGCGTGGAAGAGCGCAAGTTCATGGAGATCGACGTCGACAACTTCGACGAGCGCATGAAATCGCTGAAGCCGCGCGTCGCTTATCAGGTCGACAACACCCTGACCGGCGAAGGCAAGCTGAACATCGATCTGACCTTCGAAAGCATGGAAGACTTCTCCCCCGCCGCCATCGCCCGCAAGGTCGACGCGCTGGACAATCTGCTGGACGCCCGCACCCAGCTTTCCAACCTGCTGTCCTACATGGACGGCAAGAACGGCGCCGAAGAGCTGATCTCCAAGATCCTGCAAAACCCGGCGCTGCTGCAATCCCTGACCGACGCGCCGAAGCCGGCGGTTAACGACGAAAACAACGAGCGTGAGGATTAATCGATGAGCAACTCGCCTCAGCAACAAAATGCGTTGCAGACCACCGAGACTTTTTCCAGCGATGAATTCAGCGCGCTGCTGAACAAAGAGTTCCGGCCGAAGACCGATCAGGCCAAAGAAGCGGTCGAGAACGCGGTGAAAACCCTGGCGCAGCAGGCGCTGGAAAACACCGTCACCGTTTCTTCCGACGCCTACCGCACCATCCAGGCGCTGATCGCGGAAATCGACGAAAAGCTGTCGCAGCAGATCAACCAGATCATTCACCACGACGACTTCCAGAAGCTGGAAGGCGCCTGGCACGGCCTGCATTATCTGGTCAACAACTCCGAAACCGACGAGATGCTGAAGATCCGCTTCATGAGCATTTCCAAACAGGAGCTAGGCCGCACGCTGAAGCGTTATAAAGGCGTGGGCTGGGACCAGAGCCCGATCTTCAAGAAAGTCTACGAAGAAGAGTATGGCCAGTTCGGCGGCGAACCGTTCGGCTGCCTGGTGGGCGACTACTACTTCGATCACAGCCCGCAGGACGTGGAGCTGCTGGGCGAAATGGCCAAGATCGGCGCCGCCTCGCACTGCCCGTTCATCGCCGGCACCGCGCCAAGCGTAATGCAGATGGAGTCCTGGCAGGAGCTCTCCAACCCGCGCGATCTGACCAAGATTTTCCAGAACACCGAGTACGCCGCCTGGCGCAGCCTGCGCGAGTCGGAAGACGCGCGCTACCTGGGTCTGGTGATGCCGCGCTTCCTGGCGCGCCTGCCGTACGGCATCCGCACCAACCCGGTGGACGAGTTTGACTTCGAAGAAGACACCGACGGCGCGACCCACGGCAACTACACCTGGACCAACGCCGCCTACGCCATGGCCGCCAACATCAACCGTTCGTTCAAAGAGTTCGGCTGGTGCACCGCCATTCGCGGGGTGGAATCCGGCGGCGCGGTGGAAAACCTGCCGTGCCACACCTTCCCGAGCGACGACGGCGGCGTGGACATGAAGTGCCCGACTGAGATCGCCATCAGCGATCGCCGCGAAGCCGAGCTGGCCAAAAACGGCTTTATGCCGCTGGTGCACCGCAAAAACTCCGACTTCGCCGCCTTTATCGGCGCGCAGTCGCTGCAGAAGCCGGCGGAATACTACGATGCCGACGCCTCCGCCAATGCCCAGCTTTCCGCGCGCCTGCCGTACCTGTTCGCCTGCTGCCGCTTCGCGCATTACCTGAAGTGCATCGTGCGCGACAAAATTGGCTCCTTCCGCGAGCGCGACGACATGGAACGCTGGCTGAACGACTGGATCATGAACTACGTGGACGGCGATCCGGCCAACTCCTCGCAGGAAACCAAGTCGCGCAAACCGCTGGCCGCGGCGGAAGTGCAGGTGGAAGAGATCGAAGACAACCCGGGCTATTACAGCGCCAAGTTCTTCCTGCGCCCGCACTACCAGCTGGAAGGCCTGACCGTCTCCCTGCGCCTGGTGTCGAAGCTGCCTTCGCTGAAGCAAAACGACGCGTCCTGATGGGCTGAAGTCAGGCCGCGATAGTGCGGCCTGGCTGATACATTAACCTCATCACAGGGAAAGAAAGATGAAGACAAAACGGTTTTATCTGGCATCGCTGTTGGCAGTCGTCTGCTCGCTCTCCGCCGCGCCGCCAGCTTTCGCAGAGCAGACAACGAGACAGCATTTGACGTCCGATGATGTCAATCTGCCAGGCAGCGACTTTTTCCGTTTCTATCGCAGTGCAGATAAACAGGAAAAAGAGAAAGCGCGGATTTATTTGCTGGGCGTGCTGGACGCGACGGAAGGAAAAAGCTGGTGCCAATACAGCCAGCTACAAACCGTCACTCTGCAGGAGTTTGTGTTCGAATTCTTTAATAAACTTCCCGCTGCGCGCCTGCACGAAAGGGCAGCCTCCCTGATTGAAGAGGCTCTGGCGACTCGCTTCCCCTGCAAAGGAGGCAAAGCATGA
This sequence comes from Serratia sp. CY38905, assembly GCF_052168875.1. Lineage (NCBI taxonomy): Bacteria > Pseudomonadati > Pseudomonadota > Gammaproteobacteria > Enterobacterales > Yersiniaceae > Serratia > Serratia sp. CY38905. The sequence continues at coordinate 220,204 of NZ_JBJNLV010000005.1, read as the reverse complement.
AACCATTATATCGTCAGCTAAAAAGCAGCCATTACTCCTCTGATTACTCTAGCCCGGGATATTTGGCCGCAGAAGCCGTTTACGCCGAGATTGGTTATGAGCTTGATACGCTTCTAAAGCAAAACCCTGGTTATGCCAATACCTGTGCCGTCCGCATGAGCCTGGCGCTGTTGAAAGCCGGCATCAGCTTCAAAGGCCGCCTGCCAATCAAAAAAGGCGCCTATAAGGGTAAAACAATTGAACCTGGAGCCAAACTGCTGGCCGATCAGTTGCATCGCTCCAGTAGTTTTGGCAAAGCCAACATTTTCTTTAATGCTCCAGATGCAGAGAAGGGTATCGGTAATAAAAAAGGCGTCGTGTTCTTCAATAAAATAACCAACTATGATGGCGGACACATTGATCTTATCGAACCAGAAAACTCGCTATTGACCTGCCATTCCCATTGCTATTTTAACTGCAAAGAAGTCTGGTTTTGGGAATTAAGCTAGTGTTCCATCGGCTTGTCAGTACATGCATGAGGTTTGGTTTAACTGCATGCTTGCTCATAGCAAGCAATCCAGAACGCACATGGACCAAGATAACGCGAAATAATTAAGCATTGAGCCATTAGCACTTAATAGTGGCTCGGTAACCCGTACCGATAGTTTTCGGTATTTAATAAGGTGCATGGCACAAGGATATAAATTGGTAATGCATTACCACACTTGCAATTCCTGCTGCTATTACCTGAGTTTTTCAACGTAACGTTAATACTACTGTTAACCCTTAATAAAGAGTGAAGAAACTATGGCTATTGATATGTTCCTGAAAGTTGAAGGTGCCAGCGGCGAATCTAAAGATTCGAATCACAAAGGCTGGACCGACATTACTTCTTTCTCCTGGGGCGCTTCTCAACCGGGCAATATGGGCGTTGGCGGCGGCGGTGGCGCTGGCAAAGTGTGCTTCAACGATCTGCACGTTAACGCGCTGGTCGACAAGTCAACCCCGGCGCTGCTGAAGCACTGCTCCAGCGGTAAGCACCTGACCAAGGTTGAGTTGTCTGTCTGCAAGGCGGGCGGTACTCAGGTTGAGTACGTTAAAATCACCCTGGACGACGTGCTGGTCACCGCCGTGCAGTACACCGGCGCAGGCGGCGAAGACACCGTGGGCGTCACCTACTCCTTCCAGGCGGCGAAAGTGAAACAGCAATACTGGGAGCAGAGCGACAAAGGCGGCAAAGGCGCCGAAAGCAGCGCAGGTTGGAACATCAAGGAAAACCGCGAAGCTTAATTTGTATGCCCCCCCGGTTACGGCCGGGGGTCTAATATAGGGAAATAACAATGAATAATAACCGCCCCATTTTTTCAGCCGCATGGGCTGCAAGCACTAAAATATATAACGCGCAATATTCAGCTCAGAATGTTGCCGAGATTATCGGTGGGCGTGTAGCCATGAATATTGCGCCTAATGGAAAGTGGGAAAACACCTGCGCTGTACGCATGAGCTACATCTTGAATAAATCTGGCTTTCCCATTCCTTATGTAAAAGATCAGACCGTATCAGGTGCCGATCGTCAATGGTATTTTTTTAGAGTTAAAGATCTTATCGCTTATTTGACAAAGATCTGGGGCAAACCCGACCTTCGAGTCAAGTTCCCTCCTCCAGGTGGTGGTGAATTAGCAGGAAAGAAGGGGATCATATTGTTTGAAATTGCAGGTTGGAGCGATGCCGGAGGACATGCTACGCTCTGGAATGGGAACGGCGATTGTTATGATCATTGTTATTTCAATGAACCAGAAGCTCGCTATACAACAAATTACGCTAACTTTTGGGTATTGAGATGAAAAAAATCCTTATCTCCTTTTTTTGTCTATATGCCACTTGTGCTATAGCACAGAAAAATCAAGAAGAACCTATTGAAAAGTGGCCACCACAGGCAGCATACAGAAACTATTTGCAAAACTATAAAGATATCGCTCTAACCTACTGCATTTCAGTCGCTTATAAGACATCACCAGAAGCCAGCAAAGATGCAATTGCCTCATCGAATGGAATCGATGCGTGGTCATACTATGCAATTCGTGATGAAGAATCCCCTATCATTGCGCTGACAAAGCAGTACTTGCAAAAGAATTACAATGCTAAGGATGGGAAAAGCCGCTTAGACTTAATGAAGTGCATGGATATGTACCATAGTAAAGATCTTGACAAACTTGCGAAAGACTATGTACAGCGCCCTAATGATAATTGGGTGAAAGACAATCCGGATAGAATAAATGAAAATCCTCCTCGGAAATAATCAGTGAAAAGAATCTTACTGACTGTGGCCATCGCCGCAACGTTGAACGCTAATGCAGCGACAAAAATTGACTACTCCCCTGCCGAGTACCTCAAAAACTACGCGCTTAGCGTTTGTATCGCCGAGGGGTACTCAGCAAAAGAAGTCAAAAACGATGCCGCCGCTGCCGCCAGGGGTTACATGGAGTTCGGCGATTATTCTCTGGAAGCGCATACCGCTGTCAGGGCGCTGGCAAAAGAATTTCTGGCAAAGCCCTATGACAGCATGTCTGGGGAGCCGATGACGATGGCAAAGTGCATCGATCTTGTACATAGCCAAGCGTTGCAAGCCATCATCAAGAAGTACCAAGGGAAAGACGACAACTGATATCAAAGTTGCTCAAACGACGGCTCGTATCAAAGGTTATCTCGGATGAGAAGATACACGTACTTTTTAATGTCTCTGCTGCTCGGAAGCCATGTAGCCCTTGCTGAAAACTCGCTCAACGCTTTATCGCAAGAGGCACTATATAAAAATTGGTTAGTCAGCCGCTGCATTGGGAAGTCCACTGACTCAGTAAAAACCAAACAAGACGCCTTCCGTTCCGCCGCCGCCTATTTAGAATTGAGTGAACTGCCTCTGGATGCATTCGAACAAGGTGAAAAACTGGCTGAACAGTATGTCAATAAAAATAACCAAGGCTCAGTAAAAGGGAGTTATCATATTTTAGCGTGCCTTTCGCTGCAGAGCGCCAGTGAAGCTAACGTCATCTTTTCTCGCTACTCTAATCAGTAAATTAGTTATAAGAGGGTAGTTACCTTGGGATAATCAAGAAATCTAATTTCAATTCTCTAATCAACAAGCCTTCAATTAATAACAAAAGCATTTCGTAAAATTAAGACCACAACAAGCCTTAGTGAACGAGTTAAGAAACAACTTAATGGCTTGCCAAAATACCCGCCAATTTTGGCAAGCCACAGATCGAATCATTAATTATTGCACTACCTCCTAATCAGCAGGAATGCCTTATGCGATTTTCCATTGTAAAAAATAAAAGCGGCCAGGTTCCGCCGCAGAGCAGTTGCGATTTTCTGCCGCCGGGCGGCACCATCGGCCGCAGCGTGGACAACAACCTGGTGCTGCCGGACGAAGAGCGCGCCATTTCTCGCCTGCAGGCGATCGTGCATATTTCCGCTGACGGCGAATGCCGCATCACCAACCGCGGCAACGTTACCCGCGTGCTGCTGAACGACATTCCGCTGGAACGTGGCCGCCAGGTTGAACTGCAGGACGGCGACGTGCTCGGCATCGACGATTACCAGATTGAAGTCAGCGCGCTGCAACAGCACGCCGCGCCACAGGCTCAACCGGTGGCCAAGGCCGCCGCCGTTGCCGCTGCTGCGGCCCCTGCAGCCGCCGCCAAAGAAAAATCCGCCGCGCCAATCCCCAACGAAATCTGGGACAGCCTGGTGGAAGAATTCACGCCGAATGCGCCGGCCACCGCCACAGCCACACCGCCGCCGGTCGCCAATCCAGGCAACCACCCGCTGCTGGATACCCCCGCTCGCGAGCTGAACCCGGCCGATCCGCTGGCTCAGCTGGCGGGCGATGTCGATCTGCGCCAGCTGCAGCAGCAGCAAACCGATCCGGCAGCGCTGTTCAACACCGACACCACCTTTGAGCGCGAACACATCCTGGCCGATACCACCCCCAGCGCGCTGCTGGCGGAGCAGGCTGCGCCGTCGCGCCCGGCGGCTCCCACCCAAAAAACGCAGCAACCGGAGCAAGAGCTGGATCCGCTGGCGCTGTTCGGCGGTTCATCCGCGCCCGCTTCGCCAGAAGCGTTGAACAGCAACGATCCGCTGGGGCTGCTGATGGGCGGCGCCGTGCCGCTGGCCCAGCCGGAGGAACCGGTACAGCCGCCCGCGCCGCCGTCTCCGCCGCCGATCGCCGCACAACCGCAAGCGCCGCGCCCACAGCCGACGCCACCGCCCGTGCAAATCCCCGAGACGCAGCCCCAACCCACGCCGCAGTTCAGCCAGCAGGAACCACCCGTGCAGCCGCCGCGCCCGCGCCAGGGCAACCGCCTGGGTATCGATCCGGTTGCCTACCAGTCCGCCCAGCGGCAACATGCCGCCGCGCCGAATGGCGACACATTGGAAGGGCCGTTGCTGGCGGCGCTGCTGCAAGGCATCGGTCTAGACGATCTGCAGCCGCAGCCGCACTTCGACGAACAACAGATCCGCCAGGCTGGTCGCCTGCTGAGCCTGTTCTCGCAAGGCACCGTCGCCCTGCTCTCATCCCGCTCTATCCTCAAGCGCGGCGTGAAGGCCGAGATGACCATGATCCTCGACGAGGCCAACAACCCGTTCAAGCTGCTGCCTTCGGGCAAAACGGTGCTGATGCAGATGTTCGGCAGCCAGATGCCGGGCTTTATGCCGCCGGAGCAGGCGGTGCGCGACGCGCTGATCGACCTGCAGGCGCACCAGCTGGGGATGATCGCCGGCATCCGCGCCATCATCGCCGCCATGCTGCAGTCGTTCAACCCGGAGCGTCTCGAAGAGGAAGCGCGCAAGGAAGGTGTGGCGCCGCGTCTGTCGCTGCCCGCCAACCGCAAGGCTGCGCTGTGGGACTACTTCGTGAAGAACTATCAGCAAACCTCCGGCGAGATCGAGGACGATTTCCACACCCTGTTCGGCGAAGCCTTCCTGCACGCCTATGACGTTGAAGTGAATCAATACAAAGACTCACAGACCAAACCGGACGCGTAATGAATATCACCATAGCCTCTACCTCCAACCAGGGCGGCCGCGCCTCCAACCAGGATCAGACCGGCGAGGTGCTCGGCAACCGCGCCGCCTGCTTCGTGGTGTGCGACGGCATCGCCGGCTTTCCGGGCGGCGATATCGCCGCCAAACTGGCGCGCGACACCATTTTGCAAAACTTCGACGGCGAAAAGCACCTGAACGCCCAGAGCATTCGCCAGCACATTACGCGCGCCAACGCCGCCATCCACCAGCAGCAGCGGCAGTCGGATGAATACAGCAAGATGGGCACCACGCTGGTCAGCCTGTTTATCGATCGCGATTATCAGCTGGCCTACTGGGCGCACGCCGGCGACAGCCGCCTGTATCTCTTCCGCCGCGGCTACCTGCATGCCGTTACCACCGACCATAGCCTGATCCAACAGATGCAGGACGCCGGTTATCAGACCAACGGCATCAACAGCAACCTGCTGTATTTCGCACTGGGGCTCAATGAAGAGCGCGACGCCACCTACAGCGACGTGCTGCAGCTGGAAGACGGCGACGTTTTCCTGCTGTGCACCGACGGCTTCTGGCACAGCTTCAGCCAGGCCGAACTGGAACAGTCGCTGCACATGGTCAACTCCCCCAGCGAGTGGATCGCTCTGATGCAGCAGGCATGGAAGAAAAACAATAACAGCGATAACTACAGCGCTATCGCCGTCTGGATTGGCTCACCGCAGGAAACCACCCTGCTGCATTCGCTGGCGGATGCGGAGCGGTTTCTGAGCCGCGACTGAGCAGCGCACATTCACAGCAAGGTTCACTATGAAATATTGGATGCCGGGGCTCGTCGCCCTGATGGCGGTGCCGACCGCGCAGGCGATGAACTATCGCCTGGTTTACTCCCCCAGCCAGAAGCTGGAAGTGTTTATCGATGACGTCAAAAACAGCAATCCGGCAAGCTGGTGCGGCAAAAGCATCCCGCTGCGCATCGTCTCGGCGCAAAGCCAGGATCCGGCGGTGCTGAACGACTTCCTGCCGCGCGTCGGCAATCTGCTGGAAAAGCAGTGCCCGAAAACCGGCCACCTGCCCTGGACGCTGACCGACAAGCGCGGTGAGAAGCTGGCCAGCGGCGAGGCCGCCAAAGCGCGCGGCTGGAAACCGGTGGTCAAACAGGAGGCCGTCGAGCAGCCGCAGATCCCGCCGCAGCCGGCGATCCCTGCGGCGGTAGCCGTGACCTCTCCGCAAGCGGACACCGCGCCGGCTCAGCGTTTCAGCCTGCCGCAGGGCTGCCACTTCCGCACCTTCTGGCGTGACGAAGCCAACGGCGGCGCGCTGTTCATTCCCGCCGGCGACGCGCTGCGCTGCGGCGAGGACGGCTGGCTGCAGGGCAGCGACGCGGTCACGCTGCAACAGGGCGGCCAAATCCTCTCGCCGACGCTGTGGTTCCTGCAAGGCTATCCGCTGGCGCAGATCAACGGCGGCGATCGCGCGCTGACCGTCGTCAGCGCCAACGCCCAGCGGCTGGTTCTGGGCGGCAACCCGCAGGCGCCGGGCAGCTTCCTGCTGCTGAGCTTCGAACCGAAGCTGCACGCGTGGGCGTTCAACGGCGAAGCGATCGTTGAAATGCCGCGCGTCGACGCCGCAGACGAGAACAAGATCAAACAGCGCCTGCAGCAGGCGCAAACCGCCTGGCAACCGCTGCTGAGCGCCCCCGCTCCGCTGACCTTCAAGCTGGTGGAAAAGCTGGCCGCAGACCGGGTCGATCCCGCCAGCGGCAGCTACCTGTCGGTTAACGGCGCCACTCACTGATTATAAGGAAAGCCTGTGAAATCATTAGCAAGCATGCTGCAAGGCCAGTCGATCGGCGCGGCCATCACCGCCGTCGAAAACGATATCAAGGCGAAACCGGCGGATGCCGACCTGCGCGCCGCGCTGGTGCAACTGCTGTGCCTGAGCGGCAACTGGACGCGCGCCAACGCGCAGCTGAAATCCTGGCAGGCGCTGAAACCGATAGCTCAACCGACCACGCTGCTGCTGATGCAGTCGGTCAACGCCGAGCTGCAACGCCAGGCGGTGTTTGCCGGCACGGCCGCGCCGGCGCTGCTGCGGCAGGATCAGCCCTGGCTGAAACTGATGGTGCAGGCGCTGCATCAGGATGCGCAAGGGGCGGCCGAACAGGCCCAGGCGTTGCGCGATGAAGCGCTGGAGGCCGCCCCGGCCGGCGCCGGGCGGTTAACGCTGGCCGAAGGCGACCAAGAACGGCAACTGCGTTTCGACTGGCTGACCGACGGTGACGGCCGCCTCGGCCCGGTGTGCGAGCTGGCGCTGAACGGCGTTTACTACTGGCTGCCGTTCGCCGACATCGCCGCGATCCAGTTCCAGGCGCCGCAGAGCGCCATCGATCTGGTGTGGAGCCATGCGCTGGTGCGCCTGACCGACGGCCGCGAACAGGTGTGCCAACTGCCCGCCCGCTACCCGCTGGCCGAAGACAGCGACGACGCGCTACTGCTGGGCAAGCGCACCGAATGGCAACCGCTGGGCGACGGAACCCACTATGCGGGGCTGGGCTTGAAGACCTGGCTCAGCGAAAGCGACGAATTCCCGCTGCACAGCCTGCGGCAGCTGAGCTTCGACGCGAGCGCCTGACCATGAACGACAAGCGCCCACCCCACTACGACGGCGGCGATCTGCACCGCCAGGGCTATCGCTATCGTCAGGACAGCGAGCGCCTGACGTCGCGCGACAAAATGCAGCCGGTGCTGCTCGACATGCTGACCGACGACGAGCCGCAGAAAAAACAGGAGACGCAGGTGCGCAACCTGGTGTCGCACAGCGAACTGCGCCGCCGGGTGCTGCGCGATCTGCAGTGGCTGTTCAACTGCGTCAACAGCGAATCCAATCTGGATCTCGGCGATTTTCCGCAGGTGCGGCGCTCCACCCTGAATTACGGCATCGCCTCACTGGCGGGCAAGCGCATGTCGGACATCGAATGGCTCGACATTCAGCGCGCGCTGACCGAGTCCATTCTCCATTTCGAGCCGCGCATTTTGCCCGAAGGGTTGCAAGTGCGCTGCATCTCGGACACCGGCTCGCTGGAGCTGCACAACGTGTTGTCGATCGAAATCAAGGGCCGCCTGTGGTGCGTGCCCTATCCGCTGGAGTTTCTGTTCCGTACCGACGTGGATCTGGAAAACGGCCACTTCGATCTGAAAGACATAGGGTAAGGCGATGGACAGTAAACTTTTAGACTATTACAACCGCGAGCTGGCCTATCTGCGCGAGATGGGCGCCGAGTTCGCCGAACAGTACCCGAAGGTCGCGGGCCGTCTCGGCATGCGCGGCATCGACGTGGCGGATCCTTATATCGAGCGCCTGATGGAGGGCTTCGCCTTCCTCACCTCGCGCGTGCAGCTGAAAATGGACGCCGAGTTCCCGCGCTTTTCTCAGCGCTTGCTGGAGATCATCTACCCCAACTACCTGTCGCCGACACCGTCGATGGCGATCGCCGAACTGCAGCCGGACAGCAGCAAAGGTGACATCAGCAACGGTTTCGTGGTGCCGCGCGGCACCATGATGGACAGCCAGACGCTGAAGAAAAGTGGCATCACCTGCAGCTACGCCACCGCCCATGACGTCACGCTGCAGCCGGTGCGCATCGCCGCCGTCGAGCTGGGCGGCATTCCGGCCGATATCCCGTTGGCCTCGCTGGGGCTGCAGCACAGCGGCTGCGTCAGCGCGCTGCGCATTCGTCTCGAGTGCTACGAAAGCGTGACGCTCAACAACCTGCAGCTGGATCAGCTGATGTTTTACCTGGCCGGGCCGGACATGCAGGCGCAGCAGCTGCTGGAACTGCTGATGCAGCACAGCGTCGGGCTTGTCTGCCAAACGGTGGAGGCGCAGCCACAGCGGCGGGCGCTGGCGCTGGACGGGCTGCGGCAGGAGGGCTTCGCCGCCGATCAGGCGCTGCTGCCCAACGACCTGCGCAACTTCGAAGGCTACCGGCTGCTGCAGGAGTACTTCGCCTTCCCGGCGCGCTTCCAGTTCTTCAGCGTCAACGGCCTGCGCCCGCTGCTGCAGAGCGTGCGCGAAGGGAAAAAGGCGCTGCGCCAGTTCGAAATCGTGGTGCTGCTGGATCGGCACGACGCCGCGCTGGAACGGGTGGTCGACGCCGCCCATTTGGCGCTGCACTGCACGCCGGTGATCAACCTGTTTCCGAAGGTCGCCGAACGCATCGCGATCAACGAAAAAAACCACGAATACCATCTGGTGGTCGACAATATCCGGCCGCTGGATTACGAAGTGTTCTCGGTGCAGCGGCTCGGCGGCAGCGCCAGCGAAAAACGCTACGAGCAAGAGTTTCGGCCGTTTTACAGCACCCTGAGCGCGGACGACGGCAACTATGGCGCCTACTTCTCGCTGCGGCGCGAACAGCGCACGCTGTCGGAGCACGCCCGCCGCTACGGCACCCGCACCGGCTATGCCGGTTCGGAAGTGTTCGTGTCGCTGGTGGACGAGCGGCAATCGCCGTGGCACAGCGATCTGAAATACCTCACCGCCGACGTGCTGTGCACCAGCCGCGACCTGCCGTTGATGTTGCTGCAGCAGGATCAGGGCAACTTCGTGATGCCCGATTCGATCCCGATCAAGCAGGTCTCGCTGCGCAAAGGCCCCACCCCGCCGCGCCCGGCGCTGGCCGAAGGCATGATCACCTGGCGGCTGATCAGCCAACTGCAGCTGAACTACCTCAGCATGATGGACGGCGATCCGGAACAGGGCGCCGCCAGCCTGCGCCAGCTGCTGGGGCTGTACGGCAACCTGAGCGAGCCGGCGATCGCCAAACAGATCCAGGGCGTGCGCCACTGCAACCTGCGGCCGGTCTATCGGCGAGTGCCGGAGCCGGGCCCCATCGTGTTCGCGCGCGGCATCGCCATCGATCTGACGGTCGATGAGCAGGCGTTCTCCGGCAACAGCCCTTATCTGCTCGGCAGCGTGCTGGAGCGCCTGTTCTCGCGCCTGGTGGCGATGAACACCTTCACCGAGATGACGCTCTCCAGCCAGCAGCGCGGCGAAATCGCCCACTGGCAGGCGCGCATGGGCAAAAGGACGCTGATATGAGTGCGGAGATGATTGCCACCGAACTGGCGCCGCCGCAGATCAACGCGCTGTATCGCCTGCCGGACGACTTCTGGCCGCGGCTGCGCAGCGCGCCTTACAAGCACGATCTGTTTCAGCTGCTGCGCCGCATCGACGCCCAGGGCGGCCAGCCTTACCTGCTGGGGCGCGCGCCGCTGCCGCGCCATGAGATGCTGCGCCTGGGCCAGGAGCCGTCGCTGTCGTTCGCGCCCTCCACGCTGGCGCAGGTGGCGCCGCGCGCCAACAGCCCGCTGCACGACGTCTCGATCTTCAGCTTCGGCCTGTTCGGCCCCAACGGGCCGCTGCCGCTGCACCTGACCGAATACGTGCGCGAACGGGTGTACCACCACCAGGACACCAGCCTGCTGGCGTTCACCAACCTGTTCCATCACCGGCTGACGCTGCTGTTTTACCGCGCCTGGGCCGACGCGCAGCCGACGGTGTCGCTGGATCGCCCGGACAACCGGCGCTTCGACGAATACCTGTCGAGCCTGATCGGCATCGGCCAGCCGGCGCAGCAGGAACGCGACAGCATCAACGCCCACGCCAAACATTTTATGGCCGGTCATCTGATTCGCCACAGCCGCGATCCGGAAGGCCTGAGCAAGATTTTGCAGCAGTATTTCAAGGTGCCGGTGCGCATCGTCGAAAACGTGCCGCACTGGCTGCGGGTGGAACCGCGCGAGCAAGCTCGGCTCAAGGCCGGGCGCGGCGCGCCGCGGCTCGGCGAGTCGGCCTTTCTCGGCATCGCGGTGCGCGATATTCAGCACAAATTCCGCATCGAGCTGGGACCGATGCCGCAGCAAGACTATGACCGCTTCCTGCCCGGCGCCGACCTGTGCCGGCAGCTGCGCGACTGGGTGCGCCAATATCTGGGCATCGAGTTCGTCTGGGAAGTGCGCCTGATCCTGGCGAAGGAACAGGCGCACGGCATCCAGCTCGGCGGCGCGCAGCGACTGGGCCTGAGCAGCTGGCTGGCCGACGATCGGCGGCAACGCGATCTCGACGATCTGATCTTCAGCCCTGAACCGCTGGAAAATCCGTTCTGACCCTATTTCGGCCGGCGCCCTGCGGCGCCAGGCCACTCTGAGACCTGAGGAAAACCATGTCTGAAATCAGCCGCTCGGTATTATTTGGCAAACTGGATAGCCTGTTATTCACCTCTCTGGAAAGTGCGACGGCGTTTTGCAAGCTGCGCGGTAACCCCTACGTCGAACTGGCGCACTGGCTGCATCAGCTGATGCAATCGCCGGACGGCGATCTGCAGCAGATCGTCCGCCACTTCGCGCTGGACGAGGCGCAGCTGGCGCGCGATATCGTCGAGGCGCTCGATCGCCTGCCCCGCGGCGCCAGCGCCATCTCCGATCTGTCCGAGCACATCGACAGCGCGGTAGAACGCGCCTGGGTCTATGGCTCATTGAAATTCGGCGCGGCGCGCATCCGCGGCGGCCACCTGCTGCTCGGCATCCTGAAAACCTACAGCCTGCGCCATCTGCTGAAGGCCATTTCCCCGCAGTTCGAGCGCATCAACGCCGATCTGTTGATGGAGCAGTTCGCCGCCATCACCGCTCACTCGGCGGAAAACGCCCAGGATGCGGCGGCTGAAAGCGGCGCCGAGAACGTATCCGGCGCGGCGCGCAGCGGTGAAAGCGTGCTGGCGCAGTATGCCCAGGATCTGACCGCCAGAGCGCGCAACGGCGAGATCGACCCGGTGGCCGGCCGCGATGAGGAGATCCGGCAAATCATCGATATCCTGATGCGCCGCCGCCAGAACAACCCGCTGCTGACCGGCGAGGCCGGCGTCGGGAAAACCGCGGTGGTGGAAGGCCTGGCGCTGCGCATCGTGGCCGGCGACGTGCCGCCGCAGCTGCGCGACGTGAAACTGTGCCTGCTGGACATCGGCATGCTGCAGGCCGGCGCCGGTGTCAAAGGCGAGTTTGAAAAACGGCTGCAGGCGGTGATCGACGAAGTGCAGTCCAGCCCGACGCCGATCATCCTGTTTATCGACGAAATTCACACCCTGATCGGCGCCGGCGGCGCCCAGGGTACCGGCGACGCCGCCAACCTGCTGAAACCGGCGCTGGCGCGCGGCCAGCTGCGCACCCTCGGCGCCACCACCTGGTCGGAATACAAGAAATACATCGAGAAGGATCCGGCGCTCACCCGCCGTTTCCAGGTGGTGCAGGTGCATGAACCGAGCGAAGACAAAGCGCTGCTGATGCTGCGCAGCACCGTCAGCCCGCTGGAGCAACACCACCGCGTGCTGCTGCTGGATGAAGCGGTGGACGCCGCGGTGCGGCTTTCGCATCGTTATATTCCTGCCCGCCAGTTGCCGGACAAGGCGGTGGCGCTGCTGGATACCGCCTGCGCGCGCGTGGCGGTCAGCCAGCATGCCGAGCCTGCTCAGGTCGAAGACTGCCGCCACCGCATCGATGCGCTGCAGATAGAGTTGGATATCGCCCGCCGCGAGGCCAAGGTCGGCATCGGCGATCCCCTGCGCCCGCAGGAGATTGAAGCCCAGCTGACCGCGCTGCGCCAGGAATTGGAACAGCTGACCGACCGCTGGCAGCAGGAGCTGGCGCTGATCCAAGAGATCATCACACTGCGCGCACAGCTGCACCAACAGGAAGCGGAGCCTGCCGACGAAGAGACGCAGGCTGGCCCTGACGCCGACGCGCTGCGAGCCCAGTTGGGCGAACTGCAGCAGCAGTTGAGCGCGCTGCAGGGCGAAGCGCCGCTGATCTTCGCCGCCGTCGACGCCAACATCGTGGCGGCGGTAGTGGCCGACTGGACCGGCATCCCGCTGGGCCGCATGGTGAAAAACGAGATTGAGGCGGTGCTGCAACTCTCCGACACCCTGAACCAGCGCGTGATCGGCCAACGCCATGCGCTGGATCTGATCGCCCGCCGGGTGCGCACTTCGCGGGCGCGGCTGGACGATCCGAACAAGCCGGTCGGGGTGTTCCTGCTGGCCGGGCCGTCCGGCGTCGGCAAGACCGAAACCGCGCTGGCGCTGGCGGAAACCCTGTACGGCGGCGAGCAGAACGTCATCACCATCAACATGAGCGAATTCCAGGAGTCGCACACCGTTTCGACGCTGAAAGGCGCGCCCCCGGGCTATGTCGGCTACGGCGAAGGCGGCGTGCTGACCGAGGCGGTGCGCCGCCGCCCTTACAGCGTGGTGCTGCTGGACGAAATCGAGAAGGCGCACCCGGACGTGCATGAAATCTTCTTCCAGGTGTTCGACAAGGGCTGGATGGAGGACGGCGAAGGCCGCCATATCGATTTCCGCAACACCATCATCATCCTGACCTCCAACGTCGGCACCGATCTGATCGCCGGACTGTGCAGCGATCCGGAACTGCTGCCGGAGCCAGAGGCGCTGAGCGGCGCGCTGCGCCAGCCGCTGCTGTCGGTGTTCCCGGCCGCCTTGCTCGGCCGCCTGCTGGTGGTGCCGTATTACCCGCTGACCGACGCCACGCTGGGCAACATCGTGCGCCTGCAGTTGGGCCGCATCCAGCGTCGCCTGGCGGAGAATCACGACATCGTCTGCACCTTCGACGACGCGGTCATCGAGCAGATCGTCAGCCGCTGCACCGAAGTGGAGTCCGGCGGCCGCATGGTCGACGCCATCCTGACCAACACCCTGCTGCCGCAGATCAGCCACACCCTGCTGACCGGCAGCGCCAACGACCAGCGCTATCGCCAGCTGCATATCGCGCTGCAGAACAACGAATTCATTTGTCAATTTCAGGCATAACGCCGCGGCCGCCGAGACGGCGGCCCTTTGAACACAGAGAGTCATCACTATGTCGGGAACCGGGATAACCAAACCGAATTCGAACAGCCTGCCGAGCGGCTATCGATTCAACGAATTCGAGATCCAGGAAGCGATCGGCGAAGGCGGCTTCGGCATCGTCTACCGCGCCTACGATCACCAACTGGAACGCACCATCGCCATCAAAGAATACATGCCGACCTCGCTGGCGAAACGCAACGACGATCTCAGCATCGGGCTGCGCGGCGAGCGCTTCGGCAAAACCTTCCAGGCCGGGCTGAACAGCTTTATTCAGGAGGCGCGCCTGCTGGCGCGCTTCTCGCACCCCGGCCTGCTGCACGTGCTGCGCTTCTGGGAAGAGAACGGCACCGCCTACATGGGCACCCAGTTTTACAGCGGTACCACGCTGAAGAACCTGCAGGCGCAGCAGCCGGAGAAAATCGACGAGGCGTGGATCCGGCGGCTGCTGCCGCCGCTATTCAGCGCCATCAACACCATCCATCAGGAAGGCTACCTGCACCGCGACATCTCGCTGGATAACATCCAAATCCAGGAGAGCCAGCTGCCGGTACTGCTGGACTTCGGGTCGGCGCGCAAAGAGATCGGCAACCTGTCGGACGAAACGGAAATCATGCTGAAACCGGGTTTCGCGCCGATCGAGCAGTACACCGAGAACAGCGACGGCGAACAGGGGCCCTGGACCGATATTTATGCGCTGGGCGCCGTGCTGCACACGCTGATCGTCGGTTCGCCGCCGCCGGTCAGCGTGGTGCGCAGCATCGAAGACAGCTATCAGCCGCTGGCCGAGCGCCGTCCCGCCGGCTACTCGCCGGAGCTGCTTCGCACCGTCGACCGCGCGCTGGCGCTGAAACCGGAAGACCGCCCGCAGACCATCGATGAAATGGCCGAGCTGTTGCATCTGCCGATCGCCGATGAAAATGAAATCATCAGCACCCCGGCCGCCGCGCCGGAGAACCTGCTGGTGGCCGCCAACCCGGCTGCTGCCGCCGCGGCCGCCGGCGCCGTTACCGCGCGCAGCACCCAATTCTCGCGGCCGATGATGGCCAGCGCCGGCGTCGCGGCGCTGCTGGCGATCGGCGCCGTCGCCTGGCTGAGCGGCGGCGAGGATGATACCCCGGCCGTAGCGCAAAACACCGAGACGTCACCGGCGCAGAAAACCCTGACGGAGCAGCCGAGCGCGCCGCAAATCGCGCCATCTGCGCCGGTGGAACCGCAAAAGGCGGCGCCGCCACCGCAGCCGGTGGCGCTGGTGTACTTCAAACTGCAGCCGGGCGAACAGGTCAGCCTCGACGGCAAGCCGCAGCAGGTGACGCCGGGCGAAAACGGCTTCGCCAGTCTGAATCTGGCGCCGGGTCGTTATCAGCTGGAGATCCGCCACAACGATCGGCTCCGCCGGCAGCAACTCAGCATCGACAACGCCGGCACCTGGCTGGTCAATCCGGCCACCGCCGGTTAATCCCGTTCTGCCCCCCGCCGCGGCGGGGGTTCCCCTTTTTCATGAGACTGACGCACCACTGCCCACCATCATTGGCCGCGCGGCAAGGCCGCTGCAACGTCGGGGTATGCAGGGCACGACGTCAATCACAGAGGATGTTCTCATGTTGGATCGCATTATTGCGCACACGCCGCTGGGCCAGGAGCAGCTGCTGTTCCGCTCGCTGGACGGTATCGAGGCGCTTTCCACCCCTTTCGACTTCTCTATTGAATTGCTGAGCACCGACGCGCGGCTCGATCGCAAAGCGCTGCTCGGCCAACCGCTGACGCTGGAGATCCCGACTCAGGGCTTTCTCAGCGCCCCGCGCTACCTGAATGGCAAGATCACCGCCATCGCCGTCAGCAGCGAAGAGATCGGCGGTACGCGCTACGCGGTGTATAACCTGCACGTACAGCCGGATCTGTGGCCGATGACCAAGGATCGCAACTTCCGCATCTTCCAGGAACAAACGGTGCCGCAGATCGTCAAGACTCTGCTGGCGGAGCACAACGTGCAGTTGGAAGATCAGCTGACCGGCGACTATCGCCTGTGGGGCTACTGCGTGCAGTACAACGAAAGCAGCTTCAACTTCATCAGCCGCCTGATGGAGTTGGAGGGCATCTATTACTATTTCAAACACGAGATGGGCAAACACACGCTGGTGCTCGGGGATGCGCCCCACCACCACCAGCCCTATCCCGGCTACGAGATGATCCCCTACCACCTGACGCCGTCCGGCGGCAGCACCAGCGAGGAAGGCATCAGCCAGTGGACGTTGTCCGATCGCGTCACGCCGGGCATCTACAGCCTGGACGACTACGATTTCCGCAAGCCGAACGCCTGGCTGTTCCAGGCGCGGCAAAACCCGGTCTCGCCGACGCCGGGGCAGATCGACGTCTACGACTGGCCGGGCCGCTACACCGAGCATCAGCAGGGGGAGTTCTACGCCCGCGTGCGCCAGGAAGCCTGGCAGGCCGAGCATCAGCAGATCCGGGGCACCGCCACCGCGATGGGCATCGCTCCCGGCAGCACCTTTACGCTGTATAACGCCCCGCACGCCGACGACAACCGCGAGTACCTGACGCTGCAGGCCAACTACCATCTGAAAGAGAACCGCTACGCCAGCGGCGACGATCAGAGCAGCGAACACCGTATCGACTTCACCGTGCTGCCGGCGGACGTGCCCTGGCACCCGCCGCAGCAGGCCACCTGGCCGAAAACCCACGGGCCGCAGACCGCCCGGGTGGTCGGCCCGGCCGGCGAATCAATCTGGACCGACAAATACGGCCGCATCAAGGTGAAATTCCACTGGGACCGCTTCGGGCCGAAGGACGACGGCAGCTCCTGCTGGGTGCGCGTCTCCAGCGCCTGGGCCGGCCAGGGCTACGGCGGCGTGCAGATCCCGCGCGTCAACGACGAAGTGGTGGTGGACTTTATCAACGGCGATCCGGATCGGCCGATCGTCACCGGGCGCGTTTATAACGAAGCCAGCATGCCGCCGTGGGCGCTGCCGGCCGCCGCCACCCAAATGGGCTTTATGAGCCGTTCCAAGGATGGCACCGCCGACAACGCCAACGCCCTGCGTTTCGAAGACAAGGCCGGCGCCGAACAGGTGTGGATCCAGGCAGAACGCAACATGGACACCCAGGTCAAAAACGATGAGAGCCACAGCATCGCTAACGACCACACCCACCTGGTGGGCGGCAACCAGATCAAACGGGTGGTGCTCAATCAGGCCAGCGGCGTCAAAGGCGAGGCCTCCGCACTGACCGGCAAAACGCGCAGCGACGCCGTGGTCAACGCCTTTACCCTCGGCTCCGGCGAATCGCTGCGGCTGGAGTGCGGCGAAAGCGTGATCGAGCTGCTGGCGAACGGCCAAATCAACATCACCGGCACCAGCTTCAATATCACGGTGAAAGAGGACGGGGAGATCAATACCGGCGGCCAGCTGGATCTCAACCAGCCCGGCGGCGCCGCGCGCACCGCCGCGCCGGGCGGCGGCCATCAGGCGGCGATCCAGAGCGCCGTCGATCAGCTGTTCCCTAAAGAGTAGCCAAGTGGCACGCAGGGAAAGCCGGTTAACGCCGGCTTTCGGGCGGCGGCGCCGGCAAAACCAGCTGCCGCTGTAACCCCTTTTGGCAAGGAGGTGAATGCGCTGGCGGCAAGGTCACCGACGTTTAGCCAAAACAACGGGCTGAAGCTGTCCCGTTCATCGCTTCAGCCTTCCTTATCATCAACGCCCCCTCACCACTTCTTCACCGTCTGGTAAATATCGAGGTCGAAATAGCCGTCGGCTTCGCAGTCGTTGAGATAGTGCTCATAGCTTACCCCCTCAACCGGCTGATAGCCGCTGGCCGGCAACAGCTTCTGGTAGAACTCGCCCCACACCCGCTCGAAGTCGCCATCGCTGATGCGTACGCGATAAACCGCGTACTGCCCGGCGGGCAGCGTCTGCACGGTAACGCCCTCGCTCTCCGCCGGCAGCGCGAAATCGTCCGCCACGCTCATCACCACGTCGGCGCGCAGCTTTTCCGACGCCACTTCCGCCGGATCGTCCCAATACAGCACCAGCCATTTGCCGAACGGCACGCCGTGGCGCTGCCGCCATGCCAGCAGTTGCTGCGAGCCCTGTGGGATCGTCTGCGGATACGGCCCCACGACGCTCACCCCCACCACCTTCTCCGCCGCCTTATCGATAATCCTCACGCTCATCGCCCTTCCCCCTCACATTGTCTCAGACGCCGATTTCGGTGCGCACGTCCAGCAGCTCGGGGAAAAAGGTCAGATCCAACGCCTTTTTCAGGAAGCTGACGCCGCTGGAACCGCCGGTGCCCGACTTAAAGCCGATAATCCGCTCCACCGTTTTCATATGACGGAAGCGCCACAGATGGAAGCTCTCTTCGATATCCACCAGCTTCTCCGCCATTTCATAAGCTTCCCAGTAGGTTTGCGGGTTGTCGTAGATCACTTTGAACGCCGGCAGCAGATCCGGGTTGCGCTGGTAGGGCTGCGTCCAGTCGCGCTCGAGGCACTCCTGCGGGATCGGCAGGCCGTGGCGCGCCAGGTACAGCAAGTATTCGTCGTACAGGCTCGGCGCTTCGAGGATCGCCTTCAGCGCGGCGTGTTTTTCCGCGTCGCTGCTGAACACCGCCAGCATCGCCGCATTCTTGTTGCCGAGCAGGAACTCGATCGAGCGATATTGGTGCGACTGGAAGCCCGACGAGCTGCCCAGCACGTCGCGAAACTCGACGTACTCCGACGGCGTCAGCGTTTCCAGCACCGCCCACTGTTCGAACAACAGTCGCTGGATCTGTTTGACGCGCGCCAGGATTTTGAAACAGTGGCTGAGTTTGTCCTGCTGCACCAGCCGCAGCGCCACCTGCAGCTCGTGCAGCATCAACTTCATCCACAGCTCGGAGGTTTGGTGCTGTATCACGAACAGCATTTCATCATGATGCGGCGGGTTGGAGAGCGGGTGCTGGCAGTCCAGCAGTTGGTCCAGGCACAGGTAGTCGCCGTAGCTCATGCGTTTGGAAAAATCGGTGACAATCGCGCTTTCTAATTCCCGTTTGTTCATCTGTGATCTCCGTTGCGCCCAGCGCCCCATCGGCCTGGAACGTGCCGCAAAGAGAAAACAATAGTACAGAACCCGCCGCCCCGAAGGGCGATAAACGAGAGGTGCTTCGCAGATCTCACTCATCTGCGCCGCCCCTCTCGCCCCGCTTTACCCTATCAGCCCAAACAGGTCGTTGAGCGACTCGCTCATGGTCGGATGGGTGAACAGCTGATCGCGCAGCCGGGTATAGGGCAGCCCGGCGTCCATCGCCGTTTTGACGATGTTGATCATCTCGTGGGCATCGCGGCACAGCAGCGCCACGCCGAGGATCTGGCCGGTCTGCGCATCGACCACCGCCTTCAGCAGGCCGCGCGTGTCGCCCAGCACGCGGGCGCGCGGGATCGCCGCCGCCGGCAGCGTGGCGACCTTAATGTCGCGCCCCTGCTGCCGGGCCTGATCTTCGCTGAGGCCGATACGCGAGAAGCTGGGGGTGATGAACACCGAGTAAGGCACCGCGCCGCGATCGGCCGTGCTGCGTTTACCCGCGCCGAACAGGCTGTCGCGCACAATGCGGAAATCGTCCAGCGAGATATAGGTAAACTGCGGCCCGCCGTTGACGTCCCCCAGCGCCCAAATATGCGGCACGCTGCTGCGCAGCTGCGCGTCCACCCGCACGGCGCCGCGCTCATCCGTCTCAACGCCGGCGCGCGCCAGCTGCAAACCTGCGGTGTTCGGCGCGCGCCCGGCCGCCACCAGCAGCACATCGAACGACTGCACGCCGCCCTGATGCACCACCTCAACGCCCCCTTCCACATCGCGCACCTGCTTCACGCCGGCGTTAAACGTGAAGCAGACCCCGGCGTCGCTCAGGATTTGCTGTATCGCCTGCGCCATATCGCGGTCTTCCCGGCCGAGCAACGCATCCGCCTCTTCGAATACCGTCACGGCGCTGCCGAACTGCGCGAACATCGAAGCGAACTCCAGCCCGATATAACCGCCGCCAATAATGCCCAACCGCGCGGGCCGCTGCGTCAACTGCAGCAGGCCGGTGCTGTCGTAACTCCGCTGCGAGCGATCCAACCCGTCGATCGCCGGCCAGCGGCTGACGGCCCCGGTGTTGATGAAGATGCGCTCGCCGCTCAGCACCTGCGTTCCCGCCGCGCCCTGCACGCTGATGCGATGCGGATCGATAAACTCCGCCCGTCCGTCGATCACCGTAACCTGTTCAAGCCCCGCCAGGTTTTGATAGTTTTTCTCCCGCAGCAGGCCGGTCACCTGCCGCTTGCGCGCCATCGCCTGGCTGAACGCCTGTTCGCCCGGCCCGTGAAGCTCGGCATCGTGCACCAGCGTTTTGGTCGGGATGCAGCCGATGTTGATGCAGGTGCCGCCATACATCTGCGCCGACGCCTCCACCATCGCCACGCGCCATCCCTGCCCGGCCAGAAAGGCCGCCAGCGTTTTGCCGGCCTTGCCAAAACCGATGATAATCGCCTGATAATCGTACATTGTGTCGCCTCGTCTCATGATGTTCATCACCCGGTCAATCAGCGTATTGCGGCCTCAACTAACCGCTCCAGCGGCCTCAGCGCCGCGATCTGTCGTTCGTCGGCCCCGGCGCTCCGCTTCAGACTTTCCGCCGGGTGGTAGCTGACCTGCGTTTTGCCCCGTTCGTCTTGCGCAATCAGTACCCTGAACGGCAGATCCAGCGCCAACGCCGGCCGCGCCAGCATCAGCGGCGTGCCCGCCAGCGGGTTGCCCAGCACCAGCACCGTGGTGGGCGGCATCGCCAGATGATGCTCACGCGCCGCTTTCGCGTGATCGAACTCGGCGAACAGCGTCACGCCCTTCTGCTCGGCCGTGCTGATAATGCGCTGACGCGTTTGCTGATAAGCGTAGGCACTCTCTACCGTTCGGGTTTCTTGCCCCATCGTCCCCTCCGCCACGGCAGAACAGGCCAGCATCATCAGGCTGCCGGCCACGGCCCGGTTCATGACGCTCATGCGACCTTCCCCCGCCACTGTTTCTCGAGCAAACTGCGCGCCGAATCCGCCATGATCATCACCGCGCCCGCCAACATCAGGGTGTCCTTCAGCACCAGGCGCCCGGCGCCGGAGAGATAAGGGAAACCGTGATGCGCATCGCCCAGCGCGGGCACCCAGGCCTCCGGGGTGGTGATCAAAAAGGTCAGCGTCACCAGCGGCGTGCAAAAGGAGAGTATGCCGCCCAATAGCCCCAGCCATTTGGAGAACGGGTTGGCCAGCACCAGCAGCGCGATCGCCACCTCCACCACGCCCAGGCCGTTGGAGAAGCCATAGGTATTGTTGGCCTGCTGCCAGGCGCGGGCGGCGAGGTTCAGTTCGCCTTCGTGCGTCAGGTGAGCCTGATAGTCCTGCGGCATGTCATAGAAAAACGACATCAGCGGGCTGTTGGCGACGAACGGCGTGATGCTGTCCGCTTCGTAAGGGATGAATTTGAGCAGGCCAATCCATAAGAAAACGATGGCGATGCTGAGGCGAATCAGCGTTAATCCCAGCTTGTCGCCCTTGCTCAGAAAGAATAGTATTTTCATTACCGGCTCCATGTCATTGATAACTCATGCATCGCAGCGGCGCCCTCCGCATCGCTGCACTATCGAACCGATCTTAGTGCTTCGCATTACGCCGGCCCATTGCCGAAACAATCAGCTTCTTAGCCAGGAGTCTCAAAATGGATCCGCTCAGCCAACTGTTGATGCTTAACGACATGCGCGGTTATGTGGCGCGCGATTGCCATTTCAGCGGCGAGTGGCGCTCGCCGCATGCCGCCGGAGAGTGGAGTCAGATCCGCTGGCACATGGTGCTGGCGGGCAGCTGTCGGCTGGAGATCCCCGGTGGCCCGCCGGTACCGCTGGAGCAAGGCAGCCTGCTGTTCTTGCCGCACAACTCCGCCCACCGCCTGCTGCCGGAGAGGGCCGACAGCGCCACGCACCTGCTGTGCGGCGTGCAAATCTTGCCGCACAGCGCGTCGCCGCTGCTGGCGAGCCTGCCGGAATGTTTGCTGTTCAACAGCCGCCAACAGGGGCGGCTGGCGCTGCTGCAGGCGACCGGCCAGCTGCTGAGCGATGAGTTCAGCCAACAGGGCCAGGGGCACAACGCCATTGTCAGCCAGACCATGGCGCTGCTGTTCGCGCTGGCGATCCGCGCCTGGCTGGCCCAGCCAAATCAGAGCGGCAATCTGGTCGCCGCGTTGCTGCATCCGCAGTTGGGCAACGTGGTTGAACAGATGCTGCGCCACCCGCAACATCCCTGGACGCTGGTTGAACTGAGCAAACAGGCCCATATGTCGCGCGCCAACTTCGCCCGCGTCTTTCGTCAGGTCACGCAGCAAACGCCGCTGCAGGCCCTTACCGCCATCCGCATGCAGCTGGCGGCCCGGCTGCTGGCGCGCCAGGCGTTGCCGCTGAGCCGTATCGCCGAACAGGCCGGCTATTCGTCGGAGGTGGCGCTGCACAAAGCCTTCACCCGCCACTTCGGCCTGACGCCGGGAAAATTCCGCCAGCAGGCCGTCGATGCGCCGCCGGACGCTTGCCCGATCCCGGCGTAACCTCCCACCCCGCCTTACTGTTTAGTAAACAACTCGGCCACCGCCTGACAACTCTCACAAATGCGCGATCCCATGCGGGTTTCGCCCCGGTTGCGGCTTGCCTGCGCCTGTCTTCCCTTATAGATTGCAGGCTAACGGCAGGCAGCAAGGTATCGGCAAATGGCAAATATTCGAGATGTCGCACGGTTGGCCGGCGTGTCCATCAGCAGCGTGTCGAACCTGCTGAATAACCGCAGCCACCAGATGAGCGCGCAGACCCGTGAGCGCATCGAACAAGCGATGGCGACCCTGGGATACCGGCCGACCCGAACGGCGGCGGCACCCGCGCCGCAGGCGAAGATCATCGGCCTGCTGCTGCCGTCGATCGTCAACCCGAGCTTTTCGGCGCTGGCGCATGCGGTCGACGGTGCGGCGCGGGCTCACCGTTACCGCGTCCTGCTCGGCAACGCCTACCGCCAGGAACAGGAAGAGGCCGCGTTTATCGACGATATGTTCCTGCACGGCGTGCGCGGCATCATCGTGGCGGCGAGCGACATTCGCCAGACTCATTTTGTTCGGGCCGCCGAGAGAGGCATGAAGATTGTCAGCTACGACAGCCCGTTCGCCGAGCCGATGGCCACCGATACCCGGCTGTTCGACAGCGTGTCGATGGACAATATCGCCGCCGGGCGCCTGGCCGCGCAGCACCTGCTCGAACGCGGCTGCCGACACATTGTGTTCGCCACCGAAGCGACGCTGACCGTCGGGCGCAGCCACAAGATCGACGGTTTTCTAAGTGCGCTGGGGCACAGCCTGAGCGAACGCCAACGGGTGATCGAAGGCAAAGCCAACAGCGCCTACGGCGACACGGAAATGTTCGAATTAGGGCTGACGCTGGCGCCGCGCGTGCTCGCGCTGACGCCGCGCCCGGACGGCATCGTGGCGATTAACGATGCGCTGGGCATCGGGCTGATGGTGGGGCTGCGCGCCGCCGGCGTCCAGGTGCCCGCAGACATCTCGGTGATCGGCATCGACAATATCGCGCTGGCCGGCCTGGCCGAACCGGGGCTGACGTCCGTCAGGCCGCCGCTGGCGGAGATGGCGCAGCTGATGGTCGAACGCCTGATCGGCCGCATCAACGATGATGCGCAACCGCCCGGCGAGTTTCTCTTCCCGCCGACGGTCATCAGCCGGCGCTCGGTCAAAGCCGCCGGCTAAATGAAATAACAGCGTCTTCCCCAGGCGATGCGCCGCGGCATCGTCCGGATCGGTGTCAGCCAAAACAAAGGAACAGGCCGTCGGGCTTAAGGGATGCTCGCGCCTCAATGAATCAGCGTCGTGCCGTTATTTAACGTTCAGCTCAGGGTAATGAGCCGGGCCTCTATTATTCCGATTAACCACATTGGAAATATCAAAATGAAAATAAGCAAGCCGCAGGATATTGAACGCAGCGCTATCAGGAAATTGACGCTGCATATTGTCCCCCTCATGATTTTATTGTATTTCCTGGCGTTTCTCGATCGCAATAACATGGCCTACGCCGCCAAAGCGCTGGAAGATAACCTGGGCCTGACCGCCTCGGCCTTCGGCTTCGCCTCCGGGGTTTTCTTTATCGGCTATTTCCTATTTGAAATACCCAGCAACGCCGGCACCATTAAATTCGGCCCGCGCATCTGGTTCGCCAGAATATTAATTTCCTGGGGCATCTTCGCGACCCTGCTCGGCTTTGTGCGCACGCCGCTGGAGCTGTATATCTGCCGTTTTATGCTGGGCGTATGCGAAGCCGGATTCTTTCCCTCGGTAGTGTATTACTTTACGGTGTTCTTTCCGGAAAAATACCGCACCAAAATTCTCGGCATGTTCATCATCGTCCAGCCGCTGTCCAATGCCGTCGGCTCGCCGATTTCCGGCTTTATTCTCAATATTCAGCATGACTGGTTCGGGTTCGCTCCCTGGCAGCTGCTGTTTATCCTCGAAGGGTTGCCGCCGATCGTCATCGGCCTGCTGATCCCGTTCCTGATCAAGAACTCGCCCAAGGACGTCGGCTATCTGAACGTGGAGGAAAAGGCCTGGCTGATGAGCAACGCCGGCCGCTCCAAATCCGGCTCTAAAATCACGCTGGGCGACTTCCTGAAAGGGATTAAAAACAAGAAATACCTGCTCTACGCGCTGCTCAACTTCGGCATGGTGTGCGGCATTTACGGCTTCGGCACCTGGCTGCCGTCGATCATTACCGCCCTCTCCGGCGGCGATATCTTCCGCGTCAGCCTGCTGGCGCTCATTCCCTACGGCCTGGCCGCGCTGCTGGTGTATCCGTGGAGCCTGTGGGCCAGCAAAACCAAAAAGCTCGGCGTATTCGCCGGCCTCAGCATGGTGGTCGCCGCTATCGGCCTGATGGGGGCGGTGACATTTTTTAAATACGATCCGCTCGTCGCGCTGTCGTTCCTGTGCATCGCCGCCATCGGCATCTACACCGCCGTACCGCCGTTTTTATCCATGCCCGCCAATATTTCCACCGGCGCGGCCGCGGCAGCCGGGCTGGCGGTGGTCAGCTGCATCGGCAATATCGGCGGCTTCGTCGCGCCTTATGCGGTGGGCGTGTTGAACGATCTGACCGGCAGCAGCGCGCCGGGGCTGTTTTTCCTGGCCTCGTGCCTGCTGGCCACCGGGTTGATCTGCATTTTCTACTGCGCGAAACAGCGTGAAGGCATCATCAATACTTAACGAACCAATAAGGAGTCAATCATGGGCGATCTTGCGGGCAAAAAGGTGTTTATCACCGGGGCGGAACAGGGCATCGGCCGCGCCACCGCAGAGCGGCTGATCAAGGCCGGTTGCGACATCTATTTTCACTATCACAGCGACGAAAGCGGCCCCAAAGCGCTGGTGGCACTGGCCCATTCATTGGGGCAAAAGGCCGCTTACGGCTACGCCGATCTCATCGATAGCGACGAAACGCTGCGCTGCGTTTCGGCCGGCGCCGAGTTTCTCGGCGGCATCGACATTCTGGTCAATAACGTCGGCGGCATCGTCGGGCGCAAATGGCTGGGCGAGATCGACCGCGCCTTCTGGCAAACCGTGATCGACGTGAACATGACCACCATGCTGAACGTCACGCAAAGCGCGCTGCCGTTCCTGAAGGCGGCAAATGGCGCCAGCATCGTCAACCTGGCGTCGCAGGCGGGTCGCGCCGGCGGGCACTCTGGCTCGCTGGTCTATTCCGCCACCAAGGGTGCGGTGCTCACCTGGACGCGCTCGCTGGCGGCAGAGCTGGGTGAATACGGCATCCGGGTGAACGCGGTGGCGCCCGGCCTGATCCTCGGCACCCGCTTCCATAATCGCCACACCACCCAGGCATCGGCGGAGGAAACCGTTCGCGCCATCCCGCTGGGCCGTGCAGGCACGCCCGACGACGTGGCGCGCGCCATCACCTTCCTGGCGGCGGAATACGATGGCTTCATCTCCGGCGCCACCCTCGACATCAACGGCGGCATCTACCGCATGTAGTTCAACCGCGGGCGGCATGGCTGCCGCCCCCTCATTCAGGAATCGCTTTATGATCAAATCCGCCATCACCCACCCGCCGCTGCTCGCCGCGCTGGCGCAATGCGGGCATAAAACCCAGGTACTGATCGCCGACGGCAACTACGCCTGCGTGACGCACGCGCCGAAAGACGCCACCGTGGTCTATCTGAACCTGGCGCCCGGCACGCTCGCCGCCCCGCCGATCCTGGAAAAACTGCTGGCCTGCATCAACGTGGAAAGCGCGGCGCTGATGGCCTGCCCGCCGGACTTCACCAACACCATCGAAGCCGAATACCGGCAGCTGCTGCCGGCGCAGTGCCCGGTCGAACACCTGCCGCGCGAGGCGTTTTACGCCGCGGTCAAATCGGATCGGACGCTGCTGGTGATCGCCTCCGGCGAGCAGCGCCGCTTCGCCAACCTGCTGCTGACGGTGGCGCCGGGGGGGTGAAAAAGGGACTTGTCGATAGGATAAAAAGAGGGGGCTCCCCCCCTCTTGCGGTTACAGATCCACAATCAGTTTTTCCAGTTCTCCTGCAAGAGCCGCATCAATATAGCTGGTAGCCCAGCCAAACAGATAAGCGAATGCAAAAATGCCCACCGTCGACGACACCAGCGTCGGCGCGAAAAACGCGGCGATAGCGGAGAGCGTGTAGCCTGCCCCGATGGACAACCCGAGTGCCTCAAGCTGATTACGGAACGCTTTCCAACTGCCGGTAGAGAAACCTTCGATCGCGGCGTTTGTCAGGTCCGCCCCTTTAATCGCCCAATCCACGCCGGTAAACGCCTTGCCCAATACCCGCGCATTGCGGGCATACTGTTCCGCATCGATCTTTTTCAACCAGGCGACAATCGCCGCTTTATCCTGCGCCTTGAGCTTTTTGTTCAAGCCCTTCGTCAATTGCTCGTAGGTTTTTTCCGCATCCTGCACATTGCGGATATATCTGCCTTGAATTCCTGCCTCCAAATCCTTGGCGAGCTTGGCGTATTTCGCGCCGAGCTTTTCCGCGATATCTTTATTGATGCCGGCGGCCAGGCTGACGCCATCCTTGATCGCTTTTAATTCCGCATTTTGATATTCGACGAACTCCTTAACGATATTTTTTACCGAGCCTGGAGATTTCACCGGCTTACCATTGGCATATTTCACCTCCATGCCATTCAGGTTATCCCCTCTCACCACGGCGATAAACGCGGGCCGGTTCTTATTGGCCTTATAGTAGAGACTGTAGGTCGCCATTCCGGCTTGCTTTTCCACCTTCAAATGATGAAAGCCGAAATAACTCCCGGTCGTGCGGGCCGTCGAGAACTCACCGCTTTTGCCGTTACCATGCCAGCCGTTGACGGGCCGATCGCGGTGTGAGTCTGTCACGAAACTGCCTAACGAGGAGGCGCCGATCTGCCCGGCGTTCAGGCCATTATTACCACCTTTACCGGGGGTTGAGGTCTTGCGCGCATGGCCGGTTTCGATATCCCCGATCGCCACCATTCCTCCCTTGGCGTTGACTCCCATCACCAGTCCACCCAGGCCAATGTGCTTAGCCTGATCGGCCGTCAGACCGGTGGCAGAAAGGCTCAGCGTGCCGGACGGGCTGACGCTTTCAATACGCAATTGTGCATCCGGGTTGATTCTGCGCGCCGCCTTGATCACCGCCGCCAGCTTCATGCGCAACGCCGGATCGTTTTGGATCGCCACTATCTGTTGCTGTTCCGGGCTGTTGCCAACACTGGCGCCGCCGCGATCGCCGGAATGGCCCTTATCACCGCCCCCAGGTTCTGGGCCCGTACCACGTTCAGAACTCCAGTTAGTTCCATCCCCTTTACCGCCATAATTAAATCCAGGCATATGCTTAATCCTTATTTCTTTATTATCAACATGCCGAGAAATACGCACGACGTAATTCTCGGCAAACCAATTTTTAACTGCCCGTCCGTTATAGAAATTCACAGCAACAAGAACAATGCATGGTGGCTGTGTGGCAGATTAAACAAAGAGAAACGGCGTTAACGGCAGAAATATGACGACCGAAAAACTTGATAGTCATAAATAGAAGGCGCTTACAGGAGGGGGGGATATGCTGCGGCTTCCGATCCCGATTCAGATAACAGCCGCACACGAAGTTGGCCCAAAAGTACCGAATGTAGTCACCTGCCCTACTCTTGCACGATGAGCGGATGGCAAATAATGGCTCCCGAACTTATCGTTAACAGGAGAGTGCAAATGAAAGCTTTGGTTCATGCCACCTTGCTGGCCGCCATGATGGGCGCCGCTTCCTTCAATGCATTGGCTCAGGAGACCGAAAACGTGAATAGTAAAACCATCAGGGCCATGTCGGGCGCCCCCGCCACCACTGCCCTGGCCGCCGCTAAAACGGCGCTGATCGTGGTGGATATCCAGAATGAATATTACGCAGGCAGCGGCTTTCGCGGCAAAATGGTGATCCCGGATGGCCAGAAGGTGTTGGATAACAGTAACAAGCTGGTTGAGTTCGCCCGCAAAAACGGCATGCCGGTCTATTTCGTGCGGCATCTGGGGCCGGCCAACGGCCCGCTGTTTGCCGAAGGCTCGGTCTACGCCGAATTCCATCAGGCGCTGCAACCCGCTAAAGGGGATGTAGTGATCACCAAAGCAACGCCGAGCGCGTTCATCGGCACCGATCTGGATGCGCAGCTGAAGAAGCAGGGCATCAAAACGCTGATTGTGGCCGGTTTGATGACGCACATGTGCATCTCTTCTACCGCACGCGACGCGGTGCCGCTCGGCTATGATGTGTTGATCCCGCAAGACGCGACGGCGACGCGCGATCTGGACGACGGCGCGGGTGGCGTGGTCGATCACCGCGTGTTGCAGCGGGCGGCGCTGGCCGCGGTGGCGGACGTGTTCGCGGAAATCAAAACTACCGAGGGCATCCTGGCGCTGCCGGTGACCAAATAAGGTTCAGCGCGCCGCTCCCCGGCGGCGCGCACTGCAAGAGGCGTTATCGCGGATGAAAATAGGCATTGTGGTTTTCGACGGCATCATTCCCTTTCACCTTTCGGTGCCTTTTGCGGTGTTTGAAAAAGTGCTGGCGCCTTCAGGCGCGCCACTGTGCGAACTGACCCTGTGCGCCGCCGAGCCTGGCGAGCTGAAAACCAATGCCGGTTTTTCCATTGTGGTCAACCTTGGGCTCGGCGCGCTGAGCGGCATGGACATGGTGATCGTGCCCAGTTGGGACGATCCGGCCCGCCAGCCGGAACCCGCACTGCTGGATGCGCTGTGCCATGCCCATGCCGCCGGCGCCACCGTCGTCGGCCTTTGCATGGGCGCATTCGTGCTGGCGGCGGCGGGCCTGCTGAATCATCGCCGGGCCACTACCCACTGGCGCTGGCTGCCGGACTTTCAGCAACGTTATCCGGCGGTGCTCGTCAAAAATGACGTGCTGTATCTCGATGAAGGGGATGTCGTGACGTCGGCCGGCACCGCCGCCGGCATCGATTGCTGCCTGCACCTGGTGAGAAAACGCTGGGGGGCTGACATGGCGGCGCAGGCGGCGCGCCACCTGGTGGTGCCCCCTCACCGGCAAGGCGGACAATCGCAGTATGTCGTGCTGCCGGTGCAAAATACCCGCCAGGGGGACAACTTTTCCTTGGCGCTGGCCTGGGCGATGGAAAACCTGCATCAGACGCTGTCGTTGGATAGTCTCGCGCAGAAAGCCTGCATGAGCCGCCGCAGCTTTACCCGCCGGTTTCAGCAAACCACCGGCACCCGCTTTTCGCTTTGGCTGCTGAATCAGCGCCTCATCGCCGCACAGCGTTTGCTGGAAAAGAGCGACTGCTCGGTGGAAACCATCGCGGAAAAGGTCGGCTTTCCCTCTACCACCTCATTGCGGCGCCACTTTCTTAAGCAACTGAACACCTCGCCCTCGCGCTACCGGCGCGAGTTTCGCGGCGACAGTCGCACCACCGGAATATCCGCCAGCCGGGTGGTGTAGGCCGGCGACAGCATTTCGCGCTTCATTTGCCACGGCTTGACGATCCCCTGCCCGGCGAACCACACGCGCCCGCGCCCTTCCTGATTCAGGCGATCGAGGGTCGCCATCAACCGCTCGCTGTTGCGGCGCGGCGGGCAGTCGTCGAACAGATCGATCTGCGCCATGGCGGCGGCGCTGAAATCCCCCAGCACCACGCCGCCCTTCAGATAACGCCGCCCTTCCTGCCAGATGCTTTCCAGCGCGCGCAGCGCCATGGCGATGATGTCGCGGCTGTCGTTGCTCGGGGTTTGCAGCCGGGCGGTGCCCATATTGCTGTAATACCCTTCGCCCGCCGAATGCGGGCTGGTTTTGATAAACACCGACACGTTGCGGCAGTAGCGCTTTTCCTGCCGCAGCTTTTCGGCGGCGCGTTCGGCGTAGCTGCAGATCGCCTCGCGCATGTGCGGGTAGTGCGTCAACCGCTGGCCGAACGAGCGGGAACAGATGATCTGTTCTTTCGCCGCCGCCTCATCTTCCCATTGCAGGCACGACTCGCCGCGCAGCTCGCGTATCGTGCGCTCCAGCACCACGCTGAAGGTTTTACGCGCCAGCCGGGTATCGCAGTCCGCCAGCTGCAGCGCGGTGTGAATACCCATCGCCTGCAGCTGGCGAGTCAGGCGGCGCCCCACGCCCCATACCTCTTCCACCGGGATCAGCGCCAGCAGCTTGCGCTGGCGCGCCGGATCGGATAAATCCACCACGCCGCCGGTGCCGCGCCATTTCTTGGCGGCGAAGTTGGCCAGTTTGGCCAGCGTTTTGCTCGGCGCAATGCCGACCCCGACCGTTAAATGCAGCTCGCGCCGGATGCGATCGCGCACCCGCCGGCCGAACTGCTCCAGCGCTTCGCAATGCGCCACGCCGTCCAGCCGCAGAAAGGCTTCGTCCAGCGAGTAGATCTCCACCGCCGGCGCCATCTCTTCCAGCGTGTCCATCACCCGGCGGGACATGTCGGCGTACAGCGCGTAGTTGGAGGAAAACACCGCGACGTTGCGGCGGTGCATCTCCTCTTTAATTTTGAAATAAGGCGCGCCCATCGGCACGCCCAGCGCCTTCGCCTCGGCGCTGCGGGCGATCACGCAGCCGTCGTTGTTGGACAGCACGATCACCGGCCGCCCGCGCAGATCGGGCCGAAAGATGGTCTCGCAGGAAGCGTAGAAGCTGTTGACGTCTACCAGGGCGAACATGGTTACCGACCTTTCATCGTCAGTGGGTTGTTATTCATAACGGCACCAGATTACTGTTCATGCATACAGTATTTGTATTTTTCTGGCGACGATCAAGTAGAAACCACCCCATCGCTGCTATCCGTTTGATGCGCATTGGCTTTTAACTCAGCCTCCGTTTACCTGGAGCCAAGTTTTTCATTAACGGCGAACTTCACGCAGATCGAAACGAATCGGAATGTTCACGCTGAATTCCGCCTGCCCCGCTGCGATCTCGTTGCCGGGCGCGGGCAGTGGAGAAGCGCGCTGCGGTAACTGAAGCGCCTCCCGGTCGAGCGAAGCAACCCCACTCGATCGCAATAGTTTCACACCCAGCACGTTCCCCTGCCGATCCAACGTCACGGCAACCTGAACAACCCCCTGGCGCTGTTGGCGTACCGCCAGGGCCGGGTAGCGCTTGAAACGGCTCAAATGCGCCAACAGCAGGCCGCTCCAGACCGAGGCATCCTGGCTCGGCTGCGACGCCACGCTGGTTTGCGGCGCGGCAACACGCTTTCCATCCAGAGACGGCGGCGCGCTGGTGCTTGATGCTATTGAGCTTGCAGACGCTATTTTTTCCTGTTCCTTTTGCCTTGGGCGCGGCGGTTCCGTCTTCGGTCTGATGGGGTCGTTCCGTTGCCCTTTGGCCTTGCTCTGCTGCTCCGTCGCACGCGGCGCATGAATCAGCGGAGGCATCGCCGCCTCCGGTTCCCGGTTGGCCTGCCGTTGCGCCACCGCCTGCACCTGGCGCACACCGGTTGGCATCGGCTCTGCGTTGGGGATCGATTCCGCCTGCTCGGCAACCATCATCAACACCATCGGTTGCGCCGCGGGCAGCAGCGGTGGCACCAGGTGATAACCAAGGCCAAACAACAACGCACCATGCAGAACCAACGCCAACACATTGGCGGTAGCCCAGCGCAATCGCCCGCCTGTAGGCGGTAAAGATAAATCGGCAGGTAATACGTTGTGATTCAACATGGAAAACGATACTCAGGTTAAGCGTGAAACAGACCAACGTACGCAGCGGTCAACGGCGGTCGGGGTATGTCAGAAAGGTCGTTTAGGCACGCGGCACCGGGCAGGGAACGAGAAAGAACAGACCAAACGAAAAGGAAATACCCTAATGGCAGAGTAAAAAACTTTATGACACGGTAATGAAGTATTTTGACAGCATATTTACCCTAACCGGCAGCGCGCCGGGCAGAGCCGCAATGACGCGCTCGGGGTCAGCCAGCGGGAACGCGCCGGAGAGCCGCAGGCCGGCGACCTCCGGCCGGCAGCGAATAACCCCCTGACGATAACGCCCCAGCTCCATCAGGAAGTCGTCCAGCCGCATGTTGTTGGCCAACAGCATGCCTTGCCGCCAACCGGGCTCTTGCGTCACGCGGTACGGATCGCCAATGCCTTGCCGGCTTAATCTGCCGCCCTGACCGGCGTTGAGCACCGCGTTCCGATGCGCCGGCGAAAGGATCGTGACCCGGCCAAGATAAACGGCGATATCACTGTAGGTTTCCCACAGGCGAACGCTGAAGCGAGCAGCCTGCGCCACGATCTCGCCCTGCGGCAGCCTCACCGTCAACGCGCCGCTTTCCGGCGGCAGATTCACCATCATTTCACCTTCCAGCAATGCGGCCTGCTGAAGGCTGACGTTGACCGCCGTTTGCGTGTTCAGCATCAACTGCGCGCCATCCGCCAACGCGACGGTTTGCTGCTCCCCCACCGCCGTGCGGTAATCCGCCAGCCAGGGGCGCCATGGCAGCGCGCCAGAACCGATGCCAACCGACCCTACCACGCCGATGGCCGCCAGGCTTCTCAGCAACCGGCGGCGTTGCGGGTTTGGCAACTGCGACAGACTACGCTGCGCCGCCGCCCCGTTAAGCAGAGAAAAACGGGATGAAAACGCGGCGATATGCCGCCAGGCGCGTTCATTTTCCGGTTTCGCCTGATACCAACGCCGCCAGTTTTCCCTATCCGCGTCGCTTGCCTCTTCCGACATCAGCTGGGTTAACCAGGCGGCGGCCTCACGCGCGCTCTGCCGATCGATATCCGATTCCATCATGGGTTCCGCACCTGCCGTTACGCCGCCAATGCAAAGAAACAGTGCAAATTGGCGCGCTGCAGATATTGTTTCACCGAACTGGTCGACACCCGCAAACGTTCAGCGATGTCGCAATAACGCATGCCCTGCAGGTGCGCCAACAGGAAAGCCTCGCGAACGTGCGCCGGCAATCCGTCCAACGCCTGATCCAACTGTTCGAGCATTTCGAGGGTTTGTTGACGAACCTCCGGCGAGGGCGCCTCGATCGCCGGCAGCTCGCTCAAGGCCTGCAGATAGCTCTCTTCGATTGTTTTACGTCGGTAATAATTCGCCACCAGCCGGCGCGCCACGGTCGCCAGGAAGGGGCGTGGTTGCCGAATGGCAAGCAACTGCGGACTCAGTAAAATACTGATGAACGTATCCTGCGCCAGGTCTTCGGCGTGATGCGCGCACCCGACCTTCTGTCTCAGCCAATGGCATAGCCAACTGTGGTGCTCAAGGTAAAGCTGTTGAGCAAACCCGTTGGCTGCCGCGGCCTCTTTCCTTGCCATTCGGTGACACCAATTGATAATGAGATTGAAAATGATAATTATTATTATTTTAAAATTGTAACTTCTGTGTCAAGCGATTGCTGATGATTTATAAACGGCGAAAAAGTAGGGAAATACGGGAGAGAAAACGTGAAAAGGGGCCAAAATGGCCCCTGTTAGCAGGATATTCAGAAACGTTGGCTAACGCTAAACTTGATGTTGCGCCCTACGCCGGACACCGATTCGCCCAGGTAAGGGTAATAATCGCGGTTGAACAGGTTGTCCACCGCGACGCGAGCTTCGAAGCCCTGCAAACCGCTGGGCTGCCACGAGGCGAACAGGCCGTGCAATGCATAACCCGACGTTTTCGGCAGCGCCCAGACAACGGCCATCGGATCGCCGTCGGCCGGTGAACGATCCTGTTTACGCACAAAATCGCCGGTCCAGCCGAAGGCCATGTCCCACTGCGGTACTTTCATACCCAGCATCGCGTGTGCCGTAACGGGTGGAATTTCGGCAATCCAGGTTTCGTTGCCCCACGGATCGCGCGGTGAAGCGTCGCGTTTGCCGCGAATCGAGGAGAACGACAGGCTGCCGAACAGGCTTTCGCTGTCATAAAACGATTCGAGCTCCACGCCCTCAATGGTATAGCCCGGCAAGTTGCGATAGTTCGACAACGGTTGCCCACATTGGCCCCCATGCCGTGCGGCGTCGCACACTACGCCGCGACGATAGAAAATCTCGTCCTTGCCGCGATTGCGGAACAGCGTAGTGCGGATCTGCAGGCTGTCTCGCGCCATCAACACATCGTTGAAGTCCAGCACCGCGCCAAGGCGCACGCCCGTCATGCGTTCCACCTGCAGGCCGCGGCTGGTGCCGGGCACGCTGGAAGCGGCGTATTGCACTTCGTACTGTTCGTCGATCACCGGGGCGCGCCAGGTGCGGCTAACGTCGGCAAACAGGGACAGATTCGACGTCGCTTTCCACATCACGCCCAAATGCGGCGACCAGCCGGTATAGGTCACGCTGCTGTAATCATGGCCCACGAGCGGATCGCTGTCGTTATAGCGCGGCGCCCGGTTCGGTTGCCCGGTATTGGTCACATGATCGTAACGCACGCCCGGCGTCACGGTCAGGCTGCCGAAGCTGACCGCATCCTGTAGATAAACGCTGCGGGTTTCCTGTTCGCCCGCCGGCATGTAATACGGCTGGAAATAGCCGTAGTTGTAACTGGCGTTTTTCACCTGCGAGGGGTAATACATCAGGGTATCGCGCTGGTGTTTATGCCAACGCGCGCCGAGCAACAGCTTGTGTTCCAGCGGCCCGCTGGCGAAACGGCTTTCATTGCTGACGTCAAACTGCCGATCGGTATAGTTCACCCAGCTTTCATTGCCCAACGTACCGAGATAGCTGAACTTTGAAGCGGAATCCGGCCGCTTGTCATGCTGTTCTGTCTTCGAATAGGCATAAGACAGCGTCAGATTCAGCAACGGCTGCGCTTCCGGCGCCAGATTCCATTTCACCGAGTAATTGGTGTCCGTCTGGTCGCGATACACCAGAATGCGGCGCCACGCTTCTTCCCGGCCATATTTATCGATATCCGCCTGGCTGGGCGCGGCGATATCGTCCCGCTTGGCGGCAAAAGGCTGCCAGCCATCGGAATCGGAGCGCATCGCCGATAGCGTCAGCGTTTGCGCCTCGCTCAGATAAATATTGGTTTTTAACAGGTAGGAAGCCTGATCGTTGGCGGAATAGGCAAAGCGCGTGCCGTCCGGCCGCTTCAGGTTGCCGCCGTCACGCTTGCTCATGTAGATCAAACCGTCGGCAAATCCTTCCGGCGTACGGCCGTACAACGCACCGCTGTAAATGCCCTGGCGATCGTTGGTGTGGTAGCTGTATTTCAGCAAGCCGCCAAAATCTTCGCCCGGCAGCAGCATATCCCCGGCATCTTTGGTCTCCAGCGTAATGGTTCCGCCAAAGCCGCCATTGCCGTTCAACAGATTGTGCGGCCCCTTATCGACCTCAACCTTTTTCAGCAATTCGGGTTCAATGAATACCGAACCCTGCCGATATTTCTCAAATCCCTTCGGCGCCCCGTCCAGCACCACCTTCACATCTTCCATGTCGCCCATGCCCCAGATATTCAGGCTTTGGCCGCCCGGGCGCGGCGATCCCGCCATCCCTACGCCGGGCAAGCGATCAAGCAAACTGGCGATATTGTCTGCCTGCACGCGTTCGATGTCTTCTTTATCCAGCACCGAACGGCCGGCGGCGACGCTGTCGGACAAACCGCCGACCACCGACAGCTCCGGTATCGTCAACGGCTGAACCGGCCCGGCGTCGACCAACCGATATCCCTGTGCGGTTTGCTGAGCGCGCAATCCGCTGCCCGCCAACAGCGTATTGAACGCGTCGGTGAGGCGATAATGTCCCTGCAGGCCCGCGGTGCTTTTTCCACGCGTCTGTTCGGGCGTGAAAATCACTATCACGCCGGCCTTAGCGGCCGCCGTCTGCAAGGCGGGCGCCAGATCACCGGCGGGAATGGCGAAGGAAAGGATAGCGGGCTGTTCGACCGCCGAGGGTGATGCCGACGCACCGGGTGCCGCCATCGCGGAGGTAAGCATGCCCGATAGTGCGCATCCTATCCCGATAGCGACGCGCTTCCCGGTAATGCGTTTGGCTGATGTGAACGTACGCCCTGCGCCGTTCTTGTTTTTTATGGCCATGAAGGATTCCCCTGAGTGTATTGAACTGGAAACTCAGTAGAGAGGTCACGCCAACGAAAAGATCGGGCAGAAAAAAATGAAAAAAAGGGCCGAAGTTACCGCGCCGCGTAGACGATAAAGGTCACCACGCCGAAGATCTCCAGCTGCGCCTCGTCGTCGAACACGATCGGCGCATAGGCGGGATTCATCGGCAACAGCCGCACGTCGGGGTGGCGCTGCAGCTTTTTGACGGTGAATTCGCCGTCCACCGCGGCGATCACGATATTGCCGTGCTCCGGCGTCAGGGCGCTGTCGACGATCAGCAGATCGCCATCCTGGATATTGCCGTCGATCATCGACTCGCCGCTGGCGCGCACGAAGTAAGTGGCGTTGGGGTGCCGCACCAGCAGCTTGCCGATGTCCAGCCTGCTCTCGACATAGTCCTGCGCCGGGGAAGGAAAGCCGCAGGCCACGCGATCGGCAAACAGCGGTAACGTTAGGGGTTCACCTGGTGAAAAAGCATACAACCTTGAATTGCTCAGCATAATCATAACCAACCTGTATATTTATACAGTTAAGCATAAACAAAACGCGAACGCGTGCAACCCCCAATCCCCCTGCGGATCGCGCTTTCCCGCGTAATATAATAATTTTCTGAGTGATTTTTCCTGCAGCTTTTGGCGTTCTTCGCGTGTGTTTACACACATGATACCCACCAAAACTGTGGATAATGCGGCCCTCAGACCGTTGGCGTATCGATGGGCAGGATGAGTGAGGGATTGTCATTGCGAACGGCGCCGACGGCGGGCGATACCGGTTGCCAGACGAAACCCTCTGCCTGCAGGCTGTACACGTCAGCCTGCATTTGACCAGAGGGCGGGACTAAGCGGGTGTCGCGCGCGGCCGTCGGTCTCTGCTGCGTACAGCGCCGCAAAGAACAGCGGCAGGCCTTGCCTCACGGGAGGAACGGCGGACGGCTTTACAAAATGACGCCAATAAAATTGCGACTGGCAATGGCATCAATGGGACGGCCAGAGACGAAAGTCAGTACGTTATGCCAGGAGCTTGGGATAACCCGACAAACGCTGTACCGCCACATTTCCCCTGATGGTCCACTGCGAGCTGACGGTATAAAGCTGCTCAACCGGGGATAATTTTAGCGGACGGAAAAATCTGGGGTTCCGGCGTAGAACCCCGAATAAGGAATAATCCTTAATTCATTTCAGGATTATTAATTCCATCTAAAACCTCTCGGCAATATTCTTTTTTATAGGCTTCATCATTACTTAATGACTTAACCAAAAAATCAGCATTTTTCCAACCATTATCCCAATGCGTATCGAATCCTGACTGTTCATACTTTAATGTTCTAGTTAATGAGTCTTTTATTTGTTTTTTATATTTATCAATTTTCTCATTGGTTGCCCCACAAACATCATGTGCAACACGAGCATTTGAGCCAGAAAAACCTATTGCTGAAATTGCCATCGCTTCATTTGATTTGTCGAAATCATTCGCATATGCCACAGCATTAGATAAAGCGAATATGACAAGAGCAGGTATGGTTTTTTTGTATGAAATCATCTTTCACCTCTACTCATTGATTGTTCATGGGGGTCAGTTTGGATATCGAAAATTATTGTACATTAAGGCTGCTTTTTAATCAGTCTCAACTTCTTTATAGAAGGCCTGAATGCGACAAACTTGGGAAGTACTGTAGCCTGTCGCGTCTGCTGTTTCTCGGATGCTCAGTTTCTTAATCTGTCGGTAGTGCCTGATCCATCCTGCACGCTCCATCTCGCCGCTGGCGCGTACGAAGTAAGTGGCGTTGGGGTGCCGCACCAGCAGCTTGCCGATATCCAGCCTGCTCTCGACATAGTCCTGCGCCGGGGAAGGAAAGCCGCAGGCCACGCGATCGGCAAACAGCGGTAACGTCAGGGGTTCAGCTGGTGAAAAAGCATACAACCTTGAATTGCTCAGCATAATCATAACCAAACTGTATATTTATACAGTAAAGCATAAACAAAACGCGAACGCGTGCAACCTCCAATCCCCCTGCAGATCGCGCTTTGCCGCGTAATATAATAATTTTCTGAGCGATTTTTTTTTACGCCTGCTAAGCGTTTCACCGCCCCTTGCACACACGTTATCCACTAAAACTGTGGATAACCTGCAGGGGGCGCCGGCAGACGTCATTCCCTGCGCGAGCGGGATCAGAATCCTGTATAATCCCCACACCTGCTAATAAGAATTCATCCCCGTCGGCGCCTCGTCACCGACGGTCACGAGAACGTTATGAACAAGCACCTGCTCCTCGCAGAAACCGACGATATCGAACAGGAATGCCTGTCGCGCCACGCGGTCTGGCAGCGCAACGATCTGGCCCAGGCGCAACAGGATTGGCTGGCGGAAGAAGTGCCGGTCGCCCTGGTGTACAACGGCATTTCCCACGTAGTGATGATGGCGACGCCGAAAGATCTGGCGGCCTTCGCCATCGGTTTTTCGCTGTCCGAAGGCATCATCGCCTCCCCTGACGATATCTACGACATCCGCCAGCAACCGGCCTGCAACGGCATTGAAGTGCATGTGGAACTCTCGAGCCGCCGTTTTATGCAGCTGAAAGAGAAGCGCCGCAGCCTGGCCGGCCGCACCGGCTGCGGCGTCTGCGGGGTGGAGCAGCTGCAGGAGGTCGCCCAGCCCATCGCACCGCTGCCCTTCACGCAGCGCTTCGATTTGGCCCTGCTCGACCGGGCGTTGGCGCAGCTGCAGGAGGTGCAAACGGTGGGAAAAATGACCGGCTGCACCCACGCGGCGGCCTGGATCCAGCCGGATGGCGCGCTCAGCGGCGGGTGTGAAGACGTCGGCCGCCACGTGGCGCTCGACAAGCTGCTGGGCTACCGCAGCCAACAGGCGTGGCTGCAAGGGGCGGCGCTGGTGTCGAGCCGCGCCAGCTATGAAATGGTGCAAAAATCCGCCATGTGCGGCGTCGAGATCCTGTTCGCCGTTTCCGCCGCCACCCGCCTGGCGGTCGAGGTGGCCGAGCGCAGCAACCTGACGCTGGTGGGCTTCAGCAAGCCAGGGCGCGCCACCGTCTATACGCACCCGCAGCGGCTCTGGCAATCGACGACGGTGGCCTAACGCCGCCGGATAAGAATCGACTATTCTCAATAGCAGGACACCAGGAAGCACCCACGTCATGATAATTCGCCCGAACCAGAACTGGTTTTTTCGCCTGTTCGCCTGGCACGGTTCCGTGCTGTCAAAGATCACCTTTCGCCTGTCGCTGAACGTGCTGATGTCGATAGTGGCGGTGATCAGCTATCAATGGTACGAACAGCTCGGCGTGCATTTGACCATCGCGCCGTTCAGCCTGCTGGGCATCGCCATCGCGATTTTTCTCGGCTTTCGCAATAACGCCGGCTACAGCCGCTTTGTCGAAGCGCGCAACCTGTGGGGCTCGCTGCTGATTACCGAGCGCTCCCTGCTGCGCCAGATCAAAAGCCTGCTGCCGGACGAACCGGCGGTGCACCAGAAGGTCGCCAAGCTGCTGATCGCCTTCAGCTGGAGCCTGAAGCACCAGCTGCGCGCCACCGATCCGACCGCCGATCTGTACCACAACCTCAGCAGCAAAGAGCTGGCGGAGGTGATCGCCAGCCCGATGCCGACCAACCGCATCCTGCTGATGCTGGGCCAGGAGATCGGCAAGCTGCGCCGACGGGGGCTGCTGAGCGACATCACCTTCGAGCTGCTCGACAACAAGCTGAGCGAGCTGTCCCACGCCCTCGGCGGCTGCGAACGGCTCGCCAGCACGCCGGTGCCGTTCGCCTATACCCTGATCCTGCAGCGCACCGTTTACCTGTTCTGCAGCCTGTTGCCTTTTGCCCTGGTGACCGATCTGCATTACATGACACCGTTTGTTTCGGTGTTCATTTCCTATACCTTCTTATCCTGGGACTCACTGGCCGAAGAGCTGGAAGATCCGTTCGGCGTGTCGGCCAACCATCTGCCGTTAAACGCCATCTGCAACACCATCGAGCGCAACCTGCTGGAAATGAACGACCAAAGCCCGCTGCCGCCGCCGATGAAACCCGACGAGCACTTTAATTTGATCTGATCGATTTCACCCGAACACACTGGAGCCGAATGCAATGAATGCAAATAACAATCCGCCGCAAGCCGTATTCACGCCGGTAACGCGCCATGCCATCTTCATCGTCGCCACTCTGTCGCCCGTTCCCGCCCATCTGGCGGCGGTGCGCGCCTGGTGCGGCGACATCGCCGCCGTGGTGCGTTCGGTCGGCAAACGCGCGCCGGCGGGCAACCTCACCTGCGTTTGCGGCTTCGGCTCCGAAGCCTGGGATACGCTGTTTGGCGCCCCGCGCCCTCGCCAGCTGCATCCGTTCAGCCCGATCGGCAGCGGGGAACGCGTCGCCGTCGCCACGCCCGGCGACATCCTGCTGCATATCCGCGCCGATGAAATGGATCTGTGTTTCGAACTGGCCTCGCAGTTGGTCGGCAAGCTCGGCGATGCCGTGACGGTGGTCGAAGAGGTGCACGGCTTCCGTTACTTCGATCAGCGCGCCATGATCGGCTTCGTCGACGGCACGGAGAACCCGGAGGGGCACGAAGCCTTCGACTACACGGTGATCGGCGACGAAGACGCGGCGTTCAGCGGCGGCAGCTATGTGCTGGTGCAAAAATACCTGCACGATATGCAGGGCTGGAATTCGCTCAGCGTGGAAACGCAGGAGAAGATCATCGGCCGCCATAAGCAGTCCAACATCGAACTGGATGAAGCGGTCAAACCGTCGTCATCGCACAGTTCGCTGACCACCATCACCGACGAGCAAGGCAACGAGGTGAAAATTCTGCGCGACAACATGCCGTTCGGCCGCCCCGGCCTGCGCGAATTCGGCACCTACTTTATCGGCTATGCGCGCTCCCCGCAGCCAATCGAGCAGATGCTGGAAAACATGTTTATCGGCCGCCCGGCCGGCAACTACGATCGGCTGCTCGATTTTAGCCACGCGGTGACCGGCACCCTGTTCTTCGTGCCGTCCGCCCCGCTGCTGGAAGCGCTGGCCGATCGCAGCGGCGCCGAACTGCACTGATTTTGCCTGGGCGCAGGGCCGCAGCGATCAACCTTTGGTTATCCTGCAGCCCTGCGCATCGATCACCGGCTCCCCATCCTCTTTGCTGAAAGCCCCGCGCT
Source organism: Serratia sp. CY38905 (assembly GCF_052168875.1). NCBI lineage: Bacteria > Pseudomonadati > Pseudomonadota > Gammaproteobacteria > Enterobacterales > Yersiniaceae > Serratia > Serratia sp. CY38905. The sequence continues at coordinate 178,452 of NZ_JBJNLV010000005.1, read as the reverse complement.
GCGGATCCGGCAGAATATCCAACACCACCTCCGACGGCCGGCACAGGCGCGTGCCGAGCGGTGTCACCACAATGGGTCGATTGATCAAAATCGGCTGTTGCAGCATGAAGTCAATCAGTTGCTCATCGTTCCAGCCGGTCTCATCCAGTTTCAGCTCGGCGTAAGGCTCGACGTTTTTACGCAGCAGCGCGCGCGGCGTCATCCCCATTTCGGCCAGCAGCGCAATCAACCGTTCACGGCTGGGCGGTGTTTCCAGATACAAAATCACCTCCGGCTCAACGCCGCTGTTGCGGATCAGCGCCAACGTATTGCGCGACGTGCCGCAAGCCGGGTTGTGATAAATCTTGATACTGCTCATGACGGTTTCTCCTATCAGGATCAAACGGACAGCCGCAGCGCCAGCGCAGCCAAGGTGACGAACAGGATCGGCAGCGTCATCACCAGCCCCACGCGAAAATAATAGCCCCAGGTAATGACGATGTTCTTCCTTGCCAACACATGCAGCCACAGCAACGTGGCCAGGCTGCCGATCGGGGTGATTTTGGGGCCGAGATCGCTGCCGATGACGTTGGCGTAAATCATCGCCTGCTTGATGACGCCTTCCGCGCCGCTTCCGTCGATTGACAACGCCCCCACCAGTACCGTCGGCATATTATTCATGACGGAAGAGAGAAACGCGCTCAGGAAGCCGGTGCCGAGCGTCGCCGCCCACAGCCCCTGCCGCGCCAGCGCGTCCAACACGCCGGAAAGCAGCTCGGTCAAGCCGGCATTGCGCAGCCCGTAGACCACCAGATACATGCCCAGCGAGAAAATCACGATCTGCCAGGGCGCACCGCGCAGCACTTTGCCGGTGTCGATCGCGCGCCCACGTTTCGCCACCGCCAGCAGAACCAGCGCGCCGCAGGCAGCGACCAAACTCACCGGCACGCCGAGCGGCTCCAGAGCGAAGAAGCCAATCAGCAACAGCGCCAATACCGCCCAGCCGGCTCGGAAAGTCGCACGATCGCGAATCGCTTCTTGGGGTATCGGTAAACGCGTCAACGCGTAGCGCCGCGGAATATCCTTGCGAAAGAACAGATGCAACATCACCAGTGCCGCCGCCACTGCGGCAAGGTTGACCGGCACCATCACTGCCGCATACTCCGTAAAGCCCAGCCGGAAGAAATCCGCCGAAACGATATTCACCAGATTGGACACCACCAGCGGCAGGCTGGCGGCATCGGCGATAAAGCCCGCCGCCATCACGAAAGCCAGTACCGCCGCAGGGCGAAAGCCGAGCGCCGACAGCATGGCGATCACGATTGGCGTAAGGATTAACGCAGCGCCGTCGTTCGCAAACAGCGCCGCCACCACGGCCCCCAGCAGCAGCATGTAGGTAAACAGCCATCGGCCTTTGCCGTTGCCCCAGCGCGCGACGTGCAGAGCAGTCCAGGCAAAGAAGCCGCTCTCATCCAGCAGCAGGCTGATGATGATGACGGCGATAAAGGTCGCGGTCGCATTCCAGACTATCTGCCACACCACGGGAATATCGCCGACGTGCACCACGCCGCTCAGTAATGCCAATCCCGCGCCGAACGCCGCGCTCCAGCCAATGCCCAGCCCTCTCGGTTGCCAGATAACCAAGGCCAACGTCAGAATAAAGATCGCTCCTGCCACTATCATCGCCGTCTCACCGCCTCTTCACATCTACATATTCGATTTTTCGTATGTGTTTGCGCAAATTTTTTACCGTTACGGGCAGCCTTTCGCTACACGTTGCCCCAACTCCATCATCTGTTCTGCCCGACACTGATAAGCTTGCTCAATAATCCCCGCCGCCCAAGCCGGCATATGCGGCGACAGGCGATAATATATCCACTTGCCATCGCGCCGATCGAGCAACAGCCCGCTTTCACGCAGCATCGCCAAATGCCTTGAGATTTTGGGTTGCGGCAGTACCAATGCGCCCGACAACTCGCACACGCACAGCTCGCCGGCGTGGCGCAGCAACAGCACCAGCGTCAGACGCGTCTCGTCCGACAGGTTTTTAAACAGCTTCAGCGGCGTCAATGACGTCATGTCGCACTCCCGTTAACCTTATCGTCTCCGCAAATCGCTCATGAAGATACCATCTTCATATTCGGAAAAACAAATATAAAACACAAAACGTTGTCCCCCTCGCCGAGGCATATACTTATCTTTATGCTGTTCTTGCAGGAAGGAGGCACCATGCCGCTCACATTCAAACGTTCGGAAAGGCTCTCCATCGGCACCGAAATAGAGCTGCAGCTGGTCGATGACAAGCACTACGATCTTACGGATCGGGCCGACCGGGTGGTCAGCGCGGTCGGCGACCGCCGGCGCGTCAAACATGAGCTCACCAAATCGATGGTGGAGCTGAACAGCTCGGTGCACCGCGATCTCGATGATCTGCACGCCGAGCTGCGCGCCCTGACTCATACCGTCCGGCGCAGCGCGCAGCGCCTGGGCTGTGACGTCTGCGGCGGCGGCCGCCATCTGAGCAACGACTGGCGCAAGCAGGTCATCAGCGACAACGCGCGCTACAGGCAGCTGGCCAGCCGCTTTGGCTATCTTTCCAAGCTGGCCTGCGTGTTCGGCCAACACATCCACCTCGGCGTCAACGACGGGGACGAAGCGATGTACCTGTGCCATGCGCTGACGCCCTACTTTCCGCAGCTGATCGCACTCAGCGCATCGTCACCGCTGTACCAGGGCGTCGATACGCGCTTTGCCAGCTCCCGTTTCAGCGCGCAGAATTCCTTCCCCAACTACGGATGCCTGGAACACATCTACAGCTGGCGCGAATTCAACGTCTACTACGAACGGCTGAACGCCGCCGGCGTGATTGAAAGCATCAAGGATATTTACTGGGATGCGCGGCCCAAACCGGAGCTGGGCACGGTGGAGATCCGCATCTGCGATACGCCGCTGCGCCTCGCGCATGCCGTGCTGCTGGTCGGTTACTGCCGTCTGCTGGCTGATTTTCTGTTGCAACACCGCACGCCGATCGCGCCGGAATACGATGCCTTCACCAATTACAACAAGATCAACGCCTATCGCAGCGGTTTCGCCGCCGAATACGTCGATCCCGCGACGCTGCGTCGCAGCAGCCTGACCGCCCATATCCTGCACACTCTCGACGCGCTGAGCGGTTTCGCCGAGCGACGGGAGGATCGGGCCGTGCTACAGGCGGTCGAGCACCATGTCCGCCAAGGCATCAGCGATTCGGAGCATATCCGCCAGATGTTGCACAACGGCCTGCCGCAGGCTCAGGTGATCAAGCGCCTGTGCGATGAGCTGTTGCAACCGGCAAGTTAAGTTTCGGCTATCGATTCCATACGCCAAAGCCGCTGTTCATTATGTGCTCTTTCGCTACAATCGTGAGCACTGACATTCATCGTATCGAGGACACCATGTACAACTTCTCCCGCTATCAGGCAAAAGAACTGGCGCTGGCTTACATGAGCGGCAAAAAACACGATCTGTCGCCGCAGGAATTTTTGCAGCAGCTGAAAAGCAGCGAGCGATCGTTTGAGCACCTGCTGAAACACGGCAGCGAAATGCCGCGTGACGTGCTGGTTAAAAGCTTCTGAACGGCCGGTTGCCGGCCACTTTCCGTTTACGCCGCCGGTGGCGAGCCTGCAGGCCCGCGCATTCCCGGCCATTCATTCCCCTCCTCACCCTGCCTCAATTCGTCCTCACAGGCGAAAAGCCGATAAATTCGTATTCACAGGCGAATTATTGACATATTCGTATCTAGGTGCGAATTTATAGTCATCCTTCTATAAACATCGGAACATGTCATGCCGACGCCAATCAGCGTAATCAGCGGCGATCTGGTCGATTCCCGCCGATCAGACACCGTCAACTACCTCGATGAGCTGCACAGCCTGCTCGATCGGCTGCGGCGCGACGGGCGGCTGCATCAGGTGGAAATCTTTCGCGGCGACGCCTTCCAGGCACAGGCCGCCCCGGAGGACGGGCTGTTGCTGGCGGTGTACATTCGCCTCGCGCTGCGGGCGACGGGCGCCGCGCACTGGGATGCGCGCGTCGCCGTCGGGCTGGGCAGCCAACGGCCCGACGCCTCCGGCTACGGCAGCGCCTTTATTAACTCCGGCAGCGCGTTGGACGCCATGGCGAAAAATTGCCGGCTGGCTCTGAAAACCGACAACGATCGGACAAACGCCATTGTCAGCGATCTGCTGCCGATGTTAGATCATGTGATTGGCCGCCTGTCGCAGACCGAAGCGCGCATCGTCCAGGCGAGAATGTTCGCCGACAGCGGCGCTGCCGTGGCGGATCAGCTGCAAAAAGCCGCCTCCACGGTCTCCGCCGCGCTGAAACGCGCGGCCTACGAGGAAATCATGCGGTTTATTCACGCCATTAACAGGATCGTCTGACTATGGATCTGACCTATGCGCCTTTGCTGGCCTGGCTGTTGCTCGTCCATCTGCTGGCGGATTTTCCGCTGCAGCCGCTGAGTTGGGTGGAAGATAAAATCCAGCATCGCGCGCGTTCACGTTTTCTGGTGTTGCACGCGTTGCTGCACGGGGTGCTGGCCGCCTGGGTGGTGGCCGGTTTCGGCCTGCTGCACGGCGGGCTTTCTTCACTTCAGGTGCTGGCCAGCCTGCTGATCATCGCCGTCAGCCACTACCTGATCGATTTACTGAAGGTCACCGCGATGAACCGCCTGAGCCCGGCCCGCAGTTTCCTGCTCGATCAGGGATTGCATCTGGCGGTAATCGCCTTGCTGTGGCTGGGGCTGACGCCGAATGCCGGTGAACTGCTCGCCGCGCTGGGGCGGCAACTGGGGCGTTGGCAAACCGGCCTGGTGCTGGTGGCCTACAGCCTGATTTATCTGCCGATGAGCCTGCTGATCGGGCAACTGCTGGCGCACTGGACGCCGCAAATGCCGCCTTCGGCCAAGGCCGACAACGACTCGCTGCTGCGCGCGGGCAAACAGATTGGCTATCTGGAGAGAACGCTGATCCTGACCTTTGTGCTGCTGGGGCAAATCCCGGCGATCGGCTTTTTGCTGGCGGCCAAATCTATCTTCCGTTTCGGCGATCTGCGCCAGAGCGACGATAAGATGCGCACCGAGTATGTGCTGCTCGGCACGCTGTTTTCCTTCACGCTGACCATCATGCTCGGCCTGCTGGTCAACAAACTGCTGTAGCGGAGCGGGGGCGAAAAATTTCGCCCCCGGAGTGAACGCCGAGGCGGCTTACAGCCACTCGCCGAAGCGGCGGATGTAGAAACGCTTCATCAACTGCGCGACCACGCAGTAGCTGACCAACGTAGCGGCCAACCACGGGAAGTATTCCCACGGCAGCGGCTGCAGGCCAACCAGGGCGCCGAGCGGCGAGAACGGAATGTAGATGCCGAGCGCCATCACCAACCCGGTGGTCAGCAATACCGGCAGCGCCGCGGTGCTCTGAATGAACGGGATCTTCTGGGTGCGCAGCATATGCACCACCAGCGTTTGCGACAGCAGCCCCTCAATGAACCAGCCGGACTGGAACAGCGCCTGGTGTTCCACGCTGTTGGCGGCGAACACGTACCACATCAGCGCATACGTCGTGATATCGAAGATTGACGAGGTCGGCCCAATCCACAGCATAAAGCGCCCGATGTTTTTGGAGTCCCACTTGCGCGGCTTGCGCAGGAACTCTTTGTCCATCTTGTCCCACGGCAGCGACAGCTGGGAAATATCGTACATCAGGTTTTGAATCAACAGGTGGATCGCCAACATCGGCAGGAACGGAATGAAGGCGCTGGCCACCAGCACCGAGAACACGTTGCCGAAGTTGGAGCTGGCGGTCATGTTCAGGTACTTGATGATATTGCCGAAGGTCTCGCGCCCTTTGATCACCCCCTCTTCCAGCACCATCAGGTTCTTTTCCAACAGGATGATGTCCGCCGACTCCTTGGCGATGTCGGTGCCGGTGTCGACCGAAATGCCGACGTCGGCATCGCGCAGCGCCGGCGCATCGTTGATGCCGTCACCGAGGAAGCCGACGGTATGGCCGTTGGCCTGCAGCATTTTCAGCACCCGCGATTTTTGCAGCGGCGTCAGCTTGGTGAAGACCGTGCGCTGCTCCACTTCGCGCGCCAGCGTTTCATCATCCATCTGTTCAATCTGCAGCCCGGAGAGCGGTTCACCCGGCTCCAGCCCGACGTCGCGGCAAATCTTGCAGGTGATCACCGGGTTGTCGCCGGTCAGCACCTTCACCGTCACGCCGTTTTCCTGCAGTGCGGCGATCGCCTGCTGCGCGCTCTCCTTCGGCGGATCGAGGAAGGTCAGCAACCCTTGCACCACCATGTCGCGCTCGTCGGCCACGCTCAGCGGGTCGGCCGGGCGTTGCGCATCCAGCTCGCGCGTCGCCAGCACCAGCACGCGGAAACCGTCTTCGTTATACTCGCGGGCCAGCGCCTGCAGCGCCGCACGGCGCGCGTCGTCCAGTTCCAGCGTCTTGTCGCCTTCACGCACGTGAGTGGCGATCTCCAGCATCTCCTCTACCGCGCCCTTACAGATCAGCTGCTGCTTGCCATTTTCGTCCGCCACCACGATCGACAAGCGGCGGCGCACGAAATCGAACGGCAGCTCATCCACCTTGCTGAAACGCCCCAGGGCTTCGATCCCCGGTTTGCCGCGCCCGAAGCGGATCACCGCCTGATCCATCAGGTTCTTCATGCCGCTCTGATGGAAGCTGTTCAGCCAGGCCAGGTGCAGCACCTCGTTATCCCTGGCGCCGTTGACGTCGATATGGTGCTCGAGAATGATGCGGTCCTGGGTCAGCGTGCCGGTCTTGTCGGTGCAGAGCACGTCCATGGCGCCGAAGTTCTGAATGGCGTTCAGGCGCTTCACCACCACCTTGCGGCGCGACATGGCGATCGCCCCTTTCGCCAGGTTGGAGCTGACGATCATCGGCAGCATTTCCGGCGTCAGGCCGACCGCCACCGCCAGTGCGAACAGCGCCGCCTCGCTCCAGTCGCCTTTGGTGAAACCGTTGATCAGCAACACCACCGGCACCATCACCAGCATGAAGCGAATCAGCAGCCAGCTGACGCTGTTCACCCCGCGATCGAACGCGGTTTGCGCCCGCGAACCGACGATGGACTTGGCCAACGAGCCGAAGTAGGTGCGCCCGCCGGTCGCCACCACCACCGCCGTGGCGGTGCCGCTGGCGACGTTGGTGCCCATCAGGCAGACGTTGGAGAGCTCAAGCAGCGCGTTCTCGCTGGACACTTCCCCTTCGCTCGACTTCTGCGCCACGCTGCCCATGGCATCGTATTTTTCGATAGGGATCGCTTCGCCGGTCAAAATCGCCTGGCTGATGAACAGATCGCGCGAGGCGATAAGGCGCACGTCGGCCGGCACCATGTCGCCGGCGGAGAGCTGAATGATATCCCCCGGCACCAGTTCGCGGATCGGCACTTCCAGCGTCAGCGGATGCGCGCTGTAGCTGCTGCGGCGCAGCACCGTGGCGGTGGTGCGCACCATCGACTTCAGCGCTTCCGCCGCTTTGTTGGTGCGGTATTCCTGCCAGAAACGCAGCAGCCCGCTCAGCGTGACCATGATGAGAATGATAATGACGCCGGTGAGTTCAGTTTCTTCACCGCTCTGGCGCGGCAGCCAATAATCGGTAAAGAAACTGATCGCAGCCAGCACCATCAGCACGAAGATAAACGGGTTGTTGAAAGCCTTGATCAGCTGGATCAAGGCATGCGGCGCCTTGTCGTGGGCGACCTGATTGGCGCCGAACTGCTCCAGCCGCTCATCGGCGTCGTCCTGAGTCAAACCGTTGCGGTTGCACTTCAGGTTCGCCAGCGTTTGGGCGATGCTGTTGGTCGCTTCTTCCGCAATGGCGTAGGTCACCGCGTCTTTATCACGGCGACGCGTTCTTTCATTAATCTGAGTCATAACGCTATTCTCTTATTTTCGTTCTGCGCACAGGGATATCCCGCCCGATAAACAGGTGACTCTGCGCAGAGTGGAATTTTTTAATTAGCGTGGCTGAATAGCGTGATTACCCTGTCAGCCACGCAAGAATCATTTCCCTTCCGGGGTCATCATCCATAACGCCTCCTTAATGCCCGCGTTATTCAGGCCTACCTGAATAAACACGAACATATAATCAAGTTAATAAATATTTATATCATTACTCAGACCGGTAATTCAGACGCAACGCGCCAGCGAACGGCGCTCACGCTTTTTTCCAGGCTGACGCGGCAGACAATACCCTCAATTTCTTTTTGTGCGGCCGGCGTGGCGGTAATTTCCGCGCACACTTCCAATTGCCCCGGGCTGGAAATATCGGCGCTGCGCAAAGATTGCAGCCGCAAGGCGACGCCGTTCAGCGCCTGCAGAATGAGGGTACGCACCAGAATTTCATCCTGCTCGCCACAGGTCACCTGAATGCGATAGCACAGTTCCAGGTCGGTCGCCTGCTGGTGCGGCTGCAGATTGATGCGCTGGGCGGCCTCGCGCAGCAGGATATTGGCGCACAGGATCACCAGCGTGGCGACCACCGCATCCCAATGCTGGCCCAGGCCGCACAGTACGCCGATCCCCGCCGAACACCACAGCGTGGCGGCGGTGTTGAGGCCGCGAATGTTCAGCCCTTCACGCATGATAACGCCGGCGCCGAGGAAGCCGATACCGGATACGATCTGCGCAGCCACGCGGCCGGCGCTGGCCGGATCGGTGGACATGGAACTGAGAATAAAGACCGCCGCGCCGGTCGCCACCAGCGCATTGGTGCGCAGGCCGGCCATGCGTTGGCGCCACTGGCGCTCGGCGCCAATTACCGCGCCCAGGCACATCGCCAGCAATAAATTTAAAACGAAAGGAGTCATAGCCATGACTGTCCCCTTAATTAACCTCAGGAGATAAAATCATGTGCTGTTTAGCACACGCAAAATCGCGCCGAAAATAAATCAGCGAATCAGCGTACTGTGCCTGGAGGGAAAAGGCTGTGGCTGCAGAATACCATAATAACGTCCAACTCAATTCACCTGAAACCATCAGGCCTCAGGAAACGTTTTTTATTCGGGTATGCACAGCTCAGGAATAACTGGAGAGGGGTGCTGCCCGCCGATAACGGCAAGCAACAAATCAGAAGAGAATTGGTCAGCTTGCCTTATTTGTTTTATTACAACTACAACTGTCCAATTGGGTTTCTCCACTGAAATTTTGGCTGAGTATAGTGACGTCGGGTAATGAAGTAAAGGCTAATTTATTAAACGAAAAATAAACTGAAATACCGCGATGATATTTCGATGTCACAAATCGGCAGCGACAACGTTGGGCGCCAGTGCGCTTATCAGTAAACTGCTCCCCTTCATCTTTCAAGGACGCCCCCGATGAAACACCGGCTTTCCCCGCTCGCGCTCGCGCTGCTCGTCAGCTTTCCCGCCGATGCCCTGCTGCTGCAGCAAGGCGACGCGCAGTTTGAACTCGATCCCGCCACGCTGCGCATTGCCGCCGGCGCTGTGCCGGTCAATCTGGCGCAGCCCGCGCAACAGGTGGAAGATCTCACCGCGTCGCCACAACGCGCCAGCTGGCGCTGGCCGCAGAGCGCGGTCAAGGTTAGCGCCCGTCTGGAAGGCGGCGATCTGCGCCTGAGCTTCAGCAGCGACCGGCCACAGCTTCTGAACTGGTATCGCCTGCCGCCACAAACAGAAACGCTGCTGTTGCCGATCGGCGAAGGCAGCCGCATTCCGCTCGACAACGCCGTCTGGCGCCATTACCTGACGGCGGAAATGACGCCGCTGGATACCAACTGGGATCTGAAGCTGCCGCTGTGGAGCCAGCAATACCAGGACAAGGTCTACAGCTGGCTGATGTTGACGCCGTTCAGCAACCGGGTCACCTTCGCCTCGGCGCAGGAAAAGCTGGAGATGCGCGCCGGGCATCAGTTCAACCGCTTCAATCAGCAACAGGCATTCGAGGTGCTGCTGCACGTCGGTGACACGCCGCTGTCCGGCGCCCGCCGCTATCGCGACTATTTGCAACAGAACGGCCAGTTCAGCAGCCTGCGCGAGAAGATAAAGCAGGCGCCCGAAGGCGAAAAGCTGATCGGCGCCACCCATGTCTACCTGTGGGGGGACAAACTGCTGGCGGCGGAAGATGTCAAAGATTGGCCGGGGTTGCTGCACTACCTCGCCTCTCCCGCCGCCGAAGCGCTGCGGCAGCGGATGGATGCCGAGAGCAGAAAGCTCCTGCTGCAGCTGGCGGGCAAAACGCCGGAGGGCTGGCAGCAACAGCCCCTGATCGACGGCATCAACCAGGCGTTGACGGCGCAAATTCCGCTGGGCGCCACGCCGGATGACGCCGACTTTCTGCAGGCGCAGCAGCGCCAGGCCGCTGCAGTGCGGGAGCGGGCGCAGCGAGAGCTGGGGCGCTGGCTAACCCCGGCGGACCGTTGGGGGCAAGGGCTGGCCGAACCGGTGATCGACGCGCTGCGCCAGGCCGGCTTGCCGCGCCTGTGGTTAGGCACCGATAACTGGACCGCCGCCTTCCTGCACCCGCAGGCGGTGGGCGCAGCCAAAGCGGCCGGCTATCTGATCGCCAGCTACGACTCCTACGATACCGCCATTGCGCGCGGCGTGAACGACAGCTGGCTCACCGCGCAACTGCCGACGGCGCTGCGGGAAAGTTGCGCCATCGTGCGCGCCGACGGCAGCAAGAAACCCGGCTTCGGCAAACAGGGTTACTACCTCAATCCGGGCTGCGTCCTGCCCTATTCTCAACGGCGCATGCGCGAGCTGGTGCAACTGGCCGGGTTGAACAGCCTGTTCCTCGACGTGGACGGCACCGGCATGGTCTCCGACGACTATCAGCCCGGCCACCCGACCGGCGCGGCGCAGATGGCCGAGGCGCGCAACGCCCGGCTGGCCTGGTTCAGCGCCACCCTTAAGCTGCCGCTCGGCTCGGAGGACGGCAATGCGGTAACCGCCCGCAGCCTGATGTTCGCCCACGGCATGGAAACCTGGGGATTCGGCTGGGGCGACAAGCAGATGAATCAGGATAAATCCTCGCCCTATTATCTCGGCGCCTGGTGGCCCAACGCTCAACCGGCGTTTTTCTTCCGCCCCGCCAAGGTGAAGCAGCCCTACCGCACCGTCGAATTCGATCCGCGTTATCGCCTGCCGCTGTACCAGGCCGTTTTCCACGATGCGATCGTCAGCAGCCACCACTGGAATTACGACAATCTGAAGTTCAGCGACGTTCAGACCACCCGCAGTCTGCTTAGCCAGCTGTACAACACCGCGCCGATGTTCCATCTGAGCCGCGCCACCCTGGCGGCCCGCCTGCCGGCGATCAAACGCGCCGACGCCGCCTTCCGGCCGTTGCATCAGGCTCTCTGGGACAAAGCGCTGACCGACTTCCGCTGGCTCGATCGGGACGGCTGGGTGCAGCAGACGACCTTCAGCGACGGTTCGACGCTGACCGCCAACTTCAGCGCGCAGCCGTTCGCCGGCGTAGCGGCCCACAGCCTGCGCGCCAAACTGGCCGACGGCCGCACGTTCGACGTTGCGCCTTAGCAAGGTCGCCGGCGATGGGCTACGCTAGGCTATATTTCCGACGACCCGCAAGGAGTGGCTGATGACGCCTCTGATCCACACTCTGCTCGACGAGATTTGGCAAAGCCTGGGGCAACGCCCCGCGCCCTGCGACCGGTTAACCGTAAGCGGTACCGGCGCATTGCCTTCGGCTTTTCCCGTGACCGAATTGGCTACCGCCGCCTGGAGCGCCGCCGGTTTGGCCTGCGCCGAGTTGCTTCGCCGCGAGGCAGCCGATGCGCCGCAGGTCTGGATCGATCAACGCCTGGCCTCGCTCTGGTTCGGCTGGACGCTGCGCCCGCTGGGTTGGACGCTGCCTGCCGCCTGGGACGCCCTGGCCGGCGACTACGCGACGGCGGACGGCTGGATACGCCTGCACACCAATGCACCGCACCATCGGCGGGCGGTGGAACAGGTGCTGGGCGCGGCATCGGACAAAGGCGCGCTGGCGGAACGCGTGCTGGGCTGGAAAAAAAACGAGCTGGAGGAAGCGGTGATCGAGGCCGGCGGCTGCGCGGCCCAAATGCGCTCGGCGGCCGCGTGGCGACAACATATTCAGGGCAAGAGCGTGGCGCTCGAACCGCTGATCCACGCCTCGCTGCAGCCGGAAGCACCGCCGCCGGGCTGGACGTTGCCCGTCGCCCGGCCGCTGCACGGCGTGCGGGTGCTGGATCTGACGCGCATTCTCGCCGGGCCGATCGCCACCCGTTTTCTCGCCGGTTTGGGCGCCGACGTGCTGCGCATCGATCCCTACGGTTGGGATGAGCCCGGCGTCGAGCACGAGGTAATGCTGGGCAAACGCAGCGCGCGCCTCAACCTGACCAATGCGCACGATCGCCACACGTTTGAACATCTGCTGAGGAACGCCGACGTGATCGTGCACGGCTACCGTGCCGGTGCGCTGGAGAAGTTGGGCTATGGCGCGGAGGAAAGGCGCGCGCTGGCGCCGGGTCTGATAGACGTCTGCCTGAATGCCTACGGCTGGAGCGGACCGTGGCGCACCCGGCGCGGTTTCGACAGTCTGGTGCAAATGAGCTGCGGGCTGGCGGAGGCGGGCATGGTTTGGCGCAGCGCCAGTTTGCCGGTGCCGCTGCCGGTACAGGCGCTGGACCACGCCACCGGCTATTTGATGGCGGCGGCGGTGCTGACCGGTATGGCGCAGCGCCTGAGCCGTGGCACCGGCTACCACGCGCGGCTGTCGCTGGCGCGCACTGCGCAACTGCTGCTGGCGCATCCCTGTTCGGCAGATTATCGGCCGGAGCCGCTGGCGCCGGCCGGAACCGCCGACGAGAACCCGGAAACGGAACTGACTTACTGGGGCGCCGCGCAACGCCTGCGCGCCCCGTTAAGCCTGCAGGGCACGGCGCTGCAATGGGCGTTGCCGGCGACCACGCTCGGCACCTCACAGCCGGAGTGGCTGCGCCGTTAAACCGCCGCCAACTGTTGCTGCAGCCATTGCAGCAAGCGTGTGACCGCCGGCGTCAGCCCGGCGGTCTGCGGCCACACCAGATAAACGTCGTCCTCGCTCAGGCGACAGGGCGCAGCCAGCGCCACCAGCCGCCCCGCGTCGATCGCATCCTGCACCAGCAGCTTTTTCGCCAGCGCGATGCCGAACCCCTGCTCCGCGGCGCGAATCAACAACCCGGCATCGTTGAACACCGCCTGTTGCCGCCCGCACCGCGAGCGCCCTTGCGCATTGAACCAGTCGCGCCACGGGCTGACGTCGTGCTCCAGCAAGGGAACGTCGCCGCCGTTCTCGAATGCCGTTCCCCACTGCCGCGTCATATCCGGCGAGGCGACCGGCAGCACGTCGCCCGACGCGATGCGCTGCGCCTGCAGCCCCGCCCACTGGCCGCTGCCGATGCGGATCGCCGCATCGAACCCGCGCTGCGACAGATCCTGCAACGCCAGCGAGGCATCGATATCCAGCGCAATATCGGCGCAGGCTGCATGAAATGCCGGCAAACGCGGCAACAGCCAGTAATGGGCAAAAGACGGCAGCACGCTGATGCGCAGCGTCTGGCTCGCCGCCGAGCGCCGGGCGCGGGCGACGCCCTGCTGCAGCGCCTGCAGCGCCGGCTCTACCGCCGCCAGCAACTCTTTCCCGGCGGCATTCAGGCGCACACCGCGCCCGCGCCGTTCAAACAGCGGGTAGCCCACCGCCTGCTCCAGCAGCTGAATTTGCTGACTGACCGCGCCATGCGTCAAATGCACCTGCTGCGCCGTGGCGCGCAAATTCTCCAACCTGGCGGCGATAGCAAAGGTCGGCAAGACATGCAGCGGGAGACGTTCATTCATCATTGGTTAACCAGGCTAGCCAAAAAGGCTATTTTTCATCGATTTTGGCCCGCAGGCAAATGTTCTATGTTTACCCCATCATCCCTGACGCTTTCGGAGCCGCCATGCACCCACGTTTACAACAGGATCTTGCACAGTTTCCGCAGATCCTCGACCACACCCGCCAGTTGGCGGAAGATTTTCTGGCCGGGCTGCAGCAGCGCTCGGTCTGCCCACCGCTCGCGCAACAGCAGCTGCAACCCGGTGACGATCGGCTGGCGGAAAACGGCGAAGGCGCCCTGGCGGCGCTGGATGACTTTTGGCAACGTTATCAGGCGGGCATTTCCGCCAGCGCCGGCCCGCGTTATTTTGGCTTCGTCACCGGCGGGGGCACGCCGGCAGCGGTCGCGGCAGACTGGCTGGTTAGCGTGACAGACCAAAATAGCCAACTTAGCCATGATACGATCGCCGCGGCGATCGAGCTGGCCGCGGTGACGCAGTTGAAATCCCTGCTGGGCCTGCCGGAAGCGTTCAGCGGCAGCCTGGTCAGCGGCGCCACCATGGCCAATTTCGCCGGGCTGGCCATTGGCCGGCAGTGGCTGGGGCAACAGCACGGCGTGGATATCGCCCAACAGGGCCTGGCGGCGCTCGGCCCCGTCCGGGTGCTGGCAGCCAACCCGCATTCCAGCAGCGTGAAGGCGCTCAGCATGCTCGGCATCGGCCGCGACGCGCTGACGACCGTCGCCAGCCTGCCGGACTCAGAAGCCATGGATATGGCGGCGCTGGAGCGACAGCTCGCCGCCGGCGCAGGCCAGCCAACGCTGGTGCTGGCCAGCGCCGGCACGGTCAACACCGTCGCTTTCGACGATCTGCCGCGTCTGCTGGCGCTGCGGGAGCGCTACCCGTTCTGGCTGCATGTCGATGCGGCATTCGGCGGCGTAGCGGCCTGCTCGCCGCTATACGCCCCAAGGCTCGAGGGCTGGCAGCATGCCGATTCCATCACCGTCGATGCGCACAAATGGCTGAACGTGCCTTATGACAGCGCGATCCAATTTACCCGCCACCTGGATCTGCAGATGCAGGTATTTCAGAACCATTCGGCTTACCTGGAAGCGCCGACGCCGCGGCCGGACAACTATCTGCACCTGACGCCGGAAAATTCGCGCCGCTTTCGCGCCCTGCCGCTTTGGCTGACGCTGAAAGCCTATGGCCGCAGCGGCATACGGGATATCGTCGAGCGCAACGTCCGATTGGCGCAGGCGCTGGGCGCGGCGTTAGCGGCCGACGACGGCTTCCATCTGCTGGCGCCGGTGAATTTGAACGTGGTGTGCTTCGCGCTCAGTCACCCGCAGGGCGACAGCGAAGCGGCGCGCGATCGCTTTCTCGATCGCCTTAACCGGCACGGCGTGGTGCGTTGCACCCCGACGAGCTATCACCATCAGCCGGGGATCCGCGCCGCGCTGGTCAACTGGATGACGGAGGAACAGGACATCAGGCTGGCGCTGGACTCGCTGCGCCATTGCCTGGCGGAAACGGCCTAATGCACGCGGCGCATTACTCGCGTCGGAAGGCCTGCAATTGCCGTGCTTGCCGCCCGTCATCGCCGATGTTATCCGGCGATAGCCAGGCGGCAAACGCCGCCCGCCGCGCCGGCCATTCTCCGTCGACGATAGACAGCCAGTCGGTGTCTCGCGTGCGTCCTTTGACGACGACGGCCTGGCGGAACGTGCCTTCATAGCGGAACCCCAGGCGCTCGGCGGCCTGGCGTGAAGGCAGATTGAGGCTATCGCATTTCCATTCGCAACGCCGGTAACCAAGATCGTCGAACAGGTGCCGCAGCATCAGGAAGATCGCCTCGCTGCCCAGCGCACTGCGCTTCATCAGCGGCGACCAGTTGATGGTGCCCAGTTCGGCCACGCCGTTGGCGGGATCGATGCGCAAAAAAGCGCAGGTTCCTACCGCGCGCCCGTTCGCCCGATCGATCACCACCATCGTGTTTCTGTCTGCGCTGGACGCCTGCGCCTGGAGATAACGCTGGAAGTCTGCGCGCGACTGCGGGCGTTCCCAAAACAGATAGGTCCAGTCGCGATCGTCCTCGGCGGTTTGATAAGCCTGATAAAGCGCCTCCCCCCATCGCTCGAGGTTAAGCGGTTCCAGGCGGCAAAACCGCCCTTGCAGTGGCGTGTGGCCGGGCATGCCTGCCGGCTGCCAATGAGGGAGGGCTTCACCTATCGGCTGCCCATACTGATTCCGTCTCACCGCGGCATCCTGTTTTTTGAAAGGTGGAGAGGCAAGTTAAAACCAACGCGGGCCAGAGACAACTCCGACCTGCCATTCCTCCCCGGGGATCGGGCAGCAGGATGATAGTTTAGAAAAATCACTCAATCACCGTTAAACATTCACGAAAACTATTTCATGTGAAATAAATATCCAGATAACTCATTGTAAAACGGTGATTTATAGCAACAATTAAGCTACACATTCCAGCCAGAATGTTAACTTCTGTTTGTTGTTATGATAAAAAAAGGCGTGTTTATCATTTGCGCGAAAAGCAAAAAACACCGCAAGATAATGATTTTTATATGTAAAAATCCAAAGCACTCAGTGCGAGTGTTTTTTCACCGCTCAAGAAACACGCTAAAAGACCTCAAAAAAACGACACATGAATTTTTTTTAAGACTTTTCCTAGCAAACTAAAATTTTGTTTCGTGACATGATGAACAGATTCACGGCAAGCAATGCAGACAGGCTCGGGCGCCAAGCGCAAATCAGGCTCAACATGCCGAAGCTGGACGAACAGCAGATCGCCCTGACTTAAGCCAAACTTATAGATTCATGCAATTAATAAGTTTAGTATGAAAATATCATTGAGTGACGTCGTGTTTATTGATAGAACACTCGCTACACTGAATTATTGCTCCATTTTGCCTTTCGGCTTTTTAGGCTTTTTCTCATATTACCGCAGTAAAACGGATTTAAGTGGGGGTGCGATATGCCAACGATCATCATGGATTCATGTAGCTATACCAGATTGGGATTAACCGACTATCTGACTTCGCATGGCGTGAAGAAACGCCATATTAATGCCATCGAGGACATTGACAGCCTGCACGAAAAATGCAGCAAGTTGAATCCCAGCCTGGTGTTTATTAACGAGGACTGCTTCATCCACGAAGCGAACGCCACCGAGCGAATAAAACGGGTGATTTCACTGCACCCGGATACGTTATTCTTCATCTTCATGGCCATTACCAACGTACATTTCGACGATTATTTATATGTTCGCAAGAACGTCATCATATCGTCAAAATCCATCAAACCAGAGACTATGAATCAGCTACTTAGTCACTATCTCGAGAGAACGTCCCTACGGGCGGAGAAATCCTCTCTGGATCAAACGCCGGTAACGCTGAGCCAGACCGAATCGAACATGTTACGCATGTGGATGTCCGGTCAAGGCACCATCCAGATATCAGACCAGATGCAAATAAAGGCCAAAACGGTCTCTTCCCACAAAGGAAACATCAAGCGGAAAATAAAGACGCACAACAAGCAGATCATTTACCACGTTGTTCGTCTGACCGATACCTTGACCAGTGGAATATTTGTCAATAGCCGTTAAACCACAGAGAAGGCCCCCACTCTGTTTTGCCAGCCGTTAAATACCTGGTGATAATGTCATCTGGATATCAGATGCTGGCGCCCTTAAAAGAATACCTGCTGCGTTATCCCCCGCTAGCGCAACGGGTATTTTTTTGTCATCGATAAAAAGAATCTTACCGCTATGAAATAATCTCAAAACGGACAATTTCATTAGCAAATTAATGAGATTAGCCGAAGTTACTGCCCATGCTCGCGACAGGGCTCCACAAACGTGCCGTCACGGCTGTCGATTTCATTAAAAAACCATACGCCCGCCGGGTAGTCGTCAAGAGAAACCAGATACATAGTGCCTTCGTTGAACACCTCTACGGCCAAAATGATGCCTTCACGCCGCGGGCCGCCGTCTGTTTTTACCGTCACTCGATCGTTAACCTGCATACCATTCCCCATTATTTGCGATTGCCGTCAGTGTATTACAAAACCGAGGGCGATGGACATCACCCTAGCCCTGCCGGCCTCTGCTATCAGCGTAGCAGCCGCCTGGATTTTCACTTTCTTAACGGTTTGGCCGCAGAATCTTAAGCCGGTCTCGCGTAGCCTGTCTTCAGGCGTTTCCCCCCAGAGAAGCGCTCGCAAATGAAGAAGTAACAAGGAACTTTTGCCCGCAGACTTGCGGGCTTTTTTTCGCACCGCCGAATTTCAGACACAAAAAAACCCGCCGCAGCGGGTTTTTTTCAATCAGCGCCAGGCGCCAATTAGATAGCGGTAACGTTAGCCGCAGATGGACCTTTCGCACCGTTCTCGATAGAGAACTGTACGTTCTGGCCTTCAGCCAGGGTCTTGAAGCCTTGATCCTGGATAGCAGAGAAGTGTACGAATACGTCTTTGCTGCCGTCTGCTGGGGTGATGAAACCAAAACCTTTAGCTTCGTTGAACCACTTCACTTGACCTTTGATCATGTTAGACATGTCTAATTCCTTCAATAATAAATGTAAGCCGCCATGGGCGAGGTAGCCGGTCATCAGTTACTTATGGAGGCACTGGAAAGGAAATTCGTCAGAGAAGGGCTATCCGGGATAACGCTTTAAATTTGAACTACTTTACTCAAAATGTCGTGCATAAATAGGTCTGTACCACAGGCCGACATCATTAACTCACGAGCGCGCGGCAATAGCAACCTTTTTCGCCGCGATGGGGCGCTAATCTCGGCTAAACGCACAGGATTTGACCCCGTCTGCCGATGGAATCGCCGCCTGGCTCGCCCGTAACGCCCAAGGCAAATGATAGTAATTCTCGTTCTGCTGTTTTATAGTTGCCTGACGAAATCATTCAGGGAGAGTCACCATGCCGAGATGGCTTACATTGCCGGCCGCCAGTGCCATTCTGCTGGCCTTTGCCGCTTGCAGCGCCCCGTTGGGCGCGCTGGAGCTGAATTATCATCCGCCTGAACCCAGCATCACCCCCGCCCCCAAAACTGCGCCGGAGCCGGGGCCGGCCCCCAAAGCGGAAAAACCGCCGATTGCCTGGGCAGAGGCGAGAGATAAAAGCGGTTTTCGCGTCGATATCGAGTGCGATCATCCAGGCTGCAGCAAACCACGCGCCAAACCTTATCCCGCGTATGAAGGCCCGGTGAAGAAAACCGATCGCCGCCGCCAGTCCGATCCTTATTCCACCAATCAGGATCCCGATTACAACATTCAGTTGGGCTATGAGTGGTAGCGGCGCTTTCGGAGTAATACCTATATCAGCCGCCTTTGCCGCTGCATAGAATAGCGTCAGTTCACCACTCCTCCTGGTGTTGAACACAACAAGCTGTGTTGCAAATCTTTATGCGCCTCCCTATAGGCGCTTTTTTTTGCCTCGCCCTCACAGCGTCTTCCCGATTACAGATTGCTCTCATTGCCCCGCAGAGTGATCAATGTCACAAATACGCCTCCTTGCCATTCTTATTCGGAGGTAACGTTCATGGCCACAGGATCCCTTGCCCTCCTGGCCGTCTTGGCCGGCATTGCGGGCTTCGCCCTCTATAAACATTTAAAATCTCAGAAAAAAAGCACACTCATCCGCCCGTACGATCGGTAACCGACAACGCGCTTTCACCGCGAAGGCCCGGCACAACGCACGCCGCGCCTTCGCGGGCTGTCATGCTTTCATCACAAAATTGTCACACTATGGCCATATGATAATTCGCGTTTATCCGCTCTGGCTTAACACCAAGGATTTCGCCCATGACCATAATTAAAGCTGCAAACCATCAGGAAGCAGAAAAACTCATCCGCGCCGGCACCGCCAAGAAAATCGAACTGGCCTACGATATCGGCAGCGACGACTTCTTCCAGCTTGCCAGCCTGTGGTGCGATAAAGGCGCCAAGATCTCCAAAGGAAAAGACCACTTCATCGTCTCGTTGAAAGGGTTCCGCATCCCCCCTAACGATTGATGCCCTGCCGCCCATCGCGGCGGCTTCGCCCCTTCCTCGCAAAACCGCTCTATTCGACCACGCGCGCCTCATTCGATTTCGCTAAGCTAACAGCAGACTTTATTGCGGACGTTTCGCCCGATAGCCACGTCCGCCACGATGAGGAGAGTGACCATGTCAACAAATGCAGCGCTGCCCGGCACGATGAAAGCGATTGAAATCAGCCAGCCGGGCGCCCCCGAGGTTCTGGTCGTCGCTGAACGCCCGGTGCCGGTTCCGCAAGCGGGCCAACTTCTGGTGAAAATCGCCGCCGCCGGCGTTAACCGCCCCGACGTGCTGCAGCGCCAGGGGAACTATGCGCCGCCGCCCGGCGCCTCGGATATCCCCGGCCTGGAAATTGCTGGCGAAGTGGTGGCCACCGGGGAAGGCGTGACCCGCTTCGCGCCCGGCGATCGGGTTTGCGCCCTCATCGCCGGCGGCGGCTATGCCGAATACTGCACCGTGCATGAAAGCAATGCGCTGCCCGTTCCGGCGGGCCTGAGCCTGACCGAGGCCGCCGCGCTGCCGGAAACCTTCTTTACCGTCTGGGTCAACGTGTTCCAGCGCGGCCACCTCAAGGCCGGCGAGACCGTGTTGATCCATGGCGGCACCTCCGGCATCGGCACGGTCGCCACCATGCTGGCGAAGGCCTTCTGCGCTCAGGTGATCACCACCGTCGGTTCCGAAGAGAAACGACAGGCCAGCCTGGCGCTGGGCGCCGACGTGGCGATTAATTACCGCAGCGAAGACTTTGTCGCACGCACCAAAGACGCCACCAACGGTAAAGGCGCCGACGTTATCGTCGACCTGATCGCCGGCGATTATGTAGCCAAAAACTATCAGGCCGCGGCGATGGAAGGCCGCATCGTGCAAATCGGCACGCAAAACGGCGTGGTGAAAGAGCTCAATCTGATGCCGCTGCTGTTGAAACGCCTGACCCATACCGGTTCGACGCTGCGTTCGCGCAGCGTGGCGGACAAAGCGCAGATCGCCGCCGAGCTGCGCGAGAAGGTTTGGCCGCTGCTGGAGCGCGGCGTGCTGAAGCCGCAAATTTTTAAAACCTTCCCGCTTGAGCAGGCCGCCGCCGCGCATGCGCTGATGGAGTCCAGCGAGCACATCGGCAAGATCATGCTGACGTTCTGACCTCATTCCCCGCGGCCGGTGCTGCGGGGAAACCGATGCCACGCTCAGGGGATGATGCCGCGACGGCGGAACTCATCGAACAGCGAGAAAAACATGGCTTCGGTTTCGACAAACTGATGGAAACCGAAGCGCCGCGCCTTGCTGCCGTCCGCGAACATGTCATAGTCCCAGGAAAAGACGAAATCGGCGAAGCGCCAGCCGGCCACCGCGCGATAGTCCGGTTCGGCCAATTGGTGCCGCTGCACCAGCTCGCGCCACAGCGGCGCTTTGTCCGCCATCATGCTTTCCAGCGGCATCGGCAGCGGCGGCGCACATTCCAGCCCAAAGTAAGCGGCGATTTTCGGCCACATCTCGCTCCAGCGAAACAGATCGCCGTTGTTGATATTAAACGCCTGATTGGCCGCCGCCGGCTCGGTCGCCGCCCACAGCGTGGCGCGCGCCAACAGCCCGGCATCGGTCATTTCCAGCAGGCTGTGGTAAGCGCCCGGTTTACCGGGGAAGCGCAGCGGCAACCCGAGCGCTTTGCTGATCGACGCGTAAACCGCGATGCTTAACGCCAGATTCATCGGATTGCCTAGGGAGAAGCCCCCCACCACGCTCGGGCGAATGGCGCTCCAGCGCCAGCGCTTGCCGGCCTGCCGCTGCGCCAGATACTGTTGCTGCGCCACGTTAAACTCCGGCGGCATATGCCCGGCGTCGCTTTCGCGCGCCGGCGTTTTAAACGGCCCCAAATGCGCGCCATACACCTTATAGCCCTGCATCAGACTGATGTGCTCCAACGCCGGTGCGGCCGGCTCCAGCCCCTCGACAACGTGTTGCAACATCTGCAGGTTCGGCGCCACCAGCCCCGCCCAGTCCGGCGCATCCTGATAGGCGGCATAGAAAACGTGGCTAATCGCGCTCAGCGGCCGCAGCGCGTCGCGCGTCGCCGCCGCATCCAGCAGATCAACCTGCAGGTGGCGCACCCCCGGCGCCGGTTGCCCACCCCGACGTGAAACGCCCACCACTTGCCAGCCCTGGCCGGTCAGCTCCTCAATCAATCGGCGCCCAATCACGCCATTGGCGCCGATCACCAATGCCTGTCGCTTTGCATTCATCTTGCCACTCCTCGGGTTGTTGATGCCCTGAGTGTTATTGATTAGCGATGCTTGCGGTAGCGCCGAATTAGCACTAACACTTATAAGAAAAATCTATAGGCAAGATCGACATGGATAAACTGAACGCAATGAAAACCTTTATGCGGGTGGCGGAACTGGGCAGCCTGTCGGCCGCCGCTCGCGATCTGCGTTTGACGCAGCCGGCGGTCAGTCAGCAAATCGCCGGCCTGGAGCAGCAACTGGGGGCCCAACTGCTGTTTCGCAGCACCCGGGCGGTCACCCTGACCGATGCCGGCAGCGGTTATTATCAGCGCCTCAAACCGATTCTGGCGGCGGTCGACGAAGCGGAAGAGGCGTTGCACGGCCAGCGCCACCAGTTGCAGGGCAATCTGCGCATTCACGCCCCGACCGGGTTCGGGCAGTTGCACGTCACACCGCTGGCCATCGCTTTCCAGCAGCGCCATCCGGACCTCGCCATCGAGCTGCTGCTGGACGATCGCCTCGCCGACGTGATCGGCGAAGGCATCGATGTGGCGCTACGTTTCGGTGAACTGCATGCGCCCGGCATGGTGGCGAAACGTTTGGGCGAGCTGCAACGCCTGCTGGTGGCGTCACCGGCCTATCTGGCCAGGCATGGCACGCCGCGTTCCCCGGCGGAGTTGGCGAAACATACGCACATTCGTTACAGCGGCCTGAACGACGGCGATACGCTCACCCTGTTCGGCCCGCACGGCCCCGAGACGGTTGCTCTGCGGCCCACGTTCCGCGCCAACAATACGCTATCCCTGCTGGCCGCCATTGAGGCTGGGGCCGGCATCGGCGGCGCTCAACGGCCTTTAATCGCCGAACAGCTGGCGACGGGGGCGCTGGTGCCCGTTTTGCCGGAATACCGCTATCCGCCCATGGCGCTGCACGCGGTCTATCCCGCCTTGCGTTTTATTCCGGAGAAAGTGCGCGCCTGGGTGGCGCATCTGCAGCAGGCGTTGACGAAGATCGAGGGGATCAGCGGAGTGAATGCCCCCGGCCAGACGCCGGGAGCCTAATCATTATTTGAACAGTTTACCGACCATGTCGCCCAGCTCGTTGCTGTCTTGCTGCACTTCACCGTTTGGCGAGGCGGCATCGGTGACCGTTGGCAAGAACTGTGCAATGGTGCTGGACGCCTGAGCCGGATCGATACCCAGCTTTTCAGCCAGTTGGTTGATGGCGTCGCTACCCAACGCCTGCTGTACGTGATCGCCGGTAATCGGCTGATTTTCGCCATTGCCGAGCCAGGAACCGACGATATCGCCGAACTGCCCCTGACGGAATTTGTCCAAAATGGCCTGCAGGCCGCCTTGTTGCTCGACCCACTGCATAATGGCGATGTAGTCGATGCCTTTGCCGTTGGCGCCGCCGCCCAGAATGTTACCCAATACGCTATCGAACAGACCCATGATATTCCCCTTTCAGCGAGTGCGGACTGCGCCGCGCCGCCGGATTGATTTCACGAAAAAGGGCCGCCGCGGCGACCCTGTTGAGCAATGGCTGCTTAGCCTTTGATCTTCCTGTAGACAAAAAGCACCACCAGGGCGCCGATTACTGCCACCACAAAGCTGCCCAGGTTAAAACCGTCAACGCGGCCCATACCGAAGAAGGTGCTGATATAGCCGCCGACTACGGCGCCCACGACCCCCAATATAACGGTCACAATAAAGCCGCCGCCGTCTTTGCCCGGCATAATCCACTTGGCCAGGATACCGGCGATTAAACCAAAAATGATCCAGGAAATGATGCCCATCTTTACTCTCCCTATTACCTTTTGCCTAACAGAAATCCTATTACCAGGCCCACGACGGCGCCGGCGCCTATCCCCGCCCAAGGGTTATCCTTGATGCAGGCACATGATTGCTCGAGCGCTGCCTTTACGCCGCTGCGCACTTCGCAGGCGGTGGTTTTCACGTAGTCGCTCGGTTGCTCAACACCGTTTAGATCGTCATTTTCATATGACATGTCAAATCCTTACAGACCAACCCTCTGAGAATCTCGTCACATGTTTCGCGCCAGGCGCCGTCCGCTCCACGATCTTGCTCTGGGCAACCTGCCCGCTGCCGCTCAATGCAGAGGCGTACGGCGACAAACGCATAACTTCACACTATGACTATAGTAAAAAATCAGCGGTTTACCCATTTCCGTCCGTCTGAATTTCACCGTACAAAAAACGATCTAATTTCATCCTGCTGTCATCTCGCGAGGCTAAACTTTAAACAAATCCTCCTGGAGGAAACGCCGATGTTCAATGCCCCTTTTGTCCTGATTCTCGCGCTACTGTACGCACTGGCCGCCGTTTGGGACGGTTCCGCCGCGTTATTGTTTCATTAAGGTTACATAGCAGTTGTCACTTTTGCGATGCGCTTAATTGTGTCTTTATTTTTCAATTTCGCCAGTCGTTTGAAATAGCGGAAAATATCCGCCATTCCCTCGGTAAAAATCCTATCTCTCCCCGTTTTTCGCCTGCGCTTAGCTAAAGCGTAAAAAAAGCATTAATGGAAAATCCTATTTAGCTCAGAATGTTCTACCATTCGCCCTATGAAAATTTGGGTTAAGGTCCCATTGGAAAAAACAAGGAATCACAGGAAAAATGCTTTCTAACCAACGCTTTGAGCGCGAATTCTTGCGCCCTCGTTATTGGTTGCTGTGGATAGGGCTGGGAATACTCTATCTCTTGGTATTACTGCCCTACCCGCTCATTTATCGACTCGGACACGGCCTTGGCAGAATAGCCATGCGCCTGATGAAACGCCGGGTAAAAATAGCGCGCCGCAATTTAGAGCTCTGCTTCCCCGCGATGCCCGCCGCCGAGCGCGAGGCGCTGATCGTCAAAAATTTTGAGTCCGTCGGTATGGGCCTGTTCGAAGTCGGCATGGCCTGGTTCTGGCCCGACTGGCGCATCGCCCGCTGGTTCAAGGTGAGCGGCATGGAAAACATGCGGCTGGCGCGTCAGGGCGGCAAAGGCGTTCTGCTGATCGGTCTGCATTTTCTGACGCTGGAACTGGGCGCGCGCATTTTCGGCATGCAAAACCCCGGCATCGGCGTGCATCGCCCGCACAACAACAGGCTGATGGAGTGGGTACAAACACGCGGCCGGCTGCGCTCGAATAAATTCATGCTCGATCGTAAAGATATCAAAGGCATGATCCGCAACCTGAAACAGGGCGAAATCCTGTGGTACGCGCCGGATCACGATTACGGCCCGCAAAGCAGCGTGTTCGCGCCGCTCTTCGCCGTGGAAAACGCCGCCACGACCACCGGAACCTTTATCCTGGCGCGCATGGGGCGGCCGTCGATCGTGCCTTTCGTGCCGCGCCGCCTGCCAGATGCTCAGGGCTATGAGCTGATCGTGCAGCCGCCGTTGACGGACTTCCCGCTGGATGATGAAACGCGCGCGGCGGCCAAGATGAACCGCGTGGTGGAAGAACAGGTGCTGCTGGCCCCCGATCAGTACATGTGGCTGCACCGCCGCTTTAAAACCCGCCCAGCCGGCGAGCCGTCGCTGTATTGACCGCCCTTGCGCCTTCGCCCGTCATGCCGGCGGCGAAGGCGCATTCACCTCGCACAAGCATTCTGCGCCAGGGGAACTACACTAATAAGTCACCGACGGCAATTATTGCCGCCAGCAACCATTTCTTCCTGCCCGAGGGCCGGTCGTTGCCTGTCGAGCCACAACCGAGGTCAATGTCATGCTGGTACAACCCTATCTGTTTTTCAGCGGTAACTGTGAGCAAGCGATTAACTTCTACGAACAGCAGTTGAATGCCAAAATTGAAATGGTCATGCGCTATAAAGACATGCCCGAAGAAGCCCGGCAAGACGGGCCGCAGGACGTCAATCCGGAGGCGATCATGCATGCGCGCCTGCTGATCGGCGACGGCGTACTAATGGCCTCCGACGGCTGCCCGCAAGATGACGGCGGCGGCGCTTCTCATAAAGGCTTCTCGCTGTCGCTGAACCCCAGCGATGCGGAACAAGGACGCAAACTGTTCGACAATCTGGCGCAGGGCGGCCAGGTGACGATGCCTTACCAAGCCACCTTTTGGGCCAAAGGCTTTGGCATGCTGACCGACAAATTCGGCGTCAACTGGATGATCAACGTCGAATAACCCGTCATGGCGCCGCTAGCCATAGCGGTGCCAGTCATACGCCGCCTTGGCGAACAGCACGAACAGCAGCGCCAACAGCGCCAATCCCAACCGCCAATAGGGCGACCGGCGCCGCCGCCAGGCGAAGTACATCATCACCGCCAGCGTCCCCAGCGTAAGGGGGTAATACACCGCCAGCGTCAGTAAAGTGATAATGATATAATCCGACATGGCTCTTTCACTCCGCAGTGTTCACCCCGCCGCTGATACGGGGTGCAAACGCCCTTTCTCGCTATCGCCACGTTAGGGGCTAGAGGTCTGGCGCATTTATGCATAAAATATAAGATTGCTCTTAACTCAAATTGAATAGTAATCAAACAACAAGGGTGACATGACTCAGCAGCAACCCATACAGGATGCCGTGCCGGCGCGCAGCGCTAAAAGCTCCCCATTATTATTTCAGGCCGGCGTGTTTGTCATCATCGTTGCCGCCACGCTGATCCTCTTTAACAGCTGGCAAATCTGGAACGCGCATCAGCGCGATCTGCGCAGCGCCGAGCATGAGTCCGCCAACCTCGCCCGCTCGCTGGCACAGCATGCCGACGATACTTTCATGCAGGTGGACGGCAACCTGCTCGATCTGACCGAACGTCTCCAAACCGACGGGTTGGGCCCATCGCAGCTGACGCGGCTGCAGCGCGTCATGCAGACGCAGGTCGGCAACCTGCCGCAGCTGCACGGGCTGTTTCTCTACGATGCGCGCGGCCGCTGGCTGGCGACCTCCTCGGGCAAATTCATCAAGAACGCCAACAACGCCGATCGCGATTACTTCAAATACCATCAAAACCGCGACGGCGGCGGCCTGTACATCGGCAAGGTGATCCGCAGCCGCACCACCGGCGATCTGATCATTCCCGTTTCGCGGCGTTTCAACAACCCAGACGGCAGCTTTGGCGGCGTGGTGCTGGCGACGCTGTACGTCGATTATTTCCGCCAGTTTTACGACAGCTTCGCCCTCAACACCGACGCCTCACTGAACCTGCTGCTGGCGGACGGCACCATCCTTTACCGCCGCCCTTACTCGGCGGCGTCGATCGGTAAAAATATCGCCAAGGGCGTGTTGTTCAGCGAAATTTTACCGCATTCGGAGTTCGGCAACGCCACCATCACCTCGCTGTACGACAAAGTGGAGCGCATCTACGGCTATTCGCGGGTCAACCGCTTTCCGCTGGTGATCGCCGCCGGGTTGTCGAAACGCGACGCGCTGGCGGACTGGCGCACCGACGCCGGTCTGTTCGCCGCGGGCGGCCTCTCGCTGCTGATGATCCTGTTGGCGATGGGCATGGTGCTACTGCGGCAAATCAAGCACAGCATGCAAACCGAAGCCGAGCTGATGCGCACACGCGATCAGTTGACCAGCATCAACCAGATGCTCGAAGAGCTGGCGCTGCTGGACGGCCTGACCGGGCTGGCCAACCGCCGCCAGTTTGATATCGCGCTGAAGAACGAGCTGGCGCGGGCTTCGCGCAACTACCGCAGCGTGGCGCTGCTGATGCTGGATATCGACTATTTCAAACAGTACAACGACAGCTACGGCCACGTCGCCGGTGACCAGTGCCTGCAGCAGATCGGCCAAACGCTCAAAGGGTTGGCCTGCCGCAGCAACGACGTCCTGGCGCGCTACGGCGGCGAAGAGATGGGGATTATCCTGCCGGATACCGACGTGCAAGGCGCACTGATTTTCGCCGAGCGCGTTATCAACGCGGTGCGCGATCTGAAAATTCCGCATCAGGGCAACCCGCACGGCATCGTTACCATCAGCATTGGCATCTGCGCCAAAGTGCCGCATATGTATAACGATACGCCGATCAGCTTTATCAATGAGGCGGACAGTGCGTTGTATCAGGCCAAGAAAAAAGGCAAAAACTGCATTTACGGCGCTTAACCAATAATCGGGCCACCAAAATTTGGCGGCCCGATTTATTCGCCGGAAAAATGAAGTAGTTCCCTCGCGAAACATTATTTCACCGGTTTACCCCGCACTCTGAATAAAATAACGGCAATAATAAGCAGTATATTTATTTTCATTACAATTCAATAAGATAAAATTCGCCATTCAGCAGGCAATTTGTGCCTTTTTTGATTATTCGTGCCTATACCTCGCCTCGTTTATACCCCGTTTACTTTTCATTGGCATTGCCGGTGATACCCTTATCAGGATTATTCTATCTATCAGGAAGCCATCGCACGCTTCGGCGCATTGCGCCCTGCTGATACAGCCATAATAGAACCTACAAATTTCACGTTGCCATTGGGCGGCCTGCTGACGCCGCTCCAGCCAGCCACTGCGCAAGCCAGTGCAGCCAATCACGCGGCAACCTGAAAAGCAGGAATAAAGCGATATAGATTTGCAAGGAGATCTCATGCCTACTGGCGATATTATGCACGAACAGGCCGTCCTGACGCTGTCGTTGCGACAATGGGCGGCAGCGGAAGCATCCAGCGCGGTCAGCGAACTGGAACAGGGCAAGGTGCTGTTTCTGCCCGAACTGGCCTTCACCCTGTCTGAACAGGAAATGCCGCTGCTGGATCCGACATTGGTCGACCCGAAGCGCAAAAACATCAGCTACCAGCCGCTGTTCGGCAAGCTGAGCGGCGTCGCCGCCGCGGAACGCCGGCAGCAGGTTCAGCAATTGCTGGAACGCTATTACCAATCCAGCCGCCAGCTGATCGCCGGGCTGTTGCCCGAATATCAGGAGGCGCTGCACCACCCGACCGGCAGCCTGCGTTTACATCCGGTTTCCGCCTGGCGGGCGGCCAGTTCCTGGCGCAAAGACGACAGCCGGCTGCACGTTGACGCCTTCCCGTCACGCCCGAACTACGGCGAACGCATTCTGCGCATTTTCACCAACATCAACCCGCACGGCGAGCATCGCCAATGGCGGGTCGGCGAGCCGTTCCCTGAGCTGGCGGCACGCTTTATGCCGCGTCTCGCTCGCTACTCCGCCTTCGGCAGTTGGCTGCAGCACCAGGTGCGCATCACCAAAACCCGCCGCAGCCATTATGACCACCTGATGCTGCAGTTGCATGACGCCATGAAGGCCGACGGCGATTATCAGCAACGGGGGCCGCAGCTGGCGCTGACGTTCCCGCCGGGCAGCAGCTGGATTTGCTTCTCTGATCAAACGCCGCATGCCGCGATGGGCGGCCAGTTTATGCTGGAACAGACCTTCCTGCTGCCGGTGAATAAGATGCAGGATCCGCAGCGTTCACCGCTGAAAGTGCTTGAACAGCTGCGCGGTCAGCCGCTGATCTGAATGATTTGCCGCCGCCGGGGGCCGGCGGCGGCAAACGCGCATCACGCTTCGAAGTCCCCCTGTTGGCGCGCCACCAGCGTCAGAATGCTGTACAGCGCCACCGGCTGCTGTTGCTGATTCAACACCTGCACATCCCACACCACCACGCCGTGCGGGCGATCTTCGGCGGTTTTCTGCGGCTTGCGGATTTTCTTTTTGCAGGTCAACCGCACCTGAATGGTATCGCCGATCTTCACCGGCTCGATAAAGCGCAAATTTTCCATGCCGTAGTTGGCGATCACCGGCCCGACGGCGGCGTCGACAAACAGCCCGGCCGCGGCGGACACCACAAAGTAACCGTGCGCCACCCGCTCGCCGAACAGCGAGTCGGCGGCGCCGATCTTGTCCATGTGCGCGTAGAAATGGTCGCCGCTCAGGCAGGCGAAGTTGACGATATCCGCTTCGGTCACGGTGCGGCGCGCGGTCAACAGGCTGTCGCCCAGCTGCAGCTGCTCGAAGTATTTCCGGAACGGATGCACCGGATGCTCGGCGACCGGCGCGCCGCGCACCCATTCGCCGCCGATGGCCGCCAGCATCGCCGGGCTGCCCTGGATCGCCGTGCGCTGCATATAGTGTTTCACCGCGCGCAGCCCGCCCAGCTCTTCACCGCCGCCGGCGCGCCCCGGGCCGCCGTGTACCAGCATCGGCAGCGGCGAACCGTGGCCGGTGGACTCCGCCGCCGCCCGCTCATCCAAAATCAACATGCGGCCGTGGGCGCAGGCCGCCGCGCGAATGAAGCGCGTGGCCAATGCCGGATCGGCGGTCACCAGCGAGCCCGCCAGGCTGCCCTGCCCCAGCAACGCCAACGCGATCGCCTGTTCGGTATCCGCATACGGCATCAGCGTCGCCACCGGGCCGAAGGCCTCGGTGCCGTGAACCGCCTGATGGGTGAACGGATCGGCGCAATATAACAGGGTCGGCGGATAAAACGCCCCGCCGCGCGCGCCGTCGCCCAGCACCTCCAGCTTATCCAGCGCCGCGCCACAGAGCGGTTCGCAGCCGTTGCGCAGCAGGAACTCCACCTTGCTTTGCACATCATCACGCTGCTCGTGGCTAACCAACGCCCCCATGCGCACCTGCTCCAGCTGCGGGTCGCCCACCGTCACCCCCGCCAGGCGCTGCAGCAAGGCCTGACGCACCGCCACCACCTGCGCCGCCGGCACGATGATGCGGCGGATCGCGGTGCATTTCTGCCCCGCCTTGGCGGTCATTTCACGGCACACTTCTTTGATGAACAGCGCAAACTCGGGCATTTCCGGCGTCACGTCTTCTGCCAGCACGCAGCAGTTGAGCGAATCCGCCTCCATGGTGAACGCGATCGATTTCTCCAGCAGGCGCGGGTGTGCCCGCAGCCGCTGCCCGGTCTGCGCCGAACCGGTGAAAGTCACCGCATCCTGGTAATCCAGGTGCGCAAACATGTCGCCGACGCCGCCGCAAACCAGCTGCAGCGCCCCTTCCGGCACCAGGCCGCTGTCGACGATCAGCCTGACCATCGCCTGCGTCAGCTGCGCGGTGGCGGTGGCCGGCTTGATGATGGCCGGCATGCCCGCCAGCCAGGTCGGCGCCAGTTTCTCCAGCATGCCCCAGCACGGGAAGTTGAAGGCGTTGATGTGCAGTGCCACGCCGGGGCGCGAAGTGAGCACGTGGCGGGCGGCGAACTGCGCCTGTTTCGACAATGGGATCAGCTCGTCTTCCGGCCACAGGGTATCGTCCGGCAGATCGCGGCCGGCCATGCCGGCATAGGCGAACAGCGTGGCGATGCCGCCCTCGATATCGACCCAGCCGTCGCTGCGCGTCGCCCCGGTTTGATAGGAAATCTGATACAGCGCCTCTTTATGCGCCAGCAGGTGTTTGGCTACCGCTTTCAGCATCTGGGCGCGCTGCTGGAACGTCATGTGCGCCAGCGCCGGGCCGCCGCGGCTGCGGGCATAGTCCAGGCTCGCCGCCAACGGCAGGCCGTCGGTGCAGACCTGGTACAGCGCTTCGCCGGTCACCGCGTGGCGGATTTCGCGCGCCTCTCCCTGCCCGTACACCCAGGCGCCAGAAAGATAACTGTGTAACTGCTGCATGTGCCCTCCGAAATTCATAAATTTTCACCATACAGCTTAATTACGTATCATATAAATGCCAGTCGAGGCCAAATCAAATTTTAACAAAAAGAGAACAAAAGGCGTTTTCAGACCGCTTAACCTGCCATAAACAAGGAATTAATCACTTTATTTATCAAATAAAATCAAATAAATAACAAAACCAATTGTGAGTAACCTCGCAAAACCACATTAATTACGTTTGATCTTTTTGTTATCAGTTTGTAGCCTTATGGTTAGTTAAAGTGATTCACATTTTTATGTTTAATGTGAAAAATACGAATCACCAAGAGGCAAGCATGACAACTGACGCACAGTATCAGCAGCATTTCGACAACAAGATCGCGGCGGATATCGCCATTGAGGCCAAAGACTGGATGCCGGACGCCTACCGTCAGAACCTGATTCGGCAGATTGGCCAACACGCCCACTCGGAAGTCATCGGCATGCTGCCGGAAGCCAACTGGCTGACGCGCGCCCCCACGCTGCGCCGCAAAGCGGTGCTGCTGGCCAAAGTGCAAGATGAGGCCGGCCACGGTCTGTACCTCTACAGCGCCGCCGAAACCCTCGGCTGTTCGCGCCAGGACATCTACCAAAAGATGCTCGACGGCAAGATGAAGTACTCCTCTATCTTCAACTACCCCACGCTCAACTGGGCGGATATCGGCGTGATCGGCTGGCTGGTCGACGGCGCCGCCATCGTCAACCAGGTGGCGCTGTGCCGCGCGTCCTACGGCCCCTATGCGCGGGCGATGGTGAAGATCTGCAAAGAGGAAAGCTTCCATCAGCGCCAGGGCTACGAGGCGGTAATGGCGATGGCCAACGGCAGCGACACGCAGCGCGCCATGCTGCAGGACGCCATCGATCGCTTCTGGTGGCCGGTGCTGATGATGTTCGGCCCGAGCGACGCCGACTCCCCCCACAGCGCCCAGAGCATGGCGTGGAAGATCAAACGCCACAGCAACGATGAGCTGCGGCAGAAGTTCGTCGACAACACCGTGCCGCAGCTTGAGGCGCTCGGCATGACGGCGCCGGATCCGGAGCTGAGCTGGGACGCCGCCGCCGGCCACTATCGCTTCGGCGAAATCGACTGGAGCGAGCTGCATGAGGTGATCAAAGGGCGCGGCCAATGCAACCACGAACGCCTGCAGGCCAAACGCCGCGCCTGGGAAGACGGCGCCTGGGTGCGCGACGGCGCCATGGCCCACGCCGCGAAAAACGCCGCCTCCGCCGCATAGCCAACATAAGGAACCGAGATCATGAGCCACGTTGAATGGCCGCTGTATGAAGTGTTTATTCGCAGCAAACAAGGGCTGGCGCATCGCCACGTCGGCAGCCTGCACGCCGCCGACGACCAAATGGCGCTGGAAAACGCCCGCGACGCCTACACGCGCCGCAACGAAGGCTGCTCGATCTGGGTGGTGCAGTCGCGCCATCTGATCGCCTCGCAGCCGGAAGATCGCGGCGCGTTCTTCGATCCGTCCGAAGACAAGATCTACCGTCATCCGACGTTTTACACCATTCCCGACGGCATCAAGAACATGTAGAGGCGACCATGACGGTTAACGATCCGCGCATCAGCTATTTACTCCGCCAGGGCGACACGCCACTGATCCTCGCCCAGCGCCTGTGCGCCTGGTGCGGCCACGCGCCCGAGCTGGAAATCGATCTGGCGCTGGCCAACATCGGGCTCGATCTGCTCGGCCAGGCGCGCAACTTCCTGGGCTACGCCGCCGAACTGGCCGGCCCGCCCTGCAGCGAAGACAGCCTGGCCTTCGGGCGCGACGAGCGCCAGTTTCATAACCTGCTGTTGGCGGAGCAGCCGAACGGCGGTTTCAACGACACGCTGGTGCGTCAGTTCCTGCTCGATGCCTACCACGTACAGCTGCACCAGGCGCTGAGCCGCAGCCGCGACGCGCAGATCGCCGCCATCGCCGCCAAGTCGCTGAAGGAGTCCGATTACCACCTGCGCTTCAGCCACGGCTGGATGATCCGCCTTGGCGACGGCAACGACGTCAGCCACCGCAAGATCCAGCAATCACTGGATAACCTGTGGCGCTTCACCGCCGAGCTGTTCCACGCCGACGCGCTGGAGCTGGAACTGGCGGAACAAGGCATCGCCGTCGATCCCCGCGAACTGCAGGCCCCCTGGCAAGCGCAGGTGGAAGAGACGCTGCGCCAGGCGACGCTGGCGCTGCCTGCCGAGCAGGCGTTCCGGCACGGCGGCAAGCAAGGCCGGCACAGCGAACACCTCGGCCCGCTGCTGGCGGAGATGCAGTTCCTGCAGCGCGCCTATCCAAACGGGCAATGGTAGGAGGCCGCGATGAACGTCACCCGTTTGCAACCCGCCGAAATTCCGCAGATTTGGCACTGCCTGCAGCAGATCAGCGATCCCGAGCTGCCGGTGCTGTCGATCACCGATTTGGGCATGGTGCGCGACGTGGCGCGCGACGGCGCGGGCTGGCGCGTGACCTTCACTCCAACCTATTCCGGCTGCCCGGCCACCGAATTTCTGCTCAACGCCATCGAGCAGCGGCTGGCGGCCGCCGGCTTCAGCCCGGTGCAGGTGGACATTCGCCTCAGCCCGGCCTGGACCACCGACTGGATGAACGCCGACGCCCGCGAACGGCTGCGGCAATACGGCGTAGCGCCACCGCAGGGGCACACCTGCGATCGGCCACACGCCCACGGCCCGGTAGCCTGCCCGCGCTGCGGCAGCACCCACAGCGAGAAGATCAGCGAGTTCGGCTCCACCGCCTGTAAAGCGCTGTACCGCTGCTGCGACTGCCGGGAACCGTTCGATTATTTCAAATGCATATAGGAGCGCTGACACCATGACGGTCTTTCATCGCCTGAACGTCGCCGCCATCGAGCGCGAAACGCCGGACGCCGTAGCCATCACCCTGCGGGTGCCCGAAGAGCTGCAAAACCAATACCGCTATACCCCCGGCCAGCACCTGACGCTCAAGGCGTTGGTCAACGGCGAAGAGCTGCGGCGTTGCTATTCCATCTGCAGTTCACCGCAGGAAGGCCTGCTGCAGATCGGCGTGAAGGCGATTGACCAGGGGCGCTTCTCCGGCTTCGTCAACCGCATGCTGAAGGTCGGCGACGCACTGGAGGTGATGGTGCCGCAGGGGCGCTTCGGCTACCAGCCGCAGGCAGAGCGCCACGGCAACTACCTGGCGATCGCCGCCGGCTCCGGCATCACGCCGATGCTGTCGATCATCAAGGCGACGCTGCAGCTCGAACCGGGCAGCAGCTTCACCCTGATCTACGGCAACCGCAACAGCCGTTCGATGATGTTCAAAGAGGCGCTGTCGGACCTGAAAAACCGCTACCCGCAGCGTTTTCAGCCGCTGTACCTGTTCAGCCAGGAAAGTCTCGACAGCCCGCTGCTCAGCGGCCGTATCGACCGCGAACGCCTGACGGCGATCGGCGACGCGCTGCTGGATTTCCGCGA
The DNA here is from genome assembly GCF_052168875.1 of Serratia sp. CY38905. Classification (NCBI taxonomy): domain Bacteria; kingdom Pseudomonadati; phylum Pseudomonadota; class Gammaproteobacteria; order Enterobacterales; family Yersiniaceae; genus Serratia; species Serratia sp. CY38905. The sequence continues at coordinate 143,287 of NZ_JBJNLV010000005.1, read as the reverse complement.
CTATGACCACGCCTTTATCTGCGGGCCGGAATTGATGATGGACGACGCGCAAACCGTGCTGGAACAGGCCGGCGTACCGGCCAATCACATCCACAGCGAACGCTTCAACACCAGCGGTTTGGCCGCCCGCCCGCGCCACAGCGGCGATCGCAACGCCACCCGGGTGGCGATCCTGCTCGACGGCCGCCGGTTGGATATCGAGATCGGCGAACAGGACGACAGCATTCTCGACGCCGCGCTGCGCCAGGGCGCCGACCTGCCCTACGCCTGCAAAGGCGGCGTCTGCGCCACCTGCAAATGCCGTCTGAAGGCCGGCCAGGTGGAGATGGGCGTCAACTATAGCCTGGAGCCGGATCAGCTGGCTGCGGGCTACGTATTGAGCTGCCAGTCGTGGCCGAAAGGCGACGGCGTGGTATTGGACTTCGACGTCTAGGAGCCGCGATGGACACCCCCTTTATTTTGCATCAGCAGCAGCACCGCGTGGTCACGCTGACGCTGCATCGCCCGGAGGCGCGCAACGCCCTGAGTACGCCGTGCCTGGAACAGCTGGTTGCCCGCCTGGAGCAGGCCGACGCCGACAGCGGCGTGGGCGCCGTGGTGATCGCCGGTGCGGCGCGCTTCTTCGCCGCCGGCGCCGATCTGCGCGAACTGCAACAGCAGGATCTGCCGGCCGCGCTGGCGGATCGCCGTCCGCAGCTGTGGCAGCGTCTGGCGCAGTTCAGCAAGCCGCTGCTGGCGGCGGTGAACGGTTATGCCCTGGGCGCCGGCTGTGAGCTGGCGCTGGCCTGCGACATCGTCATCGGCGGCGAAAGCGCCCGCTTCGGCCTGCCGGAGATCACCCTCGGCCTGATGCCGGGCGCCGGGGGCACCCAGCGCCTGATCCGCTGCGTCGGCAAGTCGCGCGCCAGCCAGATGGTGCTGACCGGCGAGCCCATCGACGCCCGCACCGCGCTGCAGGCCGGCCTGATCGGCGAAGTGTGCGTCGATGCCCTGACGCTGGAACGCACGCAGCAGATTGCCGATCGCATCAGCCGTCAGGCGCCGCTGGCGCTGCGCGCCGCCAAACAGGCGCTGAAACAGGCCGAGGAAACCGGCCTCAGCCAGGGGCTGGCGATGGAGCGTCAGCAGTTCGTCACCCTGGCCGCCACCGACGATCGCCGCGAAGGCATCGCCGCCTTTTTCGAAAAACGTACGCCAAACTATCAGGGGCGCTGATTTATGGATAACGCATTGATTCTCAGCCATCTCGACGCCGGCGTGTTGACGCTGACCCTCAACCGGCCGGATCGGCTCAACAGCTTTAACGACGAGATGCATCGCCAGCTGAGCGAAGCGCTGACGCAAGCCGAGCGCGACGACAGCGTGCGCTGCCTGCTGATCGCCGGCGCCGGGCGCGGTTTCTGCGCCGGGCAGGATCTCAACGATCGCAACGTCAGCGCCGATCAACAGGCGCCGGATCTCGGCCTGTCGGTCGAACGTTTCTACAACCCCCTGATCCGTCGCCTGACCGCCCTGCCGAAGCCGGTGGTGTGCGCGGTCAATGGCGTGGCGGCCGGCGCCGGCGCCGCGCTGGCCCTGGCGTGCGATATCGTCATCGCCGCCGACAATGCCAGCTTCATTCAGTCGTTCTGCCGTCTGGGGCTGGTGCCTGACTCCGGCGGCAGCTGGTTCCTGCCGCGGCTGGCCGGCCACGCCCGCGCGATGGGCATGGCCATGCTGGGTGACAAAATCAGCGCCCAACAGGCGCTGGCGTGGGGCATGATCTGGCAGGTGGTGCCGGCGGATGAATTGGCCGACCGCACGCAAACGCTGGCGCGCCATCTGGCTACCCAGCCGACCTACGGCCTGGGGCTGATCAAGAAAGCCCTCTACAGCGCGGCCACCAACAGCCTCGATCAGCAGCTCGATCTGGAGCGCGATCTGCAACGCCTGGGCGGCCGCAGCGACGACTATCGCGAAGGCGTCAGCGCGTTCTTTGCCAAACGCACGCCCAACTTCAGCGGGAAATAGCCATGAACGCGCCCCTTATTAACGGCCAGGTGGCGGTGATCGGCGCCGGCACCATGGGCATCGGCATCGCCCAGGTGGCCGCCGCCGCCGGCCACCCGGTGCGGCTGTTCGATATCGCGCCCGCCGCCGCCCAGCGCGCGATCGACGATCTCGCTCGTCGCCTGCGCCAGCGGGTAGACGGCGGCAAGGCCGACGCCGCGCCCACCGAAGCGCTGCTGGCGCGCCTCGAACGCGCCGACTCGCTCGAGCAGCTGGCCGACTGCACGCTGGTGATTGAAGCGGTGGCGGAAAATTTGGCGATTAAGCAGAGCCTGTTTCGCGATCTGGAGGCGATCTGCTCGCCCACGACGCTGTTCGTAAGCAATACCTCTTCGCTGTCGATCACCGCCATCGCCGGCGCACTGCAACACCCGCAGCGCATGGCCGGGCTGCACTTCTTCAACCCAGCGCCGCTGATGAAACTGGTGGAGATTGTCAGCGGTCTGGAGACCGGTACAGAGACCCTCGCCGCACTGCAGGCCCTGGCGCAGCGCTGGGGTAAGCAAAGCGTCGTGTGCCGCTCGACGCCCGGGTTTATCGTCAACCGCGTGGCGCGGCCGTTCTATGCCGAAACCCTGCGCGCGCTGGAGGAACGGGTGGCCGACGCCGCCACGCTGGACGCGGTATTGCGCGACGCCGGCGGCTTCGCCATGGGCCCGCTGCAGTTGACCGATCTGATCGGCCAGGACGTCAATTACGCCGTGACCGAATCGGTGTATCAGGCCTTCTATCAGGATCCACGCTTCACTCCCTCACTGGTGCAGCAGGAGCTGGTGGCGGCCGGGCGCCTCGGCCGCAAGTCCGGCCGCGGTTTCTACCGCTACGACGCACCGCGATCCGCCGCCGCGATCGCCTTTTCGCCTCCGGCGCAGGCCGCATTGCCGCAACGCGTTACGCTGCACGGCGACTGGTCTTCGCTGGCCGATTTGGCGGAACTGTTGATCGAAAATGCGGGGGCGATCAAACAACCCGGCCAGACCAGCCCGCACGTCACGATCGACGACGTTACACTGATGTTAACCAATGGTAAAACCGCCGGCCAACTGGCCGACGAACGTGGAACGCCCGTGGTGCTGTTCGATCTCTGTGCCGACTATGCGCACGCTTCCGCCATCGCCATCAGCTGCGCGGCGCAAAACGATGCGCAACACAATGCCAAAGCGATTCGCCTATTGCAGTCCCTTGGCAAGCAGGTCATTCAACTGCCGGATTACCCCGGCCTGCTGACGATGCGCACCCTGGCCATGCTGGCCAACGAAGCGCTCGACGTGGTGAACAAAGGTGTCGCCAGCGCCGAAGATACCGATCTGGCGATGCTGCGCGGCGTCAACTATCCGCGCGGCCCGCTGGCCTGGGGCGCCGCGCTCGGCTGGCGCCACATTCTGGCGACGCTGGAAAACCTGCAACGCTATTACGGCGAAGCGCGCTATCGCCCAATGCCGCTGCTGCGCCGCTACGCTTCCCCCGCCTCTTTCCCAGGAGCCGAACGATGAACGCCAATACGCCGCGCGCGCTGGCTCAGCGCTGCGCCGAACAGATGTTCCAGCAAGATACCTGCGCTCAGGCGATGGGAATGCACATCGACGCCGTCGACGCCGGATACGCTCAGGTCAGCATGACCGTCGGCCCGCAGATGCTCAACGGCCACCAGACCTGCCACGGCGGCCAGCTGTTCAGCCTGGCGGACACCGCCTTCGCCTACGCCTGCAACAGCCAGGGGTTGGCGGCGGTGGCCTCCGGCTGCAGCATCGACTTCGTCCGCCCGGCGCTGGCCGGCGACCGCCTCACCGCCAGCGCGGCGGTGCGCCATCAGGGCAAAGCCACCGGGCTGTATGACGTCGAAATCGTTAACCAACGGGGCAAAACCGTCGCCTGGTTCCGCGGCCGCGCGCACCGCCTCGGCCACAGCATTTTAGGAGATCAGGCATGAATCAGGCATTTATCTGCGACGGCGTGCGCACCCCGATCGGCCGCTATGGCGGCGCGCTGGCCCAGGTGCGCGCCGACGACCTGGCCGCCCTGCCGCTGCGCGTGCTGTTGGAACGCCATCCGCAGGTGGATTGGGCGCAGCTGGACGACGTGATCCTCGGCTGCGCCAACCAGGCCGGGGAAGACAACCGCAACCTGGCGCGCATGGCGCTGCTGCTGGCCGGCGTGCCGGTCGGCGTTTCCGGCACCACGGTGAACCGCCTGTGCGGTTCGGGCCTGGATGCGCTGGCGATGGCGGCGCGCAGCATCAAAGCCGGCGACGCCGGGCTGCTGCTGGCGGGCGGCGCGGAATCGATGACCCGTGCGCCGCTGGTGATGGGCAAGGCCGACAGCGCCTTCAGCCGCCAGGCGCAGCTGTACGACACCACCCTCGGCTGGCGCTTCGTCAATCCGCGGATGCAGGCCGAGTTCGGCACCGATTCGATGCCGGAGACCGCCGAAAACGTCGCGGCGCAGTTCAACATCAGCCGTGCCGATCAGGACGCCTTTGCGCTGCGCAGCCAGCAGCGCGCCGCCCGGGCGCAGGCGCTGGGCCACCTGGCGCAGGAGATAGCCCCGGTCAGCCTCAGCGGCAAAAAAGGCGCGGTGACGCTGTTTAGCCAGGATGAACACCCGCGCCCCGACACCACCTTCGAGCAGCTGCAGGCGCTGAAAACCCCGTTCCGTCAGCCCGGCAGCGTCACCGCCGGCAACGCCTCGGGCCTGAACGACGGTGCGGCGGCGCTGATCGTCGCCTCCGAAGCGATGGCGGCGCGCCAGGGGCTGACGCCGCGCGCGCGCATCGTTGCCACCGCCACCTGCGGCGTGGAGCCGCGGCTGATGGGCATCGGCCCGCTGCCGGCCACCCGCAAGGTGCTGGAAATCGCCGGGCTGAGCCTGGCGCAGATGGACGTTATCGAACTGAACGAAGCGTTCGCCGCCCAGGCGCTGGCGGTGATGCGCCAGCTTGGCCTGCCGGACAATGCCCCGCAGGTCAACCCCAACGGCGGCGCGATCGCTCTGGGGCATCCGCTGGGCATGAGCGGCGCGCGCCTGGCGCTGGCCGCCCTGTTTGAACTGGAACGGCGAGCCGGCCGCTACGCGCTTTGCACCATGTGCATCGGCGTCGGCCAGGGCATCGCCATGATCATTGAGCGTGTCTGACCCCTGAGGCTAACCATGACAATAAATCCACAGCCCCTCGAAACGATCGAATTCGCCTCGCGCGATGAGATTGAAGCGTTGCAGCTGACGCGTCTGAAGTGGACGCTGCACCACGCCTACGACAATGTGCCGATGTACAAGCGCAAATTCGACCAGGCCGGCGTACACCCCGACGATCTTAAGCAGCTGAGCGATCTGGCGCGCTTCCCCTACACCACCAAGCAGGATCTGCGCGACAACTACCCGTTCGACACCTTCGCGGTGCCGATGGAACAGGTGGTGCGCATCCACGCCTCCTCGGGCACCACCGGCCGGCCGACGGTGGTGGGTTACACCCAGCGCGACATCGATAACTGGGCCGATATCGTCGCCCGCTGCCTGCGCGCCGGCGGCGCCACCGCCAAAGACAAGGTGCACGTCGCCTACGGTTACGGCCTGTTCACCGGCGGCCTTGGCGCGCACTACGGTGCGGAGCGGCTCGGCGCGACGGTGATCCCGATGTCCGGCGGCCAGACGGAACGCCAGGCGCAGCTGATCCTCGATTTCAAACCCGACATCATCATGGTGACGCCGTCCTATTGCCTGACGCTGATCGACGAGCTGGAACGCAAGATGGGCGGCGACGCGCGCGGCTGCTCGCTGCGGCTCGGCGTGTTCGGCGCCGAACCCTGGACCGAAGCCCTGCGCCACGAAATCGAAACCCGCATGGGCATCAAGGCGCTGGACATTTACGGCCTGTCGGAAGTGATGGGGCCGGGCGTGGCGATGGAGTGCCTGGAAAGCGGCGGCGGCCCCACCATTTGGGAAGACCACTTCCTGCCGGAGATCATCTGCCCGGAAACCGGCGTCGCCCTGCCGGACGGCGAGCACGGCGAACTGGTGTTCACCACCCTGACCAAAGAGGCGCTGCCGGTGATCCGCTACCGCACCCGCGATCTCACCCGGCTGCTGCCGGGCGACGCACGCCAGATGCGCCGCATGGGAAAAATCACCGGCCGCTCCGACGACATGCTGATCATCCGCGGCGTCAACGTCTTCCCGTCGCAGGTGGAAGAGCAGATCATGCAGTTCGAGCAGCTGTCGCCGCACTATCAGCTGCAGGTCAGCCGCAGCGGGCACCTGGACACGCTGGCGGTGCGCGTCGAGCTGAAAGAATCGGCGCTCAGCCTCAGCCACCAGCAGCGTTGCGACATCTGCCACCAGCTGCGCCACCACATCAAATCGATCGTGGGCGTCAGCACCGACGTCAGCATCGCCAACTGCGGCGATATTCCGCGATCGGAAGGCAAAGCGCAGCGCGTGGTCGATTTGCGGCCGCGCTGAAGCGCACGGCGTCACGGATGACGCCGCCCCAAATTAGGCGTAATGTTATGGCTCATCGAAGGCTAACCCATGGAAAAATATGGAACATAAACTGGATGAGTTCATTCGCCATGCCGTCGACGCGCAGCCGATCAGCGGCACCTCGCTGATCATTTCGCTGTACGGCGACGCGCTCAGCCACCGCGGCGGCGAAGTGTGGCTCGGCAGCCTGAGCGCGCTGCTGGAGGCCTTCGGCTTCGGCGATCGCTTCGTGCGCACCTCGGTGTTCCGCCTGCAAAAAGAAGGGTGGCTGGCGGTGGAGAAAATAGGCCGCCGCAGCTTCTACCGCGTGACCGAGCAGGGAATGCGCCAGTTCCGCCACGCCGAATCGAAAATCTATTTGCGCGAGCAGCCCGCCTGGGACGGCAAGTGGGAGCTGTTGCTGCTGGAAAGCGCCGAAAAAAACGCGCGTGCGCGGCTGAAAAAAGAGCTGGGCTGGCTCGGGTTCGGGCAAATCGCCAGCAACCTGATGGCCGCTCCCACCCATGCGCAAACCGACGTGACGGCGCTGCTCGGCGAGCTGAACGCCAGCGAGCAGGTAATTTATTTCCGCGCCGATTATCCCTACAACCGCTCCGAGCAAACCCTGCAGAAATTGGTGGCCGACTGCTGGTCGCTAAGCGAGGTGGCGGCCGGCTATCACGAGTTTATCGTCTCCTTCCGGCCGCTGATGGCGCTGCTGCGCGAAGTCGATCCGGCGGCGCTGACGCCGCTGCGCTGTTTCCAGATTAAGCTATTATTGATTCACTTCTTCCGTCGCGTGGTGTTGAAAGATCCGCTGCTGCCGGACGCGCTGCTGCCCGCGCAGTGGGAGGGCCAGATCGCCCGCAACCTGTGCATCAATCTTTATCAGCAGGTCGATCGCGCCGCGACGGAGTACGTCAGCGCGCTGGCGGAAACCACCATCGGCGCCCTGCCCGCGCCGGCCGCCGGCTACTATCGGCGCTTCGGCGGCCTGCCGCGCGACCCTACATATTAAGGAACTCACGCTATGCCTGTGTATCAGATTGACGGCCTGACGCCGGTCGTTGACCCCAGCAGTTACGTGCACCCGACGGCGGTGCTGATCGGCGACGTGATCGTCGGCAAACACGTGTACATCGGCCCGAACGCCAGCCTGCGCGGCGATTTTGGCCGCCTGGTGATCTGCGACGGCGCCAACATTCAGGACAACTGCGTGATGCACGGCTTCCCGCAGCAGGACACGGTGGTGGAAGAAGACGGCCATATCGGCCACGGCGCCATCCTGCACGGCTGCCGCATTCGCCGCAATGCGATGGTGGGCATGAATGCGGTGGTGATGGACGGTGCGGAGATCGGCGAGAACACCATCGTCGGCGCGATGGCGTTCGTCAAAGCCGCGGCGACTCTCGAAGCCAACAAGCTGGTGGTCGGCAGCCCGGCGCGCGTGTTGCGCGATCTGACCGAGCAAGAACTGGCCTGGAAGATCGCCGGCACCCGCGAATATCAGGATCTGGTTCAGCGCTGCAAATCCTCGCTGCGCGAAGTGGCGCCGCTGACCGAAATCGAACCGGGCCGCCAGCGCCTGAGCTTCGGCGACCACCTGATCCCGAAAAGCCAGCTGTAATCCCCGGGGCTGAGGCGCGCCTCAGCCCCTCTCCCGCATTACTCCACCTCTGGCGCCTTGAACGGCGACGGCGCCGCCGCGCGGCGGCTTTGGAAGCGGTAGGCCGCCACCAGCAGCAAGGTGAACGGAATACCGAACCACAGCGTCATGCGGAAGAATTCGGTAAACGCGGTCGAGATCATCAGCGCCGCCATCAGCCCGGCGCCCAGCAAGGTGGTATAGGGGAACCCCCACATGCGGAATTTCAGGTGGGTCTGCCGATGCCGGCGGCGGAAGAACAGGTGGGTGACGAAAATCATCAGCCAGGTAAAGCAGGCGCCATACACCGAAATAGACATCATGGCGGCGAACGAGGTTTCCGGCGCCACCAGGCTCAGCACGATAGACACCACGATGCCGATGCACGACATCGCCAGCGCATTGACCGGAATGCCGCGCCGGCTAACGCGCCCCAACGCCGCCGGCGCCTGCCCGGCGCGCGACAGCGAGAACATCATGCGGGTGGTGATATACAGCTGGCTGTTCATCGCCGACAGCGCCGCCACCAGCACGATAAAGTTGAAAATACCGGCGGCGGCGGGCAGATGGATGACGTTCATCGCCATCAGGAACGGGCTTTCACCGGTGCCGGACTGGCGCCAGGGCACGATGGCCAGCATCAGAGCGATCGACAGCATGTAGAAGATGAACAGCCGCACGAGGGTGCCCTTGAACGCCGCCTTCACCGCAATCACCGGATTTTTCGCCTCGCCGGCGGCCACCGCGATCATTTCAATGCTCAGGTAGCTGAAGATGGACACGATCGTTGCGAACCACATGCCCTTGACGCCAAACGGCATGAAGCCGCCGGCGGTCAGGTTGCGCAGGCCGTAGGCCGGGTTGCCCGAGAACGCCAGCATGCCGATGCCAATCAGAATGAACGCCACGATCGCCGTCACTTTGACGGTGGACAGCGCGTATTCCACCTGGCCGAACGACTTCACGCCGATCACATTGACGACGATCACCGCCGCCGAGAACAGCAGCACCCACGGCCAGGTCGGCGTCGCCGGGAACCAGAACTGCATGTACATGCCGATGGCGGTAACTTCGGTGCCCACCGCCAGCACCACGCAAGACCAGTAGGAATAACGCACCAGAAAACCGAACAGCGGGCCGAGGTAGAATTCGGCATAGTCGCCGAACGAGCCGGGCGTCGGGTGTTCGGAGGTCATTTCCGCCAGGCACCCCATCAACAGCAGCGCAATAACGCCGCCGATCAGGTAGCTCAGCAATACCGCCGGCCCCGCCATCTGAATGGCGTAGGCGCTGCCGAGAAACAGCCCGGTGCCGATGGCGCCGCCGATCGCCAGCATCGACATCTGCCCGGCGGTAAGATGCTTGTTCAACCCGCCCTGACGGCGGGCGATATGCTCAAAATCATTCATCTGTGGCATGGCTGTGTTCCCGAGCGAAGTTAGGCGGTACGGGTGACGTCGAGAATGGCGGCGGTCACGTAGTCGATATTGCCGGGGTTGAGCCCCGGCAGGCACATGCGGCCGGGCGAAAATCATTCTGCCGGTCGTAATAGAGGCCAATGCCTAAATTCACTTTTTGCGGATTGGGATCCTGCAAATAGACACCCATCAGCGATGGAACAGAATCGGCCGCGGAAGGTGCAATCTGTTTAAACATGACGCATCCTTAACTCGTTATTGAATTAATATGAAGACGGACTTAATGAGAAATTAAATCAGGCGATGGCGCTGACGGTAATTTCTATTTTCATTCCCGGCACCACCAATTTTTCGACAATAACCGTGGAGCGATTGGGATAAGGATAATTAAAGTATTTCCGGTAAATATCATCGAGCAATTTAACGTCGTTAACGTCGGTGAGATAAACCATTACCTGCAGCACCTTATCGCTGTGGCTGCCCGCCGCCTTCAGCGTCTGGGCCAGGTTGTCGAAGGTTAACGCAATCTGTCGCTCCGGCGCGCCGGTCTCGATGCTGCCGTCCGCCCGCACCGGGCCGTGGGCGGTAAACAGCATGCCGCCGCCCCGGGTAGCCCAGGAAAAAGGCTGGCCGATCTCCGGCAGTCCGGTCGCTACGATTTCGCGCATGTCAGTGGTTACCGTGGTGGTCAAGTTGGCGAAGCAGCGCGCCGTCGGCGGCGAACAACGCATCCAGAATGGTGAAATGATTGGCGCCGGGCACCGCGACCAGATCGGCCGGTAGCCCGCCTTGGCGCAGCGCCGCGTGATAGTGCTGCGACTGGCCGATCAGTTCCGGCAGCTCATCAGCGCCGTAATACAACGTGAGCGGCTTACTGCGCGCCGGCAGCCGGCGCGCCGGGCTGAGCGTTTCAATCTGCCGCGCGGTCAGCTGCAGCGCCCGGTTGACATAGCTCTCTTGCAGCGGCGCCAGTTCGAACAGGCCGCTGACGGGAAAGACCGCATCCACCAACGCATGCCGCTGCCAAAACGCCGCCAGATGCCCGCCGGCGGAATGGCCGCACAAATGCACCGGATGGGCATAGTGCGGCGGCAGACGACGCTGAATGGCATCAAGCGCCGCCCCCACCTGGCGACAAATGGCGTCAAGATTAACCGCCGGCGCCAGCGCATATTCCACCAGCACCACGTCAAAACCCAACGCCAACGGCCCGGCGGCGATAAAGGCGAAATCCGCCTTATCGCAGCATTGCCAATAGCCGCCGTGAAGAAAAATTAACGTGCCCTGGTGCTGCTTTGCAGAATAAAGCCAATCAATCGTCTCGCGTTCGCTTTCGCCATACGCAATATTCTTTTCATGCTTAGCATGATGATAAATAGCCGCGCTGCGAGTTTGAAATGAAGTCAAAATAGCGTCTTCATTATCCACCGTGGCGCCGTTGTCATAGCTCCCTGCAAGTTGTTTCATATATTAAACTTCGTTTATTATTTAAGATATGAATTAACTATTAGCACCGGCAACATTATTGTCAAGATGGGCGCATCAGCAATGCGCGCCCGGTAAAATAAAATGAGACAGGCGGCGAAAAAGTTTAACCCATGAAACTTTTCGCGCTTATTTTCCCCGCCCGTCCGGCTGAATTTGCGGCAATGCGCTGAGCCGTTCAAACGCATAATCCCAAAAGGCGCGCACCTTGAGCGGCATGCGCTGCGCCTGCTGCGCCACCAGCTGTACCGGCATCGGCAACGGTTCATGGTCCGCCAGCAGCCGCACCAGCGTGCCGGCGGCCAGATCGTCCGCCACCTGATACGAGAGCAGCCGGGCGATGCCCTTGCCGGCGCGCACCGCCAGCAGCTGCGCCTCCACGTCGTTGAGCAACAGCCGGGGAGCCAAGCGCACGCGCTCGCCGTTTTCCTGCGGGCCGAAGCGCCATTCGCGCAGCGACGGCCGCTGGGTGCCGACGATGGTGGCGTGCTCCGCCAGCTGCGCCGGCGAGCGCGGCTCGCCGCAGCGCGCCAGGTAAGCCGGGCTGGCGACCGTCACCCGGCTGACCTGCCCCAGCCGCCGCGCCACGCGGGAAGAGTCCTGCAGATGACCGATGCGCACCGCGATATCCAATCCTTCGTCAATCAGATCGAGATTGCGATCGTTCAACACCATTTCGATCTGCATCTGCGGGTAGTCATCGAGAAACGCCATCACCACCGGCGCCACGTAGCGGCGGCCGAACTGCACCGGCGAGGTGACGCGCAGCAAGCCGCTCAGCTGCGCTTCAGTGGTATCCTGCACCACCGCCTGATAATCCTGCAGCAGCTGTTGCGCGCGCTCCAGCAGGCGCACGCCCGCCTCGGTAGGCGCCAGCCGCCGGGTGGTGCGCTCCACCAGCCGGGTGCCGAAACGCTGTTCCAGCGCGGCGATCGCCCGGGTGATCGCCGGCGCCGAGCGCCGCAGTTTGCGCCCAGCGGCCGCCAGGCTGCCCTGCTGCACCACCGCCACGAAGATGGCCAACTCGTCTAATCGATCCATAGACTCTTCCGAAAAATGAAATTATCAATTTCCACATTGCCGGATTCCGCTCATTCGCCGCAAGAGTATGCTGAAAAAAAACAGTGAGGAGAAACGCCATGTCCACCATCACCCTCTACGGCACCCCGCTTTCCGGCCACGTTCACCGCGTGGCGTTGCTGCTGCGCATGCTGGCGCTGCCCTATGAATGGGTAGAAGCCTCGGCGGAAGTACGCCAGAGCGCGGCCTTTCGCCGGCTCAACCCGTTCGGCCAGATCCCGGTCTTGCAGGACGGCGATCTGACGCTGGCCGACAGCAACGCCATTCTGGTCTATCTGGTGAAGCGCTATGCGCCGAACAGCCACTGGCTGCCGGAACAGCCGGCGGCGGCGGCGCGAGTGCAGGCCTGGCTTTCCAAAGCCGCCGGTGAAGTGCGCTACGGCCCGGCCTCCTGCCGGCTGATCGCCCAGTTCGCCGTGCCGGAGGATTATCAGGCGGCGCGGGCAATCAGCGATCGTTTTCTGCCGCAGATGGAGCAGCACCTGAGCGAGCGCGGCTATCTGGCCGGCGAACAGGCGACCATCGCCGATCTGGCCTGCTACAGCTATGTGGCGGTCGCGGCCGAAGGCGGCATTTCGCTGGCGCCTTACCCCGCCATACGCCGCTGGGTGGCGAGCATCGCGGCGCTTCCCGGCTTCTTCGCCATGCCGGCTCTGCCGGAACCGGCGGCGAGCTGACGCCATGATCTCGCAACGGTTCCACCCCGATGAGCTGCGCGCGCAAACGCTGGCCGGTTTCGATCGCGTGGGCGGCGGCATCTACCCCGCGATGCCGGATCAGCACCGCGCGTTTTTCGCCGCACTGCCCTACCTGTTTGTCGCCACGCTGGACGACCAGGGCTGGCCCATCGCCACCCTGTTCAGCGGCCCGCCCGGGTTTTTACGCACGCCGGACGACACGCACCTGCGCATCAGCGCGCCGCGCCGCAGCGACGATCCCGCCCAGGCGCTGTTGCTGCCCGGCAAACCGGTCGGCGCGCTCGGGCTCGACTTCAGCAACCGGCGGCGCAACCGCGCCAACGGCACCGTCGGCCGCACCGACAAAAACCGGGTGGAGATCGTCGTTCACCAAAGCTTCGGCAACTGCCCGCAGTACATTCAGCGCCGCGAACTCTACCCGGTGGAGAGCCGGCCACAGCCGGTTGAGCATTTAGCTTCGCTCGATGCGGCGGCGCAGGCGCTGATCCGCACCGCGGACACCAGCTTCGTCGCCAGCGGCGCGCACCTGGAACTGGCGCAGGGCGGCGTCGATATTTCCCATCGCGGCGGGCGGCCCGGCTTTATCCATCTGGAAGGCGACACGCTGTGGATGCCGGACTTTCGCGGCAACCGCTATATGAATACGTTGGGCAACCTGCTGGCCGAACCGCGGGCGGCGCTGCTGTTCATCGATTTTGAGCGCGGCGACGTGCTGCATCTGCAGGGAAAAACGCAGATCCTCTGGCAGGCGGAAGGACATCCCGGCGTTGAAGGGGCGGAACGCTATTGGCGGTTTGACGTTCACCGCGCCTGGCGTTTTGCGGCGGCGCTGCCGTGGCGGGGACGCGATCTGGAATATTCGCCGGCAACGCTGGCGACCGGGGTGTGGCACCGCTGAAATGAAAAGCCCCGCTGCGGCGGGGCTGAATCGGAAGATTACAGGCTGTGTTCGGCCGCCGATGCGGCCTGATAAAGCTGACGAAAATAACTCAACCGCGCAAAGAACAGGCGGCTTTGCTGTTCCGACATATTGCCGGCCACCTGCCCGGCGTCAATCTGCCGCCCTTGCCATTCCATCAGGGCGATGCTCGACGCCAAAAAATCCATTTCGCTGCCGTAGGCCGCGAGATGTCTGTCCACTGATTTCATCATTCGCACACTCCTTTTAATCACATCGAAAAGGGTCATATGCCTGCTCTTTCAGTATCGGCCCGGCGGCGGATATTTTTTGTACAGAAGGTGCGCATGAAGAAAACGCTCATCTTGTCGCCGCTACGGCAAACGGCGGCGGCAAAGTTTGCTAGGGTAAAGGGTAGCCGTATGGGATAGACCATTCTGTTGAACTCAGCAAAGGAAGAGACCAATGAGCACCAGCATTAGCGCTACCCTCAAGGATCCCACGCTGTTCCGCGAGGCCAATTACATCGACGGGCAATGGTTGCCGGCCCAAGCAGGCCGTTCGATCGCCATTCATAATCCCGCCAACGGCGAGCTGGTCGGCCACGTGCCGGCCTTCGGCGCCGAAGAAACCGCGCGCGCCATCGCCGCCGCCAAGAAGGCGCTGCCCGCCTGGCGTGCGCTGACCGCCAAAGAACGCGCCGGCAAGCTGCGGCGGCTGTTTGAACTGATGATGGAAAATCAGGACGATCTGGCACGCATCATGACGGCGGAACAGGGTAAACCGCTGGCTGAAAGCCGCGGTGAGATCGCCTATGCCGCCTCCTTTATCGAATGGTTCGCCGAGGAAGGCAAGCGGGTCTACGGCGACACCATTCCGCAGCCGCAGGCCGGTCGCCGCATTATCGTGCAGAAAGAGCCGATCGGCGTGTTCGCCGCCATCACCCCGTGGAACTTCCCGGCGGCGATGATCACCCGCAAAGCCGGCCCCGGCTGGGCCGCCGGCTGTACCGGGGTGATCCGCCCCGCCAGCCAGACGCCGTTCTCGGCGCTGGCGATCGCCGTGCTGGCGGAGCGCGCCGGGCTGCCCGCCGGGGTGTGCAACGTGATCACCGGCCCCAGCAAGGGCATCGGCGGCGAACTCACCGCCAACCCGGATGTGCGTAAACTCTCCTTCACCGGCAGCACCGAAGTCGGCGCGCAGCTGCTGGCCCAGTGCGCGCCCACCATCAAGAAAACCAGCATGGAGCTGGGCGGCAACGCGCCGTTTATCGTGTTCGACGACGCCGATCTGGACGCCGCCGTGGCCGGCGCGGTCGCCTCGAAATACCGCAACGCCGGCCAGACCTGCGTCTGCACCAACCGTTTTCTGGTGCAGGACGGCGTATACGACGCCTTCGCCGCCAAACTGAAAGCCGCCGTCGCCAAGCTGAAAGTCGGCAACGGGCTGGATGAGGGCGTCACCATCGGCCCGCTGATTAACCCGGACGCAGTGGAGAAAGTGCGCGAGCATATCGCCGACGCCGTCGAACACGGCGCATCGGTGCTGCTGGGCGGCAAGCCTGACGCGCTGGGCGGCAATTTCTTCACCCCGACCATCCTGACCGACGTGCCGCGCACGGCGAAAATCTTCCGCGAGGAGACGTTCGGCCCGGTGGCGCCCCTGATCCGCTTCAGCCACGAGGCCGACGCCGTCGAACTGGCCAACGACACGCCGTTCGGCCTGGCCGCTTACTTCTACAGCCGCGACATCGGCCGGGTGATGCGCGTGGCCGAAGCGCTGGAGTACGGCATCGTCGGCATCAACGAAGGGCTGATCTCCACCGAGGTGGCGCCGTTCGGCGGCATGAAGCACTCAGGTTTGGGGCGCGAAGGCTCAAAATACGGCATCGAAGACTATCTCGAAATCAAATACCTGTGCCTTGGCGGTTTGGGCGCCTGATGCGATGGGCCCCCGCGCCTGCGGGGGCCCTGTCTGGCGGTTTTGGAGAGTCTTTGCTACCTTTAGCCCTCTTTTCAGCGGTTAAAAGGCATTGCCTCCGTAACAGTGAGATCAACGATGACCACCTTCTCCCCCGCCATTCCGATCCTGCGCATCTTTTCGGTCGACAAGGCCAAAGAGTTTTATCTGGATTTTCTCGGTTTCACGCTGGCGTGGGAGCATCGTTTCAGCGAGGATCTGCCGCTGTACATGCAGGTGAGCCGCGCCGGATTGACGCTGCACCTGAGCGAACACCATGGCGACAGCACGCCCGGCGCCGCCCTTTTCATCCCGGTGCACGATATCGACGCGCTGCACCGGGAGCTCACGGCCAAAAACTACCGCTATGCCCGGCCGGGAGTGGAGGTTGTCGACTGGGGCAAGGAGCTGAATCTCATCGATCCGTTCGGCAACCGCCTGCGGTTTTGCGAGCAGAGCCACGAAGCCTGAGCGGCCTTATTGGCGGTACTCCGCCTCGCTGACCGGCTCCAGCCAGGTCACCGGGCTGCCGTCCACCGCTTCGGCGATGGCGATATGGGTCATGGCGGTGTCCGGCGTCGCGCCGTGCCAGTGTTTGACGCCTGCCGGGATCCAGACGATATCGCCGGAGTGCATTTCCTGCGTGGTCTCGCCCCACATCTGGATCCAACCGCGCCCCTGAGTCACGATCAGCGTCTGGCCGAGCGGATGCGTATGCCAGGCCGTGCGGGCGCCGGGTTCGAAGGTGACGGTCGCGCCACCCACCCTGGCCGGCGCGTCACCGGCGAACGGCGCGTCGATGCGTACCTGCCCGGTAAAATAATCCGCTGAACCGCGCTGTGATGGGATCGAACCGCTGCGTTGTATTTTCATCTGTCGTGTCCTCCGCGCCGGCTCTCACCGCCGGCGCTGATCGTCATGAGTGAGTGATGCCAAGATAGCGCCATGCTTTTCCGGCGACTAGCGGGTAAAATGCGCAAGGAGCTATGAGCTAAATTCATAAAGCTGCGCGACAGTGCGCTCACCTTCCTCTTCGGTGCCGATATGTTGAAAGAAAACTTTAACGATCTGATCGCTTTCCTGATGGTGGCCAGGGAGCGCAGCTTCACCAAAGCGGCGGCGCAGCTTGGGGTTTCCCAATCGGCGCTCAGCCACGCTATTCGCGGGCTGGAAGAACGCCTGGCGCTGCGCTTGCTCACCCGCACCACCCGCAGCGTCGCCCCCACCGAGGCCGGTGAACGGCTGCTCAACAGCATCGGCCCGCGCTTTGCGGAGATTGAAAGCGAGCTGAACGCGCTGGGTGAAATGCGCGATCGGCCCGCCGGCAACATCCGCATCACCGCCGGCGAACACGCGGTGGATGCGGTGCTGTGGCCGGTGCTGCGCACTTTTCTCGTCGATTACCCGGATATCAACGTGGAAATCACCGTCGACAACAGCCTGACCGACATCGTCGCCGGGCGATTCGACGCCGGCATTCGGCTGGGGGAACAGGTGGCGAAGGATATGGTGGCGGTGCGCGTCGGGCCGGACATGCGCATGGTGCCCGTCGCCTCCCCCGCCTATTTCGCCCGTTACGGCCGCCCAGCCACGCCGCAAGCGCTGCAAAACCATCGCTGCATCAACATGCGCCTGCCCACCCTCGGCGGGCTGTACGCCTGGGAATTTGCCCGCGATGGCCGGGAGATCAAAGTGCGGGTGGAGGGGCAACTGACCTTCAACAGCCTGCGCCAGCGGATCGACGCCGCGCAGCTCGGCCTCGGCATCGCCTTTGTGCCGGAAGATACCGTCGCCGAGCCGCTGGCCGACGGGCGGTTGCAGATGGCGCTGGACGACTGGTGCCCGCCGTTTCCCGGCTATTACCTCTATTATCCGAGCCGCAGGCAGCACACCACCGCCTTTGCGCTGCTGATTGAGGCGCTGCGGCGCGGGGCTTAACGCCCGACGTTTTTCTGCAGATGCGCCGGGTAGCGATCGCCGATCACGTCGATAGCGGAAAGCGCGCGCTCAATCTCGCCCAGCTCGTCCGCTGCCAACGCGACCGCCGCCGCCGCGAGGTTTTCTTGCAGACGATGGCGCTTGGTGGTTCCCGGGATCGGCACGATCCACGGCTGCTGCGCCAGCAGCCAGGCCAGAGCGATCTGCGCCGGCGTCGCGCCCTTGCACTGCGCTATCTGCCCCAGCACATCCACCAGCGCCTGGTTGGCTCGGCGCGCCTCGGCGCTGAAGCGTGGCACCTGGTTGCGAAAATCGCCGCTGTCGAAGGTGGTGTCCTCGGTGATGGCGCCGGTGAGAAAGCCCTTGCCGAGCGGGCTGAACGGCACCAGACCGATGCCCAGTTCCGCCAGCGTCGGCAAGATTTCACGCTCCGGCTCGCGCCACCACAGCGAATATTCGCTTTGCAGCGCCGTGACCGGCTGCACTGCGTGGGCACGCCGAATGGTTTGCGCTCCGGCTTCCGACAGGCCGAAGTACTTCACTTTCCCTTCGCGAATCAGTTGCTGCACCGTACCGGCCACCTCCTCGATAGGCACCTCGGGATCGACGCGATGTTGATACAGCAGATCGATGGCCTCTACCCGCAGGCGTTTCAGCGAACCGTCCACCGCCCGGCGAATATGCTCCGGACGGCTGTTCAACACCTGTTGCCCCGCCGGCTGCGACAGATCGAAACCAAACTTGGTGGCGATAACGACCCGATCGCGCACCGGCGCCAGCGCTTCGCCCAACAATTCCTCGTTCGTGAAAGGACCATAAATCTCGGCGGTATCGAAGAACGTCACGCCTTCGTCGACCGCGGCACGGATCAGCTCGATCGCCTGTCGTTTGTCGGTGGCCGGGCCATAGCCAAAACTCAGCCCCATGCAGCCCAACCCCAACGCCGAGACTTCCAGCCCTTCGCGCCCCAATTTGCGTGTTTGCATCTTCACTCTCCCGCTGATTGATACCGGCGCCGCCTGACGCGGCGCCGCTCCGGTGTGATGACTGTAAAACACGGTTGGCACCATGACTATGGGGCGAAATACGCTTGGGCTTATGAGCCAGGCTCATGAATCAAACGTCATCGTTGAGCGCTTGGCCGATCGCCCCCTCACACAGCAGGATGTTATGGTGATGACAAGCCAGCGGGATGACCCTCAGCCGCTCACAGACCGCGCCTAGCCCATTATCCGCCACCGCCAGCAGCGGCGCCGTGACCGCCTCCGGCAACTGCGGGTTCCTCTCCGTCGCCTTAAACAGCGTCACCTTGGTGGTCTGCAGCCTGCGGCTCAGACTCCCCTCAGACAGCCGTCGCTCCGCCTGCCCTGCGGCCATGGCGCGTGTAGCCGCCTCGCCTTCGATGCCCAGCACCGGCAGCAGCTGATCCAAGGGCAACTCCGCCGTAGCCTGCCGGTAGAAGCTGTCCAGCAGATACAGTTGCACGTTACGGCAGCCACGCGCCTCCAGGCGGGCGGCAATCTCCAACGCGATAATGCCCCCCAGCGACCAACCGAGAATGCGCACCGGCCCGGCGCCTTGCAGCAGACCGGCGGCGATCATCTCGTTCAGATACCGTTCGGCCAGATCGCCGAGCGAGTCGATAGCGGGTTGATGGTAAAGGTTATGGTTATCGACGCCATAGCAGTTGAATCGCCCCTGCAGCGGCTGGGCGAAAGCGTGGAATGCCTCCGCCCCTACCAGCGCCGGATGGATCATCCATACGACGGGCGCGCCCTCTGCCCAGCGGTTAAGCGGCAAGACCAGGCGGCGTTCGTTGGCGGCCAACAGGTTTTCCAGCGTGCGACTTTGCAACAGCTGCACCACCGGCACCGGCGCGGCCATCAATTCGCCCATGCCGACACACAGGGAAATGGCCTTGATCGAGGTGCCGCCCAGCAGGAAGAAATCGTCCGTCATGCCGACCTGCCCGCACTGCAGCGCCGCCTGCCACAGCGCACACAGCTGCTGTTCCAGCTCGTTCGCGGGAGCGACATAAACCTGCGGTTCGCTCGCCGCAGGCGCAGGCAACGCCTTGCGATCCAGCTTGCCGCTGGAGTTGTGCGGCAACGCTTCCAGCCGCATCAGCGCCGCAGGCAGCATGTACAACGGCAATTGCCCGCTCATAAAGGCCAACAGCGCCGATTCATCCAGCGGCGCCTCGCTGACGTAATACAGCGCCAGGCGCTGCCGATGCGCCTCCGACAGCACGACGGCGCAACAGGATTTGATCGCGCCGAACGCCAGCGCACATTGCTCGACCTCGCCCAGCTCAACGCGGTAGCCGTTGATTTTCACCTGAAAATCCATACGGCCGAGGAACTCCAGGTTGCCGTCCGGCAAATAGCGGCCGGCGTCGCCGGTGCGATAAAGCCGCTCCCCCAGCTCCGGATGGTAGATGAATTTCTCTTCGGTCAGCGACGGATTGCGGTAATAACCGCGCGCCACGCCGATCCCACCGATGTATTGCTCCCCCGGCAAGCAGGGCGGCAGCACGCGCAGATGACGATCCAGCACGTAAAAACGCTGATGGGCCATCGCCTGACCGTAAGGCACGCTGGGCGCCAGGATCGGCGTCTCCGGGATGTCGTACAGGATCGACCAAATGGAGCTCTCGGTCGCGCCCCCGGCGCTGACGACTCGGCACCCCGGCCGCCATTGACGAATGCGCGCCGGCAGTTGGCGGGAGATCACCTCGCCCACCAGCACCACGTTGCGCAGCTGCGGCCACTGCGCCTGCGACGCGGCGGATTCCAACTGCTCTACCAACAGCGTCATCACCGAAGGCGCGGAGTTCCAGAAGGTCACGCCCTGAGTCATCAACAGCCGATGCCAGGCCTCAGGCTGATAGCGTTCGGTTTCGGACGGCATCACGATAGCGCCGCCCACCGACAGCAGGCCGAAAATATCGAACACCGAAATGTCGAAACTCAGCGCGCTGAGCGCCAACCCGCGATCGTCCGCGCCGAGTTCCAGCTGGCGCAAGGTATCGATGATGCTGTTCACCGCGCCGCGATGTTCTATCGCCACCCCTTTCGGCGCGCCGGTAGAGCCGGAGGTGAAAATGACATAGGCCAGCGCGGAAGGCGCCGGCAAGACAGGCTCTCCCGGCGCCGCCGGCGGTAACGCCGTGACGGCCCCCTGCGGATCGATGGTCAACAGCCTGGCCTCGCCGCTGGTCGCCCATTCCCGGCTGCTGAGGATAATTCGGGTCTGCGACTGCGCGACGATATCCAGGCGGCGGCGTTCCGGCCAGGCGCCGTCCAGCGGCAAATAGGCCTTGCCGGCCATCAGAATCGCCAGCACCGCAATGATTTGCGCCCGCCCTTTGTCCACCATCACCGCGATGGTATCGGCGCGCATGTCCGCGTGCTGACGCAGCTGCAGCGACAGCGTCAGCGCGCGCCGATACAGCTCACCGTAGCTCAGTTCGCCCCATTCATCGACGATCGCCAGCCGTTGCGGATGGCGCTCGGCCTGACGGATGAAATCATGATGGATGCCACGCTCAAAATCGTAGACCGGCGGACAGGATTGATGGAAGGCGAGTTGCCGTGCCATTTCGCTCTCCGAGACCAGCGCCAACTGGCTGACGCGCTGCTCCCCGTGATTGACGATCTGCGTGAGGATGGTCAGATAATACTCGCCCAACAGCGCCAGCGTGGCCGGTGAGAACAATGCGGTGGCATAGTTGAAGATCGCCCTGCCGCCCTGCGGCGCCGGCTGTATGCTCAGCGTCAAATCGAATTTGGCCGCCTGGTAGTGCGCCAGCAGATCCTGCGGCGCCAGCCAGGCCGGCGCATCCCCCACTTCCTCCAGCGCGAACAGCGCCTGGAACAGCGGATGGCGCGACAGATCGCGCGGCACCTGCAGCAGCTCGATCAGCTGATCCAACGGCAAATTCTGATGCCGTTGCGCCTGCAGCACGCCGTCAAAGACCCGGTTTACATAGTCGTTCAGCGACGCCGCATCGTCGATCTGCGAACGCAGCGGCAGCGTATTGACGAAGAACCCGATCGCCGAGCGGGTCTCCGCCACCGGCCGGTTGGCGACCGGCGTGCCGACCAGAATATCTTGCTGGCCGCTGAGGTAACCGAGCAGCAGGTTAAAGGCCGCGAGATACAGCGCAAACGGCGTGACGCCCTGGCGCCGGGCGAACTGCGTCGCCTGCATCGTCAGGGTCTCCGGCAGCGCGATGACGTGGTTGGCGCCGCGATGATCGAAGCGGGCCGGCCGCACGAAATCGAGCGGCATTTCCAGCGCCTGCCATCCATCCAGCGCTTGTCGCCAATACGCCTTCGCCTCATCCGCCTGAGCGGATTCCAGCCAGCGCCGTTGCCAGACGGCATAGTCGCCATAGTGCAACGGCAACGCCGCCAGCCCGGCCTCTTGCCCTTGCCGCTGCGCCTGATACAGCACGTCCAGCTCCTGCAACAGCACCGGCTGCGACCAGCCGTCAAACGCCAGGTGATGCACCAGAATCAGGCTGTAAGTCACCCACCCGCCATCCGGCTGCGCCACCCGGTAAACGGCTGCCCGGATCGGCAATTCTGCCCCCAGCGCGAACGGCCGGTCGATATCCTGCCGCAGCCTGTCCGGCCAGTGCGCCGCCGCCAGCGTCACGCGCTCCAGCGAAAGCGTCAGTTCACAGGCGCGGGCGACGGCGCTTTGGGATGGCATCTGGACAATCAGGCTGTGCAAGACCTGATGCCGGGCGACCACCGCCTGCAAACTGCGCTCGTAAGCCGCCAGGCACACCTCGTCGCCGAGACGGAACAGCATCGGCACGTGGTAGAGATTGCCGCCGCCGTTCAAATTCTCGATAAACCACAGCTGCAGCTGTGAAGAAGAGAGCGGATACTCGCGCTGCCGCAGCGGCGGGATCGACACCGGCGCGGCGCCCTGCTCCTGTTGCGACAACGCGCGGCACAGCGAGCGGATCGTCGGGAAGCGCCCCAGCTCGCTCAGCGTGACCTCGCGCGCCAGCCGACGGCCGATCTGATAGCAGGCCTGGATAGCCAGAAGAGAGTTGCCCCCCAGCGAGAAGAAATTGTCCTCCACGCCGATATCCTGCCGCTGCAGCAGATCGCGCCACACCGCCAGACAAGCGTTCTCCCATTCGCTCTGCGCCGCGACGAACTCACGCGCCGCCCTTTCCGGCTGCGGCAACGCCTGTCGCGCTATCTTGCCGTTTTCGGTCAGCGGCAGCTGCGCCAGCTGCATCAGCGCCTGCGGCACCATGTAAGGAGGCAGTTGGCGGCTCAAATGCTGAGCCAGCACCTGAGGGGCGATCGCCTCATCGGCAACGTAATACGCGGCCAGGCAGGGCTGCGGTTGCGTGACGAGCACGCAGCAACAGGCGGTCACGCCCGGATAGGCGAGCGCGGCATGTTCTATCTCCCCCAGTTCGATGCGATAGCCGTTCAGTTTGATCTGCTGATCGAGGCGCCCCATAAACTCCACGTTGCCATCCTCCAGCCATCGGCCCGCATCGCCGGTGCGATACACCCGCTCCTGCAGCTCGTCATGCCAGAAGAAACTCTCGGCGGTGCGTTGCGGATCGCCGTAATACCCGCGCGCCAGGCCTTCCCCCGCCAGATAGATTTCGCCTCGGACACCCGGCGCGGCGGGGCGCCGCCCGGCATCCAGGATATAGCAACGCTGGTGCGGCAACGGTTTGCCGTAAGGAATGCTGACCGACCGAATTTTCTGACCGCGCGGCACCTCGTACAGCATGGTGAAGATCGCCGCCTCCGTAGCGCCGCCGGCGCTGCAAAAACGGCCGTGCGGCGCCCAGGCCAGGCAGCGTTCCGGCAGTGAGGTGGCGATCCAGTCGCCCCCCACCATCACCGCCCGCAGCGCCGGTGCCGGCCCGGCCGTCAACCCCGCCCCGTTCACATAATCCAGCAACAGCTCCATCAGCGCCGGTGCGCTCAGCCATTGCGTCACCCGATGGGTCATCATCAGCTGATACCAGGCCTGCGGATTGGTTCGATCCCGCTCGGCCGGCATTACGACCGCGCCGCCGGCGCTCAACGGACTGAAAATGTCGAAGATCGCCAGATCGAAGCTCAACGCGCTGAGGGCCAGGCTGCGATCCCGCTCGTTGAGGCCGAAATACCGCCGCACGCCTTCCAGCATATTCACCGCGCTGCGATGTTCGATCGCCACGCCTTTCGGTGTGCCGGTCGATCCCGAGGTGAAAATGATATAGGCCAGGCTGTCGGGCCCGGCATCCAGCGCCGGCAGGCGCTGTTCCGGCAGCGGCAGCTGCGCCGCCAGCCCTGCGGCATTCAGTTCGATCAGATTGATCTCGTCGCAGGCCCAGGGCGCATCGCTGAGCAGCGTATTGATGCCGGCCTGCGCCATCACGTTCAGCCGGCGCTGCGGCGGCCATGCTGCCTCCATCGGCAAGAACGCCTTACCGCACATCAGCGCCGCCAGCAGGGCTACCGGCTGCCGGCGCCCCTTGTCGGCGATGACGGCGATGGCGTCACCGGTCATCCGTCCTTGCACGCGCAGCTGAGTGGCAAGCGTCAGCGCCGCCGCGTGCAGCTCGCCGTAAGTCATCTCGCCCTGCTCGTCGACAACCGCCACGGCCTGCGGATTGCGCCGCGCATGCTGCACGAAGTCCTGTTGCAGGCTGCGTTCAAACGCATAGCCGAAGGCGGGCGACGCCGGCAGCGCCTGGCCCTGCGGTTGCAGACGGATATTTTCCAGCGGCCAGTCGTCGTGGTGCGCCATCTGCTGCAACACGGCGAGATAGTAGCCGGCCAGCCGATCCATCGACGCTTTGCTGAACAGCGCCGAAGCGAAGTTGAAGCGCGCGCGCATCTGCTCCCCCTGCGGCGTCAGCGTGAGCGTAAGATCAAACTTGGCGGTGCGTTCATAAGCGCTCAGATCGACCACCGACAGCCAGTCCGGGCGCGCCTGCGCGCCGCCTTCGTTCTCCAGCGCGAACATGACCTGGAACAGCGGATGGCGCGAAAAATCGCGCGGCAGCGCCAGGTCGTCCACCAGCGCTTCCAGCGACAGCGTCTGATGCTGCTGCGCCTGCAGCGTCGTGGCCGCGACCTGCCGCACAAACTCCACGACGCGATGGCGCGGGTCGATCTGCCGGCGCAAAGGCAGCGTATTGACGAAGAACCCGATCAGATTCTCCAGTTCAGGGCGGCTGCGGTTGGCCAACGGCGTGCCGACCATGACATCGTTCTGGCCGCTGTAGCGGGACAGCAGCAACATGAACCCCGCCAGCATCACCGCATGCAGCGTCACCCCCTCTCTGCGCGCCAGCGCATCCAGCGCCTTCACCAGCGCCGCCGGCAACGGCACTTCGCTGTTGTCGCCGCGCTCGTCGAAGACCGCCGGCCGCAAAAAGTCCAACGGCAGCGAGAGTTGCTGGCAGCCCGCCAGCGCTTGCCGCCAAAAGGCCAATTCTTCCGCCCGGCGCTGCACATTTTCCGGCGCTTGTTGCCAGCACGCATAGTCGAGGTATTGCAACGCAGGCTCTGTCGCCTCGCGCCACGTGCCCCGATAGCGCGCGTCCAATTCCTGCAGCAGCACCTCAAGCGACCAGCCGTCAAAGACGATGTGATGGAACACCAACAGGCAAACGGTCGTTTCCCGCTCCGCCGCATCGCGGTAACGGTAGCGCGTGGCGCGCAGCGGCAGCTCGCTCGTCAAATCCATCGGCTGGCTGCAGGCTTGCGTCAGCGCGGCGTCAAATTCATCGGCGCTCAGCGTTAGCACAGGCACCGGCAACGCGGTGTCGCTGACCCACTGGCTGGCTTCGCCCCGATCATTCTGGCGAATCAGGCTGCGCAAGATCTGGTGGCGCTCGACGATCGCCTGCAGGCACTCCGCAAAACGTTCGTCATCGATATCCGGCGACAGCCGCAGCAGCACCGGCGACAGATAATGCGTGGCGTTCACCGACAGTTGCTGAACAAACCACAGCCGCGACTGCTGAAGCGACAGCGGCGCCTCCCGCAGCCCGCCGGGGAGGATCGGCAGCTCGTCCGGCGGCGCCTGACGCTGGGCAGCGATGTGCTCGCTCAGCGCGGCCACCGTCGGGTGCTGATTCAACGTTAGCACCGAGATCTTCGCCCCCGGCAGTTTATTCACTTCGTGGCACAGCCTGATCGCCATCATGGAGTTGCCGCCGAGGCGGAAGAAGTTGTCATCCACGCCGACATCGCCCCCCAGCAGCCGATTGAACAGTGCCGACAGGCGAATCTCCAGCGGCGAACACGGCCGGCGAAACGCCGTTTGCGGCTCGATCGGTAGCGGTTCTGGCAATGCCCGGTAATCGACCTTGCGGCTCACCGTCAGCGGCAGCGCCGCCAGCGCCCGCATCGCCGAGGGCAACATGTAGTGCGGCAGCTGCGCCGCCAGCCGTTGCAAGATGTCGCCGGCCTCCGGCTCCGCGCCAGGTTGCGGCACATACCAGGCCGCCAACTGATCCGTAGTGCCGGGACGCAGGCTTACCACCGCCTCGGCCACCTCAGGCAGCGCGCGCAGCTGCATTTCTATCTCGCCCAATTCGATGCGATAGCCGTTGATCTTGATTTGCTGATCGTGCCGTCCGAGGTACTCCAGACTGCCGTCGGCCAAGCGCCGCACTCTGTCGCCGGTGCGGTACAGGCGCCGGTACGGCTCACGCAGTTCAAAAGGATTGGCGGTGAACGCGGCCTCCGTCAACGTCGGCAGGTTCAGGTATCCGCGCGCCAGGCCGACACCGGCCAGGCACAGCTCGCCTTCCGCCCCCAGCGGCAGCAAGTTATCGTGCTCGTCAACCACATAGCAACGCATGTTGGCGATGGCGTGGCCGATATTGCGCGCGCCGTTGCGGCGATAAATATTCAGGCTGGCGCTGACCGAAGCTTCGGTAGGGCCATACATGTTGGCGACCTGCATGCCGCGGGCCAGGTAATGGTCGAGCGCTTCCTGCGCGCTCGCCTCGCCGCCGGTCGCGAGATAGCGCACCGAAGCCGGCAATTCAGGGAAGGTGCCAAGCAGCGCCGGCGGCAAGAAGCAGGCCTCGATGCACCAGGCCGCCATCTGTTCGCACAACAACGCCGGATCTCGTCGCTGCGCTTCGCTCGCGATGAACAGCCGGTGGCCGTTGCCCAGGGCCATGAACACCTCAAAGACGTGCGCGTCAAACGCCAGCGAGGCGAACTGCAGGCAGTTGAGCGCATCCGGCTCATTGCGCAACAAACGCTGCTTATGGCCAAGCACCATATTGGCCGCACCCCGGTGTTCGCACAGCGTGCCCTTCGGCCGCCCGCTGGTGCCGGAGGTGTAAATCACGTAGGCCAACTGCCGGGCGTCCACACGCGGCAAGCTCGCGGCATCCGCGTCGGCGAGCGGTTCATCCGCCGACAGGCAAAGATCGCCCGGCGCCAATCGCTGCGCCGCGGCCTGCAACGCGCTTTCGGTCAGAACGATCGGGCTGTTCACCTCTTGCAGGATATAATCCAGCCGCTGCGCCGGCGCGGCGGGATCCAGCGGCACATAGGCGCCGCCCGCCTTCATGATGGCCAGCATCGCCACCACCGCCTCCACGCTGCGCTGCAGATACAGCGGGATCAGCGTCTCCGGCGGCATGGCCACGCCGCGCAGCCGTTGATACTCCGCCCGCAGCCGCAGCGCCAGACGATCGCTGCGCTGCGCCAGCTGGCGGTAGCTGAGCGATCCTTTGGCGTCGGTCACGGCGATGCGTTCCGGGTGACGGCGCGCCTGGCGGGCCAAGCCGTCGAGCAGCGTCGCTTCCGCATCGGCCGTTGCAGGCTCGCTCTCCCAGGCGTCGCGGCAGCGCAAAACCTGTTGCGCCGTCAGCTGCGGCCAAGCGGCAATCGGCGCGTCCGGTTCGGTTAACGCGCGCTGCAATAGCCAGAGATACTGCTCCGCCATCTCCGCCATCTGGGTCGCGTCGAACAGATCGGGGCGGTAGCGCAGGCGAAACTCAAAGGCCTGCTCGGTGGGCTGATACTCCAGCAGCAGTTCCGAACCGGCCAGATCGACGTTGAACCGATGATTGACGCCAATGCGACACCCCTCGAGCGCCAGCGGCGCATCTTTAAGGTAAGCCTGGGTAAAGTTGACGTTCAGCTGACGCACCGGACTGAGGCTCAGCATGTCATAAACCGGTAATTGGCTGTGCCGCAGCTTGCCAGCCACCTTGAGCGCTTTGCTGTAGGCCAGCGTCGCGCGGTACAGCTGATTGAACGTGGCTCCCGGGGCGAGGGTCAAGGGAAACACCGCGGTGTTGACCTGTGCGCCGAAGAACAGCGCCTCGCCACCCTCCGGCGCGATGGGATAACCGATATGCACCGTTTCCTGCGCAGATTGTCGGGCGATCAGCAGCGCCCACAGCGTTTTGAAGATCAGGAAAGGATTGGCATACCTGACGCCGGATTTCAGCGCTTGCCATTCGGCGAACGGCAACGCAAAACGCACTTCGCCAGCGCCGGGCGCTTCGGCCGCTGCGCCGGGGAGATAAGGCAACGCCACGCGCGGGGCGCATTCGGCCAGCATGTCGCCCCAGAATGACGCGGAACCGAACTCGTGTTTCAACGCCGCGATATCCGCCTCATAGCGCCGGTACAATGTGCTGATGTCCGTTTCATCCACTTGCGGCGGCGTCACCGCCGTGCCGCGATTGTAATAGGCGGAAACGGCGCTGTAGAACTCCTGTCCGGACAGGCCGTCGATCAGGATGTGATGAACGACAATGATCAGGTTATAGCGCTGCGGAGCCAGCTCAATCAGGTAGAAGCGGCACAGCGGCCCTTCCCGGAGATCGAACGGCGTGTTGATTAACTTACCGACATCGCAATCGGCATCGAGCGTTTCCAGCGCAATTTTTTTCGCCGACCTTACCCAGCGTAATTGCGAGGCGCTGTCATCCAGAACGTGGTGAAACAGAATATAGTCACGGCAAACCCCGTCGATCGCCGCGCGCAGTCGGCCGACGTCCAATTCTCCCTCAATCGTCTGATCCAGCACCAGGTTGTACTCGCAGGAGTGTGGATTGAGCATGTACTCATTCCAAAATGTGTGGGTATAGGGTGAAGCGATGAGCGCGTCCATAAATCAATTCCCTTTTAATATATTCCGTAAATATATAAATAGATACTTATGCATGACATAAATACCGTAAGCGTTATACGATTGAGCTGTTAACTGAAAACCTAAAAAACATAAGAGGGAATATTATTTTATTTTTATAAAAAATAAAGCCACAAAAATACAAATAAATAAATATGATAAAAATCAATCATATATAATATGTTTTTATTTTCCACTAATGAATTAACCACATTGCATTCATTAATAAAATAAATGAGATAAACAAATTAAAAAAACGAATAGGATTATGTTTAATATAAGCCTGGGTAATTTAAAAACGCCCGGCACATCGCTATTGAATAGAGAATTTTCTTAATTGAAAACACGCCTCTTTCGGCTGCGCTATTCCAAAGCATACGATATCGGAATATCCTATACTCTTTGCAGGATGCAGTTTCCTTCCCCTTGAATGCCGGTACAGGGAGTCAAAAATGGCTATTTTCGCCCCCTTGCGGGCAACTCTTTCAGCATTATTGGCAGAATTATCTGATGAATAAAAAACGTCCCGCCTTGACCCCGGCAACCCTGTTATTGCTACAGCCGATCTGTATCGGTTCGGCCCTGGCGGCGGAGCAAAAAGACAGCGACACCCTGGTGGTGATGGCGCAACCCACCGGATTGACGGAGCTGGGGTCGCCGGTCTCCGTCAGCGTGATCGACGGCGAAGACCTGCGCAACGCCGCGCCGCAGATTAACCTGTCGGAAAACCTCGGCAGCGTGCCGGGCCTGCAGATCCAAAACCGGCAAAACTATGCGCAGGATCTGCAGCTGTCGATACGCGGGTTCGGTAGCCGCTCGATGTTCGGCGTGCGCGGGGTGCGCATGTACGTCGACGGCATTCCCGCCACCATGCCCGACGGCCAGGGGCAAACCTCCAATATCGACATCAATTCCGTCGAACGTATCGAGGTGCTGCGCGGCCCCTATTCCGCGCTGTACGGCAACGCCTCGGGCGGGGTCATCAATGTTGACACTATTACCGGCACCCAGCCGCCGACGCTGGAGGCCGGCGGCTATTTCGGCAGTGACAACACCTGGCGCTACGGGGTGAAAGCGACCGGCGCCACCGGCGACGGCACCCAGGCCGGCGACGTCAACTACGCCATCTCCGGCACCCGCTTTACCACCCAGGGCTACCGCGATCACAGCGCCGCGCGGAAAAACCTCAGCAACGGCAAGCTCGGCGTGCGGCTGGACGACGTCAGCACCCTGACGCTGATGTTCAACAGCGTCTCAATCGATGCCGGCGATCCGGGCGGCCTGACCGAAGCGGAATGGAAGGAAAACCCGCGCCAGGCGCCGCGCGCGGATCAATACAACACCCGCAAATCGCTCGACCAGACCCAGGCCGGCCTGCGCTATCAACGCCAGATGAGCGAGCGCGACGAACTGACCCTGACCGCCTACCACGGCGAGCGCCACACCACGCAGTATCAATCGATCCCGATGGGGCCGCAGCTCAACCCCACCCACGCCGGCGGGGTGATCGTGCTGGAAAGAAAATATCAGGGCATTGACACTCGCTGGAAGCATGAGGATACTCTCGCATCGTTACCGGTAACACTGATCGGCGGTCTGGATTATGAAACCATGACCGAACGCCGGCAGGGGTTCGAAAACTTTATTCTGCGAGACGGCACAGTGGACTACGGCGAGAAAGGCGACCAGCGGCGCAACGAGAAGAACCGCATCTGGAACCTGGATCCTTACCTGCAAACCTCCTGGCAACTGACGCCGCACTGGACGCTGGATGCCGGCCTGCGTTACAGCACGGTCAGCTTCGACTCGACCGACTATTACATCACGCCGCGCAACGGCGACGACAGCGGCAGCAAGCGCTACCACCAGTGGCTGCCGATGGGCTCGCTCAACTACAAGATCAATCCGGCGTGGAACCTTTATCTCTCCGCCGGCCGCGGCTTTGAAACCCCCACCATCAACGAGCTCTCATACCGCCCCGACGGCCAGGCGGGCCTCAACATCGGCCTGCAGCCGTCTACCAGCGACACCGTCGAGCTGGGCAGCAAGCTGCGCCTCGGCAACGGCCTGGTGAGCGCCGCCCTGTTCCAGACCGAGACCGACAACGAACTGGTGGTGGCGGAAAGCAGCGGCGGGCGCACCAGCTATGCCAACGCCGGTAAAACCCGGCGGCGCGGCCTCGAGCTGGCGCTGGATCAGGAGTTTGCGTTGGACTGGCGCCTGAATATGGCCTGGACGCTGCTGGACGCCACCTACCGCAGCGATATGTGCGGTAAATCCGGCTGTACCCCCGCCGGCAATCGCCTGCCGGGCATCGCGCGCAATATGGGCTACGCCTCGCTGGCCTGGGCGCCGCCGGAAGGCTGGCACGCCGGCGCGGAGCTGCGCTACATGAGCGACATTCAGGCCAACGACGCCAACAGCGCGCAGGCGCCCTCTTACACCGTGGCCGGCGTAAACGCCGGTTATCGCTTTACCTGGAACCGCTGGGCGCTGGACGTGTTCAGCCGGGTAGACAATGTGTTCGATCGCCGTTACGTCGGTTCGGTGATCGTCAACGAAGGCAACGGCCGCTATTTCGAGCCGGCGCCGGGTCGCAACTGGGGTGGCGGCGCCACCTTGTCTTACCGCTTTGAATAAGGCAAAGCACCTTAAGGTTAAAAAACGGGATGGGTTTTACGTCACCCTAGCGGCTTCCCGCTGAAATATTAGGGATAAACCGCGTGTTTTTTCCGATTTGGCTTAATCTCTAAATCGGGGACTTTCATTTTTGGTAAGGGTATTGCTATGCAAAATAAAGCGTCACTATCGCCGCTTATCGTCATAACGGCGCTATTTGCCGCGCTGAGCGGGCTTTATCTGCTCGGCGGCGGCATTTGGCTGGCCAAGTTGGGCGGTTCGCTGTATTACATCATCGCCGGGCTGGTGCTGCTGGCGACCTCCTGGCTGCTGTTCCGCCGCCGCGCCACCGCGCTGCTGCTGTACGCGGTATTCCTGCTGGGCACCACTATTTGGGCCCTGTGG
This sequence comes from Serratia sp. CY38905, assembly GCF_052168875.1. NCBI lineage: Bacteria > Pseudomonadati > Pseudomonadota > Gammaproteobacteria > Enterobacterales > Yersiniaceae > Serratia > Serratia sp. CY38905. The sequence continues at coordinate 111,487 of NZ_JBJNLV010000005.1, read as the reverse complement.
GAAGTCGGCCCGGACTTCTGGGCGCTGACGCCGCGCCTGGACGTCACCTTCTTCTTCGGCCTGTGGCTGGTGCTGCCGTTTATCTACCGTAAGCTGGTCGCCAACGGCAAGTTCGCCTACGGTGCGCTGAGCGCGGCGCTGGCAATCACCGTCATCGCACTGGCCTATGCCGTATTCAACGATCCGCAAGAGATCAACGGCACTCTCGACGCCGCGCAGGTGCAGCCGAAAGACGCCAACGGCGCCGACTGGCCGGCCTATGGCCGCACCCAGGAAGGCACCCGTTACTCGCCGCTGAGCCAGATCAACGACAAAAACGTTGGCCAGCTGCAAGAGGTTTGGCGTTTCCAGACCGGCGATCTGAAGACCGCCAACGATCCGGGTGAGATCACCAACGAAGTCACGCCGATCAAGATCCGCGATACCCTTTACATGTGTACGCCGCACCAGAAGCTGTTCGCGCTGGATGCCGCCACCGGTAAAGAAAAGTGGAAATTTGATCCGCAGCTGAAGTACAACCCGACCTTCCAGCACATCACCTGCCGCGGCGTGTCTTACCACGAAACCGCTGCAGCCGCGGGCGCCGCCGGCGATGCCGCACCGGCGATGTGCGCGCGCCGCATCATTCTGCCGGTCAACGACGGTCGCCTGTTCGCGCTGGACGCCGACACCGGCAAACCGTGCCCGGACTTCGCCAACAACGGCGAGTTGAACCTGCAGAGCAACATGCCGTATGCGACGCCGGGCCACTACGAGCCGACTTCGCCGCCGGTGATCACCGATAAAGTGATCGTCATCGCCGGCGCCGTGACCGACAACTACTCCAACCGCGAGCCTTCCGGCGTCATTCGCGGCTTCGACGTCAACAGCGGCAAGCTGCTGTGGGCCTTCGATCCGGGCGCGAAAGATCCGAACGCCATCCCGGCGGACGAGCATCACTTCGTGCCGAACTCGCCGAACTCCTGGGCGCCGGCCGCCTATGACGCCAAGCTGGATATCGTCTATCTGCCGATGGGCGTTTCCACGCCGGACATCTGGGGCGGCGATCGCACCCCGGAAATGGAGCGCTACGCCAGCGGCCTGCTGGCGCTGAACGCCTCCACCGGCAAGCTGGCCTGGTTCTATCAGACGGTACACCACGACCTGTGGGATATGGACGTGCCGGCGCAGCCGACCCTGGCGGACATTACCGACAAGAGCGGTAAAAAAGTGCCGGTCATCTACGTGCCGACCAAAACCGGCAACATCTTCGTGCTGAACCGCACCAACGGCGAGCTGGTGGTGCCGGCCCCGGAGAAACCGGTACCGCAGGGCCCGGCCAAAGGCGACCGCCTGTCGCCGACCCAGCCGTTCTCCGAGCTGACCTTCCGTCCTGAGAAGAAACTGACCGGTGCGGACATGTGGGGCGCGACCATCTATGACCAGCTGGTCTGCCGCGTGATGTTCCACAGCCTGCGTTACGAAGGCACCTTCACCCCGCCGTCCGAGCAGGGCACGCTGGTGTTCCCGGGTAACCTCGGCATGTTCGAGTGGGGCGGCCTGGCCGTCGATACCGATCGCGAAATCGCCATCGCCAACCCGATCGCGCTGCCGTTCGTGTCCAAGCTGATCCCACGCGGCCCAGGCAACCCGATTGAGCCGCCGGAAGGCGACAAGGGCGGCAGCGGCACCGAGTCCGGCGTGCAGCCGCAGTATGGCGTGCCGTTCGGCGTGACCCTGAACCCGTTCCTGTCACCGTTCGGTCTGCCGTGCAAACAGCCGGCCTGGGGTTACATTTCCGCCGTGGATCTGAAAACCAACGACATCGTGTGGAAAAAACGCATCGGCACCGTGCGCGACAGCTCACCGCTGCCGCTGCCGTTCAAAATGGGCATGCCGATGCTGGGCGGCCCGGTGACCACCGCCGGTAACGTGTTCTTCATCGGCGCCACCGCAGACAACTACCTGCGCGCCTTCAGCGTGACCAACGGTGAAAAACTGTGGGAAGCGCGCTTGCCGGCCGGCGGCCAGGCGACGCCGATGACCTATGAGGTCAACGGCAAGCAGTACGTGCTGATCTTCGCCGGCGGCCACGGTTCCTTCGGCACCAAGCTGGGTGACTATCTGGTCGCTTACGCCCTGCCCGACCAGAAGTAACCGCTGCAGTTAATACCGCGCAAAGCACGCCGCAAGGCGTGCTTTTTCTTTTCCCGCCCCGCCGACTGCCCCTCGTAATACCCTTAATTTTTTCACTCTCATTGTTGATAATGGTTATCATTCGCAATATTATGAGTGCGTGGCCCCGGCAGCGGCCCGAAATCCTTATCCAGCTTAATGGGCAATACAACGATCGGCCGCCTGCGGGCGGCTTTATTCGGAGGCGCATGGTCGACCATACTCGGAAGCATCGAAAGAAAATTCTGCAAGCGGCGGTGAAGACGCGGCGCGCCGCTCTGCCGCTCGCGGCGAACTCCCCCGCCACTGCGCATTTTATTGGTTTGCCCCATCAGACGGAGGCCGTGCTGGTGCACCTGGTCGGCGATGATGACGCACAAGAGGAGCATGAATGAACCTGCAGCCCTTTACCGCCATGCTGATGTTCGCCTACGTGCTGTTGATGGTGCCGCTGCTCTACATCATCGACAGCCGGCTGAGCGCCAGCAAACTGGTGCGCAAAGCCACACAAAACGTCATCATCATCGTGTTGACGCTACTGTTCTTCAGCGCGATGACGCTGCTGTATTGACGCCGCAGCGGTTCCGGCGCCAAGCCGCGCACCTGAACCGCACCCCTCTCCTCGCGAACGCTCTACGGTTTTCAGGCCCCCTTGCCGCAGCCAGTGGTATAAATCGACGTTGCGTTTGAACCCCAGTTTTCTCATCGCTGCCTGTTTGTGGTTACTGACGGTCTTCACGCTCAACGCCAAATAACGCGCTATCGCCGTCGGCGGCATTTCCCAGGCCAGATAGCGCATTACATCCTGTTCGCGGCGGGTAATGCGCTGCCGCTCGCACCAATAACAGCGGCGCGCTTCGCTATCAGACGTCTGCAACGCCAGCGCCTGTTCCACCCGGCTCAGCACGAGGCCGATCGTATCGTTGCGAAAGATCACACCCGATTCGCTGATGCAACGCGGCTTGTCGCGCCAACGGGTGTCATCCGGCGCACGCAGAGAAAAATTAATCTGTTTACCGCCCTCCGCTGCACGCAGGCAGAATCGCGCCTGCCAATCCCTTTCCACGGACTGGAACACCATATCCGCCTGCGCCGCCGCGGCGGGATCCAGCAATCGAACCGGAATCGCCCTGCGGGCAAAATAAGGCAGCAGCACCCGCTGCAGCCCTTCAATAAAAAAGCGGTCGTTATCGATGAACGCCAGGGACAGACTATTTCCCATCGGTACCTTCTCCATGAAATCTCCCTTTTCGCACCCAGATGCACGTCATCCTTTCCGCTTATCAGCGCTAACAAGACCGATGACGGCCTTGCGGCGATACGCGGCCTTAAGCGCGACCAAGCGGCTACGGCAGCGCCAGAATGGCGACCGACTGCCCAGAGTAATCACCGGCTTTGACCGTTCCGGTCACGCCGAGCGTTGAAGTGACCGGCAACGTGATGCCGCTCGTGTCGGCAGTGAACGGATAGCCCTGATTGCCCAACACGCCATTGATGCGCAGCGTGCTGTAGACGCCCGAGTTGTTGCCCAGATCCAAACGGCCGCTGCTGCCGGTGCGGATATACATGACGATATTCATCTTCTGCGAACACACCACCCGCAGACTGCCGCGCGCGGTATTACCCGCCAGTTCAGTGTCCTGCAGCACGCCATGGTTCAAATCAAGCTGCTGCTCATCAATGCCGCACACCCCGACCGGCGGCGGCGCGATGCCGCAGACGCTGCTGGGCATCAGGCGCGCATTGCTCCCCGTTACCGCGGAACCGGAGCGCGTGTTGTAAAACAACCCGACGCACTCCTGAGTGATCGACTCCCCCACGTGCGAAGTGCTCCCCTGTATCGGCAACGGATAGATGCTTTGATAAAAACGGCTGAGTTCGCCCATCGTCGCCAATTGAGTAATTTGCGGATAACGCGTCGAGCCGACAACGTAGGCAGACGGTGACACCGAAGATGTGCCCCCGGTGTTGGTGCTGGTATGCCGGTGGTTAATGCCGATAGCGCAATTTGCCTGCTGATAGCAGGGATTGGGCGACAGGTCGTCCATATCCCAGCTTTCAAGCACGAACTTATAGCTAGCGTTGGAGGGAGAGCCGGTGCTTTGGGTGACGTACGAATAGATTTGTGCCGAGCACAGCCCCGGCGCCAGGCCAAGCAGTAGAGACATCCATCTGAAGTGAGCACGCTGCATCGCGTCAGGTCCTTATTCTGTTTTGCCGAATACCGGGCCGGCCCGGCGTTTATTGATAGTCCAGGTTGAAAGTCGCAATGGCGTTGAACGCGCCGCGACCGATGGTCTTCTTCGCCAGCGCCTCCGGTTCGCCCCGCACATAAGCCTGCACGGCGATCACCGTACTGCCGTTCTGCAACGGGTATTTGCCGCCGGCGCTGTTGAGCGGCAATGGCCGCCCTTGCGCGGTTTCCATGCCGATGGCGATCCCGCTGGCCTCGCTGCTCGCCGCCAGCGCCAACAACCCCGGCAACTGCGGGTTTTCCTCGCCCTTGAAGGTGATCGACACCGTTTTTCCCAGGCTCAGATCGCATTCGGACAGCCGCAGCTCGAACGGTTGGCTCAACGTGCGCTGATTCAGGTACAGGTATTTGTCGACCACGGTGCCGAAATCCAGTTGGATATCTTCGTCGCCCGGCTGAATGACACAGGGCTCCGCCACCAGCGCGCCGTGCATATAGAGATTGTCCGCCGCTCGCACCATGCCGCTCGCGCCCAGTGAAAACAGCAACAGCCCCGCCGTCGCCCAGCGGCGTCTTGGCGTCATTTTCATACGTGTTCCCTCCTTCACTGGTAGTCAGCCTGCAGGGTCGCCGTGGCGTCGAACGCCCCTTCCGTCAAGGTTTCCCCCGCCTTGCCGACCGGCACCGCTTCCAGTACCGGCGGCTTGAGCGGATCGATGGGCAGCGAACTGCCCACTTTGAATGGCGCGGCATTTTGGTAAATGCGAATGCCCAGATAACGGTGGTTGGTTTGCACCGCCGCCTCATCGAAAGACGTCGCCGTGCCGTTCAGGCGCAACATCATGTCCCACTTGCCGATCCCCGGCTCGCAGGTAATGCGATAGCCGATGGTTTGCCGGTAATTCACGCCGTCGACCTTATTGATACCGACGCGATCGCCGAAATCCACATCGATCACGCCATCATCGTTGATGGTGCAGGGCGGCGGCTCGATCAGCGTGCCGCGGAACTGCATATCGACCGTTTTTTCCGCCCAGGCGAAGTGGCACACCACGCCGGCGCACAGCAGCACGCTCGCCGTTAAACGCTGTTTCATGCTCTAGCTCCTGCGTTACTGATAGTCCACTTTCATCGTCGCGCCGGCGGTGAATTCGCCCGCCGTCAGTTTGGCAGTGGCCGATTTCACCGGCACCGCCTCAAGCGTCGGCGTGACGGGATAGGTAAAACTCAACCACTGATTGATTGGCCAGCGGCCTCCCCCGTGAAGCAGCGCGATGCCCAGTCCGTCCTGGCTGGTGCGCAACAATTGACCGTCGAAACCGGCCGCCGCCCCCTGAACCTGCAATTTGAGAGCGTTGCTGCTCTGCCCGTTGCACGTCAGCGTATAGTTCACCGGCCGCCGATAGTTGTTGCCGTCGATCCGGGTGGTCATCACTTCATCGCCGAAATTCACCTCGATAGGCTGCCCACCGTTGATAACGCAGGGAGGGGAAAGCACGGTGACCCGCACGTTCACCAGGGTGTTCGCCTCAGCCGACAGTTGAACCAGCGCCAACAGCCCCGCCAGCCAGAGCGCCGTTCGGCTTCGTTTCATCATCTGCGCCATCTCGCCGCCTCAGTCATAACTCAGCCTAAAATCCACCGCCGCCCGATAAGCGCCGGCCATCAACGGCGCCGCGGTTCGCTCCGGCGCGACGGTGTAGCTCAAGGTATTCTGCCCCGGCGTCAGCATCAGCGGCTCACCGCGGCTGCCCAGGCGAACGTCGCGGCCGCGGCCGTCCAGCAGGCGCAGCCCCAGACCAGACACGCCCTGCGCTTTCACCAACTGTGGATTATCCATATCCGCCGGCGCGCCGAAGCTGACCGTCACCGCCGGTTGGTTCGGCGCCCAGGTCAGCGCGCCGGTGCGCGCATCGCGCTGGCTGGTCGAGGCACGCAGACAATCCTGCAAGCGCAGCTCGAACGCCACCGGCAGCCCGCGATCGCCGTCCTGCCGCAAGCGTGCGGTGCCGGTTTCCCCCAGCCAAATATCCTGCCGCGCGCTGGTCATCTCCAACCGACAGGCACTCTCCGTCAGCGCGCCGCGCACCTGCAACACGCCGTTGGCGCCTTCCACCTGCCAGTTGTCGGCCGCGACGGCTTTCGGCAATAGCAGCGGCAACATCAGCGCCAGGCCGCCCATCGCGGCGTAATAGCGCCATTCGCAGCGCTGCGGCAGGCTGTCCTTTTTCAGTTTTCGTTTCATCCTTTGCACCTGAGTCACTCTCCCGTCGATAACGGCCTGAACAGAGGGTTATGAAGCCGGTTTCTTTTCCGGCACCACTTTGCAACTGCCGCCGCTGCAGTTGAAACTGAGCTGCGGCCGGCCGCCGTAGTCGTTGATATAGGTCAGCACCGGGCTGCCGCCCAGGGCCGCCGCGCTCACGGTCAGCCGCGCATTGCTCTTGGGCGCGATCATGAAGGGCTCGAAACCCTGCGCGCCTTCGCCGTGCTTTTTGCTCCCGGCATCGACAATGGTGATGTAATAAGGGGTCGGGTTATTGACCTGATAGCCGTCGCCCTGCCGCGTCAGTGTCAGTTGCTCTTGCCACGGCGTCGCCATGTCGGCGCGGCTCGGCACGATCGCCGTCGGCCGGTAAAACAGCTTGATGCGCGTTTGCAGCGCGATCTGCAGCGTGTTCGGTTTGTCGCTCTTCGGCGGGATCTCGCGCAAATTGAAGTAGTACAGGCTCTCGCGATCCTGCGGCAGCTGTTTGGCCGCCGGCAGCGCCTGAATCTTTATCTGGCTCGGTTTGCCCGGCTCGATGCGCTGCACCGGCGGCAGCACCACCAGCGGGCTCTGAATCTTGTTGCCCTGCTCGTCCTCCAGCCAACCCTGCGCCAGATACGGCAGCTGTTTGTTCTGGTTGCTGAGGTTCAGGCTGACCGAGCTCTGGCCGCCGTCAAAGATCACCCGGGTGCGATCGAGCGCGATCGCCGCCGATGCCTGCTGCGACATCGCTGTGCTCAACAGGGCGATCGCCGCCGCGGTCTTCAGGGAAATGTTCTGCATGTTGTCGATTACTCCAGATTCAGAATGATGAATTTATTCAGCCGGGGCGAGCGGCCGGCAAGGCAGCAACAATGTACGCATCAGCATGTCGGCCGGCAGCGAAGACGGCAGCTGTATTTGGCACTGTGCGGCGCCATTCCAGTGGACCGTCATGGTTTCACCGGCGTTGATGCCGCTCAGGTAGACGCTGCCGCCGTCGTTGACGATGCCGGTTTCCTGTTTGCGGGCGTTCAACACCGTAGCGCCGAACGGCGGCGTACTGCCGTCCGCCAGTTTGACGATCGCCATTGCCTTCTCACCGGCGATCACATCGAACTTGCGGTAGCCAATCGCCCCTTCCGTCAGGGTGGCCTGCACCACCGATCGGGTGGCCTCGGCGTTGTCTCCCAGCTTGTTCAGATCGATGCTGGCCTTGTTGCGGTAATAGCTGTTGACGTCCGCCACCACCGCCTTGCCGAAGCGGTTGGTGCTCACGGTGCTGCCGTAGCCGCGCACCGGTACCCCGGCTACGCCGTTGGTGTCCAGCAACAGGCGCGTACCGCCCATAACGGTAGAGCGATGCAGCGCGCCGCCTTCCTGCGTAACGGTCATCCCTCCCTGCGCGGACAGGCCAACGGCGCTGTAGCGCCCGGCCTGATAGCTGGCGTTGGCGCTCAGACGCGCCACGTCGCCCTCGTGGTTGTAGTAGCCGTTCAAATTGGCGCCGCTCCGCGCGCTGCCGGCGCTCACCTGATAGTTGTTGTGTTCGTCGACGCGGTTGTAGTACCCCACGCGATGAGTGTTGTCGTTGCGATTCACCGTGGTGTTGTAGCTGAGAGTGGCACCATTGCCCCACGGCATTGACAGCGACAGATACATGCCGTCGTCGTTGGTCTCGTTGTAACGGTTGCGATAAGCCGACAACGACAGGCTCAGGTTTTTGAAGTCGGCGATGTCGAAATAGCGCGACGCCGTCAGGCTGTAACGGTCATTGGCCGGACGATCCCAATAAGTCTGATGGTTGTAGTTGAGGTAGGTGCTCAACCCCCAGTCGCGGAACTGCTTGTTAAAGGTGATGGTGTACATCTCCTTGTTGTTGCCGACCCGATTACCGTAATAACGCGCGTCGAGGTATTCGCTCATGCTCATGTAGTCTTCTTCCGAGAAACGGTAGCCGGCGAAGGTGACCTGGCTGTCCAACTCATCGAAGGTTTTCGAATAGCTCACCCGGTAAGAACCGCCGCTCAGCGTTTTTTCCTGCTGCGGCAGGCGCGCCCGCGATTGGGTAGCGTCGAACGACAGCGCGCCGAACATCATCAGATCGCGCCCCACGCCCAGCGAAAGGGCGTTATAATCGCCGCCCGCCAACGCGCCGCCATACAACGACCAGCCGTTGCTGATGCCCCATGAGAATTCGCCGGTGCCAAACAGCGGCCCGCGAGCGTGGTGTTGCCAGTCGGACGGCTTGCCCGCCGCCAGTTTGAAACGCCACGAGCCCGGGCGGGTCAGATACGGAATGCTGGCGGTGTTCATCTTGAACGCCTGTACGCTGCCGTCCTGTTCTTCCACCCGCACATCCAACTCGCCGGAGATGGCGTCATTGATGTCCTGAATACGGAACGGCCCCGCCGCCACCTGGGTTTCATAAATGACCCGCCCCTGCTGACTGATGGTCACCTTGGCGTTGGTTTTGGCCACGCCGACCACCTCTGGCGCATAGCCGCGCAGGTTGGGCGGCAGCATATTGTCGTCGGAGATCAGACTCGCGCCTGAAAAACGGAAGCTCTCGAAAATGCCCGAATCCAAATAGTCTTCACCCAGCGTCAGGCGCGAACGCAGCGCGGGGATGGCGCGGTAGGCGTAATAGCGGCTCCACTCCAACTTCTTATCGGTAGGCTGCCCGACACCGGTTTGATGGTTAAGCTGCCCCTGCCAGTCGGCGCGCAGACGCCAGGCGCCGAGGTTGGCGCCGGCGGTACCGTTGCCGCTGACGCTATACTCGCGAGTGCCCTCCTTTTGCTGATGCCGGCTTTGAGCATTGAGGTTATAGTCGAACAACAACCCCGGAATGCCCTCATCCCAGCGCGACGGCGGATCCCAGTCTTCCGAGCTGTACTCCATATAAGCCTGCGGCACGCTCAGATAGAGCGCAGCCGTCGCAAGATCGCCGCGCGACGCCATGCCTTTCAGGCTGGATTCGTCCAGACACTCACCCTGATGCCACCAGCTGAGCGATCGCATCATCTCTTGCTTCAGCCCCAATTGTTCGACCAACGCTTTGGTGATGCAGGCCCGGCTGCCGTCCGGATCGCTGTCCGGCGGATAAAACGATATTTTTTGCTCCGGCAGTTCGTTTTTATTGATATGAACCACCATGCTGTAACTCCCCGGCATAATGTAGCCGCTGCGGGAAAATTGGCTTAGGTCGATATTTTTCCGATCGTTAACATCCAGAATATCGGTATTAAATTGAATACCGTCTTCAGCGTAAACACGCGTTGATGAACTTCCCAGTGCCAGCGTGATACATAACCCCAAAACCTGAAATCGAAATAGCTTCCCAGCAGGTGATAACATCATATCCCTAACCTTTATCGTATATTTCCGTCGTTGCGGCCCACCGTAAGCCGTAATAAAAACTTCAGTAATAATCCAGCTTGAAGCGCACCGCAGAAAAATAGCTTCCGGCATGCAGCGGTTGCTTATTGGCAACCAGCTTGATGGAATAGTTGAGCGACATGCTTCCTGGTGAAATATCGCCACGCGGCAAAGGCACGCCGGGCGCCGCGATATTCCCTTGGCCATCGGATATTTGCAGCGCCACACCCTTCGCGTCTCCGCGCACGCCGAATAACTCGCCATCGGCATCGCCGTCAAAAACAACCTGGAATTGCTTCCAGTTCGGCAAATTGGGCTTTGGCCGTTCAAACGTGCAGTTGATTAATTCGATGGTGAATGGGCGCGTATTGCCCTGTCCATCGCGCGCAATATTTCCCAGCGGCAACACATCCATATCGATAGTCTGATCGCGACTGCCGGCGGCAATGGCGCAAGCGGTATCGATAATGGCTCCTTGCATATTCACTCGCCCCCATCCCTGAACCTTGGGAGCAGCCTGAGTGGCCGGAATAACTAGCATGGTCATCAATATGCAAGGAGACACTAAATGGTAAATAAACCGGTTCATTGAATACCCCTGACAAATACCCTTCATCCTGGGAAAATGCATGCGGGATATCCCGCATGCATAAAAGACGTCACGCCAATGGCGATGAGACTTATTGGTAAGCCAGTTTGAAATCGGCTACGGCGGTGAAATCACCTGGAACCACGGTGGCGGAAGCGCCGTCACCCTGCAGGTAAGCGGCGAAGCGCAGCGTGTTGTTGCCGTCGTTCAACGTCTGAGGAGCCGTTGCGGTGCCCAGTTTGATCGGATTGCTCGCCATGTCGGTAATGGCGATGCTGGCGCCGCTGGCGGTACCGATGATGCCCAGCAGATCAGGGTTCGCGGCGGAAGCCTTGCCGTCAAAAGTGGTGGTGACGGTTTTCAGCGTGGAGGTGTCGCACTGTTCCAGTTTAATATCGAACTGACGCGGCGCTGATTTGCCGCCATTTTTCAGCGCGACATTGGAAATCTGCCCCATTTCCACAGTTTGATCGGCCGATTCAGGCGCAATGGAGCAAGGAGCATCAATAATAGAACCGGTAAAAGTCACTTTGCCATGACCCTGATCGGCGGCATTCGCCAGAGAAGACACGCCAAACGCCAGAACAGTTGCCAGCATGATTTTGTTCAGTTTCATAATTCACTTATTCCTTTAATATTGTGTAAAAAGCGCAGGATTGCTCCCGTTCCTTTAACAGCCATTTATACATTCCAGAATGAATAACGGTATTACTCTTCGCCAAAAAGAAAGACGTCGCAATTGTGAAATCGCGACTGTCAATTCATTACCACCCAATTAGGGTTATAAACGAATAGCTAAACAGGCAAAAGAAAAACACGCTTAAATAAAGATCGTCTAAAGACTTACCCTTCAGAGATATTTAAAATAAGCTTCGTCTTACCCGCTCATTTTGGCCTGGTTATTCTTACAAAAACACTCACACCTTGGAAAGCCATTTTAATCAAAACCAATAAATACAAAATATAAGCCCAAAAACCACGAGACGAATATATTTTTGCGAGACAACAGATCGTAAAAGCAATAACACCAGTCAATTGTATCGAAAAACATATTTTCCACGACATTAACGATCGCCATTTTGCTATTTGCGTTATAATGCGCCGAGAAAGAGAAGGAAGACTTAACGATCCGAACAGGTGAAAACCAGGCTCGGAAGTACACCATGGAGCAAAACAATGAAATACAGCCAATACACACAGCCGGCCGGGCCCCCGGCAACGGCATTCTCCATCCTGCCCCTTGCGCGCCGCCGGGTTATAGCGGCGAAAATATCAGGTTCAGACGGCCGTCCGGGAATAGCTCAGGAGCGTCTTGTCGGCAACCGGCACTATTCTCTGACCCATCTTTTACCGCTATATCAAAACTCACCTGAAGTTTAAGGGAGGCTTACATGGCAAAACGCATCTCAAAACAACAAGAATTGCAGAACCTGCAGCAACATTTACTCACGACGCTACACAACCTGTGCCCTTCAGCCATGGAAACGCCGCCGCCGCCCCCCGGCGAATGGCCCACCACGCGCCAATTGGCCGAGTCCAACGACTTGACGATTTATCAGGCGCGCAATTTGCTGCTGAGCCTGGCGGGCAAGGGAAAAGTGCTGGTCACCCAAGGCCCTGTCAATAACTCACTGCGCTGGTATCCTTCGACTCACCACTCCTGACGACGCCATTTTCTTGTCGGCGGCCGTTCAATCGGCGCCGGCAGTTCCCCGATAATACACGGTTAACCTTTCCTCTCTCGCCTCATCCGCGGATATTTCCACAGCCAGCGCCCGCTGACCATGCGCCAATAGAACAAGGCGCCGCGCACTGCCCAATCGAGGAACATCCCCAACCAGACGCCCACCACGCCCATGCCCAGTTCAATGCCCAGCGCGTAGCCCGCCACCACGCGGCAGCCCCACATGCCCAGCATCGTCACCCACATGGCAAAGCGGGCATCGCGCGCGCCTTTCAGCCCTGCAGGCAACACCCAGGAAGCGGCCCAGATCGGCATAAAGGCGGCGTTGAGCCAAATCAGGGTTTTCACCACCGATTTCACGTCATCCTGCGAGGTATAAAACGCGGCGAATACCCCGGCCAGCGGCGCCGTGCCCCAGGCGATGGCGGTTAGCCCAAGGGTAGACAGCCAGAAAATATGACGCAGCTGCCGCTCCGCCTGGCCGATCTCGCCTTTGCCGAGCCGCCGGCCGACGATGATGGTCGAGGCCGATCCCAACGCGTTGCCCGGCAAGTTGATCAACGAAGCGATGGAGAAGGCGATGAAGTTACCGGCAATCACGTTGGTGCCCATGCCGGCGACGAACATCTGCGTCAACAGCTTGCCGCCGTTGAACAACACCGATTCAACGCTGGCGGGAATGCCGATCCCCAGCACTTCCCACAGGATGCTCATCTTCAGCGGCGTGAAATAGCTTTTCAGCGTGATGTGCAGCGCCGGGTTAAAACCGATCGCCAGCACATAGAGAATGGCGATGGCGCCGATATAGCGGGAAATCGTCAGCCCCAGCCCGGCGCCGACGAAGCCCAGCCCGTGCCAACCCAGCATGCCGTAAATCAGGATGCTGCTGATGATGATATTGAGGATATTCATGCCGCCATTGATCAGCAGCGGGATCTTGGTGTTGCCCGCGCCGCGCAGGGCGCCGCTGCCGATCAGCGCAATCGCCGCCGCCGGGTAGCTCCACACCGTGGTCTGCAGGTAAGAGAGCGCCAGCGCTTTCACTTCCGGCGAGGCCGCGCCGGCGATCACATCGATGATCGGTTCGCCCGCCAGATGAATGCCCGCCGCCAACAGCAGCGCCACGCCGGTCATCAAGACCAACGACTGACGCGCCGCCGCCCGCGCGCGCCTGCGATCCCGCTTGCCGAGGCTGAAGGCCACCACCACGGTGGTGCCGAGATCCACCGCGGCAAAAAAGGCGATGATCACCATGTTGAAGCTGTCCGCCAGCCCCACCCCGGCCATCGCCTCTTTGCCGAGCCAGCTCACCAGAAAGGTGCTCAGCACCCCCATCAGCAGCACGCAGGCGTTCTCCAGGAAGATCGGCACCGCCAGCGGCGTGATCTCGCGCCAGAACAGCACGCGGTAGCTTTTCCGTTTGGCGTACCAGGGCGTATTTTCCACGCGCTGACGCAGGGCGGCATACAGGTTCAAGGTGGGCTCGGTGGATAAAAGTGAAACATCATTTCAAATGATGATCGATAAATCGTTATCCTGCAAAGAATTTTTGGGCGCCCGTGACGAGCACCCGACAGGCTTGCCGCAACGCTACTCCATGTAGTCTTCCTGATCGGCCTGCGCCGCCGCGATAAAGCGCGCGGTGCTGCGGCTGAGCGTGGCGCATTTATCCGTCAGCAGCTGATTATCCTGTTGCAGAGCCAGATAGCGCGCCTGGGTGAGCGCCGGCAGCTGCCGATACCCTGCCGCATGCGTGTCCCAGCTGCGGTGCTGCGCCGTACGCATCGCGGTGCGCTGCAATTTCACATCGTCCGGCACTTCGCTGCGCCCGCACGCCACGCGCAGGAAATGCCCGCCGGCCAGCATCAGAGCGATGTGATCCAACTGCGCCTGCAGCGGCGGCGCCGGTTTATGCGCCGTCTGCTGACAACCCGCAAGCAGCAGCAACGCCACCGCGCCGCAAAGAGAAGTGCGAAACAGAGTAGACATGGGCGCTCCCGGAAACCTGTGGGTGATGCAATGATCTTAGGTGAGCGGATGCCGGGCGGCAAGGCGGGCTACACGCTTAGCGCCGGCCGCTGCTGACCTTGGTGGCGCGGGCGGGGTTGCCGGCGACGAACTCCAGCGTGGGGGAATAGTAAAACGGCAGCCAGGCGTTATAGCCGCTCTCCCACTCCCATTTGACCGGGCAGGGCCACAGCATGTCTTCATGCAGGATGTAATAGATCCACCGCCCGGGCGGACGGCGCGGTTTGCGCGTTTTCATAGCGGGTTCGACGGCCTGATGGAATGCGATAGGGTGAACTGCTGCATTTTACCGCGATTTGGGTCGCGGGGACAGCCTGCGTTGCCGTGCGCAATGCCCGCCGAACCTCGCCCGCTGATTCGGCGTAAAGCCCGCCGTTTTACTGATCCAGAACATCTTTCGCATTCACCTTGCTGATATATTGATTGAAAATCATTCCTATTCAGGAGGAAAGGTCATGGTTAAGTCACTGAATGCGGCATTCACGCGCCTTTTTGATCGCCCGGACGCCGGCAAGTTGGCGCTCAGACTGACCTTCGGCGGGCTGATGCTGTTTCACGGCGTGGCGAAAATTCAGCATGGCGTCGGCTGGATCGCCGATGCGTTACAACAACAGGGGCTGCCTGCCTTCATCGCCTATGGCGTGTATGTTGGGGAGATCCTGGCGCCGATACTGATCGTTTTGGGGCTGTTCACCCGCCCCGCCGCGCTGGTTTACGCCCTCACGCTGGTGGTGGCGTTTCTGATGGTGGGCACCGGCAAGGTGTTTACCGTCACCGACGTCGGCGCCTGGGGCATTGAAAACGAACTGGTGTTCTTTATGGGTGGGGTCGTCATCCTGCTGCTGGGCAGCGGGAAATATGCTATCGCGCGCAATGAAGCCTATCGGTAAGCGGCACTGTAAAGGAGGTTCCTGATTCGAACCTCCTTTTTGCATGCCTAAGGTTTGGCAAGCAGCGTGTTCGCCATGAAAGACAGTAAGGCGGTCGATTGAGGGTAGGCTGCACGGTTCTCGGTAACCTCGCGATCAAACCGCCAGTTCATGATGTAAACCACAGGCGCATTGGGATATTGGTTAATAAAATCCCAATACAGTTGAATTTGCGCGTGCAGTTGCTGGTCGTTCATTCCTAACGATGCCGTGGAAGGCGGTACCAACACCCACTTTTGTCCGGCTGCGCTTATCGGCGCCAGGCGGTTGTAGGTACTCCACATATCCGCCACCGACCAGTTGTAGTTATCCACCCCAACCCAATCGGGCGTGCTTTTTACGTTGGCCGGACACGCGGTCGCAGGCGCGCCCTGCTGTATTTCACGGATCCATTCGGCGTTGTTGGCATGCCGGTAGGACAAGATGGTGTAGATGGGGATCGCGACGCCATACTGCTGCATGGCCTGCCGCAGGGTGCAAACATAGCTTGAATATTGGTAAGCGTCGTATTTCCCCGCGGTCTGTAACGCGGGAACGTCGAACGGCTCATCGATAAAATAAATGGCGCCGGGCTTATGTTTGGCTTCGGCGATCTTTTTCACCGCCGTCCAAATGGCGTTCCAGGAACCCGCGGCCTGACAACTGCCGTTCGAGTCTGCGCCAGGGCAGATATCGATAAACGGCGATCCCGAGACCGCACCCGAACCAGCCTGAATGTTCACGGCGCAGGTGCCACCGGCGCAAACGGGCAGATTGAGGCTTGCCAACGTGTGCACCACGTTCAGATTGGTCATACTGAAGCCGGTGCCGGTAATCGCCTTAAGCGCCTCTGTGGCGCTGAAAGACGGCGTGGCAGTTTCATAAAAGTCCAGCCAGTCATAGCCGTAATACTTGATATTGGCGTTGGGGCCAGCCGCCAGAGCGTTGGCGCCGATCAGGCACCAGCACAGCAGTGCAAAACGTTTCAGCATACTCTTCTCCTTCAAACCCTCGTCGATGTTAGCCAAAGGTGGGCGGCAAACGGCGCCGACCACCGGAAACACCATCGTGACACCGGCTATCGACGATGGCCCGCCGTCTGTGTTGTGCCGCTGCAGAACGAACGCTGAGTCAGGTTTGAGGAATACGTCGCGTCGGTTTTCTTGCCGAACGGCGAGGAGATGCGGGTAAAAAAAGGATCGTAGAAGAGCCAGGCGGAGACCGGCGGGAATCAAGCCTCATAATATAAACCGCCGGCTATCGGCCATTAACTCTCGGCCAGGCGGTACACCGGGACCTTGCGCGTCGTGCCGGTCAGGGTGTCGAAGATCTCGGTTTCCGCCGTCACGATCGCCATGCCGGTTTTTCTTAGCCTGCGCACCTCGGCGGCAATGCGCTGGATGCCGAACCAGAACAATCCATCCAGCGCCGTTACCGGCAGCCCCTGCTCCAGCGCCAGCTTAAGCCGCTCACGCGGCGCTTTGAGCGCCTTGGCGATTTCCCGGTAAGGCAGCGCGTCCACGCCCGACGCCGAGGTTCGATGAATACGGGTCGACAGGCTGTACTGAAAGGCCTCCGGCACGCCGCTCAAATCGCTTTTCAGGCTGTAGACACAGCCGAAACGCTTGCCGTTGAACACCACATTTTTTTGACTTATCGACAGCTCATCGCGCAGGCCGGCGATCAGCTGCGGCGCCCGCACCAGCAATAAGCGAAACGGCAATTCGAAACTGGTCACATAATCCACGTTGAGCAGCGCAATGCGCAGACGCTCTTCCGCCCCGGCCTGCGTCTCGCGGCACTCGTTCAGCACCTCACGCCACTGGTGCGCAAGCCGCGGGGCCTCATCCAGCGGCGCGAAATGGTATTTCTCGATGTGATAGTCGATTTTCTCGTTCATGTCCGTTGGCCCCCGCGTCAGTCATCTTTGCCAACAGCAAATTACCTTACCCACGGGCAACAGTACAACACCGCATGACTCACCTGGCGCGGTAAAAAACCGGCGTTAACTCCGGCAGGTACCCAAAGTTCAAGATTAGTCGTGCAACAGCAGCGATATCTCTTCCGCGGCCGAGCGCAATAAAGGCAAGTGGTGCTGATACAAACGCTCTGCGGAAACCTGGCTGGCATGCACACCGACGTTCAACGCCGCGGCGATACGGCCGTCCGGCGTGGTGAGCGGCACCGCCAGTGAACGCAGACCAATCTCCAGTTCCTGATCGTTGATGGCATATCCCTGCTGACGCACGCGCGCCAGCTCTTCCCGCAATGCGCTAACGCTCACCAGAGTATGGCTGGTGTAACGCAGTTGCGTCAGCCGCGCCAAATAGTCATTCAACGGCTCATTGGCGAGCCCGCTCAGCAGAACCCGCCCCATCGACGTCGTGCTGGCAGGTAAGCGACTGCCGACGTGCAAATCAATGGTCATGATCCGCGAAGTCGATGCGCGGGCGATATAAAGAATGTCATCACCATCCAATATGGCCATGGAACAGGACTCATTGAGCGTCTGGCTGAGTTGCCTCAACACCGGTTGCGCGGCGTTGGCCAACGGCGAAGCCGCCAGCCAGTTATGGCCCAGCGACAAGACGCGCGGGCGCAGCTCATAATTCTTGCCGTCTTCCGCGTACACAAAGCCCAGCTTACTCAGGGTGTAAAGGCAGCGGCGCACCGCCGCGCGCGGAATGCCGGTACGCTGGCTAATCTGCGATACCGACATCAGCCGCCGCTGCGGCGTAAAAGCCTGCAGGACTTCCAATCCTCGCGCCAAAGAGGCCATAAAGTCGGGATCCCCCTTCCAGGGATCGGTGCTGCTGCGCGTAATTTCCTGTCCTTTTTCCATTCTCGTTACCCCGCTGTCTGCCTGAAATTTCGGTGTGCCGACGATCACAGCCTGCGAACCTTTGTTAAACAATAGCCGATAATCGCACACTTTTTCGATAATCGGTATTGTTTGCCTGAAAGGGACGATCTACTTTTCCCATTGACGATAGACACTCCCCCCGGCGGGCATCGAACAAAAGGAACAACAGATGATCGATAAAAGTGTGGCCACCCTGGAAGATGCCGTGTCCATCATTCCGGACGGCGCGAGCATCATGATTGGCGGCTTTGGCCCCGCGGGACAGCCGCTGGAACTGATCGATGCGCTGATTGAACGCGGTGCTCGCGAGCTGACGGTAATCAGCAATAACGCCGGCAACGGCGACAGCGGCCTCGCGGCGCTGCTCAAGACCGGCTGTGTGCGAAAGATGATTTGCTCCTTCCCGCGCCAGGCCGATTCGTGGGTCTTCGACGATCTTTATCGCCGCGGCGCGATCGAACTGGAACTGGTGCCGCAGGGCAACCTGGCGGCCCGCATGCAGGCCGCCGGCAGCGGGTTGGGCGGCATTTTCACCCCAACCGCCTTTGGCACGCCGCTGGCGCAAGGCAAAGAAACGCGTGAAATCGACGGGCGTCATTACGTGTTTGAAACGCCCTTAAAGGCGGATTTCGCCTTGATAAAGGCCCATCGGGGTGACCGCTGGGGCAATCTGGTTTACCGCAAAGCGGCGCGTAATTTTGGCCCGGTGATGGCGATGGCCGCCGCCACGACGATAGCGCAGGTGGCTGAATTGGTGCCGTTGGGCGCACTGGATCCGGAAAACGTGATAACGCCGGGCATCTTCGTCCAGCGCCTGGTGGCGGTGGCGCGCCCCGCGACCTTTTCCCTCTCTGCCTGAGGAGTAGAACATGCAAAAATTAACCCGCGACCAATTAGCCCAACGGGTGGCGCGCGATATTCCGGAAGGCGCCTACGTCAACCTCGGAATAGGGCTGCCGACCCGCATCGCTAACTACCTGCCCGCCGACAAAGAAGTGATTCTGCACAGCGAAAACGGCCTGCTCGGCATGGGGCCGTCACCCGCGCCGGGCGAAGAAGATCCGGAACTCATCAACGCCGGCAAAGAGCTGGTGACCTTGCTGCCCGGCGGCAGTTATTTCCATCACGCCGACTCTTTTACCATGATGCGCGGCGGCCATCTCGATATCTGCGTGATGGGGGCGTATCAGGTCTCGGCTGCCGGCGATCTGGCCAACTGGAGCACCGGCGCCGAAGACGCGATCCCGGCAGTGGGCGGCGCCATGGATCTGGCCATCGGCGCGCGCAAAGTCTATGTGATGATGGACTACCTGACCAAGACCGGCGAATGCAAGCTGGTGGAACAGTGCAGCTACCCGTTGACCGGGTTGGCCTGCGTCAGCCGCATCTATTCGGATATGGCAATCATTGATATCACCCCGGACGGCCCGCAGGTGCTGGAGCTGTGTCCGGGGCTCACCTTTGACGCGCTGCAAGCGTTAACCCCTATACGTTTACTGCAATCTGACCTGATCCCCGCTTGAGGAAATCGCCATGCAACAGGCTTTAATCTGCGATGCCGTTCGTACGCCCTTTGGCCGTTACGGCGGCGCATTATCCGCGCTGCGCGCCGACGATTTGGCCGCTCTGCCCCTGAAGGCGCTGCTTGCCAGACTGCCGCAGCTGGATCCCCAGGCCATTGATGACGTTATTCTGGGGTGCGCCAACCAGGCCGGTGAAGACAACCGCAACGTGGCGCGAATGGCGCTGCTGCTGGCCGGATTGCCGCACTCCGTGCCAGGCACCACCCTCAATCGCCTGTGCGGTTCGGGATTGGACGCGGTAGGGATGGCGGCGCGCGCCATTAAATGCGGCGAAGCGGAGGTCATCATCGCGGGCGGCGTGGAAAGCATGTCGCGCGCACCCTTTGTCACCGGCAAAGCGGACAGCGCCTTCAGCCGATCGCTGAAAATGGAAGATACGACGATGGGATGGCGCTTTATCAATCCGCAAATGCGCGCTCAGTTCGGTGTCGAAACCATGCCTGAAACCGCCGAAAATGTGGCTCGCGAATTCGCCGTCAGCCGCGCCGATCAAGACGCCTTTGCATTGCGCAGCCAACAACGCACCGCCCGCGCTCAGGAGCTGGGCCTGTTTGATGAGGAACTGATCGCCGTCAGCATTCCGCAACGTAAAGGCGAACCGCTCAGCATGGTTCGCGACGAACATCCCCGCAGCACCTCTTTGGCCGCGCTGTCCGCACTGAAGGGCGTCGTACACGCCGAGGGGAGCGTCACCGCCGGCAACGCCTCGGGCATCAACGACGGGGCCAGCGCCCTGCTCATTGCCAGCGAACGCGCGGCGGTGCAGTATGGACTCGCCCCGCTGGCGCGGGTGGTCGCCATGTCCGCCTGCGGCGTAGAGCCGCGCATCATGGGTTACGGGCCGGTTCCCGCGGTCCGCAAGGTACTGGCGCAAACCGGTTTGAGCCTGGCGCAAATGGACGTCATCGAGTTGAATGAGGCCTTTGCCGCCCAGGCGCTGGCCGTGATGCGCGCCCTGGGGTTACCGGATGATGCGGAACAGGTCAACCCTAACGGCGGCGCCATCGCGCTGGGCCATCCTCTGGGCGCATCCGGCGGCAGGCTGGCCATGACCGCCGCTTATCAGCTGCGTCGCACCGGCGGGCGCTTTGCCCTGTGCACCATGTGCGTAGGTGTTGGGCAGGGCGTCGCCTTGATTCTGGAACGGATATAACCAATGTCACTCTATAGCGCAATGTTTATGACGTCGCCATTAACGCCCTGCTTCAGCGATACGGCCCTGCTACAGGGCATGCTCGATTTCGAAGCCGGCCTGGCGCAAGCCCTGGCATCTGCAGGGATTATCGATGACGAGTCGGCTCGAATCATACGCAGCCACTGCCGGGCGGAAAAACTCGACGCCGCCGCGCTGGCGCAGTCCGCCGGATTGGCGGGCAACTTAGCGATTCCGCTCGTCAAACAGTTGACGGCGCTGGTGGCTCAACGCTCGCCGGACGCGGCGCGCTTCGTTCACTGGGGGGCAACCAGTCAGGATGCGATTGACAGCGGGCTGGTGCTGCAACTGCGCAGCGCGCTCAACCAAACCGACACGCTGCTCAATCATCTGATTGCGGCGCTGACGGCGCAATGTCGGCGCCATAGCGCAACGTTAATGGTCGGCCGCACCTGGCTGCAACACGCGTTACCCACGACGCTGGGGCTGAAGCTGGCCGGCACGCTGGACGCCTTGCTGCGCTTTCGGGTTCGTCTGGCTGAGATGCGGCCACGCGTGCTGGCGCTGCAATTCGGCGGTGCCGCCGGCACGCTCGCCTCGTTCGGCGAGCAGGGAGAACGCGTCGAGCAGGCGCTGGCGGAAGCGCTGGCGCTGCCGCGCAGCGCCACGCCGTGGCATACCCAACGCGACCGGTTGCTGGAACTGGCCGGCTGGTATGCCGGACTCACGGGCACGCTCGGCAAGCTGGCGCGTGACATGTCGCTGTTGATGCAAACCGAGGTCGCTGAAATCAGCGAACCTTCGGCCCCGGGTCGCGGCGGCTCCTCCACCATGCCGCATAAGCGTAATCCGGTACTCTGCGCCGCCATCCTCAGCGCGGCTAACCGCTTGCCTGCGCTGATGGCGGGATTGTATGCCGGCCAGGTGCAAGAGCACGAACGCGCGCTGGGAGGCTGGCAGGCCGAGTGGCAAAGCCTGCCGCAGCTCCTGGTGCTGAGCGGAGCGGCAATGGCGCAAAGCCTTGACCTCGTTAACGGCCTGGAGGTGCATGAAGCGGCGATGCGGCGCAATCTGGCGCTGACGCAGGGGCAGATCATGGCTGAATCGGTTTCCCTGGCCTTAGCCCCGCTTCTCGGCCGCCAGCAGGCGCACCAGCATATCGCGCAATGTTGCCGCCAGGCTCAGGCAACGCAGCAATCCCTGTTAACCCTGCTGTGCGCCGATGCGGAAGTCTCTTCCCGACTCAGCCGGGAAGCTCTGGAGACGTTGCTCGATCCGGCCAATGCCACAGGCAGCGCACAGCGTTTCATTCAACAAGTTCTGGCATCGGCCGAAAAGGAGCAATGATGTTGAATTATGTCCTGGAAGGGCCCGAAAACGCCCCGGTCATTCTGTTCAGCAACTCGCTGGGGACGTCATTGGCAATGTGGCAACCGCAGCGCGACGCGCTCATCTCCCACTATCGCATTCTGCGCTACGACGTTGCCGGCCACGGCGCATCGCCGCCCGGTGAACAACCCGGTTCGCTGGCGCTGCTGGGCAGACAGGTGCTGTCATTGCTGGACGCTCTGGCGATTGAGCGCGTCCATTTTTGCGGTATCTCCATGGGAGGGTTAACGGGATTATGGCTGGCGCGTTTTCATCCCGAACGCTTGCTGACGTTGACCATCGCCAATAGCGCAGCAAAAATTGGAACGGCGGCGAATTGGCGACAACGCGCCGCGCAAGTGCGTCAGTCGGGGATGTCCGCCGTCAGCGATGGCGCAGCATCACGCTGGTTCACGCCGGCATTTTGCCAATCCGCCCCCGCCAGGGTGCAAGCATTATTGAATCAGCTGACGGCCTGCGATCCCAACAGCTATGCCGCTTGCTGCGAAGCATTGGCAAACGCCGATTTACGCGCCGAACTGGAAGGGATCCTCGTGCCGACGCTGATTATCGCCGGACATGACGACGCGGTAACCACCGTCGATGATGCCAAAGCGTTAGTGGCTGGCATTCCCGGCGCTCAATGCGTCATCTTGCCCGCCTCTCACCTTTCCAGCGTCGAGGCCTGGCGGGCATTCAATCGCACTTTCCGGGCCTTTTTGGATGAACAGCTCACGCAGCGGCAACGCTATCAGCAAGGCATGACGGTGCGCAGAGCCGTATTGGGCGATGAGCATGTCGATAATACCCTCGCGGCGCTGTCGCCGTTCAACGAGGAATTTCAACATTTCATCACTCGCTACGCCTGGGGGGAAATGTGGACGCGTCCGGGTCTGTCGCGCCATACCCGCAGCCTGATCACCATCGCGATGTTGATCGCCCTGAATCGCGAAGCTGAACTGAAAATGCATATACGAGCCGCCTTCAACAACGGCGTCACGCGCGAAGAGCTCAAAGAAGTCCTGATGCATGCGGCGCTTTACTGCGGCCTGCCCGCCTCGAACGCCGCCTTTCATTTGGCGCAATCCGTCTTTGCCGAACACGATGCCGGGCAGCCGCCGGTCGAATAGAACAGCCGTTTATACCGGCACATCCAGTACTCTCTGACGCAGCGCTGCGACCAGGCGCTGCTGCTCAGGGGGCGTGAACGCCTCTTGCCGGGTAATGATGCCCAACGGTTCTGCCATTCCCTGAGTAGGCAACGGCAGCGCACGCAGGTGATTGCCGAACAGATCGTCGCGCACCGCGCCGTAAGGCACCAGCCAAACATAGCCATACTGCAACGTCAGGCAGCGCGCCAGCGTGACCGACAAGGTCTCGACACAGCCTTCCGGCACGGCCAGCCCGTGGCTGACAATGAGCGCCTCCGCATTCTGGCGCGGTACGGTCCCACGCGGTGAGAGCACCAATGGCCAACTCAGGGCCTCCGCCAGCGTGACATCCGCATGCAGCAGCGGATGATGGGGGGAAACCACCAGCCGCAGCGTTTCATGATACAGCAGCTCGAAATTGAGCCCCTCCATGCGAGAGGGGTCTGACATACGCCCTATCCCTAAGGTTAATTGCCCGGATCTCACCGCCATCATCAGCGCATCGTTGGCCAGCGTCGAAACCTGCATGCGCCAACCTGGCGATTGCTGCTGCAACCCCACCACGACCGGCGCGACCAAACTCACCAGCGTGGTGGGCAGCGCCCCGATATGCAGCGGCGCCGGCAGCGCCTCGCTGTCCGATGCGACCGTACGCCCCAACACATTCAGCGCATCCAAAACGCGCCCCGCATCCTGCAGGAAACGCGCCCCGGCGGCGGTCAGCTCTGCCCCCTGCCGGCTGCGCGAAAACAGGCGCTCGCCGGCCAGGCTTTCCAGTTCATTGAGCGTTTTGGAGAGGGCGGGCTGCGTGATGCCCAATTGCTGTGCGGCGCGCACCAGCGTCCCCTGCTGCGCGGTAGCGACAAAGGCGTGCAGATGACGCAGGCGGATGCGTTGGCTAAAGCGAGAAGTCATGTTCATGATTTATAGTATTAACTTGCCGCCGACGCGGCAAGCTCATTCACAGGGCGAACGGAGGTCAAATATCAAAAAAAACGGTCTCGTTCTCGCCCTGTAACCAGATATCGAAATGGTATACCGTCTGATCACCGCGCTGCCGCCTTTGCGCCAATAACGTGCCGCGCCGTTTCTCCCATTCAATGAGGTTCAACACCGGATCTTCAGCGTTCGCCGCCTGCTCGTCGGCGAAGTAAAGACGCGTGTTCAACCCGATGTTGATGCCGCGGGCCACGATCCATAAATTGAGATGAGGCGCCATCAGCCGGCCGTCGCGCCCCATCACTCTGCCCGGTTTGATCGTCTCAAATTGCCACAGGCCGCTGGTGAAATCCGAACAGGTTCGCCCCCAGCCGCGAAAAGCGGGGTCGTCGGGTTTATCTCGTTGGCCGTCGGCGGGATGCTGATATCGTCCGGCGGCGTTGGCCTGCCAGACTTCAACCAGCGCGTCTCGCACCGGCGTGCCGGTACCGTCATAAACATGCCCTTCCACCACGATGCGTTCCCCGCGCGTTTCCGGTTGCGTCAACACATGGGTGAAATTACGCTCAAAAATGTCAAAACCGGCGGCATGCGGCGCCAAACCGATGTGCACATAAGGGCCGGCGGTTTGCGAGGCCGTTTCAGACAAATACTTTTTCATCACGCGGCTCCCTGTGTACGGTTCTCAAACCACGTGGCCCGATGGCCGCGCAGCACCAGATCGAAGCGGTAGGCCAGGCTGTCCAGCGGCACGGCGGCGTGCATATCCAGCTCGGCAATCAGCGTGCGCATCGCATCGTCGCTGCCTACCGACTGCAAGATGGGGCAACGAACGAGCAACGGATCGCCTTCGAAATACATCTGCGTGATCAACCGCTGCGCGAACGCCTCGCCGGAGAGCGAGAAGTGAATATGCGCCGGACGCCAGTCGCTGACCTGATTGCGCCAGGGGTACGGGCCCGGCTTGATGGTGCGAAAACAGTAATACCCGTTGTCGTCGGTCAGCATCCTGCCGCAGCCGCCAAAATTGGGATCGATAGGCGCCAGATACTGATCCTTCTTGTGACGATAGCGCCCTCCCGCATTAGCCTGCCATACCTCGACCAGGGCGTTGCGCACCGGCGCCCCGAAGGCATCGCGCACATATCCATGCACGATGATCCGCTCGCCGATCGGTAAGCCGTCTTTGGCGTAGTTCAGAATCAGATCGTGATCAATCGGGCCGATATCCGTTGGCGTGAACACGGGTGCGGTCAGTTCAGACAGCGAGTTTTGCAATGAAATTAATGCATTGCGCGGCGATCGCAGCACGCTGGTTTTATACAGCGGCGCCAGCGCAGGCGGGTGATGGCTGTAATCTCGATGCACCAGTTCTCGCGCCATCCAATCACTTTTCATCCCGGTATCCTTATTATTTGAGGGTACATGTCGACAGAGTGTAGGAAGCGCAATATGTAAAAGTAAAGTGAGAAAACCGATCGATTTATATAACAAAAAGTCATGAAATGTTCTGAATTGACGAAACATTTCATTTGGTCCATAACAGGTTTCAATTCCCGTCGGTGGTCCGCCTCGCTACTGAATGGTCGCTTTCAGGTCATCCATGACCGCTTAACTGGAGGCAATGATGAAACGTTCTATCGCGACGGTCTCGGTATCGGGCTCGCTGCCGGAAAAACTGCGGGCTATCGCCGCCGCAGGCTTTGATGGCGTCGAAATTTTCGATAACGATCTGGTCTATTACCCCGGTTCACCGGCGCAAATCCGTGATCTGTGCGCCGAACTGGGCCTGGAAATTTTGCTGTTCCAGCCGTTTCGGGACTTCGAAGGCGGCTCGCGCGAAAGCCTGGCGCAGAACCTTTCACGCGCAGCGCGCAAGTTCGACGTCATGCAGCAATTGGGCTGCTCGCGCATGCTGCTCTGCAGTAATGTCTCGCCCGACAGCAGCGAAGACATGGCCACGCAAGTGAGCGATTTGCGCGCGTTGGCGGAGTTGGCCGCCGAGTATGATATTACTGTCGGTTATGAAGCGCTGGCATGGGGGCGTCACGTGAACCTGTGGCGCGACGCCTGGGCGCGGGTTAAGGCCGTAGACCATCCGGCGCTGGGGATCATTCTCGATAGTTTTCATATCCTGTCGCGCGGCGATAATCTTGACGGCCTTGATGAAGTCCCGCCCGAAAAAATTGTGTTTGTACAACTGGCGGACGCCCCGCTGCTGAAGATGGACGTGCTCGCCTGGAGCCGCCATTTCCGCTGTTTCCCCGGCCAAGGGGAGCTGAACCTGGCTCAGTTCATGACTCAACTTTCCGCGCATGGCTATCGCGGCGCCTGGTCGCTGGAGATATTTAACGATGGTTTCCGCGCCTCGCCGGTGCTTCCCACGGCTCAGGACGGTTTCCGATCGTTGTTGTGGCTGGAGGAACAAACCTATGACTGGCTGGCCAAACAGCCTCTGCTGCCCAACGCCATGGCCTCGCTCATAGAACATTCATTATTTCATTCAGAAGCGCATCCCCCCTTGCTGGCGCTGGAGTTTATCGAATTTGCCGTCTCGCACAGCGATGGGCTGGCGATGGGCCAATGGCTGACGCAGTTGGGATTGGTTCACGCCGGCGAACACCGCTCCAAAAGCGTCGCCCTCTATCGCAACGGCAAAGTGAATGTCATTCTGAATGCCCAACCGGAAAGTCAGGCCAGCGGCTATTATCACTTGCACGGCATTTCTCTTTGCGCCGTGGCGTGGCGGGTTCGCGGCGTAGCGCGTTTACTGCAACGGGCGCAAGACTACGGTTACGCCCTCTGGCAAGGAGAAACCGGCCCCAACGAGCGGCAAATTCCCGCCCTGTGCGCACCGGACGGCAGCCTGATTTATCTGGTCGAGGCGGACGAAGATCCCAAGAACGATATTTATCACACCGATTTTCATCTGACGCATCGCAGCGCGCCGCCGCCTGCACTGCAGAGCATCGATCACCTCGCGATAGCGCTGACGGACGAATCTTGCGGCAACTGGATCATGTTCCTGCGCAGCGTGCCGGGTTTTGTGCAGGACAACGAGTGGGAACTGCCCGATCCGTTGGGTTTGGTGCGCAGCCGCGTGTTGCGCAGCCCCAACGACGCCATCCGGCTGCCGCTGAATATGTCGGTGAGCCGGGAAACCCAAATTGCCCAGGCATTAACCACCTATCAGGGCGCGGGATTACAGCATGTCGCCTTTGGCTGTAATGATTTGTTCAGCGTCGTGAAAGCGGCTCAGCAGCGTGGATTAAAAACGCTGCGCATCCCCGATAACTACTATCAAGACCTCAGAGCGCGTTTCGATCTTGATCCCGTTTTCCTTTCGCAGCTGCAAGCGTTCAATGTGCTCTACGATCGAGACGAGCAAGGTGGAGAATTACTGCACGTCTATACCGTCGCCTACGAGAAAGGGCGCTTCTTCTTCGAGTTATTGGAACGTCGGGGCGGCTACCGCGGCTTCGGGGCCGCCAACGCCCCGGTTCGGCTCACCGCCATGCGTTAACCGTGCGGGCCATCAAGGCCCGCTCATTCTTTCATCTTACTGAAAAGGTTAATGATCGCGCTCACACTCTCAACCGCTTCCGGCTCAGCCATTCCCACGGCAATCCCTTTTCATAACATAAGGTTAACATTCCACCCTCACTTCCCTCTCACCTCATCGTCCGATAAACGCACATTATTTCGATAATCGACATTTATTGCCCCACCAACGGCTGCTTATAGTGATGACACTCAACTACTGCACCGGGAGCCCCCCATGTCGGGAAACAACGCAATCAATGTTCGGGCGCTGATCGACAGCCGCCCCTTAGGGAAATGGCAAAAGATGGTCGTGCTGCTCGGCTTTTGCATCATTGCTCTGGATGGATTCGATATCGTTATCATGGGATTTATTGCGCCAGAGCTTAAGGCCGATTGGCAAATCACTAATCGCGAGCTGGGGCTGGTGATCAGCGCGGCGCTGATTGGCCTGTCGCTGGGCGCGATGCTTTCCGGGCCATTGTCAGACAGGTTCGGCCGCAAAGTGGTCATCATCAACAGCGTATTCTTTTTTGGCGTTTGGACGCTGGTGACGGCGTTTTCTCAAAATATGGAGCAGATGATGTTATTTCGCCTGCTCACCGGCTTGGGGCTGGGCGCCGCCATGCCGAATGTCGGCACCCTGGTGGCGGAATTCGCGCCTGCCCGGCGCCGCGCTTTCTTGATTACCGTGGTCTTCTGCGGCTTCACCTTTGGCGCCGCCTTGGGCGGATTCGCCGCCTCCTGGCTGATGCCACGCTTCGGCTGGCATTCCGTGCTGCTGCTCGGCGGGATCTTGCCCCTGCTGTTCGCGCCCGTGCTGATGGCGGCGTTACCCGAATCGGTGTGTTTCCTGGTGGAGAAACGGGCGAAAAACGACGGAATTCAGCGGATTTTGGCGAAACTGGCGCCCGACCTCGATCTTCGGCACAGCACCATCATATTGCCCCCGCCAAACCAGGCCTGCGCGCACCCCATCAAATTAGTGGTGAGCTCGCAGTACCGTTTCGGCAGTTTAATGCTGTGGGGATCGTATTTTTCCGCGCTGTTTCTGTTCTATACGTTGGGCAGTTGGCTGCCGTTGCTGATTAAAGACGGCGGCTTCAACGTCACGCAAGCGGCGATCATCACCGCCCTGTTTCAGGCGGGCGGCACGCTGGGCTCACTGTTTTCCGGCTGGCTGATGGACAGATCCGAACCGCATCGCGCTTTGGCGTCCATTTATGGGATGGGGGCGCTGTTCACCCTGCTTATGGGGCCGGCGATGGGCTACCCCGTCCTGATGGGAGGCTGCGCGATGGCGATCGGATTCTGCATCGGAGGAGCCAACACCGGCATGAACGCCCTGTCGGCCAGTTTTTATCCCACCGAAGCCCGGGCTACCGGCTCCAGCTGGATGCACGGCATCGGTCGTTTGGGCGCCATATTGAGCGCGCTGGCCGGCGCTGAAATGCTGGCGCTCGGTTGGAGCTTAAGCACCATTTTCACCGTGCTGGCGCTGCCGGCGCTATTGACGGTGGCGATGATCGTCGCCAAAGGGCGCCATCAAGTTCGCCAAGCGGCAGGGCATGGGTATAAGGCTTACCTTGACGCACGTTCAAATGACATGCGCTGAACGCGCGGAGTAGCCCCTGTTTGAACAGCGCGACAGGATAGCGGGAATGACATTCCCTCCCTTCCTTTCTTCGGTACAGACGCCTTCCGGCTGCAAGCGCGCGACGCCTGAGCCGGAAGGCGCAACGCCACCTCATTCCCCTTTTTAACCGCCTCAGAGAAAAATCACTAAGGAGCTCATATGCAAAAAGCGCACAGGACGCGGGACGGGAAGAAATACCTCCTGTGGTTTCTTGCCGGATTGATGTTCATTATCGGCCTGGCAATCTGCCTTCTCGGCGCCAGATTGGCCTTCGTCGGCGGAACGTTTTATTTCGTGGCGATGGGTCTGGCGATGATTATCGCCGCCGTACTGATTGCCCGGCGCCGTCGCAGCGGCATTATCCTGTACGCGATCGCCTTCGTCGCCTCCCTGTTTTGGGCCGTCGCCGATGCCGGCTGGCATTACTGGCCGCTGTTCTCGCGCCTTTTCACCCTCGGCGTTTTAGCGTTTCTTTGCGCTATCGCCTGGCCATTGATGCCCGGTCATTCGGCCAAAAAAGGCCCGGCTTTCGGCTTAGCGGCGATCCTGGCCATCGGGCTGGGGGTCAGCTTCGGGTGGATGTTCAGATCCCAACCGCTGGTCAGCGCGACGAAAACCATCCCCGTATTTCCAGTAGCCGCCGGCGAGCAACAAAAGAATTGGGAGCACTGGGGAAATACCCCGTACGGCGATCGCTTCGCCGCACTTGATCAAATAAACAAGCAGAACGTTTCCCGCTTGCAGGTGGCCTGGACTGCCCATACCGGCGATCTTCCCGTGAGCAAAGGCTCGGGCGCGGAAGATCAGAATACGCCTTTGCAGGTCGGCGACACGCTGTATGTCTGCACCCCGTACAGTAAAGTGCTGGCTTTAGATGTGGATAGCGGGAAAGAAAAATGGCGTTTCGATCCGCAAGCCGCCTCGCCGAACTGGCAGCGCTGCCGGGGCCTGGGTTACTACGAGGATCACGCCGCTCCTGCAGCAACAGGCTCGAGTCGCCCACCCGCGATCTGTTCACGTCGTTTGTTCCTGCCCACAATTGACGCCAGACTCATCGCCCTTGATGCCGACACGGGGAAATTGTGCGACGCCTTTGGCGATCGCGGTACCGTCGATCTCGGCAGCGGCATGGGCGAAATCAAACCGGGCTATTATCAACAAACCTCCACGCCGCTGGTGGCCGGAGAAATCGTCGTCGTGGGGGGACGCGTAGCGGACAACTTTTCCACCGATGAGCCTCCCGGCGTTGTTCGAGCTTATGATGTTCACTCCGGCAACCTCGTGTGGGCCTGGGATCCGGGCAACCCTGAACTGAGCGGCCTGCCGCCGGAGGGGCAAACCTATACTCGCGGCACGCCGAATGTCTGGTCAGCCATGTCCTATGACAAGCGGTTGAACCTCATCTATTTACCCACAGGCAACGCGACGCCAGACTTTTTCGGCGGCACTCGCAGCGCGCTGGACGATAAATACAGCTCCGCCGTCGTCGCCATAGACGCCGCTACCGGCAAAGTTCGCTGGCACTATCAGACGACCCACCACGATTTGTGGGACTTCGATCTGCCCTCACAGCCGCT
This sequence comes from Serratia sp. CY38905, assembly GCF_052168875.1. NCBI lineage: Bacteria > Pseudomonadati > Pseudomonadota > Gammaproteobacteria > Enterobacterales > Yersiniaceae > Serratia > Serratia sp. CY38905. Next base: position 80,491 of record NZ_JBJNLV010000005.1, on the reverse strand, counting down.
GTTGTTCGATTTGCCCGACGGCAAAGGCGGCATTACGCCGGTTCTGGTACAAACCAGCAAGCAAGGCATGATTTTCATGCTCAATCGCGTGACCGGCGAGCCCGTCGCGCAAGTTGAAGAACGCCCGGTGCCAACGGGAGCTATCAAGGGTGAACGCTATTCCCCCACCCAGCCGTACTCAGTGGGGATGCCGATGATTGGCAATGAACAACTGAAAGAGTCGGATATGTGGGGCGCAACGCCGATTGACCTGCTGTTATGCCGCATTCAGTTTAAAGAAATGCGCTATCAAGGCATTTTCACCCCGCCGGGTGAAGACCGCGCCCTGCAATACCCAGGCTCCCTGGGAGGAATGAACTGGGGCAGCGTCGCCGTGGATCCCCACAATAACCTGATGTTCGTTAACGACATGCGTCTGGGATTGGCGCATTATCTGGTGCCGAGGGATAAGGTGCCGACCAACGCCAGCGGTATTGAAATGGGGATAGTCCCGATGGAGGGCACCCCGTTCGGGGCCCTGCGAGAACGGTTCCTCTCCCCGCTGGGGATCCCCTGCCAGAAACCGCCGTTCGGCACGATGTCCGCCGTGGACCTGACTACCGGCAAATTGGTGTGGCAGGTCCCTGTCGGGACAGTCGAGGATACCGGGCCGCTCGGCATCAGCATGCATATGCCGATCCCTATCGGCATGCCAACGCTGGGCGCGCCGCTGACGACGCAGTCGGGTCTTCTGTTTTTCGCCGGCACGCAGGACTTCTATTTACGCGCCTTTGATACCGCCAACGGTAAAGAGATTTGGAAATCGCGCTTGCCGGTCGGGAGCCAATCCGGCCCGATGACTTACCTTTCGCCGAAAACCGGCAAACAGTACATTGTCATCAATGCGGGGGGCGCACGCCAATCACCGACGCGCGGCGACTACATTATCGCCTATGCGCTGCCGGACAAGTAATCTCGCACGAGAAATATCAAGGCGCATCGGGTTTACAGAGTGAGTCAATCCCATCGGCAACGGGCGGCGTCAAACCCGCCCTATCGTTCACAACATGACAAACGGTAAGACGAAAAGACAGTTTGATAACGTCGGCAAAGGGTCGGGACAGGAAAATAAGAACGACAGCCGATAAGAACGGTGGTTTTACTGTGATGGGGATCGTTGAAAGATTTATTCGTAAGTGATTGAATAGTGGCGGAGAGAGGGGGATTTGAACCCCCGGTAGAGTTGCCCCTACTCCAGTTTTCGAGACTGGTCCGTTCAGCCGCTCCGGCATCTCTCCTGACAACGCTTGCTATCATGCCCGCTTTTGCGGCATTTTTACAGCATTAGCATACCGCTGAACGTTCAAGTGATGAGTTTACGAGCAACCTGATGATTAAATGGCCGTGGAAAGCGACTCAACCCTCTCAATCCCAGGCAGACATCGAGGCCCAGTGGCAGGACGCGCTGGCGATCCCGCTGCTGTCGCCGCTGAATGAGCAGGAGCGGCAGCGGCTGGTGGCCGTCGCCGGGCAAATCTTGCAGCAAAAGCGCATCGTGCCGCTGCAGGGGCTGCAGCTCACCTCACAAATGCAGGCGCGCATCGCCCTGCTGTTCGCCCTGCCGGTGCTGGAGCTCGGCGCGGAGTGCCTCGACGGCTTCAACGAAATCCTGCTCTACCCCACCCCGTTCGTGGTGGAAGACGAATGGCAGGACGAAATCGGCCTGGTGCACTCGGGGCCGGTGGTGCAGTCCGGCCAGAGCTGGGAACAGGGGCCGATCGTGCTCAATTGGCAAGACGTGCAGGACTCTTTCGATCTCTCCGGTTTCAATCTGGTGATCCACGAAGCGGTGCACAAGCTGGATATGCGCAACGGCGGCGTCGCTACCGGCGTGCCGCCGATCCCGCTGCGCGAAGTGGCTGCTTGGGAGCACGATCTGCACGCCGCGATGGAAAGCCTGCAGGATGAAATCGACATGGTCGGCGAAGAGGCCGCCAGCATGGATGCCTACGCCGCCACCGATGCGGCCGAGTGCTTCGCCGTGCTGTCGGAGTATTTTTTCAGCGCCCCCGAGCTGCTGGCAGAACGCTTTCCGGCGCTGTATCAGCACTTTTGCCGCTTCTACCGCCAGGATCCGCTGGCGCGCCTGCTGCGCGGCCAGGCGGAAAACGATGCGCAATGGGCTGATTGACGGACACATTGCTCAGATACCGAGCAGTCGCACCACTCAAGGCAATTTAGCGTTGACACACCCGGGGCCGCTGGATATCATGCGCCCCGTTCACACGATTCCTCTGTAGTTCAGTCGGTAGAACGGCGGACTGTTAATCCGTATGTCACTGGTTCGAGTCCAGTCAGAGGAGCCATATTTAGAGAAGCCCGCTTAAGGAAACTTAAGCGGGCTTTTTGCTATGGGGCATTTACAGCCCGCGTTTTTCCATCAGCAGCGCCAGATCGACCAACCGATTGGAGAACCCCCACTCATTGTCATACCAGGCGAGCACTTTCACCAGGTTGCCGCCGATGACCAGCGTAGACAAACCATCGATAATCGATGAGCGCGCGTCGCCCCGGTAGTCGCTCGACACCAGTGGTTCATCGCTGTAGCCCAAAATTCCTTTCAGCGGGCCGGATGCCGCCGCCGCGCGGAAAGCGGCGTTGATTTCCTCCACCGTCGCCGGGCGTTTCAGCGTCACCGTCAGATCGACGATCGAGACGACCGGCACCGGCACCCGCAGCGAGTAACCGGTCAGGCGGCCGTCGAGATCCGGGATCACCTTGCCGAGCGCTTTGGCCGCGCCGCTGGAGTAAGGCACGATCGACTCTGCCGCCGCCCGCGCGCCGCGCAGATCTTTTTCCGGCTGATCGTGCAGCGCCTGGCTGTTGGTATAGGCGTGGGTGGTGTTCATCAGCCCGTATTCGATGCCGAACGCCTGATGCAGCAGCTGCGCGGCGGGTGCCAGCCCGTTGGTGGTGCAGCTGCCGTTGCTGACCACTTTATGCAGCGCCGGATCGTAGAGCTGGTCGTTAACCCCCATGACGATGGTGATGTCGTCGTTCTTGGCCGGCGCCGAGATAATCACCCGCTTGGCGCCGCCGTGCGTGATGTGCACTTCCGCCTTGGCTTTCTCGGTAAAGAAGCCCGTCGCTTCGATCACCACGTCCACGCCCACGCTGCTCCACGGGATCTCGGCGGGATCGCGCTGCGAAAACACCTGAATCGGCCGGCCGTCCAGCAGCAGCTGGTTGTCGCCAGCTTCCACCCTGGCCGCCAGCGTGCCGGAAAGCGTGTCGTATTTCAGCAGATGCGCCAGCGTCTTGCTGTCCGTCAGATCGTTGATCGCCACCACTTCAAAATCGCTGCGCCCCAGCGCCGCGCGCAGCACGTTGCGCCCGATCCTGCCGAAGCCGTTAATGCCTACTTTCACCATGATGCTCTCCTCGTTTTGGGCTTTGCCTCAAATCTAGCCCTGCCACGAGGCGGCGTAAATGACGTTTACCGATCAATTTACGCCAAATTGCGCGCGTGGAAGCGTTCGCGGTATTCGCTCGGGGTCAGCTGCAGTTTGCGCTCAAACACCCGTCGCAGGTTAAGGCCGTTGCCAAAGCCGGTGGCCAGCGCGATCTGTTCGATGCCCTCCGTACTCTGCTCGAGGCGCTGCCTGGCAGTATGCAACCGCCCTTCTTCGACGAATTTGGCGGGAGAAATGCCCGTCTCACGGGTGAAGACGCGGGTAAAGTTGCGCGGACTCATCGCCACGCGTTCGGCCAACCGATCGACGCTGAGATCGTCGGCGAGGTTTTCCAGGATCCAGGACTGCAGATCGCGGATCGGGCCCGGCGATTTGGCCTGGTTTAGCGGGTAGCGGCTGAACTGCGCCTGCCCGCCGGGGCGGCGCAGAAACATCACCAGATCCTGCGCCACTTCGCGCGCCTGCACGAAGCCGTAGTCGTCCTCCACCAGCGCCAGCGTCAGATCGAAGCCGGAACTGACGCCGCCGGAGGTCCAGATCGGCCCGTCCTGCACGTAGATCGGGCCGTTTTCGACCTGCACCCGCGGGAAGCGCGCTTGCAGCGTTTCCGCCAGCCGCCAGTGGGTAGTCGCCCGCCGCCCGTCCAGCAACCCGGCTTCGGCCAGCAGCAGAGCCCCGCCGCAGACCGAAGCGATCCGGCGCGTCTGCGGCGCCGCGCGGCGCAGCCAATCCGCCACCAGGGCGCCCTCTTCTTCCGTCGCCCCCTTGCCGGCGACAATGACGGTATCGCGCGGCAGGGCCGGATCGAGATCCGCCAGGCGGTGGTCGGCCAACAGGCTCAGCCCGGACAGGCCGTGTACCACCCGATGGGATTGCGTGGTGGCGACCGCGATCTGATACAGCGGCACCTCGGCAGGGCTCAGACGGTTAGCCTGCATCAGGATATCGGCGATGCCCGCCGCTTCGAACAGCATGCCCCCTTCAGGGACGATAATCAGGAATGTATGCATGGCGATAATAGGAAGAACAAGCAAAACAGGTCAGACAGCCACTGTATAAGAAAAGCCTCGCCGGTTCACCCTGCGTGCATAAAAAAGCCCGCCGGCAAGCACCGACGGGCCAACAAAGCACTGCCCTCAAGCCTGCGGCAGGCTCACCCCGCCGGCGCGCGCCAATTGCGCCAGCAGCGCCGTTTGAAACGCCTCGTCGTATACCGCCGCGTGAGGTTCGAAGCGCTGTTGATGGTGCCAATAGCCGCCGGACACCAGGGCCTGCGGCTCATCGCTGCTCACCAGCCACGCCTGCGTCACATGCCCCAGCGCCAGATCGTCGGGCGCATCCGCGCCGCCCATTTTGGTCGGCACCCAGCCGGGATCGACCGCGCTGCTGATCACGTCAGGCCACAGGCGCGCCACGGCGGCGGCCAGCGCAGTGACGAACAGCTTGCTGTCCGAATAAGAGCCGGCTGCGCCGCCGAGCCAGTCCACGCCGCTCAGTTCCGCCACGCCGTCAAAGTGCATGCTGCTGCTCAGATAGACGATACGCTTGGGGCGTTCGATCAGGGCCGTCAGCAGGTAGGGCGCAACGACGTTCACCGGCATCACCTGCGGCCCGGTAAACATACCGGCGTTGTGGATCACCGCGTCCGGGCGGCCGAGGCGGTTGACCTGCTCGGCAAGCTGCCGGATCTGCTGCACATCGGACAGATCGCCGATCGTCGCCTGTGCGCCGCGATCCAGCAGATCGCGCACCGCGTCCAAACGGCCGGGCTCACGCGCATGCAGAATTACCTGATGCCCTTCGTCCAACAGCGTTTGCGCGGCGGCGCGGCCCAGCCCGTCTACCGAACCGGTAATGAAAATGCGTGACATGCCACTCCTCCGTTTAGCGCCAGCCGAGCGCCGGCGCGACATGGGTTAAAATCGATTCGATGACGTGGGCGTTGTAATCCACGCCCAGCTGGTTAGGCACGGTCAGCAGCAGCGTATCCGCTTCGGCGATGGCCTCGTCCTGCGCCAGCTGCTTGATCAGCTCGTCCGGCTCGGCGGCATAGCTGCGGCCGAAGATCGCCCGGGTCTGCGCGTCGATATACCCCAGTTGATCGCCCTCCTTGCCGCCGCCGCCGAAGTAGTTGCGATCCCGCTGATCCACCAGCGCGAAGATGCTGCGGCTGACGGAAACCCGCGGCTCGCGCGCATGGCCCACCTCTTGCCAGGCGGCGCGGTAGGCGCGGATCTGCTTGGCCTGCTGGATATGGAAGGGTTCGCCGGTTTCGTCGTTCTTGAGCGTCGAGCTTTGCAGGTTCATGCCCAGCTTCGCCGCCCAGACGGCGGTGGCGTTCGAACCGGCGCCCCACCAGATGCGGTCGCGCAGCCCGGCGGAAAACGGCTCCGGCCGCAGCAGCCCGGGCGGATTCGGGAACATCGGCTGTGGATTGGGTTCGGCGAACCCTTCGCCGCGCAGCGCTTCCAGAAACACTTCGGTATGGCGGCGGGCCATGTCCGCGTCGCTCTCGCCGTCAGCCGGGGCATAGCCGAAATAGCGCCAGCCGTCGATCACCTGCTCCGGCGAGCCGCGGCTGATGCCAAGCTGCAGCCGCCCGCCGGCGATCAGATCCGCCGCGCCGGCGTCTTCCACCATATACAGCGGATTTTCATAACGCATGTCGATCACGCCGGTGCCGATCTCGATGCGTTGGGTTTTGGCGCCGATGGCGGCCAGCAGCGGGAACGGCGACCCCAGCTGGCGTGCGAAGTGGTGTACGCGAAAATAGGCGCCATCCGCCCCCAGATCTTCGGCGGCGACCGCCAGATCGATGGACTGCAGCAGCGCATCCGCCGCGGAACGGGTGCCGGACTGGGCGGAAGGCGACCAGTGGCCAAACGAGAGAAAACCAATCTTTTTCATCGGGAATCGTCCTCAAAGGCAAATCATCGGCCTACAGTGACAAAAACCGCGCGCCCTGCGCCAGCAAAATCGCCCCCGATCGCACTAAACGAACCGATTGCCGCCGCGCCGCCCGGCGATTGTAATCAAAAAACAAATGTCGTATAACAAGCAGCTCCGAGGGGTGTCCTGTTACGGGCTGAGATGGCGCAAGCCGAACCCTTTGAACCTGATCTGGGTCATGCCAGCGAAGGGACGGTTAGGCAACAACGCTTTCACCCGTTGCCTGTTCATACCCCAGCGTGCCCGGATCTCCACTGACTCAAGGAGGTCCCATGTCCATCACCACCCTGTTCGAAAGCGGTCTTTACGGCCGGCTGCGCCAACATGCCGGCAGCCACTGGCAAGACTACGTCGATCACCCGTTTCTGCAGCAGCTGGCCGCCGGCACCTTGCCCGAACGCGCGTTTCGCCGCTACCTGACCCAGGACTATCTGTTCCTGCTGCACTTCGCCCGCGCCTACGCGCTGCTGGTCAGCAAGCTGCGCACCCTGCCGGAAATGCGCGCCGCCACCGCCTCGCTCAACGGCATCGTCGCCGAACTGCCGCTGCACGTGGCCTACTGCGCCGAATGGGGGCTGAGCGAAGCGCAGATCGCCGCCCAGCCGGAAGCGGCGGAAACCATGAACTATACCCGCTACGTACTGGATATCGGCCATGCCGGCGACGCCCTCGACCTGCTGGCCGGCCTGCTGCCCTGCGTGGCCGGCTATGCCGAAATCGGCCTGCGGCTGCTGCACGATCCCGCCACCCAAATGGAGGGCAATCCTTACGCCTCCTGGATCCGCAACTACGGCGACGAGGGCTATCTGGCCGGCGTGCGCGCCGCCATCGAGCTGCTGGAAACCGTCGGCCACCAGCGCGGCGCACCAGGCCGCTTCACCGAGCTGGCGCAGATTTTCACCACCGCCACCCAGCTGGAATCGGCATTTTGGCAAATGGGGCTGAACGCCTCATGACCTCCCCGCTTCTCCCGCCCGGCATCCAGGTGCGGGATCTCAGCCTGCGTTTCGGTCAACAGACGATCTTTGAGCGGCTGAGTTTCGACATCGCCGGCGGTAGCTTCGTTGCCCTGCTCGGCGCCAGCGGCGCCGGCAAAACCAGCCTGCTGAAGATCATCGCCGGCCTGGCGCAGGCCACCTCGGGCACGGTGACCGGCAGCGACGGCCTGCCGATCGCCGGGCGCATCGCCTACATGGGGCAAAAAGACCTGCTCTACCCGTGGCTGACCGTCGAAGAGAACGTCGCCCTCGGCTCGCGGCTGCGCGGCGAAACGCCGGATCGGGCGTGGGCGGCGCACCTGCTGGAGCGCGTGGGCCTGGCCGCTCACGGCCGCAGCCTGCCCGCCGCGCTGTCCGGCGGCATGCGCCAGCGCGCCGCCATCGCCCGCACGCTCTATGAACGCCAGCCGATCGTGCTGATGGACGAACCCTTTTCGGCGCTGGACGCCATCACCCGCGCCGAGATCCAAAGTCTGGCCGCCGAGCTGCTGGCGCAAAACACCGTGCTGCTGATCACCCACGACCCGATGGAAGCCTGCCGCCTGAGCCACCGGCTGCTGGTGCTGTCGCCCTGGCCGCTGGGCCTCGACGATACCCACTGCATCAGCGGGCGGCCGCCGCGCGCACCGGATGACGCCGGCCTGCTGAAAAGCCAGGCCGAGCTGCTGCTGCAGATGGTGAGGGCCGCGCAATGAATATCGCCAAAGAGCGCGGCCTCACCCGCCTGCGGCGCGGGCTGACGGTGTTCGTCGGCCTGCTGCTGCTGTGGTGGCTGGCGGCGCAAAGCGGCATTCCGGCCTTTCTGCTGCCCACGCCGGGCGCGGTGGCGCAGGCACTGTGGGACGGGCGCGGCTATCTCGCCTGGCACACGCTGGTCACCGCTTCGGAGATCGTCAGCGGGCTGGCGCTGGGCGTGCTGCTCGGTGCGGCGCTGGCGCTGTGCATGATCTTCTCGCCGCGCCTGCAGCGCTGGCTGATGCCGTTGGTACTCACCAGCCAGGCGATACCGGTATTCGCTCTGGCCCCGCTGCTGGTGCTGTGGTTCGGCTTCGGCATGAGCGCCAAGGTGGCGATGGCGGTGCTGGTGATTTTCTTCCCGGTGGTGTCGGCCTTTTTCGATGGGCTGCGCCGGGTCAACAACGACTATCTCGATCTGGCGCGCACGATGCGCGCTTCGCGCTGGGCGCAGCTGCGGCACGTGCGGCTGATGGCGGCGCTGCCGGCCTTCGGCTCCGGCCTGCGCATGGCCGCCGCCGTCGCGCCGATCGGCGCCATCATCGGCGAATGGGTCGGCTCGGCCGAAGGGCTGGGCTACGTGATGCTGAACGCCAATGCGCGCATGCAGACCGACGTCTGCTTCGCCGCGCTGTTTATTTTGGTGCTGATGACCGTGCTGCTGTGGGCTGCGGTGGATGCGCTGCTGCGGCGCCTGATCGCCTGGGCGCCGGAAAACGACTGATGATTGCAACCATAACCAGGGATAAAGGAACGACCATGATCAAACAAACCGTTTGCGGGCTGCTGCTCGGCGCCGCCATCACCGGCCAGGCCGGCGCGGCCGAAAAGCTGACGCTGGTGCTCGACTGGTACATCAACCCCGATCACGCGCCGATTATGGTGGCCGAGCAGATCGGCGCCTTCAAGGCCGAAGGGCTGGACGTCAAGATCGTGCCGCCGTCCGATCCGGCGCTGCCGCCGCGGCTGGTGGCCGCCAAACAGGCCGACCTCGCCATCACCTACCAACCGCAGCTGCATTTCTTCGCCGATCAGGGCCTGCCGCTGATGCGCGTCGGCACGCTGATCAACACGCCGTTGAATACGGTGATCGCGCTGGATAAAAACATCACGTCGCCGGCGGATCTCAAGGGCAAGACGGTGGGTTACTCGGTCAGCGGCATCGAACAGGCGATGCTGGCCACCATGGTCGAACACGAGCACCTCAAGCCGCAGGACATCAAGCTCATCAACGTCAACTTCCAGCTGACCAGCGCCCTGCTGGCGGGCCAGGTCGATGCGGTGATCGGCGGCTACCGCAACATCGAAGCGCTGGAGCTGAAGCTGCAGGGCAAGACGCCGGTGGTGTTCAACGTCGAAGATTACGGCGTGCCGGCCTACGACGAGCTGATCATCGTCGCCCACCGCGATGCGGTGAACGAGCCGAAAATCCGCAAGTTCCTCGCCGCGCTGAAGCAAGGCAGCGACTACCTGCACGCGCACCCGCAGGACACCTGGCTGGCGTTCGCCAAGGCGCACCCGGAGCTGAATACCGAGCTGAACAAACAGGCGTGGCAAGCCAGCCTGCCGCTGTTCGCGCGCGATCCGGCCAAGCTGGATCGCGCCCGCTACCAGGCTTACGAACAGTTCCTGTTCGACAACAAGCTGATCAAGAAAATCACTCCGGGGGAACAGTACGCGGTGGAGCTCGACTGATCACGCCGAGGCGGCCGGCGGCGCCACCGTCACCTCACCCTGGCCGCTGCGCTGCAAGGCCGCCTTCACCAGCCCGTTGGCCTTGCAGCGCTCGATAAAATCGTTCACGTAGGCGGCGCCCTGCGTTTTTTGCCGCGGCACCGCCATTGCCTGGCGGATAGCGGTGAAATGCCCGTCCAGCACCCGGTAGCCGGGATGGACGGCCGCGGCGGCCAGCAGCGGTTGGCGCACGCCGGCCGCCGCCTCCAGCCCCCGGTCGAAAAACAGCGCGATCGCCTCGGCAGAGGTTGCCGCCCGCACCAGTTGCGCCTGCTGCAGCGTGCGCGATAAAAACAGATCGTACGCCGCCCCCTGGCCGACCGCGATGCGCACCTCCGGCCTGTCGAGCTGCGCCACCTCAAAGTAAGGCGCGTCGTTCGCCACCAGGTAAGTCCCCTCGATGATCACGTACGGCTCGCTGAAGGCAATCTGCGCCGCGCGCACCGGCTCGATGGCCATAAACGCCAGGTTCCAGGCGCCGCTGTCCAGATCGGCGAACACCTTGCCCGCCGCGTCATAGGTCACCAGCTCGAGCGCCACGCCCAGCTCCTGGGCCAGCGCGGTGGCCAGCTCCACCGAAGCGCCTTGCGGTTTGCCGCCGGCTCCGGCCTGCGCCAGCACCGGATTGCCGTAGTTGATCGCCGCGCGCAACACGCCTTGCGGGGCCAGATCGTCGAGTACCGCTGCGGGAATCGTCTGCATACTTCCTCCTGAATGGCTGATGGGCGCGCCGTCGTGGCGCTCATTAAGCGTAGAGCGAAACCTCCGACCAGCAAGCTTTCGCCGCCGAAGCCGCCGCCGGCGTGATTAACGTCACACTATTGTCATAAAAATGTACAATAGCCGCCGTTCGTCGGCCGTAGCGGGAGATCGCGCGTTGTTCCGCCGCCGGCAATAGGCTATACCCTTCACTTTTCGCGCCGCGGCACGCTCGGCGGCGCAGACCAGGGCAGCAACGGTTTTATTTCAATCAGACAGGGTTTGGCGGATGGTTTTAGCAGTCGTTTCGTTTGTTCTCTTTTTGGCGTCGATTTTGATTTATCGCACCCGGGCCGCCGCCAACCGCTGGTGGTTCGCCATTCTGCTGACGCTGCTCGGCAGCTATCTGGTGCTGAACGTCATCCTGATCGCCAGCAACTACTTCACCGGCGACGGCATCACCGACGCGGTGATCTACACCGTCACCAGCAGCCTCAAAGGCGCGGGCATCAGCAAATACGTGCTGCCGTTTATCGGCCTGCTGGCGGCGCTGGGGCTTATCTTCGCGGTGCTGGCTCGCAGCCTCCTGCGCCGCAAGGCCAAAGGCAGCAGCGTGGCCTACAGCATCGTCGCCGTGCTGCTGGCGCTGTTTTCGGTCGGCACCACCCCGGCGTTTCAGGACATCTCGCTGCTGGTCAAGAGCCAGATCGTCGGCGATACCGCCGATTTCAGCACCTACTACAAGGCGCCGAAAAAGACCGTGCAGGGCAAGCGGCCGAACCTGGTGTACATCTATGCCGAAAGCCTGGAGCGCACCTACTTCGACGCAGAGCTGTTTCCCGGCCTGGCCGACGAGCTGAACGCCCTGCGCACGGACAGCATCGATTTCAGCAACACCCAGCAGCTGCCGGGCACCGGCTACACCATCGCCGGCATGGTCGCCTCGCAGTGCGGCATTCCGCTGTTCGCGCCCTTCGACGGCAACGCCTCCAGCGCGGTCTCCACCTTCTACCCGGAGAACGTCTGCCTGGGCGACGTGCTGAAGGCCGCCGGCTACAGCAACTATTTCTATCAGGGCGCCGAGCTGGCGTTCGCCGGTAAAGACACCTTCCTGAAATCCCACGGTTTCGACCACGTTTACGGCTTCAAAGAGCTGCGTGAACAGGTCGCCGATCCGAGCTACAAAAACGACTGGGGCTGGTACGACGACAGCGTGCTGGACGTGGTGTACGGCAAGTTCGTCGAGCTGTCCAAGCAGCGCCAACCCTTCTCGCTGTTTACCCTGACCGTCGATACCCATCACCCGGACGGCTTTATCTCCGCCGGCTGCAGCAAGAAAAGTTACGCCTGGCAGAACAAGGAAAACCGCTCGCTGAGCGCGGTGGCCTGCAGCCAGCAACACATCGCCGCGCTGATCGACAAGATCAAACGCTCGCCCTATTTCAGCAACACCGTGATCGTGGTGTCCTCCGATCATCTGGCGATGAACAACACCGCCTACGATATCCTGACCAAACAGAAGCGCCGCAACCTGTTCTTCATCATCGACGGCACCCGGCCGCTGGCGGAACAGCGCAACGAGAAGCGCAGCACGCTGGACAACGGCGCCACGGTGCTGGACGTGATGGGCGGCGACAACTACATCGGCCTCGGCCGCAGCAGCCTGTCGGCGCCGTCGCTGTCTACGGTGTTCCTGAACATCGAAGAAAAAATCAACGGCTGGAAACCGGCAGTGATCAACCAGTGGGGCCTGCCAAACCGCATCAGCGACTACAGCGTGGATACGCGCCAGCGCAGCTTCAGCTTCTCCGGCGTCACCTACAAGGTGCCGTTCATTCTGCGGGTGGGCGATAACCGCATCGAACCGATGTTCAACGTCTACCTTTCCACCCCGCTGCGCAAGCAGCTGGCCGGGCTGGGCGCGGGGGAGAAATTCGTCTGGGTCGATAAATGCTACGAGATCGGCCGGGTCTGGGCGCCGCAGCTGGCGCTGAGCACCGACATCTGCGTGGCCTCCGGCACCCTAGCCTCGCCGCCGCAGATCGTGCAGGCCAGCGGCGAACGCTTCCGCGGCAAGGTGAGCTTTACCGCCCCGGCGGCGGACAGCGTCGCCGATTATCAAAACGCCGTCGCCCGCCTGCAGGTGGACGACGCGGCGATGAAGTACCGGGCGGACAGCATCGAGTTCATGCTGCCCGGCCTGCCGGAGCAGGTGAAGGCCATCACCGGCGTTTCCGGCGTCGAGGAGTGGGGCCGCTGGTCCGACGCCAACCTGGCGCCGGCGGTCGACATCGATTACGTCGATCCGCTGCCGAAGCGCTTCGATCTGGTGCTGCGCGCCCGCGCCTACGGCAATAACGTCGGCGAACCGATTTCGGTGCGCGTCGGCGACGAAGAGCGTTTCGTGTCGCTCGGCGAACAGGACAGCACCGTCACCCTGCGCTTCGACAACCCGCGCGGCGCGCAGAAGATCAGCATTACCCCGCCGGCGCCGACCGAGCCGAAAGAGAGCGCCAGCGGCGGCTTCACACCGAAGAAGCTGGGCATCGGCCTGGTGTCGCTGAAGGTCGAGGCGGCCGCCCCCTCCTCCTGATCCCCACGCCTTCACGGGCGCGGCATTTTCTTTGCTGCGTCCGTCATTTCGACCAAGCTTTTACGCCCTTCTTCGGCTAACCTGTGACGGTAAAACGCCGCAACCCCGCTACAGAGCCGGGACATCCAAGGAGAAAGTATGAGCTATGCCCCACCTCGCAGCGGCCTCAGCGCCGATCAGGCACTCGATCAACTGGAAGCCCTGTATGACGCCGCGGTAGACGCGCTGCGTCAGGCGGTCAGCGACTTTATCAACCACGGCACGCTGCCGGATGCGCAGGCGCGCGCCGCCGGGCTGTTCGTGTATCCCGAGCTGCGCGTCAGCTGGGACGGGCAGCAGTCCGGCCTGAACAAAACCCGCGCCTTCGGCCGCTTTACCCATCCCGGCAGCTACAGCACCACCGTGACCCGGCCGCAGCTGTTCCGCCACTATCTGGCCGAACAGCTGGCGATGCTGGAGCACGATTACGCCGCCCATATCGAAGTGGCGCCGTCGCAGCAGGAGATCCCGTTCCCTTACGTGATCGACGGCTCCAGCCTGGCGCTCGATCGCTCGATGAGCGCCGGCATCGCGCAGCATTTCCCCACCACCGAGCTGGCGCAGATCGGTGACGAGACCGCCGACGGCCTGTACCACGCCACCGACAGCCATTTCCCGCTGTCGCATTTCGATGCGCTGCGCGCGGATTTCTCGCTGGCGCGGCTGCGGCACTACACCGGCACGCCGGTGGAACACTTCCAGCCGTTCGTGCTGTTCACCAACTACACCCGCTATGTGGATGAGTTCGTGCGCTGGGCCTGCGCCCAGATCGCCGATCCGGCCAGCCCCTACATAGCCCTCTCCAGCGCCGGCGGCACCTATATCACGCCGGAAACCCGCGCCCCGGAGCAGGCGGTGTCCGATCTGGCGTGGAAAAACCACCAGATGCCGGCCTATCACCTGATCTCGCGCACCGGCCAGGGCATTACGCTGATCAACATCGGCGTCGGCCCGTCCAACGCCAAGACCATCTGCGATCACCTGGCGGTGTTGCGCCCGAGCGCCTGGCTGATGATCGGCCACTGCGGCGGCCTGCGCGAAAGCCAGAAGATCGGCGATTATGTGCTGGCCCACGCCTATCTGCGCGACGATCACGTGCTGGATGCGGTGCTGCCGCCGGATATTCCGATCCCGAGCATCGCCGAGGTGCAGCGCGCCCTGTACGACGCCACCAAGATGGTCAGCGGCATGCCCGGCGAAGAGGTCAAACAGCGTTTGCGCACCGGCACCGTGGTCACCACCGACGATCGCAACTGGGAGCTGCGCTATTCCGCTTCGGCGCGGCGCTTCAACCTCAGCCGCGCGGTGGCGGTCGACATGGAGAGCGCCACCATCGCCGCCCAGGGTTACCGCTTCCGGGTGCCGTACGGCACGCTGCTGTGCGTCTCCGACAAACCGTTGCACGGCGAAATAAAACTGCCGGGCCAGGCCAACCGCTTCTACGAAGGAGCGATCTCCGAGCACCTGCAGATCGGCATCTGCGCCATCGATCTGCTGCGCGCCGAGGGCGATCGCCTGCACTCGCGCAAGCTGCGCACCTTCAACGAGCCGCCGTTCCGGTAACGTCAGGCCCGCTGCGGCGGGCCATTTTTTCCTTAACGCACCAACGCCAGCGCGCGCTTCTCCTGGCTGCGGCCGCCGGCGATCGACAGCAGCAGGTCTTTGACCAGCAGCGCCGGGGCGGACAGCGCCTGTTGGCCCGACATGCACAGCGACAGCGGCACCGACATCGTCGGCGCATTGATGCGCGCCATCCAGGCCTTGGCCGGGCCGATCATCGCGCGCGCCACCGATTCCGGCAGCACGGTCGCCCCCAGCCCGCTGGCGATCGCGGCGCTCAGTGCGCCCGAGGATTCGATCTCCCCCACCACGTTGACAGCCAGCTTGCGCAGCGCCATCGCCTCTTCCAGCTGATTGCGCACCGCATCGCCCTCGCGCGGCAGGAACAGGTTTAGCCGCGCCACGTCCAGCAGCTCGACGCTGTTGCCAGGATGCGGCACCGCGCGCGTCGCCACCAGATAAAGATCTTCTCGCATCAGTGCGATGGCGTGCAGCCCGGCGGGCATTTTGGCGCCGTAGACCATCGCCATGTCCAGCGTCTGGTTAGCCACCTGCCCGGCCAGCGCCGCGCCGCCGTTTTCATGCAGGCTGAGCAGGATACCCGGCTGCTGATCGCGCAGGCTCTGCAGCAGCGGCAACGCCAGCTGCGCCGCGGTGCTGCCCGACGCCAGCCCGAGAGACACCTGGCCGCTCATCGCCTGCCCGGCGCTGTTGACCGCACTCTGCGCCTGCTCGCACTGGCGCAGAATGGTTTGCGCGTGGGCATACAGAATGTTGCCGGCCTCGGTCGGCTGCACGCCGCGCTTGGTGCGGATCAGCAGCTGTTGCTTCAGCTCCCCCTCCAGCGTCGCCAGCTGCTGGCTGAGCGCCGGCTGGGCGATGTGCAACACCTCCGCCGCCTGGGTCAGGCTGCCGATATCGACGATTTTCACGAAGTACTTCAGACGTCTGAAATTCATAGTGCCTCCAGCGAGCCGCTAAATTGAGAATGCCGAAATCCGGTCAGGCAACCACAGCAAGATCCAGGCCAGAGTCGGTAAACGGCCACGGAAGCGGGATATACGGCGGTCAACGGCCGTTCGCCGGGCGGCGCGCGCCACCGCGCAGGGCAGCCGTTGCACCATCGGCAGGCAAATGCGCCAAACAACGGGCAATCCGGCGGCGCTGCGCGCGGGATAAGCGATAAAAGCGAGAAAAAGCAGCAGGTTGGGCAATCTTGCAGCAAACGAGCGCGTCGGGCGCTTTCACGCTTTACAAGCCGCAACCGCCCCGCTATTATTCGCCCCGTTCACACGATTCCTCTGTAGTTCAGTCGGTAGAACGGCGGACTGTTAATCCGTATGTCACTGGTTCGAGTCCAGTCAGAGGAGCCATATTTAGAGAAGCCCGCTCAGGGAAACCCGAGCGGGCTTTTTGCTTTCTGCCGCCGTCAAAAGCTGCGTTTCGCCACCAGATAGGCGCCCGCCACCAGCAGCAGGGCGCCGAACAGCGCCGGCAGATTGTCGCGCAGCGCCGCCGGGCCGGCGCGGTAGACGTCCACCAGCAGCCCCATGCATAGCTGGCTGGCGACCAGGATCGAGATAGTCGCCGCCGCGCCCAGTTTTTGGTAACCCAGGATGCCGGCGAACACGAACAGCGATCCCAGCAGCCCCGGCAACAGCATCCACCACCTGGCGGCGCCGGTCACTTCCGCCACTGCGCCGAGGCCGTTTTTGGCCAGCAACAACCCCACCAGCAGCAGCAAACCGACGCTGGAGTTGATCACCAGCGTGATAAGGATGGTCGAGACGCTTTCGGTAATGCGCACCATCAGCAGATTCTGCACCACCAGCCCCATTCCCGCCGCGATCAGCAGCAACAGCATATTCATCGCCCTGTCTCCCGGGATCAGCGCGCCGGCGGCGCCGTTCGCTCGTCGAGCGTCAGCTGCAGGAAAGTCAGATCCAGCCATTGGCCAAATTTGGCGCCCACCTGCTCCATGCGCCCCACCTCGCGGAACCCCAGCGCCAGATGCAGCTTAATCGAGGCCTGATTGCCGGATTCGATACCGGCCACCATCACGTGCTTGCCGATCTCCCGCGCCCGTGCGATCAGGGCTATCAACAGCGCTTTGCCAATCCCTTCACCGCGATGCGCCTGATGGACATACACCGAGTGTTCTACGGTATGGCGATAGCCGTCCCAGGCGCGCCAGTCGCCGAACGACGCGTAGCCGATCGCCTCGTCCGCGCCGTTCACCGCCACCAGCACCGGGTAGCCCGCCGCCTGCCGTTCGCCGATCCACGCCGCGCGGTTGGCCGCATCCACGGTTTGTTCATTCCAGATGGCGGTGCTGTTCAACACCGCGTCGTTATAGATGGCGGCAATCGCCGCGCTATCGTTGAGCGTCGCATTTCGTATAATCATGGTTTACCCCGGCCAATTGTCCACTATAATACTACGATATGAATATTAAATTAGACAATCTAAATCAGCTGATCGGCGCACGCATTCGCCTTGAACGCGAGGCGCGCCACTGGTCGCTGTCCGATCTGGCCGAGCAGGCAGGCGTCTCACGGGCGATGGTTCATAAGATCGAGCGCGGCGAGAGCAGCCCGACGGCGATGCTGCTGGCCAGGCTGGCGGGGGCGTTCGGCCTCAGCATGTCCAAGCTGATCGCCCGGGCGGAAACGCAGGAAGGCCGGCTGCTGCGCCGGGAAGATCAGCCGGTCTGGGTCGATCCGGAGAGCGGCTACGTGCGGCGCCACGTGTCGCCGCGCACCGATCTGCCGCTCGATCTGGTGCGTATCGAACTGCCGGCCGGCGCGACGATCCCGATGCCGGCTTCGGTGTATGCCTTTAAGCGCCAGCTTATCTGGGTCTTATCCGGTGAGTTGGTCTTTGTGGAAGGTGACGCGCGCCATGACATGGCCGAGGGAGACTGCCTGGAGCTCGGCCCACCGGCGGACTGCCGCTTTGAAAACCAGAGCGATCAACCGTGCGTGTATATGGTGGCGGTGCTGAGCGCCGCCTGATGCCCCGCCCGCGCTAACCCTGCGTCGGCCGGTTATAGCCGGCGCGGAAAAACTTCTCCGCCAGCCGGCTGTCGCCGCCGGAAAAAAACTCGCTCATCGGCTCGCTGCCGAGGCCATAGGCGCGGCTCAGCTGCCCGGCTTCGAACGCCGCCCGATTCTCGTCGCCGCAGCGCTGTGCCAAATGGTGCGCATAGCCGAGCACAAAGCCGCGCTTATAGTCGGAGCAAAAGCGCGACAATTCCGCCTCCGGCTTCAGACTCTCCGCCTTTAACCCCGCCAACAGCCCTTTGCCAAAATGGTCACCCACGGTTTCCTCCTCATTACGCCATCGCTATATAACAAAATATACAGCGAATGAGCGAACGAGAACATACTCCCTAAGTTTTACTCGCCGCATAAAAAAGGCCCGCCAAGCGGGCCTCGGCGAGAACGGGCAATCACAGCGTGAAATTCAGCCCTTCGCTGACGGTCTTGCCCAGCGGCAGGCGGCCCGACGGCGCCTCTTTTTCCTGCAGGAAATCTGGCAGGCGGGCTTTGTCGCCCGGTTTGCCGATCGCCACCATGGCGTGCACCGCATAGTCGTCCGGCAGCTGCAGCGCCGCCTTAATCTTGTCGTGGTGAATTCCGCTCATGCAGTGGGTCAGCCAGCCTTTCAGGTGCGCCTGATGCGCCAGGCTGGCCCAGGCGGCGCCGGTATCGAACGCGTGGGTCGGGTTGTCCATCAGCCGTTCGCCGTTCAGGCTGGTGGTTTTGGAGACGATCACCACCAGCGCCGAGGCGTGCTGCGCCCAGCCGCGGTTGAAGTCGATCAGGAATTCCAGGTAGTTCTCCCAGCTGTCGGAACCGTGCTTGCTGTAGGCAAAGCGCCATGGCTGAATGTTGTAGGCCGAAGGCGACCAGCGCGCCGCTTCAAAAAAGCTCAGCAGCGTTTGATCGTCGATGGTGTCGTTGGCCATCGCGCGCGGCGACCAGCGTTCGATAAATTGCGCATCAATCGGATAATCGGAAGTTCTTGGCTGGTTCATAGTCGGTTCTCGCAGTGAAATAAAACAAAAGTTCGCTGATATTCCCACAGCTTAGGACGATAAAACTTTTATTTCGTGCCATTGCCCTGCGGCAGTTCCTGCTGCAGCCAGGCGAGAAACGCCCTGACCGGCGGATGCCGCTCGCGCCCCGGCGCGCACAGCACGCTGTACGCGGCGCCCGGTACGCGCACCTCCGGCCGGTACGCCACCAGCAGGCCGTTGTCCACCATATCGGACACCATCACCGAGCTCGCGAGCACCATCCCCTGCCCGGCCACCGCCGCCTGCAGGGCGTAATGCTCCTCGTGATAGCTGCGCATCGCCGCATGGCGCTGCCACCAGTCCACGTCGGCGGCCAGGCACCAGTCGCGCCAGCCGCTGTCGTACAGCGCCGAATCCCCCCATTTGACGGTGATCAGCACCGGGTTTTCCGGCTCGGCGGCGGCCAGCCCCGGCGCCGCGTAGACGCCAAAGCTTTCCTCCAGCCGCGCCGTCTGATGCAGCGCAGGATAGTGCGCGCGGCTGTAGCGCACCGCCACGTCCACGCTGGCGTCCTGCTGCAGATCGATCACCTCGGCGCAGGCCTCCAACCGCACCAGATAGTGCGGGTAGGCCTGGTAGAAACGCCCCAGGCGCGGCACCAGCCACAGCGCCGCGAAAGAGTGCGTGACCGAGACGCACAGCGATCCGGTGCTGGGCTGCGGCCGCAGGCCCTCGAGCGTGGCGGCGACGTCCAGCAGCGCGCCGTGCACCCCGGCAAACAGCGTTTCACCTTTCGGCGTCAGCCGCACGCCGCGCGGCACCCGCTCGAACAGCGCAAACCCCAACTGCTGTTCCAGCGCTTTGATCTGGTGCGAAATCGCCGTCGGCGTCACCGCCAGCTCGGCCGCCGCCAGCTTGAAGCTGCGCAGGCGAGCGGCAGATTCAAAGGTGCGTAATGCGTTGACGGGCAGCGTGGCGAACATGGCGAAACCTCTAGAGATGAGTTGAGCTCATCCTGGCAGAAAAGCCGTCATTTGTCGCCTGCCACTAGTTGTTTCTAGAGTAGGGCTGAATTCACTTCATACCGAGGAACATGACATGAATACAACTCATCAATCCAAACGTCTGGTGGTGCTGGTCGGCAGCCCGCGCCGCGACGGCAACAGCGCCACGCTGGCGCAGGCGATCATGGCGGGCGCCGCCGAAGCCGGCACGTCCGCCAGCCTGCATTTTCTCGATGATTACCTGAGCGGTTTTCTGAGCGATGAGCGCCATACGCCGCCGCCGGCCGATCGCTACGCCGAGCTGTTTCTGGAGCACTTCCTGCCGGCCGACGGCGCGGTATTCTGCACGCCGATTTACTGGTACGGCATGTCGGCGCAAACCAAAGCCTTTTTCGATCGCTCGTTCAGCTTCTATTCCAATGCCTACCCTCAGGCGGAACAGGTGCACCAGCGCATGAGCGGCAAACGCATCGGGCTGGCGGTGGCGTCGGAAGAGACCTACCCCGGCGCGGCACTGGGCATCGTGCATCAGCTCCAGGAATTCAGCCGCTACACCCATTCCTCGTTCGTCGGCGTGGTGCACGGCGCCGGCAATCAGCGCGGCGAGATCGCCCGCGATCCGCGCAACCCGCTGCAGGCCGCACGCGAGTTGGGGCGCGAGTTTTTCACTCGCCCCTATTCGGATTATCAGATGGACAGCCCGCGCAGCACGCAGGTGTGGGAGGAGTAAGCGCGGCGCCCGGAGGCAATTGCAAGCATAACGTTAGCATCTGTTCGAAGGCAGTCCCTGCTTTCATGACGTGATTTACTGGGACTACAAAGCCAAAGACATGTTGGGCGTTATTCAACGCCAGCGAAAAAACCGGCCACAGCTACTGAGGGTAATCGTCAACCTGCAGATGCCGGTGGCTGGAGAATAGCGTAACAGCGCCGCCGCTTGGCATTGATGGGGTTTTGTTATAACGTATCACAACTTCAGCCAAAGGAAGACGACGATGAAAATCCAGCTGTCGCTGCTGTTTCTCTGCCTGCTGGCCGGCAAGGCCGCGGCGTTTCAGTCGAAAGTGCCCGAACCGCGCCCGGAACAGGCGCGCGCGGCGGAACAAAACATCGAAAATCTGTTTTACGGCTTTCACGCCATGGACGCCCAGCCGGTGAACATCGGCAGCTGCGCGGCGGTGCCAGTGGCGGGATGCCAATGCGCGTTCTGCACCCAGCTGCGGCAGGCCGGGCGCTGAGCCGCCCCCCTTATTCAATTCAACTCAGCGCATACTGCACGATCAGCTGCCCCTTCTTCATCTTTACGCCGGTGATAGCGATCGCGCCCACCTCGCCCAGCGTGGCGACATGGGTGCCGCCGCAGCCGTAAGCGGGCAGTTCGCCGAAACCGACCTGGCGCATCCCGTCCACCGCCTGTTGGCGGCGTGGCAGATCGGCGGCGATCAAGCGCGCCAGCTCCGCCTGCAAAAAGTCCGCTTCTATCGTCTGCGCATCCGGCCCTGGCGCGAACGTGATGCGCCCCTCTCCCGGCCAATGATGCGCCTTGACCGGCCGCCACCCGCGGGTTTCGCCCAGCCAGCCGATCAGATGCCCGCCGGAGTGCCAGCGGGCGTGCAGGCGGCGCAGCGCCTCATCGATTTGCAGCGTAACCGGCCCGATCGGCAGCGGCGCGGCGGTAAAGTGCAGCACGGTATCCCCCTGCTGCTGCACCCGCAGCACGGCGACGCCGCCTAACGTCCCCACGTCGGACGGCTGGCCGCCGCCCTGTGGGTGGAACAGCGTGGCGTCCAGCTCTACGGCGTAGGCGCCCGCCTCGGCCGGCGTACAGCTCAACACCTGCGCCTGGCCCTGTACATCGTCGCTGTAGTAATAACGTCGTTCGGTCATCATTTTTCTCCTCGGTTCAAAGAGCCATTATATTCATGTCATAATCGAGGGATAATCCGCCGTCATCACAATGGACCTTTGCGTCATGAGCACAAATCTTTCTTACGCGCTGTTGCCTGAAATGGCCGTTTTCGTTCAGGTGGTAGAGAGCGGCAGCTTTTCCGCCGCCGCCCGCAAGCTGGATACTTCGCCTTCCGCCGTCAGCCGCAGCGTGGCAAGGCTCGAACAGGCGCTGGCGCTGCAGCTGCTGCACCGCACCACCCGCAAACTACGGCTGAGCGAAAGCGGCGAAGAGGCGTATGCGCACTGCCGCACCCTGCTGGCGGCCGCCGACGCGGTTATGGCGATCGGCGGGCGCGGCGCCGCGGAGCCCGAAGGATTGGTCAGCGTCAGCGTGCCCAAGGCGGTGGGGCGCTTCGTGCTGCATCCGCACATGCCGGAGTTCCTGCGCCGCTACCCGAAGGTGGACGTGCGGCTGCGGCTGGAAGATCGCTACATGGATCTGATCGACGATCGGGTCGATCTGGCGCTGCGCATTACCGATCGCCCATCGCCCGGGTTGATCGGCCGCCAGTTGATGAGAATAGACCATCTGCTGTGCGCCACGCCGCACTACCTGGCGCAGCACGGCACGCCGCAGCACCCGCACGATCTGGCGGCGCACAGCTGCATCTATCTGGGTGAAACGCCGAGCGACGCGCAATGGAAGTTCCGCCGCAGCGGCAAAACGGTGACGGTCAACGTGCGCGGCCGCTACGCCGCCAACCACACCGGCGTGCGGCTGGACGCGGTGAAACGGCATATCGGCATCGGCAGCCTGCCGTATTTTACCGCCCGCCAGGCGCTCGATGACGGCGAGATCGTGCAGGTATTACCGGCGTGGGATTTCCTCAGCAGCTATCACGGCGGCCTGTGGTTGCTTTACGCGCCTAACCAGTATCTACCGCCCAAACTGCGGGTGTTTATCGACTATCTCGTCGCCTGCCTGGCGCAGGAGCCGCAGCTAAAGCGCCTTGCGTAGCGTGATGTTGATGCGGTGCGGCCCCACCAGCGAGTGGTAGCCTTCCTTGACCGGCAGGATGCCGTGAAAACAGAGCCGCGATGGACCGCCCCACACCACCACGTCACCGTGCGCCAGCGGGATGCGCCGCGCCCGGTCGCTGCGTTGCAGGCCGCCGAACTGAAATACCGCCGGCAGCCCGAGCGACACCGAAACGATGGGTGCGCCGAAGTCGTGCTCGTCTTTATCCTGATGCAGCGACAGCTTGCTGCCCGGATCGTAGCGGTTCATCAGACAGGAATCCGGCACGAAGGGGCCGAAGCCCGCCTGCTGCGCGGCTTCGTCCGCCAGCGCCATCAGGATCGGCGGAATGGCCGGCCAGCGTTTGCCGCTGCGCGCGTCGCGTTCCGAATAGCGGTAACCGCGGCTGTCGCTGGTCCAGCCGTTGCCGCACCAGCTCATCGCCACCGACATCACGTGCCCGCCGGGCGTGGTCAAATGCCGCCACGGCACCTGGGCGACGACGCCCTGCACCGCCGCCAGCAGTTCCGGCCCGTGATCGCGCACGAAGCCGTGCATCACCACCGCGCCGGGGGCGATCTCTTCGCGCCACGGCGGCGGCAGCGCGTCTTCAAAAAGATCGATTGTCATCGCCAAAGCCTGTATGAATACACAGTAATCATTGTAACCCGCCGCCGCCGATTGTCCAGCGCCCGGCAACGCCATTGTCGTTGGCGGCAAATTTCTCTACAGTAGCCGCCATAAAATCAATCACTCACCAGGAATGCGTGTGATTAAGGGCATCACTCTTTCGGTCGTCGCCTCCATCTTGTTCGGCGCGATGTATTACTTCACCTCTACCCTCACCCCGCTGAACGGCGAGCAGGTCTACGGCTGGCGCACGCTGCTAACGCTGCCGTTCCTGACGCTGTTCATGGCGCTGTCCGGCGATTGGCGCAAAGTGGGCGACACGCTGGGCTGGATCGGCCAACGGCCGCAGCGTCTGCTGGGCCTACTGCTCACCTCGGCGCTGCTGGGGGTGCAGCTGTGGTTATTCCTGTGGGCGCCGCTGCACGGCAAGGCGCTCGACGTGTCGCTCGGCTATTTTCTGCTGCCGCTGACCATGGTGCTGGCGGGCCGTTTGATCTACCGCGATCGGCTGTCGCTGCTGCAAAAGCTGGCGGTGGCGTGCGCCATGGTGGGGGTGGGCAATGAGCTGTATCAGGCGGGCGGCGTCTCGTGGCCGACGCTGGTAGTGGCGCTGGGCTATCCGCTCTACTTTATTTTGCGGCGGCGTTTCGGCACCGACAATCTCGGCGGGCTGTGGTGCGAACTGGCGCTGATGCTGCCGGCGGCGGCCTGGTTCGCCTTCGGCGACGGCGGCGCGGCGGCGTTGCCGACCAATGCCGAGCTGTATTGGCGCATTCCGCTGCTCGGCGTCATCAGCGCCGTGGCGCTGGTGTGTTACATCCTCGCCAGCCGCCTGCTGCCTTTCAGCCTGTTCGGCCTGCTGAGCTATGTGGAACCGGTGCTGCTGGTGATCGTCGCGCTGCTGCTCGGCGAGAGCATCGGCCAAAGCGAATGGCCAACCTATCTGGCGATCTGGCTGGCGGTGCTGCTGCTGGCGGCGGAAGGTGCGCAGCACCTGCTGCGCCGCCAGCGGGTCTGACTCAGGCGGCCAGCGTGGCGCCGCCGTCGATCACGATATCCTGCATAGTGATGTGGCTGGCCAAATCGGAGGCCAGGAACAACACCGCATTGGCGATTTCGTCCGGGCGGGCGATTTTGCCGAGCGGGATCCCCAGCTTGAACATCTCGGGGAAACCGGCGATGGTGCGTTGCTGCGCATCGTCGGTCTGCCACATGCCGCGCTGCATCGGCGTGTCGGTCGAGCCCGGCGACACCAGATTGCAGCGCACGCCGAACGGCGCCATCTCCAGCCCCACACAGTGGTTCAGGCTGGTCAGCGCCGCCTTGGAGGCGCAGTAGGCCGCCATCTGCGTGCGCGGCACGTGCGCGGCGTTGGAGCCGATGCTGACGATCGCCCCGCTGCGCTGCGCCTTGAAGTGCGGCAGCACGGCGCGGAACAGGTAAAACGCCCCCGAGGCGTTGACGTTGATGCACTGATGCCAGTCATCCACGCTCAAATCTTCGGTATTGCCCATGCGCAGAATGCCGGCGGCGTTGACCAACACGTCCAGTTTGGGGTTCTCCTCCAGCTGTTGGCGGCACACCGCCTCCACCTGCTCCGGCCGGCTGATGTCCAGCGTCACGCAGGGGTAAGGCAGATCCGGGTTGGCGAACTCGCGGTCAAATCCCACCACCTCGGCGCCCTGCGTCAAAAAATGCCGGGCGATCTGCTCGCCGATGCCGCGCGCCGCGCCGGTCACCCACACGCGTTTGCCGGTGAAATCCATCTGAATGCTCATGGGCGCACCGCCATCCTGGCGCACAGCTGGGTCATGTTGTTGTTCATCGTTGTCTCCTGCGAAAGCGTATGACGCGGCGCGCACTGCGCCGCAAAGAGGCCTACAGCGCGCCGCTGTTCAGGCCGAAAGCGTTGAGCATGGTGCCCAGTTTGGCGGCGGTTTCCATCCACTCGGCCTGCGGCGTCGAGGCGGCGACGATGCCCGCGCCGGCGAACAGCCGCACCCGGTTGCCGCGCAGCAGGCCGCTGCGGATGACGATCGCCCACTCGCCGTCGCCGTTGGCGTCGCACCAGCCGACAATGCCGCTGAACAGGCCGCGATCGTGCGGTTCCAGATCGGCGATCAGTTGGCGGGCGCTCTCGGTCGGGAAGCCGCACAGCGCCGGCGTCGGATGCAGCAGGCAGGCCAGCTGCATCACATTGAGATTCGGGTTCAGCAACTCGCCGCGAATGCGGGTGGACAGGTGCCACATGGTGCCGGTGCTGAGCAGCGACGGGCCGCTGGGCACGCTCAGGCTGGCGCACAGCGGCGCCAGGTGGCGGCGAATGTCGTCGATCACCAGCTTGTGTTCGTATTTGTCTTTGGTCGAGCGCATCAGGCGCTCGCTGCCGAGGCGATCCTGCTGCGGATCGTCCTGACGGCGCGCCGAGCCCGCCAGCGGATTGGTGTGGATCTCGCCGCCCTGCTTGCGGATCAGCAGCTCCGGGCTGGCGCCGATCAGCACGCCGCCATCGGCCAGCGGCAGGGAAAAGTGGTAACCGGTCGGGTTCTGCACCATCAGGTTATTGAGGATCTGGTGGCCCGCCACCGGCTGCTCCAGCTCGATGTCGAGGATGCGCGACAGCACCGCCTTGTCCAGCTTGCCTTGTTTAAAGCGGCTGACCGCTTCCGCCACCGCGTGCTTGAAGCGCGGCTCGTCCGGAATGCTGGTGCAGGCGGCCAGGCGATGCGGCTGTTGCAGCATCGGGCGCGCGGCGCGGGTAAAGCTGTCGTTGGCGACAAACTGTAAACTTTCAGGCACGTACAGGCTGGAAGGCCGGCGCGTATCGAACGGAATGGCGCCCACCACCACCGGCGTCTCCTGGCCGGCGGCTTTGGCGCGCGCCAGCGCCTGGCGGATATGCTGCGCCAGCGCGCTGCCTTCCTGCTCGCCGCCGAACGCCGGCGTCTCGATACGCTCGAACACGCCATCGGCGGAGAGGGAACGGAATTCGGACCGGTACAAAAAGGTCGATTGTTCGGCGTACACAAACCCGGGGAAGGTTTGGTTTTCTGTCGTCAGTGTCGCCACAAGACCACTCCTTTGTTGCGCCTTACCAATGATAATGTTTATGCGAATAATTATCATTAGCTGTAAAAGGAGGATAAATTACACCGGATCCCCAGCGTGGGTCAATCTCCGATGAATGAATCTTTCCGCCCGCCGCGGCAAACCTGCGTTACGGCAAATAAAGAAATAACACACTGTTATTATTGGGTTTTAACAAAAGATAAAAGTCGTGACATCGTCACCTTTACGCCAAAAACGTCCGCTAAACCGGCGGCCGGCGGGGCAATTTGGCGTCAGCGTCTTAAGCAGCGCTAATACAAACGTCTGCCGCTGTATATCCACGGCGACCATGCGCGCATCGAGAAAATCGAAGTAACAGCGCACCTGCGGATACAGCGCCTTGAACAGGCTCTCTTTGGCGGAAAACGTCAGCGTCAGCAGTTCGTTGAACGGCAGCGTATCGCGCAGCAACGCCTCGCGCTCCGCCGGGGAAACGATCGCCCCCCACAGCTCCTCCGCCCGCACGTCGGAGAGCAGCGTCTCCACATCCAACCCAACGCCGCCCAGCCCGCGCTCGCGGTGCACGGCGCACAGCGCGGTATCCGAATTATGGCTCAGCGCCCCGGCGATGCCCGGCGGCCACTGCGGCGCGCGATCTTCGCCGCGCGCCAGGGTGAAGTCGGCAAAACCGAGCGGCGCCAACAGTTGCCGCGCCAGAACACGCCCGGCCAGATACTCCGCGCGGCGCTTCGGCACCGCGCGCGCCAGATGATCCGGCAGTGCAAAACCCGCCTCGGGAAAACTGTCGTCGCGATACTCCGCCAGCGTAAAATGGCAGCGCGCCACCTGGCCCGGATAGCCGTCCGGCGTGAAAAATTCGATATTGCGGATAAAAGTGGGCAACCGGCAGGAACCAGAGTCACTGTCCAAAGAGAGTTTAATCACCGTCGTTTAACTTCTCGGCATCCTGGCGTACCGCCACCAGCTGTGTCAGCAGTTCCGGCAACGCCGTTTGCACCGTCGCCCAGACCACTTCAAGGTTGATATCAAAATAACCGTGCGCAATGCGATTACGCATGCCGCGCATGTTGCGCCAGGGGATTTCAGGATGACGTTGCGTAAACGCGGGGCTGCCATCCATGATTTTCGTCACGGCTTCACCGATGATAATCAGGCTCATAATGACGGCCTGCTGAGTGCGTTTATCTTCGATAAAATCTGCCGCCGCCAGGCCATCAACGAAATCGCAGGCATCCTGCGCCGCCTGTTGCATATGGCTCAGATAATCGACCAACCGCGCATCTTTCATACCGGCTGGGCCTCCGCCAAAACCTGCTGGCGAAAGGTCGGCGGCAAATCGAGCGGCGTCAGCAGATCCACCTGAATGCCCAGCAGCGCTTCCAGTTCCGACTGCAGCCCTCCCAGATCAAACAACGTGGCGCCCGGCAACGCATCGACCAACAGATCCAAATCACTGCCCTCCCGATCGGTGCCATGCAGCACCGAGCCGAAAATACGCGGATTAGCCGCAGGGAACAGCCCAACCGTTTCTCGGATCGCCTGGCGATGCTCTGCAAGAACAATGGATGGTCGCATGGTTTTCTCTCCCCGTTACACCTAACGAAATGCTAGGTGATCGGTTGAGGGGATTCAAGCACAATCCCCCCGGCAGCTGCGCCTTTGCCTCTCCCCCACGGTCGGGAGAGAGGCTGGGCATTACAAGATGCCTTTCATGGTCTTTTCGAAATCGCTCCAGGCGCAGAAGCCGTCCTTGTCGATCGGGCAGCCTTTCAGCGCCAGCGTCACGCGCTGCGGCGGGGTTTGCAGCGTCAACGGCGTCGCCTTGCGAAGCTGTTCGGTGGACTGATAGACGTACTCGATCTTCAGCAATTCACGGTCGTTCTGCGCGTCGCGCCAGCGCTGGAACACCAGTTTGCCGCCGATCGGCGTTTTCTCGTATTGCTGCGGCAGCTGATACGGCTGGAACTGCATGGCCGACAGCAGCGAGGCAATATTGGAATCGTGGCCGACCAGCACCGTCAGCTTCGGCGCGTCCGGTTTGCGCTCGCCGAGCAGCGCGTTGTTGATGTAGGTCAGCAGCGGCTTGGCGACGTTCTGCGCCACCACCGGCGAGGTGAACAGCGAGTCCTGATAGCCGTCTTTCAGCTGCGCCAACTGCTGCCACTGGTGCGGGGTGGCGATTTTGCCCCAGGCCACCTCTTTCATCGGGAATCCTTCGTAATACTGCAGCATAAAGGCGTCCACCAGCGAGTTGCCCACCCGCAGCGGGCCGGAGACGCCCGGCTCTTTGCCCGGCACCGCGCTCATCACGCTGGTTTCTTTGCTCAGGTCGCAGTGTTTGTCGGTCTTGCAGGCGGCGGAATCCTTGTAGTCGATGATCTTCGCCAGCTGTTGGTAAGAGGCGTCCAGCTTCAGCGATCCCAGCGCGGCGTTCATCGCCGCCAGCGCCTGCTGGTTGAAGGCCTCGCTGGTGTCGGTGATGATCGGGTTGAAGGTCGGATCCATCTCGCCCATCTTGTCCTGATGGTGCACGCTGACGTCGCAGCCGGGGAACGCGCCGTTGCTGAAGAACTGCGCCGTGGCGACCGTGCGCTGCAGGCTGTTGGCGTAGACGTACACGCTGCCGGCGGTCGGGCAGCCCTCTTGCGGCAACAGGCCGGTCTGCTTCAGCCAGGCGTTGAAGTAGTGCCCCATATACACTTCCAGCACCCCGCCCTTGGTGGTCAGCTGGCCGCCCGGCGTTTCCCAGGCCGGCCAGGCCTGCGGCGTAGACTGCGCCAGCACGCTGCCGTTGTTGGCCAGCGGCGCGCGCAGGTTATGGCGGCTCATGACCAGCACCTGTTCCAGCTGATAACCGCCGGCTTCCGCCAGCGCGTTCCCGGTGAATAACAAAGGCAGGCACAGCAATAGCGTTTTTTTTCTCATCCGCAGAGGCTCCCGGAAAATGATTATTTTTAAGGTGTTAGCGTTTGCCTGCGTATGATGGCGGGGTTAGTGTGACAAGTGTGTGACAGGGTTCACGGGAAAGGATCGTAACCGCGGCCACCGGGCGGTGGCCGCGTGGCTTCAACTCAGTACCACAGGCTCATGATCGGCCAGCCAATCAGCAGCAGCGCGGCAATGTACACCACGCCGAGAATGCCGCCCAGGCGCCAGTAGTCTTTCGACTTCACGTAGCCGCAGCCGTAGATGATCACCCCCGGCCCGGTGGCGTACGGCGTCAGCACACCCATGATACCGATCGACAGCACCAGCAGCATCGACAGCTGCTCCATCGGCACGCCCGGCAGCCCTTTGCCGACCGCCAGGATCACCGGCAGCATGGTGGCGGTGTGCGCCGACAGGCTGGCGAACAGGTAGTGGGCGAAGTAGAACACCAGCACCAGCGCCACCACCGTCATGTTCGGCGAGAAGCCGTCCAGGTGGGTGCTCATGGTCTGGGCGAACCAGTCGATAAAGCCGGAGCGCGTCAGGCCGTTGGCCATCACCACCAGCGTCGCCAGGTTAACCAGCGTGTTCCAGGCGCTGGAATATTTGGTGATCTCTTTCCACGACACCACGTGCAGCGCCAGCATCAGCGACACCGCCAGCAGGCACACCGCGGTGGCGTCCAGCATTTTGCCGCCGAACACCCACAGGCACAGGCTGAGCAGCACCAGGCCGATCAGGGTGTATTCCTTGCGCGTCAGCTTGCCCATTTCCCCCAGCGCGGTATCCGCCCAGGCGGCCACTTCGCTGCTGTGGGTCACGCCCGGTTTGTACAGGTAGTAGGAGATCAGCGGCGCAACGATCAGCAGCAGCAGGCCGACCGGCAGGAACGCCAGGAACCACTGCATCCAGCTGATGTGCACCCCGGCGATCTTGCCGACGAACTCGATGCCCAGCACGTTCGGCGCGGCGCCGGTGACGAACATCGAGGAGCTGATGCTGGTGCCGACCACCATCATCCACATCAGGTAACCGCCGATGCGGCGTGAAGAGGGATCGTTGGGGAAAGAATCGAACAGCGGCGGCAGGTTTTTCACCACCGGGAACACCGTGCCGCCGGTGCGCGCGGTGTTGGACGGCGTGAACGGCGCCAGCAGGATATCGATGATCACCACCGCATAGCCCAGCGTCAGCGTGCGCTTGCCCATGAACTTCACCAGGAACAGCGCGATGCGCCGCCCCAGACCGGTGGCCTCGTAGCCCAGCGCGAAGATAAAGGCGCCGAACACCAGCCAGACGGTGGTGCTGGAGAAACCCGCCAGCCCCCATTTCAGCGCCTCTTTACCGGCTTTGAAGCCCGGCTCCGCCAGCTCCTGCGCGCCAAACAGCACCCAGTTGGCGCTGAGCACACTGACGGTCACCGCGATAAAGCTGATGGCGGTGGCCGGGATCGGCTCCAGAATCATGCCGACGATCATCGCCACGAAGATGGCGAAGTAGTGCCACGCCTGCGGCGGCATGCCGTCGGGCACCGGTATCAATAACAGGATCGCGAGCACCGCCAGCGGCGCTATCGCTTTCCAGATCTTTTCCTGGGTTTGGGACATAGGGACTCTCCTGAAGGCTTGGTTATTATTCTTGGGCACCCAGCTGCGCCAGCAGCCAGGTCACTATCAACAGGTCGGCGCTGCCGCCGGGGCTGAGGTTGCGGGCGATACAGTCAGCATCGAAGCGCCGCAGACGCGCCAGGCCCGCTTCCCCCGCCGAGCCGCCCTGCGCCAGCAGCAATGCCGCCCGGCGCCGCAGCCAGCGCAGCCCGTGCAGGCCGCCACGCGAGGCGACGTTGGTGTCGTCGTTGTGGGCCATCAGCCACAGCAGGCTGTCCAGCAGCGCCCGCTGTTCGTCGTCACCGGCGGCCAGCCGTTGCCGATACAGGGGCAGCGCGCCGTCAATGACCAGCCGGAAACCGGCCTCCGCCTCGCCGCGCGCGCCGCTCAGCCCGTGCGCGGCGAACAGCCGCTGGCCGGCGGTCTGCCCGGCGTTGTTGCGCCGCAGCTCGCGATCCACCAGCCCCCGGCACATCGCCGCCACCTCGGCGCACAGCGCTTCGGCGACGATGGCGCGGCCCTGCTGCTGCAGGCGGCCGAAGGCGGTGCACAGCAACCCGAGCGAGAACACGCTGCCCTTGTGGGTGTTAATGCCGCCGGTGGCGCGAAACATCTGGTTTTCGCAGGCCAGGCCGAGCGGCCGCAGCCGCGCCAGCTGCTGCTCTGCCGGCAAAGCGGCGTCTTCGCGCCCGCGTTGGATAAAGCGCGGCAGCCACACGCCGATGGCGCGGGCGCTGCGGTAGAAATGCCCGAGATCCATATCGCGGTGGGCGCCGGTGTTATGGCGATCCACCAGCCCCGGCTTGGGCGTGAGGTTGACCTCCACCAGCAGCGCGCGGAAAGCGGCGCGGGCGAAGTCGCAGGCCGGTTCGGCACGGTGGGCGGGCAGGTTAATCGGCAGAGATCGCATCGTTGAACATCCTTTCCATTTCATGCAGCAGCTGCTCGCTGCTGTGCCGCCGCTGGCGGGCGCAGATCTTGGCCGGTTGGCCGCACAGCAGGCAGCGCCGTTCCGGCAGGCCGATGTCGCGGCGCGACAAAATGCGCCCCTGCGTATCCAGCACGTCGATATCCCACAGCCGGCCGATCGGGCGGCTCACCTCCAGCTGCATGGCGCAGTCCTTCACCCGCTGGGCATCGGCGCGCAGCGCGACAAACCCTTCGCAGCCGGTGGAGAGCGCCAGCGCCTCGGCCTGCGGGCTGGGCCAGCCCTGTTCGGCGCACAGCCGCAGCAGCGCCGCCCACCCGAGGTTGAATATGCCGCGCGTCAGCGCGCTGTCCTTCACCGGGCCGGGCACCACCAGCGTCAGCACCAGCAGCGTGCACTGGTGCTGCGCCAGCCATGCCTGCTGGCGTGCCTGGCGGCATTCGCGGCTGGTGAGCAACTCCGGCAGGCTGACCGCGCGTTCGGCGGCCAGTTGGGGATCGACGGCGGCCATCGGCTACTCCGCCACCTGATGCACCACATCGATCACCGAGCCGTCGCGGTAGCGCACCACCGCCACCACCTTATCGGTAAAGGCGATCGGCTGCGGTTCGCCGGTCAGCTGCAGCGCGCGGGCGCGCAGCCAGTCGATGCTCACCACCTCGAGGCCGGCCTCCCGCAGGCGCTGCGCCAGCTCCGGCCGCGCCGGGTTGACGGCGATGCCGTGGTCGGTCACCAGAATGTCGATGCTGGAGCCCGGCGTGACGCAGGTAGTCACCTGCTCCACCAGCGTCGGGATGCGCCCGCGCACCAACGGCGCAACGATGATCGCCAGCCGCGCGGCGGCGGCGGTGTCGCAGTGGCCGCCGGACGCGCCGCGCAGCACGCCGTCGGAGCCGGTCAGCACGTTAACGTTGAAGCCGGTGTCGATTTCCAGCGCGCTCAGCACCACCACGTCGAGCCGATCGACCGACGCGCCCTTGGAGCTGAAGTTGGCGTACTGGTTGGCGCTGATTTCGATATGGCGCGGGTTGCGCGCCAGCGAAGTCGCCGCCGCCCGATCGAAGCTCTGCACGTCCAGCAGCTTGCCGATCAGCCCTTTCTCGTGCAGATCCACCATGGTCGAAGTGATGCCGCCGAGGGCGAACGCGGCGCGAATGCCGCGGGCGCGCATCTTGTCCTCCAGGAACCGGGTCACCGCCAGCGAGGCGCCGCCGGTGCCGGTTTGCAGCGAGAAGCCTTCGGTGAAGTAGCCGGAACCGGCGATCACCTCGGCGGCGCGGCGGGCGATCAGCAGCTCGCGCGGGTTCGAGGTCATGCGCGTGGCGTCGGCGCCGATCTTGTCGGCGTCGCCCACCCGCTCCAGCTGCACGATCAGATCCACCCGATCCTGCGCCAGGCTGGCGGGATGATGCGGATACGGCACCAGTTGCTCGGTCAGCAGCACCACGGTGCCCGCCGCCTCGGCGTCCACCCGCGCATAGCCGAGCGAGCCGCAGCAGGCTTCACCGCTGTAACCGTTGGCGTTGCCGAACTCATCGCAGGCCGGCACGCCGAGGAAGGCCACGTCTATCTTCAGCTCGCCGGATTCGATCAGGTTGACCCGGCCGCCGTGCGAGTGAATTTGCACCGGCTCCGCCAGCAGACCGCGCGAAACCGCGTCCGCCAGCGGGCCGCGCAGCCCGGAGGTGTAAATGCGACTCACCACGCCGTGGCGGATATGCTCAACCAGCGGCGCATGGCAGTCGGTCAGCGAGCTGGACGCCAGCGTCAGATTGCGGAACCCCATCGCCGCCAGCGTCTCCATCACCTGATTGAGCGTCAAATCACCGCCGCGAAACGCATGGTGGAAGGAAATGGTCATGCCGTCCTGCAGTCCGCTGCGGCGCACCGCTTCCTGCAAGGAGTCGCACAGCTTGAGATCGCGCGGTTTGCGTGCCTGCAGATTGGCTTTGGAGACATCCTGATAGCCCGGCAGATCCGCCGGGTTGGCGAAGGTCATCAATCGTTGTTGGCGGTTCATCATGCTTCCTCCCCGTGCTGCGCCGGTTCTTCCCGTAAGCCGGACAGCGCGGCGCGCTCCAGCACCAGCCGGGCGCGCTCAATCACCGGGCTGTCGACCATTTTTCCGTTGAGCGACACCACGCCTCGCCCTTCCCGCGCCGCCGCTTCGGCGGCGTCCACCACCCGCTGCGCGTGCGCCACCTCTTTGGCGGTCGGCGCGTACAGGTTGTGCAGCAGCTCAATCTGGCGCGGGTTAATCAGCGATTTGCCGTCGAAGCCGAGCTGTTTGATCAGCGCCGCTTCCTGCAGGAAACCGGCTTCGTTGTTGGCGTCGGAATAGACGGTGTCGAACGCCTGAATGCCGGCGGCGCGCGCCGCCTGCAGCAGCGAACAGCGGGCAAACAGCAGCTCGATGCCCTCCGGCGAGCGCTCGGTGCGCAGGTTGCGCACATAGTCTTCCGCCCCCAGCGCGATGCCGATAAGACGCGGCGAGGCGTGCGCGATCGCCACCGCGTTGGTGATGCCCTGCGCCGATTCGATCGCCGCCAGCAGCCCGGTGCTGCCGACCGGCCGCCCGCAGGCCGCTTCGATGGCGGCAATCTCGCGCTCCATGTCGACAACATCCTGCGCGCTGTCGGTCTTCGGCAGGCGCACAATGTCCGCGCCGCCGCGCACCACCGCCTGCAAGTCCGCCAGGCCGTAGGCGGAGTCGAGCGCATTGACGCGCACGATGGTTTCCACCTCCTGGTACAGCGGGTGCTGCAGCGCGTGGTACACCAGCCGGCGCGCCGCGTCTTTTTCACGCAGAATCACCGAGTCTTCCAGATCGAACATCAGCGCATCGGCCTGGTAGATAAAGGCGTTGCTGACCATCGCCGCGTTGGCGCCGGGGACGAACAACATGCTGCGGCGCAGCCGGGTTTTATTCAGCGTTTTCATCTTTCGCCTCCCACGGCAGTTGGCCGCCCTCGCAGGCGCGCATCAGCGCGGTTTCCAGCCGGGCGCGCAGCACGCAGTCCAGCGCGCCCTTGTCGTCGACGATCACCTGCACCGGCTCCACCTCATAGCGCTGCAGCACCTCCAGCAGGGTGTGGCGGATCGCCGCGCCGAACTGTTTTTCCACGCTGCTGGCGATCAACAGATCGTGCTGCGGCCCCTCGGCGGGCGCGATGCGCACCATGACATCGCTGGATTCCAGCGTGCCGGCCATTGCTTCTCGGATAATTTTCATCATTCACCTGATTGTGCGGACTCAAAAGGATGCGGGGCCGCCTTGGCCCGGCGCTGCGTTTGCAGATCCTGCAGGTAGTACAGGGTGTCCGGCGGCACCAGCGGCGCGGCGGCGTGGAAGTCCCCCGCCGCCAGCAGCTTGCGCACCCAGGAGGCGGAGATCGCCGTGCCCTGATATTGCAAACGCTCGATTTCCACCAGCGCGATCGGCGGGCTGGGCAGCGCCGGCGTTTCCAGCCAGTAACGCATGTCGCGGTTGTATTTCGCGGTCACCGCGCAGAACGGCTCGTTGCCGACGAAGCGGTGGGTAATGCCCAGCGCGGGCGCCAGATACTGGCGGAAGATCTTCAGATCGATTTCGGTGTAACAGTCGTCGGCCACGCCCTGATCCTTGATGAAGTAACAGGGGAAGGTGGCGCGCGAGATCACGTACTGCGAGCCTTCGTGTACCGTGAGGTTGGGGATATCGGCGGTGCCGGCCAGCACCAGCCGACGGCGGTCTTCATAGCTGAAGCGCGAGGTGTTTTCCTTCACTAAAAACAGGTGCAGCCAGTCGCAGCGTTTGGCCGCCTGACGCACCAGATACTGATGCCCGCGGGTGAAGGGGTTGGCGTTCATCACAATGCTGCCGATGGTGTCGCCCGGCCGGCGCTGGCTCGCCAGCTGGGCGGCGTAGCGCTTCAGGCGGCACGGGCTGTTTTCCATCAGCACCACGATGCCCGGCACGGTGGCGATCGGGTAGAAACCGCACTGGCGGAACAGCGGCTCGTTCTGCACCTTGGTGTAGATAAACAACTGGGTGTGGTGGCGCTCGTAGGCCAGGTTCACCAGCTCGGTCGCCAGCGCCAGCGCCAACCCTTCGCCGCGCATCAGCGGGCTGATGGCGACGCATTTGATAATATTGTCGGCGATGCCGCCGCAGGCGACCAATTTGTCGTGCTGGGTAACGGTAATAAATATTTCAACCGTGGTGTCGATATTCAGATCGTTACTGCGCAAGAAGGCGCTTATTTCCGAAATCGCTTTATGATCCGATCGCTTTACCCGATTAAATACGGCATCGCCTAACATAACACGCTCTCTGGGTTAACTGGCAAACAACAAATTAAATACAAAAAGGCATTTTAATTAACATCAGCAAGGGTAATTAAAACCTTAAAAACCATGCAGATAAACGCAACTTTGCGTTCGATAAATTAATGGTAAACAGAAAAAAAACGCCGATTATTGACCTATTTCACAAACCGATTCCGGTTAATAAGTTATTTAATGTTCTTTATTTGCTTAATTAATCTTATGGTGTTTATTATTGAGATAATCTTTATTTGGCGCCGCAATTTACTTACATTCATTTAGCATCTTGATTGCAATAGTAGGTTTCATTATGGAATGGCTGAACATCCTGATCGTTGAAGACGAAACGCCGCTGGCGGAGATGCACGCGGAGTTTATCCGCCAGAACGGCGGCTGCCGCCAGATTTGGCTGGCCGGCACGCTGGCGCAGGCGCGCGCCATGACCGAGCGCTTCAAGCCGGACCTGATCCTGCTGGACAACTTTCTGCCTGACGGCCAGGGCATCACCCTGCTGCGCGAACTGACGCTGAGCGGGTATCGCGGCGGCATCGTGTTCATCACCGCCGCCAGCGACATGGCCACCGTGGCCGAGGCGTTGCGTTACGGCGTATTCGACTACCTGATCAAACCGCTGGCCTATGACCGGCTGAGCCAGACCCTGCAGCGCTTCAGCCAGCGCCGCGAAGCGCTGAAAGACAAAGCGCGCCTCAACCAGCGCCGCATCGACGAGATGTTCAACACCTACGCCCGCGGCGAACAGCAGGCGGCGCTGCCCGCCGGCATCGACGAGCTGACGCTGGGCAAGGTCCGCGCGCTATTTGCCGAACCCGCCGCGCGCCACACCGCTGAAAGCGTTGCGCAAAAAATGGGGCTCAGCCGCACCACCGCGCGCCGTTATCTGGAGTTTTGCACCGCCGCGCAGCAGCTGCGCGCCGAGATCATTTACGGCAAGGTCGGCCGCCCGCAGCGGATCTACCGCGCCGGCGAACCGCATTAGCGGTTATTTGATCGCCCTTGCAAGGTTGCGTGTAACCGCTTTACTTTTTATGCGCCGGTCAGCATCTTGGTGAGCATCACCTAGCCGACTGGACGATCGCCGATGCCCGCTGCGCCCCTTGCTTCCCTGACCGAGATCCTCGCCCGCCGTGACTGGCAAAACCCGGCCTGCACCCACTACCGCCGGCTGGACGCCCACCCGCCGTTCGCCAGCTGGCGCACGGTGGAAGACGCGCGCAACGATGCCCCCTGCGCCAGCCGCCGCTCGCTGAACGGCGAGTGGCGCTTCAGCTATTTCCCGCGCCCAGAGGCGGCGCCGGACAGTTGGCTGCAGCAGGATCTGCCGGACGCCGCCCCGCTGGCGGTGCCGGGCAACTGGCAGCTCGCCGGCTACGACGCGCCGATTTACACCAACGTGCGCTACCCGTTCCCGGTCGATCCGCCGCACGTGCCGGAAGACAACCCGACCGGCTGCTACTCGCACACCTTCAGCGTCGATCCGGCCTGGCTGGCCGCCGGCCAGACGCGCATCATCTTCGACGGCGTCAACTCGGCGTTCTATTTGTGGTGCAACGGCCACTGGGTCGGCTATTCGCAGGACAGCCGCCTGCCGGCGGAGTTCGATCTCAGCCCGTGGCTGCAGCCGGGAGAAAACCGGCTGGCGGTGATGGTGCTGCGCTGGTGCGACGGCAGCTATCTCGAAGATCAGGACATGTGGCGCATGAGCGGCATCTTCCGCGACGTCAGCCTGCTGCACAAACCCGCCGCGCACCTGAGCGATGTGCGCATCACCACGCCGCTGCATGACAGCTTTACCCGCGGCGAACTGGTGGTGACGGCGCGCGCCAACCGGCCCGGCCCGCTGCAGGTGCAGGTTCAGCTGTGGCGCGATGGCGCGCGGGTGGCCGAACGCACCCAGCCGCTCGGCAGCGAGATCGTGGACGAGCGCGGCGCCTATGACGATCGCGTCACGCTGCGCCTGCCGGTAGAACGCCCGGCGCTGTGGAGCGCCGAAACGCCCGCGCTGTATCGCGCCACCGTCGCCCTGCTCTCGCCCGAGGGGGAGGTCATCGAGTTGGAGGCCTATGACGTCGGCTTCCGCCAGGTGGACATCAGCGGCGGGTTGCTGAAGCTCAACGGGCAGCCGCTGCTGATCCGCGGCGTTAACCGCCACGAGCATCATCCGCGCCACGGCCAGGTGATGGACGAGGCGACGATGCGCCACGACATCCTGCTGATGAAGCAGCACAACTTCAACGCGGTGCGTTGCTCACATTACCCAAACCACCCGCTGTGGTACCGGCTGTGCGACCGCTACGGGCTGTACGTGGTGGACGAAGCCAATATCGAGACCCACGGCATGCAGCCGATGAACCGCCTGGCTGACGATCCGCTGTGGCTGCCGGCGATGAGCGAGCGCGTTACCCGCATGGTGCAGCGCGATCGCAACCACCCCTGCATCATTATCTGGTCGCTGGGCAACGAGTCCGGCCACGGCGTGAACCACGACGCGCTGTACCGCTGGGTGAAAAGCCAGGATCCGACCCGCCCGGTGCAATATGAAGGCGGCGGCGCCGACACCGCCGCTACCGACATCATCTGCCCGATGTATGCGCGGGTGGATCAGGATCAACCGTTCCCGGCGGTGCCCAAATGGGCGATCGGCAAGTGGATCGGCCTGCCGGAGGAACAGCGGCCGCTGATCCTGTGCGAATACGCCCATGCGATGGGCAACAGCTTCGGCGGCTTTGAGCGTTACTGGCGCGCGTTCCACGAACATCCGCGCCTGCAGGGCGGCTTTGTCTGGGACTGGGTCGATCAGGCGCTGATCAAGCGCGACGCACAGGGCGAAGAGTTCTGGGCCTACGGCGGCGACTTCGGCGATACCCCCAACGATCGCCAGTTCTGCCTGAACGGGCTGGTGTTCGCGGATCGCACCCCGCACCCGGCGCTGTTCGAAGCGCAGCGGGCGCAGCAGCTGTTCCGCTTCGCCTTCGACGCCGCCTCGCTGACGCTGACCGTCACCAGCGATTACCTGTTCCGCCAGACCGACAACGAGCAGCTCAACTGGCGGCTGGAGCTGGACGGCGTGGAGCGCGCCAGCGGCAGCTTCGATCTGGCGCTGCCGCCGCAGGGCAGCGCTGGCTTCACCCTGCTCGACCGCCTGCCGATGCTGCATCAGCCCGGCGAGCTGTGGCTGAACGTGGAGGTGGTGCAGCCGCAGGCCACCGACTGGTCCGAAGCGCATCACCGCTGCGCCTGGGATCAATGGCGGGTGCCGCGCGCGCTGCATCCCGCGCCGCCGCCGGCGCAGGGCGTGCCGCCAACGCTGATTGAAAACGATCAGGGGCTGACCCTCACCCACGGCGACCAGCGCTGGCGCTTCGAGCGCAGCAGCGGCCATCTGACGCAGTGGTGGCAGAATGAGCAGCCGCAGCTGCTGACGCCTCTGCGCGACGGCTTTGCGCGCGCGCCGATCGATAACGACATCGGCGTCAGCGAGGCGGACCGTATCGATCCCAACGCCTGGATCGAACGCTGGAAGCTGGCGGGCCTGTACCGGCTGGAGGAACGCTGCACGCGGCTGCAGGCCGATGCGCTGCAAAACGGCGTGCAGGTGGTGAGCGAACACCAGTTCGGCGTGGACGGGCAGATTTTGCTGATCGGCCGCAAACAGTGGCTATTCGATGCGCTGGGCGCGGTGAACGTGAGCGTGGAGGTCGAGGTGGCCGACGCCCTGCCGCCGCCGGCGCGCATCGGCCTGCACTGCCAACTGGCGACGGTGCAGCCACAGGCGGAATGGCTGGGCCTGGGCCCGCACGAGAATTACCCGGATCGCCGCCTGGCCGCGCAGCACGGGCGCTGGCGCCTGCCGCTGGCAGATTTGCACACGCCGTATATTTTCCCCGGCGAGAACGGCCTGCGCTGCGACACCCGCAGCCTGCGCTACGGCGGCTGGCGCATCGACGGCCGCTTCCACTTCTCGCTCAGCCGCTACGGCCTGCAACAGCTGATGGCCTGCAGCCACCAGCACCTGCTGCAGCCGGAAGCCGGCACCTGGCTGCATCTGGACGGTTTCCATATGGGGGTGGGCGGCGACGACTCCTGGAGCCCGAGCGTGCACCGGGATTACCTGCTCACCGCCGGCGTTTACCGCTATCAGCTGCGCCTGCAACTGGCGCCCGAGGGCTAAATCTGCCAAAAAACTCAACGGGTTGCGCATTCTGTAAGCAAACAGTCACAGAATGTGTAATCCGCCTTTGACATGCCGACGGCGCCTCGCTATTATTCGCCCCGTTCCAACGATTCCTCTGTAGTTCAGTCGGTAGAACGGCGGACTGTTAATCCGTATGTCACTGGTTCGAGTCCAGTCAGAGGAGCCATATTTAGAGAAGCCCGCTCAGGGAAACCCGAGCGGGCTTTTTGCTGTTGGAAGGTCATCATCGATGATCCCCTGCACTCTCCCTACCCGAAACCGGTCAGCCATCCGTTGAACGGGTAAGTTTCTCCCATTGTTCAATTTCCTTGCCTAACGCCTCGAGCTTTTGCCGCACCAAACTTAATGCGTCACTGCCTAACAACAGATGCGTGGGTGGATTCCGGCTCTCGATCAATGCCAGCATGGCGTGAGCCGCCTTAACCGGATCGCCCAGTTGCTTACCGCTTTTTTCCTGACGCGCCTGACGAACAGGTTCAAATAAAGCGTCATAGTCCGGGAGACAGCGAGGGCTGCGTACCATTGAACGCCCGGCCCAGTCCGTCCGAAACGAGCCCGGCGCCACTGCGGTCACGTGTAGGTTGAACGGGGCAAGCTCTTTACTTAACGTTTCTGATATCCCTTCCAGCGCAAATTTGCTGCCGCAGTAATAGCTGATACCGGGCAAGGTAATGAAACTGCCCATTGAGGTGATATTGATAATGTGGCCGCGACGGCGCTGGCGCATGCCCGGCAGCACGGCTTTGATCATCGCCACCGCGCCAAACACATTGACGTCAAACTGGCGGCGCAGCTCTGCAAGCGGGGATTCTTCCAGTATGCCTTCATGGCCGTAACCGGCATTGTTCACCAGCACATCTATCGGGCCGACGGCGGACTCAATCTCTCCAACCACCTCATCAATACGTTCAACGTCCGTGACATCAAGCAGATAGCCAAAAGCCCGCTGCGTATCGAGCGCGCCGAATGCCTGCAGTGCTTCGCTGTTGCGCACCGTCCCTACAACCCGATGCCCTACGGCGAGGGCTTCCCGCGCCAGCGCCTGACCAAAGCCACTGCTGACGCCGGTGATTAAAATCGTTTTTGCAGATGCCATAAAAAGAACTCCCATGAACCATGAAGGTTGCATGGTATTCTCTGTACTGCCGCATTTTTAGGCCGTATCTTCTCTTTTTCTTGCCTGATTTTATGAGGTGGTGGGATGTACGACATGATTGCCCTGATGAATAGACTTGCGGTGCAAGAGGGATACAACCTCACTGCCCTACCTGATGTGCGAATTTTGCGATCCGATCGCCCGCTTGCCAGAACGCCGGTGCTTTACGATCCGGGGATCGTGATTGTCTGTCAGGGCAGCAAACGCGGCTATTTCGGCCAGCAGACCTATTTATATGATGAGCAGCACTACCTGGCGGTTTCGGTGCCGGTGCCGTTTGTGATGGAAACCGACGCGTCGGCAGCACATCCGCTGCTGGCGATTTATATGCATCTGGATTTTCAGCTTGCCGCTGAACTGATGTTGCATATTGAACAGCATGGCGCCCCGCACCCTCCCGTCGCGCCGCAAAGCATGATGTCGAGCCCCATGGACGACAGGGTAAAAATGGCCGTTCTTCGCTTACTTGAAGTCCTGGCTGACCCGCTAGAAGCGGCGATCCTCGGCCCGACGCGGCTGCGTGAGCTTTATTTCCGCGTGCTGACAGGCGCACAGGGCAACGCCATGCGTGCCGCGCTGGCCTTGCAGGGCCAGTTTGGCAAAATCGGCAAAGCGTTGCAGCACATCCATGCCGCTTACGCGGAGCCGCTAACGCTGACGCAGCTGGCGATGAAGGCCGGCATGAGCGTGCCGACCTTTCATAGCCATTTCAAAGCGATAACGAAGATGCCGCCGATGCAGTATGTGAAATCGGTACGCCTGCACCAGGCACGGATGCTGATGGTGCGCCAACAAATCACCGCCGCCGCCGCGAGTTACGCCGTTGGCTATGAAAGCCCATCGCAATTTAATCGCGAATTCAAACGTCTGTTTGGCCTGCCACCGGCAGAGGAGATAAAACGCATGCAGCGTCACTTCGCCATTCCGCCCGCGCAGCCTGCCTCGGTATTTGTTTCGTCGCACTGAGGCTTGTTCGGTATGGCAAACGCTACCTTGAGGTAGGTAGCGTCCGTTTATGCCACAAAACCAACCGTCGGATCACCTACTCAACAATCTCCGCAAACACCAAAAAGCCCGCCCCGTCCCCAGGCAGGCCCTTGTCCCTCCGCACTGTCTCAGGCGCCATCCCGCTCCGCAACCCGCGCCATCAACGCCCCCAGCAACGCCAGATCGACCAGCAACGCCAGCGCGAAACAGCTT
Source organism: Serratia sp. CY38905 (assembly GCF_052168875.1). Lineage (NCBI taxonomy): Bacteria > Pseudomonadati > Pseudomonadota > Gammaproteobacteria > Enterobacterales > Yersiniaceae > Serratia > Serratia sp. CY38905. Next base: position 37,763 of record NZ_JBJNLV010000005.1, on the reverse strand, counting down.
CCTCTCTCGCCCGGCGCGGCGTAGGTTTGAATCAGCAAAGCGGCAACCCCCACGGCCACGATGCTCACCACCGTCGCCAGCCTGCACGCCACGGCGAACGCCGCTCTCTCCCCCACCGTCGTGCGGTAAGCCACGCCCTGCCCCAGGCCGCCGAGGGCGATGCCCGCCAGCAGGGCCGGCCAATCATGGCCGCCGAACAGCATCAGCAGCGTCAATAGCCACCCCGCCGCCGCCAGCAAAAAACCGTAGCGGAGCATAGCCAGCGCAGGCCGCTTCCGCAGCGGCTGCCAGCGGGCCAGCGCGGCGCCGCCGAGAAACGCCAGCGCCAATGCCGTTAGCAGCATCAGCGCTGCGCCGATGCCCAGCAGGCTTTCGGTCTTCAGCAGCAAAGCGCCTGCCGCGACCGGCACGCTGAGCGCCAGACCGCTCGCCGCCGTTCCCGTGTGTTCCATGGCGCCCAGGGCGCCGTTGTTGACATATATGCTCATCGTTAACTCCCGACATGGTGGAAATGATGAAATAAATTCATTTCCCTGTTCACATGTCAGTAGCCTATCTCTTGTATAATCGGTCAGACAAACTCATAGTTTTCAGCCTTAGATGAGAATAACTCAGCCATGAGAAAACCCCGTTTGCCGCCGCTGGGCGCGCTGCGCGCCTTCCACGCCGTGGCCGGCTGCCGCAGCTTCAAACTGGCCGCCGAGGAGCTGGGCGTCAGCGCGACGGCGGTCAGCCACCAGATTAAGCTGCTGGAGTCGGTGCTGGCATGCCGGGTGTGCGAGCGCAGCGCGCAGGGCGTCAGCCTGACCGAGACCGGCGAGATCCTGTATGCCGGCACCCAGCGCGCCTTTGCCGCGCTGGAGCAGTCCGTCGCCCAAATCACCCGCGCCCAACAGCCGCCGGCGCTGACCGTCACCACCACCTCCAATTTTCTCACCCACTGGCTGGTGCCGCGCCTGGCGGATTTCAAGGCGGAGTTTCCCGCCATCGATCTGCGCCTGCACACCAGCGTCGAGCGCGTCGATCTCAACCAGCGCACCGTAGACGTCGCCATCCGCTACCGCGAAACGCCGGAAACCGATCTGCACTGCACCCTGCTGCATGAGGATCGCTTTATCGTGGTGGCCAGCCCGGCGCTGGCGCTGAAGCGCAGCGAGGATTTGCGGCGGGTAACGCTGTTTCACGTGGAACATCGGCAGGTGCCTGCCGACGCGCCGACCTGGGAAAACTGGCGGCGGCGCTACGGGCCGGAAGGGTTGAACGTGGAAGCCGGGCTGACCTTCAGCGACGAGACGCATGCGCTGCAGGCGGCGGTGGCGGGCCAGGGGGTGGTGATCGCCAGCCGGCTGCTGGCGCGCGATTTGTTGCAGCGCGGCGTGCTGGCCGCGCCGTTCGAGATGTCGTTACCCGGCGCCAACTATTACCTGGTGACCACCGAAGAAACCGCGCAGCGCCCCGATATCATTGCGCTGCGCGAGTGGCTGCTGCGGCAAATGGCGGCGGGCTAACGGCGCTCGGGGGCGATTTCCCCCAGGCGGATCGCCACGCTGATGGCCTGCGCGGTGGTGGCGGCACCAAGGCGTTGGCGAATGCGCCGCAGGTGGTTTTCCACCGTGCGTTCAGACAGGCCGAGCATCGCGGCGATATCCGCCTGCCGCCGGCCGATGGCGGTCCAGCTCAGCACCTCGCGCTCACGCGCCGACAGCCTGCTCTCCCCCTCGCCGGCCGCCGGTGCGAACAGCCGCCGCGCCGCCTGAAAGGCCGCCGTGCCCACCAGCGCCAGCGCCAGCCGCACCGGCGGCGAGGCGTCGATGCGATCGCCCCCTAGGCTGACGGCGCCCTCCAAACCGGCCGGGCCGAACACCGGGATCTGCACGCCGTGCAGGCCGGCGCCACGCGGCGTGCGTACAATCCGGTAGCGCTCGCCCTGCTGCGCCCGGGTCTTGGTCCAGAAGAACGGCTCGCTGACCCGCAGCATGTGCCGGGTCACCGGGCAGTGCCGCACGTAGGTCAGCGCATCGACGGCCTCGCCGTCGCCGAACCAGTCGCCCTCGACCCAATAGATATGCTCGATCCCCGCCTCCGCCGCAGCGGAAAACAGCACAAAGCGATCGAAGCCGAACGGCGCGGCGAAGGCGCGAACCCGCCCCTGAATGGCGGACAGGGTTCGCTCGTGGTCCATCGCCAGCGCCGTCTGGAAAGCGCGCTGCGCGATCTCGTCGCTCATCGTGCGGCGACGTCGGCCAGCAGCGTCTCTGCCGCCAGTTTGCCGAGGTTGTTGGAGGCCAGCGGGCTGTCGCCGGTCAGCAGGCGCCGATCTTTATGCACCTTGCCGGTGATGTCGGCGTTAACGATCTTGACGCCCAGCTCGCGCAGGCGTTCGCCCACCAGCCAGGGCATCGGGCCGGGGATGTAGCCGATGTCGATGTTGGCGCCGGTATCGAGCGAGTCCGGGAACACGCACATTTCATAGCCACGATAGAGGAAATCCTCTTTGCTCTCGTCGATGCCCGCCGCCAGCAAACCGGCCGGCCCGTGGCACAGCGAAATCACGTAGCGATCGTTGTCGTGCGCCCAGTGCAGGGTCTTTTTCACCTCTTCGCTGAACGGGATACCGTTGAGCACGCCGTGGCCGCCGGGGATGAAAACGCCGAGGTAGTTGCCGCCATCCAGATCCTTCACCACTTCCGTCAGCTTTTTCGGCTGCTTGAGCTGGCTGCGGTACTTCTCGTAGGTGGCCTTGACCGCGTCGTCTTCCTGCGGGAACGCCCACATCTCCAGCTTCACCGGATCGCCGGACGGCGTGGCGATGTCGATCTCGAAACCGGCCAGATCCAGGTGATGCATCGGCAACAGCATCTCGACCGGGTGATTGCCGGTGGAGAAGAACTTGCCGTTTTGCATCAGCAGGTAGCGCTCCTGCGAGGCGATCATCAGCACCTTCCACTTGCCGCCGCGATAGGCGTTCGGGTAGCTGGCGCCCGCGAAGTCGGTTTTGGACGAGGTGTACTGGCTGAGGGAGTAAGGTGATGGGAAGAACGCGTTGTCTTCCGCCACATCCGGGGTGGGATTACGATCGTTGGACACTGAATCAGTCATGATTATCTCCATATTCACCGTTACGTTGCCCTTTCAGCTTAAATAACCGCCGGCGGGGCCGCAATGAGGGATATCCCTCAAGCAATCCTTGCAGCCGAAACTCAGGCGAGATTGCGTAGAGCGATAATAAAGGTTTCTTCGCTGGCGCCCTGGTGTTCATAGCGGCATTTTCTGACCGGCACCCGGAAATAGCGCTCCAGGATATCTTCCTGCAGCACTGCGCTTTTAACGCCAAACAGCGACTGCCGTTTTGCCATCAGTAAACACTTGTCGGAGATGCGTTCGGCGTAATTGAGGAAATGCGTATTCAGCACGATCGTCATCTGCCGCTCTTTGGCGAGGCGCCACAGCATCTCGATCATTTTGGCCTGATTGTAAAAATCCAGATTCGATTCCGGTTCGTCGAGGATCATGACGTCGGGATCTGCCACCAGCGCCTTGGCGAAATAACACATCTGCAGTTCACCGCCGCTGATCTGGTTGATATTTTTCTGCGCCAGCGGCGCGATCTCCAACGCGTGCAACACCGCCTGCGCCCTGGTGAAATCTTGCCGCCGCGGCCCGGCGAACCATCCCGTATGGCGGGCGCAGCCGAAAGTGACAAAATCGAGTACGCCATAGGAAAAATGTGGCGCCTTCGCCTGCGGCACGTAGGCCAGGCGCGCCTCTCGATTATCGACGCGGCCGATCTCGCACCTGCCGGCGCTGGGTCGACACAGGCCCGCAATATTTCTCAGCAGCGTCGTTTTGCCGGCGCCGTTCGGGCCCAGCACGCTGAGGATCTCGCCGCGCTTAAGCTCGAAGCTGACGTTGTCGAAAATGGGCTCCCGCCCCTTGAAACCAAAGGCTAGCCGGCTAGCGGTGATCATATCGATTCCCCAGAATAAAAAGCACCGCGAAAAGCGGCGCGCCGATCAGCGCGGTCAGGATACCGATTGGAATTTCCGTATAGGTGGCGCCTCTCGCAATATTGTCGATAACCAGCAAAAACAACGCGCCGCCGAGCGCCGATGCTGGGATCAGACGGCCGTGGTTATATCCCAGCACGCTTCGCACCAAATGGGGGATCACCAAGCCAACCCACCCCACCACGCCGGCCAAGCTCACGGAAGCGGAAACCAGCAGAGAGGCGGCGATCAGCAGCAGGATCTTCAGCCGGGGCGGATTCAGGCCGGCAATGCGCGCCTCGTCGTCCCCCAGCGAGAGAATGTTCATGTTCCACCTGAGCCGGTAGATAGTCAGGTAACACGCCGCAAACAGCGGGATCAACCAATAGACCTGCACTTTCGCCACCGAAGCGAAGCTGCCCATCAGCCAGAAGACGATGGCGGGCAAGGTATCCTGCGGATCGGCGACATATTTGATGGCCGAGACAAACGCGATAAACACCGACGCGATAATCATGCCGGACAGGATCGTCGTCAGCGCATCCTGCCGGCGTTTCAGGCGGCAGATGCCAAGCACCAGCAACAAACTCACCACGCCGAAAAGAAACGACAGCAGGGAACTCAGGGCAAAAGGCAAACTCAATAAAATGCCCAGCGCAGCGCCAAAGGCGGAGGCGGAAGACGTGCCCAGCACGTCCGGGCTGGCTAACGCGTTTTTCAGCACCGCCTGAAAGGTCGCGCCGGCGACCGCCAACCCGCCGCCCACCAGCATCACCGCCACCACCCGCGGCGCACGCAGGTTAAAAATCACCGAATAGTGGGCCTGGTTTTCCCCCGGCATGTTCCCCTGCCATAAAATCTGCAGCACGTCATGGGCCGACAAGGCGTAACGGCCGGCAAACAGTGATGCGACGGCAACCACACACAAGGCTAAAAACAGCCCTACCATGATCGCCATATATTTTCCTCTGCCCGGCATCCCCAAGCTCCTCCAACCCACTAACGCAATTCAACCGTGGTGCTAGCGCTGTGCCAGCACCTCATCCAACAAACGGTCCGGGATCGCATAGGAGAACATCGTCTGATAATAGCGGCGCGTCTCCTCCCGCAGCGTCTTGTCGCTAATGTCTTCAGGGGCATAGCGGTTGATCATAAACAGCGGCAGCAGTGACGTTTCCGCCGACAGGCCCCCCCAGTTATGAATGCCCACCGGCGTCGAGAAAACCTTGCCGTTTTTTACCGCCCTGAGCGTCTCCCAGGCCTGGCCGGGGATCCCCCCGTGCAGCAGCGCTTTGGCGCTGCCGAAAACCACGAAAATCACATCCGGATCCCAGGCCATGATCTGCTCCATCGAAACGTTGATGTACCTGCCGGCATCCCCTTTCACCGGCAAATCCCCGGCGACGTTGTCCATGCCGGCCATTTTCAGGTAGGTGTCGCCGTAGGTATGCGGGCCGCTCACCTTCAGCTGCCTGCCGTCGCTTTCTTCGAGATACAACGCCCTGACGTGCTGCGCGCGGATGGCTGCGGCATAGGGGCGGATCTGCTTCAGGGTCTTTTCCCAGGCGTCTTTGAATTTGTGCGTGCGCGGCAGGCCGAGCGTGTCGGCGAAGGTATTTTCCCAATACATCTGGGTGACCATCGGTTGGTACTTTGTCTTCCCGCCGGCATCCAGATCGACGGTCATCACGCCCGCCCTTTCCAGCCGATCGTCCTGGCTTTTGCCGTAGTAATAAATAATGTCGGGCCGTAGATTCATTAACGACTCCATGTTGACCCGGTAGTCCTTATTGATGAAGGCGGAGGTGATCCTGCCGATGTCAGGCTTCATGTCCTTCAACACATGCATATCGGCATGCATGAACGCCCAGGGCCCCACGCCGACGACGTGCCGGTAGGCCGCCTCGTTCGCCAGGATCACGCCGAAGGGGCAGTTGCCGGTGATGACGATCCGCTGATAGTGGCCAGGCAACTTTTGCACCGCTGCGCTCTGCGGCCGTTCGGCCGCCGCCGGCTGACTACCGCTGGCGCAAGGCGCCGTCGGCAAGGCGAATATTGCCAGCAGCGCGGTGGCGATAAATTTCACTGTGACGCACATGGTGCCTCCTGTGCGCACGCTCGGCGGCGTGCGGCGATGGGCTGCGTTAGGCCGACGCGGCGATGCCGGCGGCCATGATGGTTATCCCGGCCACAAAGACGATTGCCGTGGTGGCGACCGCGCCGCCGCCAACCAACGCGGCGGTTTTTCCTGTGGAAAGGTCTTTTCGTTGCAGGAAAGAGAGCTGCGACAGGGGAATGATTTTTCCGCTGTCGGCGACCAGGTCTTTCGGTTCAACCTTAGCCACCGTCAACTCGCCGCCGCTGCCGTCCTTCAGACCATATTTCAACCGGTCGCCGACATAGACCGGCGGCTGCAGCAGGTAATATTGGCTATTGAGCCCCGTCTCTTTTTGTTGCAACGCCACGTCGTGGTAGGTCGTGCAGCCGGCAAGGGAAAACGCCGCCATGCCGATAACCAACGGCACTAATGGGATAAATCGCATGGGAAACCTCGTGCTTCTATTTACTGGTTTTTAACGTAACGGCGGACTTGAAGCGCATATAGCTCACGACCAGAGAAAGGAACGAGAATGCCGCCCCCGCCATTAAACTGATATTCGTCGCTTGCGCGCCCCGCATGTTGAAGAAAATCGCCACCAACGCCGAACCGACGATTTGCCCAATCAGCCGGGAACTGCCCAACAGGCCGCTGGCGATGCTGCTGTTTTCATGGGAGACCGACGTCATGATCAACAGGTTGTTCGGTGATTGAAACAGGCCGAAACCGATGCCGCACAGCGCCACGCGCCATACGATCGCCCCATTCGACGGATCGCTCGGCAGATTGGCCATCAGCAGCATGCCTGCCAGCAGACAGGCAAGGCCCGAGAGGGCAACAAGATTGGGATCGTACTTCTTGGCCAAATCGCCGGAAATTAGCGAAGACGCCATGGTGGCCAGCGGCCAGGCGGTCAGCAACAGACCGATTTCCACTACGTTTCTTTGCAGAACGTTGTGAAAATAAAAAGGCAGCGAAACATAGGCCAAAAGCTGGGTGCTGTAGGACAGCATCGACATCAGCAAAGACAATGACAGCGTCGGGTTATGCAGCATCGCGATCGGGATCAGCGCGGCGTCGGCCTTTCTTTTTTGATTGATGTACAGCAACCCGGCCAGCCCGGCGAATACCGCAAAGCTCAGCGCCGCCGCCGGCAGATGGTGAGTGGTCATGCTCATGGTGCTGAGCGAGAAAGCGATAAACAGCACAAACACCAACAGGGCGCCCCCGCTGTCGAACCCAACGCTGCGCCGCTCGCGGGAACCCAGGAATATCACGCTCAGCAGCAGCGACAGGCAGGCGATGGGAACATTAATGGTAAACAGCCAGTTCCAGCTCGTTTGAGAAAGTATCGCCGAGGCGATGGATGGCCCGGCGGCGGCGGAAACCGACACCACCATCACGTTTATGCCCAGGCCGCGCCCAAGCAGCCTTGCCGGGTATATCTCCTTGATCAGCGCCGCATTGACGCTGAGCACCGCCGCCGCGCCGAAGCCCTGTATCACCCTGAATGCCGTCAGCATCTCCAGCGTCGTGGACAGCGCGCAGCCCAGGGATGAAAAAGCGAACAGCACCACCCCGGCCATAAAGATTTTTTTATTGCCCACCGCGCGCCCCAGCGCCGCGAAGGGCATCAAAGAGGCCACGACGGCAAACTGGTAGGCATTAATAATCATGATGGAGGCCGATTCGGAAACGCCGAAATCTTTGGCGATCACCGGCAGCGCCACGTTGGCGATGGTACTGTCGAGCATGGCGATAACCGTGCTTAACGAGACGGCGAGAACGGCGAATATATTTAATGTCTCTTTTTCCTGGTGTTTAAAAGTCATGTTAACGCTCCAAAAACGTGAGTGACTTCATGCCGGCGGCAAAGACCCCGTTTTTTATCCGTTTTAGTAATTACGTTATAACATATCAATTAAAGAGGAAAATAAATCTCATTTGAAATATTAGATTAAATAGTGTGTCAAAATAAGAATTAACAAATACAAAACAAATTAATAGCAATACGAATATTCAATAAACAAAATAAATGCAGTATAAAAAACCAGTGAATTTAAGGAATGACATTAAAAGTAACAGCCGCTAACAGACAACCCCGCTGGCGCGTGAAATTGTTATGTTATAACAAAAACACCCTTTCCTTTTATGCTGGTTAACCTTATGGCTAAGACGGACCTTTTGAACACCCGGTTATCTCGCCGCAGAATGATGTTGGCAGGGCTGGCGGCCCTGGCGCTGAACGGCGCCGTTTCCCCGCTGGCTCACGCCCACGGCCTGCCGCGCCCCAAACCTCAGGGGGCGCGAAAAAGATTCCTGGTCATGTTGGATCCCGGTCATGGCGGCATCGACTCCGGTGCCATTGGCCACACCGGTTCGCTGGAAAAACATGTCGTTCTGGCGATCGCCAGAAATGTGCGTGCACAGCTCGATCGACACGGCATCGATGCCCGCCTGACGCGCGACAGCGACGTTTTTATTCCGCTTTACGATCGGGTGGAGATCGCGCACCGGCACGGTGCGGATCTTTTCATGTCCATCCACGCCGACGGTTTTACCTGCCCCAGCGCCTGCGGCGCTTCGGTCTTTGCGCTTTCCAATAAAGGCGCCAGCAGCGCGATGGCGAAATACTTATCGAACAGTGAAAACGCGGCGGACGATCTCGCCGGCCCTAACGTCATCAAGAAAGACCGCTATTTGCAGAAGGTACTGTTTGATTTGGAGCAGACGGAAACGATCAAAGAAAGCCTGACGCTGGGCTCGCACCTGATTCAACATATTGCGCCCATTCATCATCTGCATGCCAAAAATACCGAACAGGCGGCCTTCGTGGTCTTAAAATCCCCATATATTCCTTCCGTGTTGGTGGAAACCTCTTTCATCACCAACCCTGAGGAAGAAAGGCTGCTCGGCACCCCCGCATTCCGAAATAAAATTGCCACGGCGATCGCTCAGGGGATCGTCAGCTACTTTAAACGCGAAACGCACGCTTAAGCTTCGCCGGAGCGGCAAGCTCACGGGCTTGCCGCGCACAGGGACGGTGTCATCATGATAAAATGCAATCCGCGTTATTTTTCGGCGGGCATGCTTTTCCCCCTGCTGGCCCTATTACCACGCGGCGCCTTCGCCGTGTCGTTGACGGGGTCGCAGCAAAACAGCCTGAATTTCTACGGCACGATTATCGCCAGACGCTACAGCGGCCAAAACGCGCGCGACGACGGCGACCGCAGCTACCTCTATTTCGGCCTGATAGGCAAAAAAAAGATCGCGCCGCGCTGGCGGGCCTACGCCCACTGGGAATATACCGTCAGCTTCGCCGACGCGACTCGCAACAGCACCCGACTCGCCTATATTGGGGTGCAAAACGCAACCTTCGGCAGCCTCGATATCGGCCGCAATTGGGGCGTGCTCTATGATGTGACCGCCCTGACCGATCGCTCTCCGCTGTTTAGAGAGATGGCCTACAACTACATCGACAATTTTATGCGCGGCCGGGCGCGTAACCTGCTCACTTACCGCCGCCCCTTCAGCCTGTTTCAGCGGCGCGCCGCACTCGCGTTGCAATATCAGTTCAAAGACGGCGACGACCGGCAAACGCCGGGCAAACAAAACGGCAACGGATTCGGCCTCTCCTTCCGTTATGCGCTGACGCCGACGCTCAGCCTCATCGCCGCCGCCTCGGCGTCTCAAACCACGCAGCGGCAACAACGCGCCGCCGGCTATCGCCGGCGCATCGATACGCTGGCCGAAGGGGTTCTCTATGCGTCGAAAAAAATCTATCTTGCGGCCGTGTTCACCCAAAGCGACAACGCCATCAGCCCGCAACAAACCGCTAACCGCGGTTCGGCGTCAAGTTATGAAGCGCTCGCCAAATACCGGCTGACGGACCACATCCAACCCAACATCGGCTATACCCGTTTGATACAGACCCGGGCAGGCCGGAACATGGACTTATTGAACTATGAGGAGCTGGGGGTCACCTGGTTGCTCAACAGCAATATGCAGGTGTTTATTAACTATGAATTCAATAACCTTTCGCAGCACACGCCCGGCGTCGATGCCTCGGACAAGCTCGATATGGGCATCAGCTATCACTGGTGATCCGCTCTCCCGCAGCCAATAAAAAGCCCCGCCCGGTGAAGGGCGAGGCTCGCGACGCGTTGAGTCTTTAGCTGTTCACGAACGCCAGCAGATCGGCGTTGACCTGATCGGCATGGGTGGTCGGGATGCCGTGCGGCGCGCCCTTATAGGTATTGAGCGTGCCGTTCTGCACCAGCTTGGCCGACAGCACGCCGGAGTCCTGATAAGGCACTACCTGATCGTCGTCGCCGTGGATCACCAGCACCGGAATGGCAATCTTCTTGAGATCTTCGGTGAAATCGGTCTGCGAGAAGGCGACGATGCCGTCGTAGTGTGCCTTGGCGCCACCCATCATGCCCTGGCGCCACCAGTTCCAGATAATCGCCTCCGACGGTTTGGCGCCCGGGCGGTTATAACCGTAGAACGGGCCGGCGGGCACGTCGTAATAGAACTGCGCCCGGTTGGCGGCCAGCTGCGCCTGGAAATCATCGAACACCGCTTTGGGGGTGCCCTGCGGATTGGCGTCGGTTTTCACCATCAGCGGCGGCACCGCGCTGATCAGCACCGCTTTGGACACCTTGTCCTCGCCGTGGCGCACGATATAGCGCACCACCTCGCCGCCGCCGGTCGAGTGGCCCACGTGCATCGCGCCCTGCACGCCCAGGTGTTTTACCACCGCGGCGACGTCATCGGCGTAGTGGTCCATGTCGTGCCCTTCCCACACCTGGCTGGAGCGGCCGTGGCCGCGGCGATCGTGCGCAACCACGCGGAACCCTTTGTTCACGAAGAACAGCATCTGGGCATCCCAGTCATCGCTGGACAGCGGCCAGCCGTGGTGAAAATAGATAACCTTGCCGTTTTTGGGGCCCCAATCCTTGTAGAAAATCTCGACGCCATCGCTGGTCGTTACGTAACCCATGTCGTTTCTCCCATTTACACTTTGGTTAAAAAAGAAGGTTTATACTGCGCGCGGCGCCGGGATCTCTGGCTCCCTCATCCCGGTTGGCCGACGATCTTGCGTTGATCGTTTAACGAGTATAGGTTTAAAGTTCACTTTAAGGTCAAACACGATTCGGCAAACCGCATTCCCGCTTTCACTCGGCATCAGGAGAATTCAAGTGCAGGGAGATGACATCCTCATGACGATGGAGCAACGGCTTGCCGCCCAGCGTCATGCCTTCCTGCGCGACGGCGCACCGACGATCGCTCAGCGCAAGGCCACCCTGCGCCGCCTGCGGAGCGCCATTTTGGCCCAGCACGGCGCGCTGACGGCGGCCGTCAGCGCAGACTTCGGCCACCGTTCGCCTTACGAAACCGACATCCTGGAGATCCTGGTCACCGTGCAGGCGATCGATTACCTGCTGCGCAACCTGAAACGCTTCATGCAGCCGGAACGCCGCCACGTCGCCCTGCCGTACCAGGCCGGGCGCGCCTACGTGCAATACCAACCTAAAGGCGTGATTGGCGTCATGGCGCCGTGGAACTACCCGTTTTCGTTGACCTTCATCCCGCTGGCCACCGCCCTGGCCGCCGGCAACCGCGTGATGCTGAAACCTTCGGAGCTCACGCCGCGCACCAGCCAGCTTATCGAAACGATGCTGGCAGCGCTGTTTCCCGCCGATGAGGTCGCCGTGGTGACCGGCGGGCCGGACGTCGGGGCCGGGTTCAGTGAGCTGGCGTTCGATCACCTGGTGTTCACCGGCAGCACGGCGATCGGCCGTCAGGTCATGCAGGCGGCCGGTAAAAATCTGGTGCCCTTGACGCTCGAGCTGGGCGGCAAAAGCCCCGCCGTGGTGGCGCCCGGCGCGGTTAACGCCAGAACCGTCAAGAGCGTGGCGTTCGGCAAGCTGTCGAACGCGGGCCAAACCTGCATCGCGCCCGATTTCCTGCTGATCCATCAGGACGATGTGGAAAACTTCATTGCGCTCTACGACGCGGCGGTCAAAGCGTTTTACCCCGACGGGCCGACGAGCCATGACTACGGCGCCATCATCAACGACAGGCACTACCACCGTTTGCAGGATCTGCTCACCGACGCCCAGGCGCGGGGCGCGCGGATCGTTCCGGTGGGCCACCGCCCGGACTCGGCGGTGGAACGGCCGAAAACCCTCGCCCCCACGCTGATCGTCGGCGCCCCCGACGACAGCCGGGTCATGCAAGAGGAGATCTTCGGGCCGCTGCTGCCGATACGCACCTACGCCGCCTTTGATGAAGCGATCGACGTTATCAACGCCGGGCCGCGCCCGCTGGCGCTGTACTACTTTGGCCCAGGCGGCACGCTGCAGGACAGGCTGCTGGCGCGCACCACCTCCGGCAACGTCAGCGTCAACGCCACCCTGCTGCACTTTGCCCAGGACGATCTGCCGTTCGGCGGCATCGGCCCCAGCGGCATGGGGGCCTGTCACGGCATCGAAGGATTCCGGGCGCTGAGCCATGCCAAGGGCGTCTTTATCCAAAGCCGCTGGCGCTTCACCGATCTGCTGCGCGCGCCGTTCGGCAGGCTGGCGGACGCGGTACTCAAGGTGATGCTGCGGCGCCGATAGAGCGCCGCGTTGACTATCAATAACACAGCCATGAATCGCCGCAAGCTATCACAGTATTCAATCATTCCTATTTTATCTCTCCGCCGCCGCTGACTAAGCTTAGCCATGAGTCGCCCTTTGCCCGTTAGCGGCCGGGGCGATGTGATTCCATTGAGTTCAGTTATTTAGCGCAACACCCGACGCAAGCCTTACCCGCATGCCTTGTTAACCGCTCCACGCCCGGCGGCTGGAGCACCCTTACGGAAGCAGAGAGCGCATTATGACAACTGAAAGCAAATGCCCGTTTTCGGGCGGCAAACAGCCCGCACCGCAGAACGGCCCCACCAATCAGGATTGGTGGCCCAATCAGCTCAGCCTGAAACCGCTGCATCAGCACTCCCCCCTGTCCGATCCGATGGATAAAGACTTCAACTACGCCGACGCCTTCAACAGTCTCGATCTGGCGGCGGTCAAACAGGATCTGCACGCCCTGATGACCGACTCGCAGGAATGGTGGCCGGCGGACTTCGGCCACTACGGAGGCCTGTTCATCCGCATGGCCTGGCACAGCGCCGGCACCTACCGCATCGGCGACGGCCGCGGCGGCGCGGGCGAAGGCCAGCAGCGCTTCGCCCCGCTCAACAGCTGGCCGGACAACGTCAGCCTCGACAAAGCGCGCCGCCTGCTGTGGCCAATCAAACAGAAATACGGCCGCAACATCTCCTGGGCCGATCTGATTATCCTGACCGGCAACGTGGCGCTGGAATCGATGGGCTTCAAAACCTTCGGCTACGCCGGCGGCCGTGCCGACACCTGGGAGCCGGATGACGTCTACTGGGGCTCGGAGAAGATCTGGCTGGAGCTGAGCGGCGGGCCAAACAGCCGCTACTCGGGCGACCGCGACCTGGAGAACCCGCTGGCGGCGGTGCAGATGGGCCTGATCTACGTCAACCCGGAAGGCCCGGACGGCAATCCCGATCCGGTGGCCGCCGCGCGCGACATCCGTGAAACCTTCGCCCGCATGGCGATGAACGACGAAGAAACCGTGGCGCTGATCGCCGGCGGCCACACCTTCGGCAAGACCCACGGCGCCGGTCCGGCGTCTAACGTCGGCGCCGATCCGGAAGCGGCCGGGCTGGAGTCGCAGGGTCTCGGCTGGCACAGCACCTTCGGCACCGGCGTCGGCAAAGACGCCATCACCAGCGGCCTGGAAGTCACCTGGACCACCACCCCAACCCAGTGGAACCACGATTTCTTCCGCCACCTGTTCGAATACGAATGGGAACTGAGCCAAAGCCCGGCCGGCGCGCACCAGTGGGTGGCGAAAGACATCGGTGAAACCATTCCCGACGCCTTCGATCCGAACAAGAAACGCCGCCCGACCATGCTGACCACCGACCTTTCGCTGCGCTTCGATCCGGCCTACGAGAAGATTTCGCGCCGCTTCTATGAGCATCCGGAAGAGTTGGCCGACGCCTTCGCCCGCGCCTGGTTCAAGCTGACCCACCGCGATATGGGGCCGCGCCCTCGCTACCTCGGCCCGGAAGTGCCGCAGGAAGAGCTGATTTGGCAGGATCCGATCCCGGCGGTCGATCATCCGCTGATCGACGAGCAGGACATCGCCGCGCTGAAAAACGCCGTGCTGGCTTCCGGTCTGCCGGTATCGGCACTGGTCTCCACCGCCTGGGCTTCCGCTTCGAGCTTCCGCGGTTCCGACAAACGCGGCGGCGCCAACGGTGCGCGCATTCGCCTGGCGCCGCAAAAAGACTGGGCGGTCAACCAACCTGCGCAGCTCGCCGCGACGCTGGCCAAGCTGGAGAGTATCCAACGCGCCTTCAATGATGCGCAGGCCGGCGGCAAGCGCGTCTCGCTGGCGGATCTGATCGTACTGGCCGGCGCCGCAGGCGTGGAACAGGCGGCGAAGAACGCCGGTTTGGCCCTGACGGTGCCGTTCGCGCCGGGCCGCATGGACGCTTCGCAGGAGCAGACCGACGTGGACTCTTTCGAAGCGATGAAGCCGCTCGCCGACGGTTTCCGCAACTTCCTGAAGGGCAAATACCGCGTGCCGGCCGAGACGCTGCTGGTCGACAAGGCGCAGCTGCTGACCCTGACCGCGCCGGAAATGACGGTGCTGGTCGGCGGGCTGCGGGTACTCGGTGCCAACGTCGGCGGCACGCCGCACGGCGTATTCACCCAGCGGCCGCAGGCGCTGACCAACGACTTCTTCGTCAACCTGCTCGACATGGGCACCACCTGGCACCCGGTGGGTGAGGACGGCCTGTTCGAAGGGCGCGATCGCCGCAGCGGCGCGGTCAAATGGACCGGCACCCGCGTCGATCTGGTGTTCGGTTCACACGCGCAGCTGCGCGCGCTGGCCGAAGTCTACGGCAGCACCGACGCGCAGGAGAAGTTCGCCCACGACTTCGTCGCCGCCTGGAACAAAGTGATGAACCTCGATCGTTTCGATCTGGCGTAAACTCCCCGCAACGGCCTGCTTCGGCAGGCCGTTTTTCCTCCCGAGATCAACACCGCCTCCGCTCAACGCCAGCCTTAGCACGCGCCGTTATATTTTATTTTCCGCTTATTCGTATTTACTCAACAAGTCATATAAAAATTTGATGGGCGGCAATTCTTTTAATGCTGTATTTATATTTAGACGGCAATGAAGACCGTAAACTCAGCTGGCTAATGCGATATATCCCATCCAGGAGAACACCGTTATGGATTATCCTCGATTCGCCTCAGCGCGCGGCGAGGCGGGCCTTATGACCCTCGCCGTTCCTTAGCGACAGCGGGCTTAGCCAGCAAAGGCACCCCACCGTTTTTATGCCAATAAAAAGAGAGGTTCTGCACCTGCGCGATATTCGCTTAGGCGCCAGAATTTCGCCCTTATTTAATGTTTCACGACGCGCATTGCGTTTTTAGTTTTTATTTTTCAGCCGACGGGAAAGCTCATAGGAAATCACGCTTCACTCAGGAAAATAACCGCTACCTGGAGGTCATCATGCAACATATTATCGGTATTTCTTCTCGTCGGCTGAGGATATCAGCCCTTGCGCTGCTGCTCCCTGCCGTATCATGGGCGGCCGATACGGCGTCTCTCGCCGTGGGGCCGCAATATGACACCACCCATGTCTACGTCGAACGCGGAAAAATGGATGCCTTTGTCGACAGCATCCTGAAAACCTTCGGCGGCACCAGCACCGAACGCGTGCTGGTCAACGTCACGCCCACGCCGAGCGAAACCTACTCCCAGCTGATACTGACGCCGGCCGGCAGCTTCTCGGTGTTCGATTTCAAAACGCCGATCCCGCACCCGTTCGGCGCCGAGCGCAACGGTTTTCTGGTCAGGGATATGGACGCCGCCATCCGCCAGGCCAGGGCCGCCGGTGCCGATGTGCAGGTTGCGCCTTTCGACGATCCGATTGGCCGCGACGCGGTGATCCAGTGGCCCGGCGGCGTCAACATGCAGCTCTATTGGCACACCAAGGCGCCCAACTACAAGCCGCTGCTGAGCGTACCGGAAAACCGCCTGTATCTCTCCGCCTACCGCGTCGACGATTTCCTGAAAAGCTACCAGGCGTTCTCGCACGCCACGGTGGTGAGCGACGAACAGGTCAGCGATACGGCGATCGGCCGCAGCGACAGCGACAAGATCCGCCAGATCGAACTGGACTCGCGCTTCGGCAAAACGCGCATTTTCGTCACCGACGGGCATCTGCCTTATCCGTTCGGCCATGAGCGCACCGGCTATGGCGTCGACGATCTGCCGGCCACGCTGGCCAAAGCGACGGCCAGCGGCGCGCAGGTGCTGTGGCGTTCGACGGCGGCGGAGCGCCGCGCCTCGGCGCTGGTGCGTTTCCCCGGCGGCTACATCGCCGAAATCCACCAGACGGCTAAATAAACCCAAGGCGCGCTGCGGCGCGCTTTTTTCTTCGGATACCCATGATGAAACGCACGCTTCCCGCACTGTTGCTGTTCTCCTCGCTCCCCGCCCTGGCGGCGGAACCCGCCGCTTCCCCCTGGAAAAACATCCCGTTGGGCGATGCGGCCACCCTGTCTTTCGACGGTTCACTGCGCGAGCGCTATGAATGGACGGATCAACGCGATCTGAGCGGCGGACGCGACGACACCTTCATGCAGCGCCTGCTGATTGGCGCGCGCCTCGACTATGGCGACGACTTTGGCGCCTATGTGCAGTTGGGATCGTCGCTGGCCACGCCGCGCGATCGCGGGCGCAAGCCGACCGACGAAGATCATGCCTATCTCGGCCAGGGCTATGTGGACTTAAAACTACCCACCGCCTACGGCCTCGGCACCCTGCGGGCCGGCCGCCAGGAGATTGCGCTGGGTTCGCTGCACCTGATGGGCACCCGCGACGGCCCCAACGTGCGCCGTTCTTTCGACGCCATCCGCGCCAGCTGGGCCAAGGATAAAAACCGCCTCGACGCCTTTATCGGCCACCCCGTCACCCTCAAAACCGGCAGTTTCGACGACGATACCGACAACAGCCAAAAGGTGTGGGGGCTGTACGGCACCACGCCGCTGGCAGCGCTGGCATCCTCGCTCGATCTCTACACCTTCGGCTTTGAGGATAGCGATGCCCACTACGCGCAGCTCAGCGGGCAAGAGCGGCGCTATACCGTCGGCGCGCGCATTTTCGGCGCGGCGCAGGGATTCGACTGGGACAACGAGGCCGCCTGGCAGTTCGGCAGCGCAGAACAGCGCGACATCCGCGCCTGGTCGGCGTCGGCGCACGCCGGGTATAGGATGAGCGACTGGCGCTGGCAGCCGCGCTTTGGCGGCAAGATTGGCATCGCCAGCGGCGATAAAAACGGTCACGATGGGCAGCTCAATACCTTTAACGCCATGTACCCCAAGCTGCCCTACCTGACCGAAAACGGGCTGGTGGCGCCGGCTAACCTGATCGCCATTCATCCTTCGGTCACGATTACGCCGTGGCAAACCCTGGCCATCGACTTCAGCTGGGACGCGTTGTGGCGGCAACGCCGCGAGGATGCCTTCTACCTCGGGCCGATGCGCCCGGTGAAGGGCAGCGCGCAGGGCTCGCGCTTTATCGGCAATCAGTATCAGGTCGAAACCATCTGGACGCCGCGCAGCGATCTCCAGTTCAAGGTGGCCTATGTCTACTTCGACGTCGGCCACAGCCTGCAGCAGCATGCCGGGCTGAAAAACATGAACTTCATCCTGGCGCAGGGCACCTACAGTTTTTAATTATCAGGCAAGTTAATCGGTGTACGCGGGCGCCCTTAATAATCCCTTACTCAATTAATGACGTTCGCCGGCGTGTAGCCGCCTATATGCATTGCGGCAATGGTGGCTACTCGCCGCTATTCACAGATGAAAATTAATGAAAAGCAAAAAGATAAATCAGTTACGTAAACTCCACGAGCCAATTACAGAGTAATATTAAATAAAGATTTAATTCCACCTGGTTATTTAAGTGCGCCTTTTACATATATCTTATGTAAAAGATTCATATAAGAATAACTCATTAATAAAATAATTATGCCTATACTGCTTTCAGCCAACCATTGCGCGCCATTAATTCCTCACCGTGATTAATGATAAGGACATATCCCGCTTGAGTGCGATATTCAAGCCAGACCAAGGAGGCAAGGCCAATGATAACCCAATAACCCCCCCTATTTTCAAACCTGTGTACGAGCATATAGAGCGTTAAGTGCAATATTGTCAACGTCCAAAGGAGTTTGATATGTCATTAGCTACCGATAAAATCTCAGATTATTTAACCGATTATGAAAGAGGCGATCGCGAGGGAAGCAGCAAGCCTTCATACGCCACGGAAGACGTTTCAGATCTGTTGCTGAGGAGCCATTATTCCGCCAATGGCAAAGGCGTGACTGACCATGCGGCAACAATAACCTACTCTTTCCCCGTGTATACCGACAGCGATAAGCCAGGATCCGCACAGCTTACCGCCGCCCAACAGGCTCAAACCAAGCTTTCATTGCAGTCCTGGTCAGACGTGGCCAATATCGCCTTCACCGAGGTCAAAGGCACCGATGCCAAAAGCGCTGATATAAAGTTTGGTTTTTATAAGGCGGCCAGCGGAGGCAATTACACCTCCTATGAAAGTACGCAAAACGACCTGAAAAGCACCATCTGGATCAGCGGCAACAAAGGCTACGACGCTTCGAATCCGCAGACCAATAACTATGCCAGGGATACGCTGACCCACGAAATAGGGCATGCGCTCGGGCTCTCCCACCCCGGAAACTATGATGCCTCCAACGCGACTTACCCCACCTACACCAACTCGGCGAAATATTATGAGGACGACCATCAATATTCTTTGATGAGCTATTTTAGTGAACAAAACACCGGCGCCGACTATAAAGGCGTATGGCCCTCGGGGCCGCAGCTGGATGATATTACCGCCATTCAGAAGCTGTACGGCGCGAACACCACCACGCGCACCGGTGATACCACTTATGGTTTCAACTCGAATACGGATCGAGACTTTTTGAGCGTTAAGGCGTCCACGGACAAAATCGTGGCGGCTATCTGGGATGCCGGCGGCAACGACACGCTGGATTTTTCAGGCTACAGCCAAGATCAGCGCATCAACATTAACGAAGGCTCATTCTCAGATGTGGGCGGATTGAAGGCGAATATCGCCATCGCCTATGGCGCGCAGATTGAAAATATCATCGGCGGCAGCGGCGCCGATATCTTAGTGGGCAACGCACTGAACAATACGCTCAAAGGCGGCGCAGGCAACGATATCATTTACGGTGCCGACGGCGCCGATCAGCTCTGGGGCAATGCAGGCGCCGACACCTTCGTCTTCAGCGCAGCCGACGACAGCCAGGCCGCCGCGCCGGACTGGATCCGTGATTTCCAAACGGCGGTGGATAAAATCGATCTGTCGTGGCTCAACCAGACGGTTAAGGCCGAGGGGGGCGAGTTGCACTTCGTCGATAATTTAAGCGGCTCGCTGTATGAAGCGGCGCTGAATTATGACTCGCAGCAGAATGTCACCGATCTGGCGATCAATCTCTCCGGCCATAACCAGCCTGATTTCCTGGTTAAAATCGTGGGGCAGGTCGACGCTTCCGCCGATATTCTCGTCTAGCCAAGAAATCCGCAGTCCGGCGCGAACGCCGGACTGTTTATCTCTTTTCAGGCATCACCCTTGCGCTTTTCTGCACTGCCCCCACACTGTCAGAGCAATAAATCGCGCAGACGAGCTCACACCGCTTCCAGCTCCGCCGCCAGGGTGGCGACCAGCTCCGCCGCCGGCATCGGCCGCGCCAGGCCCACGCCCTGCCCGGCCCACAGCGACATAAACTCTCCGCGCCCGGCCTTGGCCGCCGCCTGGCGGATATCGCCGGTGAGCGCGTTCTGCACCGGATAAGGCAGGATTTGCGCCTCTTCCGCGCGCATCTGGCGCATGAAATCATTGACGATGCCGCGCGCCGGGCGGCCGCTGAAGGCGCGCGTCAGGCGCGTGCTGTCATCACCGGCGTTGCTCAGCGCCGCCCGCCAGGCTTCGGCGATGCCCGACTCCGGGCTGCACAGAAACGCGGTGCCCAGCTGCGCCGCCTGTGCGCCCAGCAAGCGCGCAGCCGCGATGCCGCGCCCGTTCATGATACCGCCCGCGGCGATCACCGGGATCTTCACCGCCGCCACCACCTGCGGCAGCAGGGCCATCAGGCCGACGCAGGATTGCTCGATATCGCCAAGGAAAGTCGGGCGGTGGCCGCCCGCTTCCGCGCCCGAGACGCAAACGAAGTCGGCGCCCGCTTCTTCCCAGGCGCGGGCTTCCGCCACCGTGGTGGCGGTGCCGATCACCCGCGAGCCGGCCTTCTTGAACTGCGTAACCGTAGCGCGCGGCAGCACGCCGAAGGTGAAGCTGGCCACCGGCGGCGCCGCCTCCAGCAAGGCCGCGATCTGGTCACGGTTGTTTTCGGCGAATTGGGTGGGGATCGGCGGCTCGCTCAGCCCCAGCGCTTCGCGGAACGGCCGCAGCAGGTGCTGGGCGCGCTTGAGCTCGGCGAGATCCGGGTGCTGCTCATCGAGCAGAAACAGGTTGATGTTGAACGGCCCGGCGGTCTGCGCGCGGATCTGCTGCACCCGTTCGAGGATCACCGCCGGTGAAAACAGCGCCGCCGCGCACGAGCCCAGCGCCCCGGCGTTGCTCACCGCCACCGCCAACGCCGGCGGCGACGCGCCGTTCATCGGCCCCTGAACGATCGGATAGCGCAGCCCAAGCTCGCGGGCAAAAGCAGAAGGTGCCGTCATCAATGTGTCTCCCTGTGCTGACTACATTCGTCTTACGGCGGCCGCGCCGCCGAACCGACCAAAAGCATAGCACCTTCTCACCGCCTGGCCGTGCAGTTAATGCTTCACCTGCCGCCTGTCCAGCGACAGGAAGTGATGCACTACCGGTTTCTCCGGCCCGATGTGGAAGCGCAGCGCCTCCTGCTGCAGATCGGCGTCGGCGTGCGACACCCGCTGGTGCTGCCGCAGGTGCTCCGCCCAGGACTCCACCAGGAACCACTCCATGATGCATTCCGGATCGCCGGTGTGCTCGGTAATGCCCCAGGCGTAAGCGCCGTCGCGGCGACGCGCCCGCTCCAGCATCAGCAGCGTGCGTAAGAACTGCGGCCGATCCTGTTCGCGGATGCGGTACTCCACCTGAATCATCACCGGGCCGCGATCGTTCTCAACCGGCGTGTTGACCAACGGCTCCGGCCAATGGTTCGACGGCTGCAGATCGGCTTCGCCGGTCGGCAGACGCAGGCGGTGGAACAGCAGCCCCGCCGCCAACAGGCCGACGCCGCCGACCAGCAGCGTGGCGGCCACGCCCAGCTCCTGCGCCACCAGCCCCCACAACAGGCTGCCTGCCGCCATCGCGCCGTTGAACACCATCAGGTAGATGGCCAGGCCGCGGCCGCGCACCCAGTTGGGCAGAACGCCCTGCGCCGCGCCGTTGAGCGTGGTCAGCGCGATAATCCAGCCTGCGCCCAGCACCAACAGCAGCACCACCGCCAGCCACTGCGGCGGCGCCAGCGACAGGGCCGCCATCACCACGGCGGTGAGCACCGCCGCCAGCAGCACCAGCCCGTCGGCGTTGAGCCGCTGGCGCAGGCGCGGCAGCGCGATCGCCCCGAGGATCGCCCCGGCGCCTACCGCCCCCAGCAGAACGCCGTAAAAGCCGGCGCTGCCGCCCAGCATGCGGCGCGCCACCAGCGGCAGCAGCGCCCAAACCGAGCTGGAGAAAGCGAAGAACACCGCCGCCCGCAGCAGTACCACATGCAGTTCGCGGCTGGAACGGGCATAGCGCAGCCCGGCGCGGAAGGCGCCGAAGAAGTGTTCCGACAGGCCGCTGTCCTCGGCCTTCGGCCGCTTCCACCACAGCAGCGCCGCGATCACCAGCACATAGCTCATCACGTCCGCGCCGTAGGCCGCGCCGGCGCCGAAGCTGGCCAGCAGCAGGCCGCCGGCCGCCGGGCCGATGGAGCGGGCGATGTTGATGCCCAGCGAGTTCAGCGCCACGGCGTTTTTCAGCTCGGCGCGCGGCACCAGCTCCGGCACGATCGCCTGCCAGGTCGGCCCCATCAGCGCCGCGCCGATGCCGCCGACGAAGGTCAGCGCCAGCAGGTATTCCACCGTCAACGCACCGGTCTGCGACAGCACCAGCAGGCTGCCGCTGACGCAGGCCAGCAAAATTTGCACGAAGATCAGAAAGCGCCGTCGATCGAGGATGTCCGACAGTACCCCGGCCGGGATCGCCAGCAGGAACACCGGCAGCGTGGCGGCGGTCTGCATCAGCGCCACCGCCGAAGGGTTGCTCGACAGATCGGTAATCAGCCACGAGCTGGCGACGTCGCGCATAAAGCTGCCGACGTTGCCGAGCACCGTGGCGCCCCACAGCACCGCAAATAAGGGGATTTTCAGCGGCGCGAAGCCGCCCGCCGCCGCCTTGTTGTCCGTCTGTTCAGCCATCCGTTCGCTCCTTCAAATCGTTAAATGCCACCAGCAACAGCGCGCCGGCCAGCCCGAGGTGTTCAAAAAATCCGTTCATCATCTGGCCGCGCTCCGCCCCGTCGAACTGCCAGAACGGATTGGCCATCAGCGTCGCCATCAGAGTAAAACCGGCCAGCGCCAACGCGCCGAGCCAGCGATAAAAGCCGCTCAGGATCAGCGCCGACGCCGCCAGTTCCAGCAGCGTCACCAGCACGGCGAACAGCGCCGCCGGCTGCAGGCCGAAGTGGGTCATCTCGGCAACCGCGCCTTCGACGTTCAGCGCCTTGACCAACCCGCCCTGGATGTAGGCGGCGCAAATGGCGAGCAGCAGCAGCCAGCGCACCGCGGGCGCATGCAGCCGCTGCGCGCAGCGGGCGGCGATAGCAGTCAGGTTCATCGCGCCCCCTTAGAACGGCGAATTCTGGATAAAGGCCAGCAGATCGGCGTTGAAGCGATCGGGATCGACCTGCGCCAAGCCATGAGCGCCGTCGGCGTATACGTTCAGCTCCGCCTGTTGCATAAGCTTAGCGGCTTTCATCGCCGAGGCGCCGATCGGCACGATCTGATCGGCGTCGCCATGCACCAGCAGCGTCGGCCTGTCGATCGCCAGCAGATCGGCGGTGAAGTCCACTTCGGAGAACGCGCTCACGCCGTCGTACTGCCCTTTCATGCCGCCCTGCATGCCCATCAGCCAGAAGTGGTCGATCAGCCCCGCATTGCTCTCCACCTCGTCGCAGTGGAGACCGTAGAACGGCACCGCCAGATCTTTGAAGAACTGCGAGCGGTTGCCCGCCACGCCGCTGCGAATGCCGTCGAAGGCCGCCATCGGTGTGCCTTCCGGGTTGACCGGCGTTTGCAGCATCAGCGGCGGCACGGCGCCCACCAGCACCACCTTCGCCACCCGATCGCTGCCGTGGCGGCCGATGTAGCGCGCCACTTCGCCGCCGCCGATGGCGTGGCCGACCAGGATCAGATCGCGCAGATCCAGCGTTTCGATCAGCAGAGCCAGATCGTCGGCGTATTGGTTGATGTCGTTGCCGTGCCAGGTCTGATCGGAACGGCCGTGGCCGCGGCGATCGTGGGCGATCACGCGGAATCCGCTCTGGCCGAAAAACAGCAGTTGGTTGTCCCAGGCATCGGCGGACAGCGGCCAACCGTGGGAGAACAGGATCGGCTGGCCGCGGCCCCAATCCTTATAGAAAATGCGCGCGCCATCGGGCGCGGTGAGGATGCTCATGACGTGTTCCCCGCTCGGTATTGAATTGGATTTTGTACCGGGTAACAGTACGGCAGGCGCAAAGGCAGTGATAACGGAATAATTTTCGCATGATCGCGAGTTTTTTTGCTGAAGAGGCCGGCGTCGCCGCCGGCGCAAAACGTCAGATGTTTTCCAGATCGATACCGCGCGTTTTCGGGCCGAACAGCCCGATCACCAGCATCACGATCAGCATGCTGGCGACGATAAACGCGATCACCCCCAGCGAGCCGCCGTACTGCAGGATAATGCCGATGATGATGCTGCTGAACACCGTCGACAGCCGGCTGAAGGAGTAGCAGAAACCGACGGCGCGGGCGCGAATATGGATCGGGAAGATCTCGGATTGATACGAGTGGTAGCTGTAGGTCAGCCAGGCGTTGGACCAGGTGATGAAGAAGCCGCACAGGATCAGCCACAGCGGGTTGTTCTGCAGCGCGAACAGCGAGCCGAAGACCACCGTCACCAGGCAAGACAACACGATCTGCCACTTATTCTCCATCTTGTCGGCGTAGAAGCTGCACAGCAGCGAGCCCAGCGGATAGGCCAGCGTGATGAAGAAAGCGTACAGCAGGCTGTGGGTGACCGATGCGCCCTTGCCCGACAGCAGCGCCGGCAGCCAGTTGCCGAAGCCGAAGAAGCCGATGGCCTGAAAGAAGTTCATCACCACCAGCATCAGCGTGCGATCGCGATACTGCGGCGCCCAGATGTCGCGAAAGCGGCCGCGCAGCGGTGCCCCCTCGGCATCGTCCACCGGGCGCGACGGAAAGTCCACGGCCGTCACGCCGCAGCGCCGTTCCATATCCCGCATCACCTGCCGGGCCTGCGCATAGCGCCGCTGCTGCACCAGCCAGCGCGGCGACTCCGGCAGCCCTTTGCGCACCAGCCAGATCACCAGCGAGGCCAGCGCGCCGGCGATCACTACGTAGCGCCAGCCGCTCAGGCCCCAAATCGTCTGCGGCACCAGCCACCAGGACATCAGCGCCACCGCCGGCACCGACAGGAACTGCACGAAGAACGCGAAGGCGAAAGCCCGGGTGCGCAGATGCGCAGGCACCCACTCCGTCAGATAAGTGTCGATGGTCACCAGCTCGATGCCGAGCCCGACGCCCACCAGAAAGCGCAGAAAGATCACCCACTCCGCCTGCTGTTGAAACGCCAGCAGCAGCGAGAAGGCGCCATACCAGATCAGGGCGAACATAAAGGTGGCGCGGCGGCCGAAGCGATCGGCGTACGGGCTCAGCAGGCTGGCGCCGACGAACAGGCCAAGAAAGGTGGCGGAGGCGAAGGCCGCCTGGTCCGACACGCCGAAGACGCCCTGCGCGCCGGTGTGGAAAATGCCGTCGGCGATAAGGCCGGTGCTGATATAGCCGGTCTGGAACAGATCGTAGAGTTCGAAAAAGCCGCCCAGCGACAGCAGAATGATAAAGCGCCACAGGCCGGCCGACGCGGGCAAGGCGTCGATTCTGGCCGCCAAATCCCGCGCATGGATCGGCGACGCCGCTACAGAGTCACTCACCGTTAACCTCGCATTAACATTTTTGATGACTTTCTATGCTAGCGAAGCGGCGTCGGAGTTAAATTTTTAATTAGCAGACTATGAAAAAAAGTTAAGCATAAAACGCTGCAGCAACCTGTTTTATAGCAGGAAAATGCAACGCGGGATGCCGTAGCGGCATCCCGAATCGGTGGCTTAACGGCTGGGGTGCTGCTGCAGCCGTTCGCTGCGGTAGAAGCTCAGCAGGCACCAGCCGAGGGCGATCAGCGCCAGCGGCGCGGCGACGAAGCCGATGTTGCCCATGCCCAGATGCAGGCTTACCTGGTTGCCCAGCAGCGCGCCGCTGCCGATGCCGAAGTTGTACAGGCCGGAGAAGATCGCCATCGCCACGTCGGTGGCGTCCGGCGCCAGGCTCAGCACTTTGGCCTGCATCGACAGGCCGATGGCCATGATCGCCATGCCCCAGAAGATGCACAGCACCGTCAGGTGGCTTTCACTGCTGGCGGCCGGCAACAGCAGCAGCAGGCTCAAGGCCAGCAGCGCGATGGCGCCGATAAAGAAGCCGGAAGGAAAACGCTCGCTGTAGCGGCTGAACAGCAGGCTGCCGACGATGCCGGCGGCGCCGAACAGCAGCAGCATCAGCGTGGTGAAGTTCTCCGACAGCCCGGCCACGGTCTGGATAAACGGCTCGATGTAGCTGTAGGCGGTGAAATGCGCCGTCACCACGATGACGGTCAGCATGTACAGCGCCAGCAGCGCCGGGCGTTTGAACAGCAGCGGCACGCTGGCCAGCGAACCGGAGTGCTCGCTTTTCAGCACCGGCAGCAGGCGCCACAGCAGCACCAGTGCCAGGGTGGCGCACACCGCGATGCCGATAAAGGTCATGCGCCAGCCGAGCAGCTGCCCCACCACCCGCCCGAGCGGCAGCCCGAGCACCATCGCCAGCGCGGTGCCGCCCGCCAGCAGGCTCAACGCCTGGGCTTTCTTGCCCGGCGGCGCCACGCGGATCGCCAGCGAGGCGGTGATCGACCAGAACACCGAGTGCGCCAGCGCCACGCCGGCGCGCGAAATGACCAGCGTGGTGAAGTTCCAGGCCACGGCGGTCAGCACGTGGCTGGCGATAAACAGCATGAACACGCCGATCAGCAGCTTGCGGCGCTCAATTTTGCTGGTCAGCAGCATGCACGCCAATGAGGCGGCGGCGACGATCCAGGCGTAGATGGTGATGATCAGGCCGACCTGTTCGGTTTGCATCGAGAAGCTGGCGGCGATGTCGCTCAGCAGACCGACCGGAATAAATTCGGTGGTGTTGAAGATAAAGGCCGAGACGGCGAGGATAACCACGCGCAACCAGGCGGTTGAGCGCGAAACGGGAGCGTGTTCCATGGTAAACAAAATCCGGACAGGTGCGGGCAAGTAGCGATATTTTAACCAACCGGCCCGCTAAATGCGATACGCGTCACACTTTAATTGTGTGGTTTTTTTCGCCGCATTTCGACACATTCGCAGACACACGGTTGCACAAATGCTGTGCTAATCTATTGAAGCGTACCAATTTTTCCTGCCGCTCTTCCCCTCCGGCCGCCGCAGACAACGCGCCGCGCCGAAGAACCGCGCGCAGTGTCCATTTGGCGTTTTCTGAGGCGAGGTCATTATGTCCGCGATTTATGATTGGTCCGTGCTCGCATTGCGCAATGTTTACGATCGCCGCATTCAGGGCAAGCCGGTGCTCGACAGCGCCGCGCTGTTCCCCGACGCCGAACGTTTCACCGCCCAATGGCGGCAGATCCGCGAAGAGGCGCTGACCGTCGCCCACGATCTGCACAATATTCCCCGTTTTCACGAGATCATGATCCAGCAGGAATCGATCTCCGCCAACGACGCGCGCGACTGGCGTATGTTCATCATGAAGGCCTACGGCCAGCCGATCGCCCGCAACCTGGCGCGCTGCCCGACGCTGGCGGCGCTGATCGCCTCGTCGCCGGACGTGCTGTCCGCCTCGCTCTCTTTCCTGGCGCCCGGCAAGCAGGTGCCGCCCCACCGCGGACCGTTTCGCGGCATTCTGCGCGGCTATCTGGTGCTGGACATGCCCAAACGCACCGACGGCGCGCCGGCGGCGGTGCTGAAAGTGGACGGCCGCGAATACCGGCTGCACGAGGGGGAGTTCATGCTGTGGGACGACACCTTCGAACACGAAGTGTGGAACGACAGCCCGCAGGTGCGCACCGTGCTGCTGCTGGACATCCGCCGCCGCGACATGCCCGGCGGGCTGCGGCTGCTCTCCAGCGCCATCATCGCCCTGGTGCGGCTGAACGTGCGCTGGATGCAGAAACAGTTCTGAAGCGGGCCTCCCTGCCCCTGGGGCGGCGTTCAGCCGCCGCCCAGATAGGCCTTTCTCACCTCCGGATCGTTCAACAGCTCCTGGCCGCTGCCGGTGAGGCGGATCTGGCCGTTGACCATCACATAGCCGCGATCGGACAGCTTCAGCGCGTGGTTGGCGTTCTGCTCCACCAGAAACAGCGTCATGCCGCTGCGGGTCAGCTCGCGCAGCACGCCGAAGATCTGCCGCACCACGATCGGCGCCAGCCCCAGGCTCGGCTCGTCCAACAGCAGCAGCTTCGGCCGGCTCATCAGCGCGCGGGCGATCGCCAGCATCTGCTGCTCGCCGCCGGACAGGGTCATCGCTCGCTGGTTGCGCCGTTCCTTGAGGCGCGGAAACAGCTCGAACATGCGCTGCAGATCCTCCGCCAGATAGCGGTTGCCGACGGTGATGGTGCCCATCAGCAGGTTCTCCTCCACGCTCATGTCCGGAAAGATGCGCCGCCCTTCCGGCGCTTGCGCGATGCCGCCGGCCGCCACGTAGTGCGTGGAGCGGCGGCTGATGTCCTCGCCGCCAAACAGGATCTGCCCGCCGGCGATGCGCGGCTGGCCGAAGATCGACATCAACAGCGTGGATTTTCCCGCGCCGTTGGCGCCGATCAGCGCCACCGTCTCCCCGGCGTTGACCTGCAGCGACACCTTGCGCAGCGCCTGGATCGGCCCGTAAAACACGTCCACTTCGCGAAATTCCAGCATCGCTTCGCTCATCCCGCCAGCTCCTCTTCGTCCGCGCCCAGGTAGGCGGCGATCACCGCCTCATTGTGCTGGATCTCCTGCGGCGTGCCGCGGGCGATCACGTCGCCGTGATCGAGCACGATCACCCGATCGGAGATCTCCATCACCATGCCCATGTCATGCTCGATCAGCAGCACCGTGATGCCGTGATGCTGGCGCAGGAAACGGATGATGCGGCTCAGCGTGGCCGTTTCCACCGGGTTCAGCCCGGCGGCCGGCTCGTCGAGGCAGATCATCTCCGGCGCGGTGCACATGGCGCGCGCGATCTCCAGCCGCCGCTGCTGACCGTAGGACATCTCCCCCGCCAGCCGGTTGGCGCAGTCCACCAGATCCACCACCTCCAGCCAGTAGAAGGCGTGATCCAGCGCGGCGCTCTCCGCCCGGCGGTAGCCCGGCGTATTCAGCACCCCGGCGATCAGGTTGCGGTTGCTCTGCATGTGCTGCGCCACCAGCAGGTTCTCGACTACCGACATTTCGCGGAACAGGCGGATATTCTGGAAGGTGCGCGCCAGCCCGGCGCGGTTGACCAAATGAGTGCCGCCGAACATCTTGTAATAGAGGCGCGAGCCGAGCCGCTTCGGGCGTATCCAGTCGCCAGCGCGGAACTTCTGCCCCAGCACCTGGATCACGTCGGTCGGCCGCTTGTGGGTATTGAGCAGGATCGCGCCGCCGCTGGCGCGGTAAAAGCCGGTCAGGCAGTTGAACACCGTGGTCTTGCCGGCGCCGTTGGGGCCGATCAGGGCGGTGATGGAGCCGCGCTCTACCTCCAGATTGACGTCGTTCAGCGCCTTGATGCCGCCAAAGCGCATCATCAGGTGCTCCACCCGCAAAATGGCGTCGCTCATGGCGCCACCCCCTTGCGCTCGGCGAAGCTGGCGCGGCTGATGCGCACCAGCCCGCGCGGCCGCCAGATCATCATCGCCACCATCAGCACGCCGAACAGCAGCACCCGGTATTCGGCGAAGCTGCGCAGCAGCTCCGGCGCCACCGTCAGCACGAAGGCCGCCAGCACCACGCCGAGGGTGGAGCCCATGCCGCCCAGCACCACGATCGCCAGGATCAGCGCCGACTCGAAGAAGGTGAACGAGGTCGGGTTGACGAAACCCTGATAGGTGGCGAAAAACACCCCCGCCAGCCCGGCGGTGGAGGCGCCCAGCATAAAGGCCGACAGCTTCACCAGCACGTGGTTCAGCCCGAGAGAGCGGCAGGCGATCTCATCCTCGCGCAGCGCCTCCCAGGCGCGGCCGATCGGCATGCGCGTCAGCCGGTGCTTGATGTACAGCACCAGCAGCATCACCAAAAACAGCACCGCGTAGATGAAAATGAACTTGAGGTTGGGGTTGTAATCGATGCCGAGAAACTCGTGGATCGGCACCCCGCCGTCTTTGGCGCGCCGGCCGAACTCCAGGCCGAACACCGTCGGCGCCGGCACCGAGACGCCGTTCGGCCCGCCGGTGAGCGACATCCAGTTGTTCAGCACCAGCCGGATGATCTCACCGAACCCCAGCGTGACGATCGCCAGGTAGTCGCCGTGCATGCGCAGCACCGGAAAGCCCAGCAGCGCGCCGGCCAGCGCCGCCATCAGCGCCCCCAGCGGCAGCATCGCCCAGAAGCCCAGCCCGAGGTACTGATAGCCCAGCGCCAGCCCGTAGGCGCCGATGGCGTAAAACGCCACGTACCCCAGATCGAGCAGCCCCGCCAGCCCGACCACGATATTCAGCCCCAGGCCGAGCAGCACGTAGATCAGGCCGAGGATCGCCACCGTCAGCAGGTATTTGGTGGCGACGAACGGGAACAGCAGCGCGATCGCCGCCATCAGCGGCAGGAGCCAGCGCAGGTTGGATTTATAGCCCAGCGGCCGCACGTAAACGCCGTCGTTGCCACCGTCGAAGCGCGCCAGCACCCTGCGCCCCGGCGCGGTTTGCAGGAACAGGCTCAGCAGCAGCCGCCCGGCCATCACCGCGATGATAATCCACACCAGCCGGTGCGGTTCGAAGTTAAAGCTGTAGCCGTTCAGCACGATGCCGACGATCGGCCCGAACACGATCAGGGCGATCAGCCCGGCCAAGACGGCGTCCAGCAGGCTGCGTTTAACGTCCAGCCCGCCGTGGATCACGGATTGCGACATGGCGTTCTCCTTAAACCTTGGCGATCAGCGGCCGGCCAAGCAGGCCCTGCGGACGGAAGATCAGGATCGCCACCAGCAACCCGAAGGAGAACACGTCCTTGTAATCCGAGTTCACCATGCCGGCGAACTGCGCCTCCGCCACCCCGAGCAGCAATCCGCCCAGCATGGCACCCGGCAGCGAGCCGATGCCGCCCAGCACCGCGGCGGTGAAGGCCTTGATGCCGATGATAAAGCCGACGTAAAAATCGAAGGTGCCGTAGTTCATGGTGATCAGCACCCCGGCCAGCCCGGCCATGGCGGCGCCGATCACGAACACCAGCGAGATCACCCGATCGGTATTGATGCCGAGAATCGAAGCCATTTTGCGATCCTGCTGGGTGGCGCGGCAGATGCGCCCCAGCCGGGTGCGCTGAATAATGTAGGTGAGGATCGCCATGCCGAGCAGCGACGCCACCAGAATAAACACCTTGGTGTAGGTGATCTGCACCACGCCGCCGTCGAACTCCAGGCGGAACACGCCGCTCAGCAGCGTTGGGATGCCCTGCTGGCGCGGCCCTTGGCTTATCTGCGCGTAGTTTTGCAGGATTAACGACATGCCGATGGCGGAGATCAGCGGCGCCAGGCGGGTGGAGTTGCGCAGCGGCTTGTAGGCGATGCGCTCGATCACCCAGCCGTACACCCCGGTGATGACGATGGTGAACACCAGCGTGCCGAGGATCAGCAGCGGGAACGAGTGCAGCCCGAAGAACGACAGCAGCGCCAAGCCGATGGCGCACAGGTAGGCGGAGATCATGTACACCTCGCCGTGGGCGAAGTTGATCATGCCGATGATGCCGTAAACCATGGTGTAGCCGATGGCGATCAGGCCATACACCGCACCGAGGGTCAGGCCGTTGATCAGCTGTTGCAGAAAGAATACATCCATAATGAGCAGTCTCGCCTGGTAAGGCCGCCAACGCAGTCCGACGCGGCCCAAAGGTCATCGCGGAACGGGCTCGCCAGAGCGGCGAGCCCGTCGGTCATAGGGTTACAACTTCAAGGTTCGGCCGTTTACAGCTGGTGATATTTGCCCTTGTCATCCCATTGGTAGACCACGTAGTCCGAGACCTTCAGGTCGCCCTTCTGGTCCCAGGCTTTTTTGCCCATCACGGTGTCAACGTCGTGCGACTTCAGCCATTCGGCGGCCTTGGCGCTGTCTTTGCCGCCGGTGGCGTTGAAGGCGGCGGCGATCGCCTGGATCGAGGCGTAGGAGTAGAGGGTGTACCCTTCCGGCTCAAAGCCGCTGGCGCGGAACTTGGCGATCACCGCCTTGCCTTCCGGGATCTGACGCGGATCGTTGCCGAAGGTCATCAGCACGCCGTTGGTGTACTGCGGCCCGCCGGCGGCGGTCACCAGTTCTTCGGTCACCACGCAGTCGCCGGAGAAGAACTTGGCGGTCACGCCCTGCTCGCGCATCTGGCGCACCAGCGGCCCGGCTTCCGGATGGCAGCCGCCGAAGTAGACCACGTCCGGCTTGACCGAGGCGATCTTGGTCACCAGCGCGTTGAAGTCTTTCTCGCCGCGCGACAGCCCCTCATACAGCACTTCCTTGACCCCGCGCTTGTTCATCGCCGCCTTCGCCGCGTCCGCCAGCCCCTGGCCATAGGTGTCTTTATCGTGGATCACCGCGATGCGCTTGGCCTTCAGGGTGTCCAGCATGTAGTTGGTGGCGATCACGCCCTGCTGATCGTCGCGCCCGCACATGCGGAACATGGTCTTCATGCCGCGCTCGGTGATCTGCGGGTTGGTGGAGCCGGGGGTGATGGCGATGATGCCGGCCTCGTCATACACCTCGGAGGCGGGCATGGTAGAAGAAGAGCAGAAGTGGCCGACCACCGCCGAGACCTTTTCCTGATCCACCAGCCGGTTGGCGACCGCGACCGCCTGTTTCGGTTCGCAGGCGTCATCCCCCTGCACCAGCTTGATTTTTTCCCCTTTGATACCGCCGGCGGCGTTGATGTCCGCCGCCGCCTGAGAAGCGCCGCGCCAATACTGATCGCCGTAGGTGGCGTTAGGCCCGGAGAACGGCCCGGCGACGCCGATGACGATATCGGCCTGCGCGGAAAACGCCGTACCTAAACAACCGATGAGCAAAGCAGCGAGCGGACTTTTTATCAATTTCGATGACATTGTTATCTTCCTCAGCACTGGTGTAGCGGAACGCCCTGGGGCGCGGAACTTTCACTTTATGTGTAGACGGGGAAAATAATTTTCTTGAGAGCGCAGTCGCATTCCCCAAAAATGGGTAAGCAAAAATCCAGCCATTGTGACGACGAATACATATTATTTGCTTATTCATCCTACATATCAGTTGCGGCGCGGCGTTTGACGGGGTTAACGGGGGATAAGCCGTACGGCTAAGAGGGAAGGTGCAGGATAGCGAGAGTGACCCTGCACCATCGCCGTGCAACGGCTTGTGCAAACGACGTCAAAACGATTTGGGATGCAAAAATCAGCGCATAGCGATGAAAAATGCCGAAAAACAGCGCAAGGTGCTCATTCCCTCAGCAAACGCGCTTTTTTTGCAGTTTAGCGCTTTGACAAACCCCAGGTGCCCCGCTATTATTCGCCCCGTTCACACGATTCCTCTGTAGTTCAGTCGGTAGAACGGCGGACTGTTAATCCGTATGTCACTGGTTCGAGTCCAGTCAGAGGAGCCATATTTAGAAAAGCCCGCTTAAGGAAACTTAAGCGGGCTTTTTGCTTTCACGCTAAATGCGTCGACAGGCAACGTTACTCTTTGGCTATCGGCGCGGCATTTTCATCAATTTTTACCTTACCCTGAATATCAGCAATCTTCCTCTCCAGATCCGCCACCTGCGCTTTGCTGTGCAGCAAGGTATAGGTCAGATCAAACTGCGCACTGGCGCCAGGCTGCAATTGCTTAACGCGTTTTTGTTCGCGCTCGATGGTGACCGGGTAGGCATAGCTGGTGCCCGGCTCAATCCCCGTCACATATCCCTGTTTTAACGTATCGGTATTCTTCCACAGCGTCAGGACGGGCAATTGGCGGGTATCGAACTGAATCGCCACCCCTTTGTCGCCCGCGTGATTGACCAGCGCCGCCAGTGTCTGATGATTCGGATCCGATAATGGCTTGATGTTAAAGACCATTTCATCGAACCCTTTGGTGGGGCCGGCATAGGTTCCCCAGGTCTTCAACCCGGCTTTGGCATAGTCGTTAAACGGGCTGATGCTGGCCATCGGCGCCAGGAAGCGGGCGCCATTTTCCAGAATCGGCGCGCCGAAATTGCTGTGGTAGATAATCTGGTAGTCGTGGGGATAATCCGCCCGGTTGGTTAACACATCATGCAGGCTGAAACTGTTGCTGCCAGGTACGTAGCGCAGTTCGGTCAGGGTTTGCAGATCGGCTTTTTTGAATGTGCTCTCTTTGATCAGGCCGCGAATACGAATTTCATACGGCGCCGTATCCGCTACCTCGACCTCAACCAGTGAGGCCGGCGTATTGCCCGCTTTACCGTGCAAGGTGTAAATCTGCCCTCCTTCGGTCACCGGATGACCGGTCCACTCATAGCCGCAGCGCACCATCATCTCATTGAAACCTTCCAGCCAGCCGAGCCCATTGCGGCTTTCCAGGTTGATAAAGGCGGGGTTGACCACCTCTTTGACCGGAGAATCCCACCCCATTTTCGCGCCAAATCCTTCCGCCCGCAGGAGGTTCATGCCGCGCGTGGGACTCAGCGTGATGGTCAGGCCATCCTCGCTGCGGATAATCACGACTTTGCTGCCTTCTTGCTTGCCGCCGTGCAACACTTTCTGCTCAATGCTGAACGTTTTATCCTTAACCTTCAGCGCCTCACTCGAAATCTTCCAGTTTCCTTTCTCCACGCCATCTTCAGCGCTGGTCAGCACCCAACTCTGCGCCGCCACCTGCCCTGAAATCAGGGCCGAAAACACCGCCATAACCCACGTTTTCTTCATTTCCCTTCCCCTTTAGCTGAATCGATTTTTTTACTCACGAGAGAAATCTACTGTTAAGCAGGTTAAAGAAATGTGATGAACTTCACCGGGAGAATATTTGAATAAATAGTGCGATAAAAATACGAATTTGTTCGCAGTTTTAATGAAACACGTTGAGTTATTGCACGTTAAATGAGCGATTAATCAACATAAGTCGTATCGTTTCAGCTTTGAGCAGGGGATGGTTTATCGCGAAGATACGGCGGGTGGCTTGTTAACGCTATCTGGCTCAAACGGCAGCGCCCATACAGCCAGCACGCCTTGAGCCTCTTTGCTTTCACGGCTGCCTCCTGATATCGGAGGCGCCATATTGCGAACAGCCCGCTCAGGGAAACCCGAGCGGGATTTTTGCCGTTAGCGCTTACAGCACAAATTCGTAGTGAGAGCCGTCCGGCAGTTCAACATCCAGGCGCAGCTTGCCGCCGGCCGCCTCAACATAGCGTTTGAGCGAAGACAGTTTCAGATCGCGGCCCGGTTTTTCCATCACGGCAACGGTCGGTTGCCGGATACCCAGCGCCTGCGCCATTTCAACCTGCGTTTTCTGCACCTTCTCGCGCAGCTCGGCAAGGTGGATGTTCAGCATGATGTCAGCCGCCAGCGCTTGCGCTTTGGCCACGACCTCGGGCTTTTCATCCGCAATAAGCTGTTCCAGCGTTCTGCCCATCGCGTCACTCCTTCTCGTTTAATGTGTTCAGCCAGTTCGTGAATTCCCGATCGGCAGCCTGAATCATCCGATCGTAAAAACGTTTTTCATTACCGGCTTTATTGCCCGCGCAAAGTACAATGCCGATACGGTACGGATCGAAGGCGAAGAATGCCCGCAACGGTTCGCCACGGCTCTGAATGCGCAGCTCTTTCATATTGCTGTAACGCGAACCTTTAACCGTATCGGCATAGGGTCTGGGCAGCCCCGGCCCCTTTTCCCGCAGGATCATCAATGCGGCAAGCACGCCAGCCCGATCGGCATCGTGGAGTGAGCTAAACCAGTTATCAAACGCATCCGTTGTTTTAATTTCCCACACGGGACCTCCCTGCAAATATAGATCAACAACTATATAGATGTAAAGCTATAGCAGAGAGGCGTCAGAATGGCATGCAAAAGCATTCGTGGTTACTGCAAGGCTGAACGTACATCCGGACATTTTGCAAACGCAGTGCGAGACATTCACCTTTTTACGAGCGGTAACGGACAATCGGTCAGAGGCACGGGGCGTTTCCCCGCCGCCCCTTTATGAACCCTGTCACAAAATGCGCATAACGTTTTCGGCGCTCTGCGCAGCGGGCGGTGAGCGATAAGTTTGTTAACGCCACGTTACATCAGGTTAGGCAACATTGTTAACGGCGATTGATGCGCCAAACGCATCGCGCCATGCGTTTATTGCGCTTATTTAGTTTATTTTCCTGAGCGAGTCTTCAGCAACAGGCGCGGCGTCAGGCGCCAATAGCAAACTGGAGATAAAGATGCATTCCTCTACCTCACCCATGACCACCCGGGCCAAAGCCGGCGCGATCCTGCGCGTCACCTCCGGCAACTTTCTGGAACAGTTCGACTTCTTTCTGTTCGGCTTTTACGCCACCTACATCGCACACACCTTTTTCCCGGCCAGCAGCGAGTTCGCCTCGCTGATGATGACCTTCGCGGTATTCGGCGCCGGTTTTCTGATGCGCCCCATTGGCGCTATCGTGTTGGGCGCCTACATCGATAAAGTCGGCCGCCGCAAAGGGCTGATCGTCACCCTGTCGATCATGGCCGCGGGCACCTTCCTGATCGTATTGATCCCCTCTTACCAGAGCATCGGGCTTTGGGCGCCGCTGCTGGTGCTGTGCGGGCGCCTGTTGCAAGGCTTCTCGGCGGGCGCGGAGCTGGGCGGCGTGTCTGTCTATCTGGCCGAAATCGCCACGCCGGGCCGTAAGGGCTTCTACACCAGTTGGCAGTCCGGCAGCCAGCAGGTGGCGATCATGGTGGCGGCGGCCATGGGCTTCGCGCTCAATGCGGCGCTGGAAGAAAGCGCCATTCGCGAATGGGGCTGGCGCCTGCCTTTCCTGTTCGGCTGCCTGATTGTTCCCTTCATCTTCTTGCTGCGCCGCAAGCTGGAAGAGACGCAGGAATTTACCGCCCGCCGCCACCACCTGGCGATGCGCGACGTGTTTAAAACCCTGCTAAAAAACTGGCCGGTGGTGATCGCCGGCATGCTGATGGTCGCTATGACCACCACCGCGTTTTACCTGATCACCGTGTATGCGCCAACCTTCGGCAAAAAGGTGCTGTTGCTCAGCGCCTCCGACAGTTTGCTGGTCACCCTGCTGGTGGCGATCTCCAACTTCATCTGGCTGCCCATCGGCGGCGCGCTGTCGGATCGCTTCGGCCGCAAGCCGGTGCTGGTCGCCATGACGCTGCTGACGCTGGCCACCGCCTACCCGGCGCTGAGCCTGCTCGCCGCCGCCCCCAGCTTCAGCATGATGCTGGCCGTGCTGCTGTGGCTGTCCTTCATTTACGGCCTCTACAACGGCGCCATGATCCCGGCCTTAACTGAGATCATGCCAACGGAAGTGCGGGTGGCCGGCTTCTCGCTGGCCTACAGCCTGGCGACGGCGGTGTTCGGCGGCTTTACGCCGGTGATCTCCACCGCGTTGATCGAATACACCGGCGATAAGGCCTCACCGGGCTACTGGATGAGCTTCGCCGCGCTGTGCGCCTTGCTGGCGACGCTGTATCTGTATCGCCGCATCGCCATGCCGCTGCAAACCGCGCGCTAACGCGCCATCGCCATAAGGAATCATGCCATGCAAAAACTCACTCGTTCGATCCTCGCCGCGCTGGTGTGCGCCTCCTTCAGCACCGCGGCGCTGGCCAAAGACGTGACCGTGATGATCTCCGGCGGCTTCAAGGCCGCGCTGGAGAAACTGGCCCCGGAATATGAACCCCAAAGCGGCGACAAAATCATTCTGGTGTCCGGCCCTTCCATGGGGAAAACGCCGCAGGCGATCCCCGCGCGGCTGGCGCGCGGAGAGCAAGCCGATGTGGTGATCATGGTGGGCGAC
>NZ_JBJNLV010000004.1:0-341106 GCF_052168875.1 Serratia sp. CY38905 | reverse complement strand
GATAGTTTGGGTAAAGTATTAATTGAGCGTTTGGAGCTCTCTCAGGTATCCATTCTTCATTTATCCAATAAAATTCCACTTTTGATTTAAATATAACATCTCCACTCTTTGATGTTTCCCCTTTATCTAAACAACCGGATGGGATTTCTTTTATTACATTGAAGTCAGAGCCTAAATATATTTGTTGCTTTGAATTATCATTGCTTGATAATACCTTTATTAATATTTTATCCACACCTAAATCTAGGAGCTTGCTTTTTATTTGATCAAAAGATGGATCGAAGGACAGCATAGATTTTCCTGTTTAAAAGGAATGTTAATAACAGCATACCTATATGTTTGGAAAGGTCAATTATAATTTTTGATATTGTGAGCTGAGAGGAAGAAAAGAACCATCTTGGTATCAGGTTATTTGGATTCCTTTGGAATTAACTTCAGCATTATTGTATCCTGCGCATAACCATTCTTCAATTCTTTCTGAAAGTGCGCTGGTTGAAAGCTTGAGCCGTCCTTTCATGGCGCACTCCCATATAATCAACTCACGCCATCCTTGCTCTGATAATAATTCCGTGACTTTATTATCTCGTTTCACATTTGAATCAATTTTTTTTAGCCAAAAATCTGTTCTTGTAGCTGGTATCTTGAACAGATAGCAATCATGGCGATGCCAGAAGCATCCATGAACAAAGATGACGGCTTTATATTCATCGAGAACAAAATCAGGTTTACCTGGCAGGTCTGTAGCTTGAGTACGGTAAGCTATCCCTGCTTCGTCAAGAAGCTGGGATAGCATTTTCTCAATGGCTGTATTTTGATTGCGTATGGCCCGCATATTCTTACTTCTGACTGCGGGGGGATGCACATCAGCCATTTTTCACCTCAAGCAGCTTTACTGTCATCTTTTTCAACAGCAGAAACAATGTAAGGTTCAAGCAACTTAGCAACGGCTGCAAAAGCGGGAACAATGACCGAGTTACCGAACTGCCGGTATGCCTGAGTATCTGAAACAGGGATGCGGAATGATTCGCCATCAGGTTTTTCAAAACCCATAATTCTGGCGCATTCTTTGGGCATTAAACGGCGTGGTCTGTTGGCTTGGTTTTTGGGATCTGAGAAATTTGTTTCACCGAGCTTCATGTCCCAGCCCCTGTCGATGAGAATCTCTGAACCGTCTTTGTGATAGCGTGCAGAGAGCGTTCTGGCAATACTTGTCTTGTTTTTCGGATCGACTAAGCCAAAACCAAAGCCATTTCCTTTAGCCTGATGTTTTTTTGCGTAGTTATACAAATACTTCCATAGATGCTCCGTAAGAATATATTTTTCAGGTGGGTTTTCTATTAATAACTCACCGAAAGATGGGCGATTCTCTGGGAAGAAACGATGTAAATCGTTCAATGTAAAACCACTATGAATATTGAGATCACGGCGGAATCCCACTAACACGATACGTTCACGATGTTGAGGCAAAAAGTTTTTTCCATCGATGATTTTAGGATCGCTGGGGCCTGAAGCCTGAGCATCAGCAACTTCATAACCTAATTCATCTAACGTTTCCATGATAATTTTAAATGTTTTTCCTTTATCATGACTTTTAAGATTCTTAACGTTTTCTAATAGAAAGATTGCGGGTTTTTTGGCCGCAATGATTCGTGCAACATCAAAAAACAATGTACCCTGAGTCTCACACTCGAAACCGTGAGCACGGCCAAGTGAGTTCTTCTTGGATACCCCTGCAAGGGAGAATGGCTGGCAGGGGAAGCCTGCGAGTAAGACATCGTGATCAGGGATTTCTTTATCTATATTTTTGTATGCATCCTGAACGGAGACATCATTATCTTCGCTAAGAGTTATTTCACGTATATCTGAATTAAATTTGTGATGTTCAGGATCACAGTACCAGTTTGCTTTGTAGGTACGGACAGCCTCTTTGTTCCACTCACTGGTAAACACGCACTGCCCACCGATGTCCTCAAAACCTTTGCGAATGCCACCTATGCCAGCAAACAGATCGATAAAGCGGAATTTATAGTTGGGGTGAAACCGGGAAGGCTCCGGCAACATCGATCTAAGTAACTTGAACTCTTCTTCAGTCAAAACTTTTTGTGGGGTTTTCCCCTTCAGCCAACGATTGAGTGACTCACGAGTCCACTCGTAGCTCCCGCTGACCTCACGCAAAAGCTCAGCTATGGCTTTTTGATCGTAAATTTCTACCAGCTTTTCGACCAGAGCTTTGTCTTGCTCTTGTCTGGTATGTTGCTGATGTTCTGCTTCGACACGCAGCTTTCTGGCATACTCTTGGAACTCTTGCATAATAACATTTTCCAAATGTGGAACGACTTAGTGATAGTTTATCACTCACTATACCCAGTTAAAAGGTGTATGGATAAATATCCAGTAAATTTCCTTTAGGTCTGGGTGTAGATAATGAGTTTAGTGTAGCAGTGCTGGTCAAAGGCCAGCACTGCTACTACAGTTCATCGTTCTACGCCTTCCATCTCCCGCAACGCCCGCCCATAAAGGTTACATAGCGCAGAAACCAGATGCGCTGTAGCATTGAGATAACGATTCAACTGTTCCCAGCCTTCGGTATCCAACTGCGGGTGCTTTTGCAGCAAGTGGCCGAATAGCATCAGGCCGTGACACAACCCTTCCGCCTGTTCGGCAGAGAGTACAGCCAGGTCTAAGAGTTCTGAGGGATTGAAAGCGCTGAGATCGAGGTGGTTAAACAGTTGGCGATAGAGGGTGAGGGTGCTTGCAACGGATTCTGTAGTGGGAACCTTTGTCATGGGTGCATCTCCGTATGTCATTAGCGAATGACTATCACCAGAGACGCTAAACTCGGGTGGTAGCCCAGACGGGGTTAGCGTCACCGGGACATACGAACCGGCGCTTCTTGCGAAGCCCCCGCCTGAGCCACCATTATTTGGAGTGAACTAAAGCTGCTGCATTATTACATAATACAGCGGTAGTATGTCAGGTTCGGAACGCTAACTCCGGCTGCGGATTTTGCCGCAGCGAAAAAACTATAGCGTTATCAGTAAAAGGAAAAAATAAGCTGTATGGAATTACAGTTTGTTTGCTTTCAGCATTGGAATACAGATCGCAGTTATTTATGGTGCTCTTTTATATTTGTAATGTTGTCTATATATAGTGAATATAATTCATGGCATTCCATTCTCTAAATGAATGTTATGCTCAGTAATCCTCTATTCGCGCTACGAAGTGTTAACCGTTCCAGTATTTATCCTTTCTAGAGCTTATGTTAATCATAAGGCTTTGCTCATTCACGGATGAACGAACATGGCGAATGAAGATGAGTTGCGTATTGCCCTGTCGCCGGTGCAACTTGCGGCGGTGCTTTCTGATGAGAGTGTCACTGAAGGTGAAACGCTCAGTAACCGTCTGCTTGGTGGTTTGGGACTTGTCGGTGGTGTCGTTGAGCTGATGGGGGCTGGGGTGTTGTGCTATGCGCCGGATCCGACGTTTATCACCAAGGTCGGGTGCGTGGTGGTGGGAACGCATAGCCTGGACAGCATCAAAGCCGCTTCCAATCAGATGATTACCGGGCATCCAACGACTACCGATACTTATCAGTCTGCCGTTTTATTGGCGCAAACATTGGGTGCCGATCGGAAAACGGCCTATAACGTCGGTTTAACGGTCGATATTGCCGTTCCTTTTGTCTTTGCCGGAGCGGTTGGTGCTGCCAGAGTCGCATCCGTGCG
Source organism: Serratia sp. CY38905 (assembly GCF_052168875.1). Classification (NCBI taxonomy): domain Bacteria; kingdom Pseudomonadati; phylum Pseudomonadota; class Gammaproteobacteria; order Enterobacterales; family Yersiniaceae; genus Serratia; species Serratia sp. CY38905. Next base: position 337,381 of record NZ_JBJNLV010000004.1, on the reverse strand, counting down.
CATGGGGCGGGTTAAACTGGTTGAGCATGAGTCCGTTAGCGGTAAATATCCGGGCGGGCATACATTGGCTCGGCATATCAACATAGCTCCGGAAGCACTTATTGCCAGGCTAGCCAGGCGTCCGAAACTGATCGCGGCAAGTACCTTCAGATCGGTAAAGGAGGCCGAAAAGTATGTATCTGTCACGGTAAAGGCGAACCGCGCAGATATTGTGAATTGGATGAAGTACGCGTCTCCCGGCAGCCGTTTGAGCGTGTATCACAATTTCACAGAATCAGTAGGTTATGGCGTGTTACGCGGAAGCACTGACGTCTATCAATGTCATCGGGTTGGCGTCGTGATTGAATTTACCCGCTATAATGGCAAACCTTACTTTATCCTTAGCGCCTTCCCTGCGAGATAAGCCGATGAAAACCAGCGAACTTGATAACCTGATCGTCGTTTATTTTGGTCAAGATTATGACCTGATAAATGCAGAGGGCGATATTACTGCGCTGATCGCAGAGTACATTCGTTTGGCGACTCATCAGCAGCGCGAGGCTTTGGCCAATGAGATAGATGAGCTACTGGCGCAGGATAATGTGGAGTCATTATTCAACCAACGTTTCGGCTTTACCTTCAGCCCGCAGCTATGGGGAACCACGGTTTCCGCATTCCTGCAACAGGCCAGAAGCGCTGCGGTGAAAGCGCTTTGAGCACCATCATGATTCGCAATCACTTTAGCGAGCTCAGTAGCTTATTCAGTATTTACTTCGGTCAGGATTATGATCTGTTTACTGATGCCGAAACGGCCGAGGGTGTGATTGACGGCTTCCTTGAGCAAAACGGCAGCCAAGTCATCCGCGATATCCTTGAGGAGACTAAAGAATTTCAAGCTACTTATGCAGGATGTATAAACGAAGGCATGGCGGAGCATTTTACAGATGAATTTATGCCGGAGAGCTGGGGCACTACAGCGGTAGGGTTCTTTGCCATGTTGCAACGAAAAGCAGAGCAGAAGCTGGGGCAGCTTAAACGAATTTAAGCCCCCCAACTCCACCGCCCCAAACCTACCCCAAATCCCCCCCATTGCTGGCGATCACCTTCTTATACCACCAGAACGATTTCTTGCGGGTGCGAGCGAGAGTGCCGTTGCCTTGGTCGTCGCGGTCGACGTAGACAAAGCCGTAGCGCTTGCTCATTTCGCCGGTGGAGGCGGCCACCAGGTCGATGCAGCCCCAGGTGGTGTAACCCAGCACCGGCACGCCGTCGGCGATGGCGTCGGCCATGGCGCGGATGTGTTCGCGCAGGTAGCTGATGCGGTAGTCGTCTTCTATCTCGCCTGCTGCATTGAACTCGTCGTGTGCGCCCAGGCCGTTTTCCACCAGAAACAGCGGCTTTTGGTAGCGGTCGTACATCATGTTCATGGTGATGCGCAGCCCCAGCGGATCGATGCCCCAGCCCCAGTCGCTGCGCGGCACGTGCGGGTTTGCCAGTGATTTCACCACGTTGGTGGCGCTGCTGTTGTTGTCGTTCATGTCGGCGGAGGCGCAGCGCGAGGCGTAGTAGCTGAAGGAGACGAAGTCGACGGTGTGTTTCAGGATGTCGGCGTCTTCCGGCGCCATGGCGATGCTCACGCCTTTCTCGCGGAAGACGCGGGCGGCGTAGGAGGGATAAGCGCCGCGCGCCTGCACGTCGATAAAGAACAGGTTCTCGCGGTCTTTCTCCAGCGCGGCCCACACGTCTTCCGGCTTGCTGGACCACGGATAGAAGTTGCCGCCGGCCAGCATGCAGCCCACCTGGTTGGCGGGGTTCACTTCGTGGGCGATGCGCGTCGCCAGCGCGCTGGCCACCAGTTCGTGGTGCGCGGCCTGGTATTTCACCTGTTCGGGGTTTTCGTCCGCTTCAAACACCAACCCCGCGCCGGAGAACGGGCTGTGCAGCAGGATGTTGATCTCGTTGAAGGTCAGCCAGTATTTCACCAGCCCGTCGAAGGCTTCGAAGCAGGTGCGGGCGTAGCGGGTGAAGAACTCCACCATCCTGCGGTTGCGCCAGGAGCCGTATTCGGTCACCAGGTGCATCGGCACGTCGAAGTGGCACAGGGTCACCAGCGGCTCGATGCCGTATTGGCGGCACTCTTCGAACAGGCTGCGGTAGAAGGCGATGCCTTCGGGGTTGGGCGTCAGCTCGTCGCCGTTGGGGTAAATCCGGCTCCAGGCGATGGAGGTGCGGAACACGGTAAAGCCCATCTCCGCCATCAGCGCGATGTCGTCGCGGTAGCGGTGGTAGAAATCGATGGCGTCGTGGCTGGGGTAAAACTCGTCATCGCGCAGGCTAAAGCGCTTCTCCAGCCCGAGTTTGACCGCCATGCGGTGCGGGCCGTGCGGGATCATATCGACGGTGGTCAGCCCTTTGCCGCCCTCGCGATAGCCGCCTTCCGCCTGGTTGGCGGCTAAAGCGCCGCCCCATAAAAACCCTTTAGGGAATGTTGAGTCAGACATGCAATCCTCTGGTGTCTCAATGCGTTGCGCTGGCGGCGTTCGCCGCCGGTGCGGTTTGGCCGGGTGCGGCGGCGTTTTCCGGCAGATCCTCGAAGCCCAGCATTAGCGTGAGCGCGAACGACAGCACCACCGAGAGCGCCATCACCGCCACCACCCACACGATGCTCATCGGGTTGGCCGGATCGAAGAACTGCACGCTGGTGAACAGCCCGGGCGAGGCCATCGAATGGCTGGCCAGCCCGCCGATGCCGGCGACCGCGCCGCAGACGAAGCCGCTGATCAGGCTGGCGACCAGCGGCCGTTTCAGGCGCACCGCCACGCCGTACAGTGCCGGTTCGGAAATCCCCGCCACGATGGCGGAGGCGGCGGCGGCCAGCGCGGTCTGGCGCAGCTCGCGGTTCTTGGTTTTCAGCGCCACCGCCAGCGAAGCGCCGCCCAGCGACAGGTTGGCGCCGATCTCCGAAGGCATCACCATGCCCTCTTTGCCTGTCTCGGCGATGGTCTGGATGATGGTCGGGGTAAACACCCGGTGCATGCCGGTGATCACCAGCAGCGGCCAAATCGCCCCCATGATGGCCACGGAGAGCCAGCCCAAATAGCCGTGCACGGTGTAGACCAGCGCAGAGATGCCGCTGCCGATCCAGATGCCGAGCGGCCCGATAAGCAGAATGGCGATCGGCGCGGCGATCAGCACGATCAGCATCGGTTTGAGGAAGTTCTTGGTCACCGCCGGGGTGATGCGATCCACCCCGCGTTCGATGTGCGACAGGATCCAGGTCATCACCAGCGCCGGGATCACCGTGTAGGTGTATTTCACCGCCGTCACCGGGATGAAGGCGAATTCCACCGCCTGGCCCTGCGCCGCCTTGGCCATCAGATCGATAAAGTTGGGATGCACCAGCACCCCGGCGATGGCGATCGCCAGCGACATGTTGGTTTTGAACTTCAGCGCCGCCGAGGCGGCGACCATCACAGGCAGGAAGAAGAACGCGCCGTCGCCGATCACGTTGAGGATGACGAGGGTCGAGGAGCCTTTTTCGAATACCCCGGCCATGTCCAGGATCATCGCCAGCAGCTTCACCATCGAGCCGCCGATGATGGCGGGGATCAGGGGCGACATGGTGCCCACCAGCGCGTCGAGAATGCCGGCGCCGATGCCCTTCAGGGTGAGTTGGCGTTTCACCGGGGCGGCGGGGGCCGCCGCGCCCGGCATGCCGAGCGCCAGCACCGCCTGATAGGCCTTGGCCACCTCGTTGCCGATGATCACCTGGCACTGCTCGCCGCTGTGCACCACGCCCAGCACGCCGTCGATAGCTTTCAGCGCCGGGGTGTCGATCCGCGTTTTGTCTTTCACCACGAATCTCAGGCGGGTCATGCAATGGGTCACGGCCTCGATATTGCCCGCGCCGCCCAGGGCGGCCACGATGGCGTGCGAGATCTCTGCGTAGTTCTTCGGCATGGCGTGTTGTCTCTCAGATAGCAATTCGGATAGCCCAAAGGCGCATATTTACTGCCTGGGCGATCCGTCGTTCCATCCGTATGAAACGCCCATAAGAAACCGGTTTCACAAAATCATGTATTGGTGTTTCATAGTTGGCAAGAACTATGATTTTTGGCGTTTCGTTTTCGTGATCTGGATCGCCAGAGGTAAGTACGCATCGACGCACAGGGGCGTGAAAACGTTCCAAACGCCGGGCGTCTTGGGTAGACTGCGCTGAACCCATGGATTTTGGCGGCGCACAGATGGCAACGATACTCGAGGTGGCGAAAAAGGCCGGTGTTTCAAAGGCGACGGTGTCGCGCGTTTTGTCCGGCAGCGGCTATGTCAGCGAGGAGAAACGCGCGTTGGTGGATAAAGCCATCGCGGAAACCGGCTATCGGCCCAACCTGCTGGCGCGCAGCCTGGCGACCAACACCACCCAAACCCTCGGTCTGGTGGTCACCAACACCCTCTACAGCGGCAACTATTTCAGCGAACTGATGGCGCAGTCGGCGCGCATCATGGAGGCGAACGGCCGCCAACTGATCCTGGCGGACGGCAAGCACACCGCCGAAGAGGAGCGGGCCGCCATTCAGTTTTTGCTGGATCTGCGCTGCGACGGGGTGATCATCTATCCGCGTTTTCTGTCGATCGCGGAAATGGACGAGATCGTCTCCGAGCACCGCCAGCCGATTCTGGTGATCAACCGGCGGCTGCGGCTGAACGACAGCTACTGCATCTTCAGCGATCAGCATGCCGCCGGCGCGGCGGCGGTGGCGCACCTGATCGCGCGCGGCCATCGCGACATCGCCTTTATCACCGGCTCGCTCGATTCCCCCACCGGGCTGGAGCGGCTTTCCGGCTACAAATCCGCGCTGGCTCAGCAGGGCATCGCGGTTAACGAGGCGTTGATCGTCGAGGGGAAATGGCACGCGCAAAGCGGCGTGGCGGCGGTCGATGCGCTGCTGGCCGGCGGGCAGCCGTTCAGCGCCATCGTCGCCGGCAACGACGAGATGGCCATCGGCGCGATGAAGCGGCTGGCAGAGCGTGGCGTGGCGGTGCCGGAGGCGGTATCGGTCATCGGCTTCGACGACATCCCGCTGGCGCCCTATATCGTGCCGTCGCTGTCGAGCATGAAGATGCCGGTCACCGAGATGATCCAGGAGACCATCAACCGCCTGCTGTCGATGCTGGACGGCGGCGAGCTGAGCAAGCGCCCCAGCTTCCCGGCCAGCCTGATCGAGCGCGAGTCGGTGGCGGCGGGGCCGTATTGGGGAAAGACATAATCGCGTACCCGCCTTTTTCAGGTGCTACAACGCTTGAACCCGTCTCTTCGACAAAGCAAAAATCCCCAGCGCGCTGCCCAACGCCAGGGCGCTGGCGGCTGCCGTGGATAGCGCGAACTCGCGCGTGTAGGGCAACAGCAGGCCAGCCGCAGAGATGCTGCCCAGCAGCAGGCTAAAGAACAGCGCTTTTTTACGATAGGGCGCCTTTAGGTTGAGATAGGCAGCGACGGCGCAGACGATAAGTGTTCCGCCGACGACGACCAACAGCGGCAGGATGATGAATGTCCCGGCGAGGAGATTGGACAGCCCAACGTCCTCCACGCCGGCGTAAGAGACAATAAGAAACATGATGCCGATGGCTAACACCGTGCTCAGTTTGATGACGATATAAGTGCTCGCGCACAGGTTAAGCGCCTTTAATGCTACTAGCATCACGTTGTTTGCCATCGTTCATCCTTGAGTTTGCCGGATAGGGGCCGCGTTGGCCTGGGGAATGGTTTATCTTACCCCAACCCCCCAATCCTTCCCCGAATCTCCTCCTCCGGCAGATCCACACCAATAAATACCAAAGTGCTCCGACGTTCCTCACCAGGCAGCCACTCCCGATCCCAGTCGGCGTTATACAGCCGTTGCACGCCCTGGAACAGCAGGCGGCGCGGCTCGTCTTCGATAGACAGAATGCCTTTGTAGCGCAGCAGGTTGTCGGCGTATTCCAGCAGCAGGCCTTCCATCACGTCGGAGATTTGCATCAGCGGCAGCGGCCGTTCCAGCGTCAACACAATTGAGCGGATGTCGCTCTGCGGCTGCGGGATGCGGCGGAACAGCGGGGCGGGCGGCGTCAGGTTGAGCTTGTCGTTCAGCGTAAAGCCTTCGATGTCGAACAGCACGCTCAGATCGATATCGCCGTGCGTCACCTTGTAGACCGGCGCGCGGGCGTTCATCCGCTGCAGCCGCTGGATCAGCGCTTCGCAGTCCGGCGCCACGTCGGTTTTGGTCAGCAGGATGCGGTCGGCGTAGCCCACCTGCGCCTGGGCGATGCTGAACTGGCTCAGCTGCTGCTCGGCGTGCGCCGCGTCCACCAGAGTGATGATGCCGTCCAGCAGGAAGCGCTCGCACAGGATCTCGTGCGAGAAAAAGGTCTGGGTAATCGGGCCGGGATCGGCCATGCCGGTGCATTCGATGATCAGCCGGTCGAACGCCAGCTGGCCGCTGTCGGCGCCGTCCAGCAGATCCAGCAGCGCGTCCGCCAGTTCGTTGGACTTGCTGCAGCAGATGCAGCCGTTGCTCAGGGTGGTGATGCGGCTGGCGCGATCGCCGATCAGCGCGTCGTCGATCGGCACTTCGCCGAACTCATTCTCGATGACGGCGATTTTATAGCCGTGTTCGGCGTTCAGGATGTGGCGCAGCAGGGTGGTTTTGCCGGCGCCCAAAAAGCCGGTCAGGATGGTGACTGCGATGGGTTTCATACGGGTCCTTGTGACTGCGGGTTAACAGCAGCGCATGCCGCCTTTGCCGTCGCCGCCGTAGCGCGCTTGCTGGCGCTCGCGGAAAAATTCTTTATAGGTCATCACCGGCTTGTCCGGGTGGTTGTCTTTCATGTGCTGGACGTAGGTATCGTAGTCAGGCACGCCCACCAACATGCGCGCCGCCTGCCCGAGGTACTTCCCCGCCTGGCCGAGATTTCCGAACATAAGCCTTCTCCAACTTTACCCTGCATCACTACAGCGCTTGCTTAAGCCTGATATTAGGGGAAGCCGGGGGATGGGGTTCCCGCAGGGATGCCCCACCTCCGGGTCGCCCCGGGTATCTCGATTGCATCGCGCCGCACGCCTGGCATCTTGCGATGCACAGGCCGTGCGGCTTTGGGTACTGCTTAACGTTTATTATGCAGGGTATCCGTTAAATCACATCAATGCTGGGTCGAAACTTTGACCTCCCCCTCAGTTACGCCGTCGGCGGGCGCGGCCTGCGGCACCGGCACGTAAGGCGTTTCCTGATCGGTGCGTTTCGGGTTCTTGTGCGCCGCCAGCGCGGTTTTCACCCCATAGAAGATGATGCTGTACACCACCAGCAGGAACAGAATGCTCAGCCCAGCGTTGGTGTAGTTGTTCACCACGATGTGGTTCATGTTGGCGATCTGCTGGGCGCTCAGCTCGGCGCCGCCTTCGGCGATCTTGCGCTTGTACTCGCCGGCCAGGAAGAAGAAGCCTTCCAGCTGCGGGTTGTCGCTGAACAGCTTCAGCCCCAGCGCGTAGGTGGTGCAGATCAGCAGCCACACCGCCGGCAGCACGGTCACCCAGATGTATTGGGTGCGCTTCATCTTAATCAGCACCACGGTGCCCAGCACCAGCGCCACGGCGGCCAGCATCTGGTTGGAGATGCCGAACAGCGGCCACAGGCTCTTCACGCCGCCGAGCGGATCCACCACGCCCTGATACAGCAGGTAGCCCCACAGCCCGACGCAGCCGGCGGTGCCGACGATGCCGGCCACCAGCGAGTCGGTTTTCTTCAGGAACGGCACGAAGTTGCCCAGCAGATCCTGCAGCATAAAGCGGCCGGAGCGGGTGCCGGCGTCCAGCGCGGTCAGGATGAACAGCGCCTCGAACAGAATGCCGAAGTGGTACCAGAAGCCCATGTTGGCGCCCGGAATGATCTGATGGAACACGTGGGCGATGCCCACCGCCAGCGTTGGCGCGCCGCCGGCGCGGTTCAGCACCGAAGGTTCGCCGATGTCGGTGGCGGTTTGCAGGATCTGTTCCGGGCTGATGACGAAGCCCCAGGAGCTGACCGCCGCCGCCGCGTGCACGGTGACGTCCTTCAGCGAAGCCATGATCATTGGCGCGTCTTCGGTGCCTAAGCGGTGCAGATCCGGCATGGTGATGCCCAGCGCCGCCGGCGGGGTGTTCATGGCGAAGTACAGGCCCGGCTCGATGATGGAAGCTGCCACCAGCGCCATGATGGCGACGAAGGACTCCATCAGCATCGCGCCGTAGCCGATAAAGCGCGCGTCGGTCTCATTGGCCAGCAGCTTCGGCGTGGTGCCGGAGGCGATCAGCGCATGGAAGCCGGAGACCGCGCCGCAGGCGATGGTGATGAACAGGAACGGGAACAGGGTGCCTTTCCACACCGGGCCGGTGCCGTCGACGAACTGGGTGACCGCCGGCATTTTCAGCTCAGGGTTGAGGATCACGATGCCGATCGCCAGCCCGACGATCACGCCGATTTTCAGGAAGGTCGCCAGGTAGTCGCGCGGCGCCAGGATCAGCCACACCGGCAGCAGGGCGGAGACAAAGGCGTAGCCGATCAGCGTGAAGGTGATGGTGGTGTCTTTAAAGGTCAGCGCCGGGCCCCAGTACGGGTCGTGCGCCACCACGCCGCCGAACCAGATGGCGGCCACCAGCAGCACGATGCCGATGATTGACACTTCACCCACGCGGCCGGGGCGCAGATAGCGCATATAGATGCCCATAAACAGCGCGATCGGCACGGTGGAGCAGACGGTGAATACCCCCCACGGGCTCTCCGCCAGCGCTTTCACCACGATCAGCGCCAGCACCGCCAGGATGATGATCATGATCAGGAAGCAGCCGAACAGCGCGATGGTGCCCGGTATCGGCCCCATCTCTTTTTTGATGATCTCACCGAGCGAGGCGCCGTTGCGGCGCGAGGAGATGAACAGCACCATAAAGTCCTGCACCGCCCCCGCCAGCACCACGCCGCCCAGCAGCCACAGCGTGCCGGGCAGGTAGCCGACCTGCGCGGCCAGCACCGGCCCCACCAGCGGCCCGGCGCCGGCGATGGCGGCGAAGTGGTGGCCGAACAGCACGTTCTTGTTGGTCGGCACGTAGTTCAGGCCGTCGTTGTTGACCACCGCCGGGGTGGCGCGGCCGGCGTCCAGCTTCATCACCTTGGTGGCGATGTACAGGCTGTAGTAGCGGTAGGCCACCAGATACACTGCCACCGAAGCGACGACGATCCACAGCGCGCTGATGTGTTCGCCGCGGCGCAGCGCCACCACGCCGAGGCAGGCTGCGCCGAGTATCCCCAGCAGCATCCACGGAATGTGCTTTAAAATCCCCTCTCGTTTCATGAGGTATCCTTAATTCCAGTCTGCAAAATATGAATGAACTCATCCGCTTGTATGAGATGTCAGAGTGGCGCGGCGAGCCGTAGCGTCTTTCCCGAGGTAAGGCGGGTTTAGGAACAGCTCATCATCGCCGGGGGTAAGGGGGGAAGACAGGCGTATTTCGGTCAGCGGTCAGATTCGCCGGGTGAACGGTTGGATTGGCGGGGTAAGCGGTTGGCGGCCTGGAGAAGAGATTCGGCCGCCGGCGGGCGACGGCCTGTCTCCTCAGGCCGTCTGCATGGCCTGCAGCAGGTGGATAAACGCGGCGCTGAGCGGCGGCGTCGCCGGCTCATGGCGGGTAAAGACGTAAAAGCGCGCGCTGATGTCTATCTCCTGCGTCGGGATTTTCTGCAGGTGCAGCTGCGGGGCGTAGTGCGCGACCACCCGATCGCTCAGCAGCGCGATATAGCCCTGCTGCCTGACCAGGCACCAGGTCGCCAGAAAGGAGTCGGTCTCGACGATCTGGCCGTGCGGCGTGTAGTGTTCGGCGATCTCGCGGATGGCGGCATGCCCCACCGAGCAGGAGCGCGGCACCACCCATTTGGCCTCGGCCGGCGGCTGCCCGGCTGCGGTAAGATCGCCTCCCTGATAGAGCGAGAAGCGCTCGCTTTTCAGCGCCTGCATGGCCAGATCGGCGCCGCCCGCCGCGCCGTTCAGGCTGCTGACCGCCAAATCCAGCTCGCAGTTTCGCAGCCGGGCCAGCAGGCCTTCCGGGCCGTCTTCCACCACCGTCACCCGGGTATGCGGGTAGCGGCGGTTGAAGCCTTCGAGCACCTGAGGCAGGTAGCACAGCAGCGGATCGACGCTCATCCCCACCCGCAGGCGCTTCTCGCCGTCAGCGCTCAGGCCGCGCAGTTCGTCAAACGCATTGAGCAACTGATTGGTGGCGGCATCTATTCGCTGGTAAAACAGCTCGCCGACCGCCGTCAGGCGCACGCCGCGGTTGCTGCGCTCCAGCAGCCGCGCGCCGATGGTCATTTCCAGCTCTTTCAGCACCCGGCTGAGCGTCGGCTGCGAGATGGCCAGCTTTTTCGCGGCCTCGTGCAAACTTCCACAGTGGACAATGTCTTTGAACATCGTCAGATGCGCCAGCTTTGGCATGGTTTTCATGGTTGATCTCCCTGGAAGTGAACGGCATCAGCCGGAGCCGGCGATGCGGCTGTAATAGGCCTGTTTCATCATGCTGTCGTTCAGCAATTTATTGATGGTCTGGTCGAGCACCGGCGTGGTGACGGAGGCCGGCATCAGCGTGGCGGTGATCTCCACGTCGTCGTCGCCAAAGGGTTCGATATCCAGATGCGAGATAAAGCAGTTTTCCCCTTGCAGCACCTGTTTGAATTTGGCCAGCGCCTCACGCTGCTCATGCTCGAAGGCAATGACGCAAATCTGGTAGGTAGACTCGCCGTTAACGTCATTGAAGGGCTGTTTGTTGACCATATTGACCAGCGGGCGCAACAGGGTGTTGGCGGCGAGCACAAACAGCGTGGCAGCCAGCGCATCGCCGTACAGGCCGCAGCCGGCGCAGGCGCCGACCGCCGCGGAGCCCCAGAGCGTGGCGGCGGTGTTCAGGCCGCGGATGTTCATCCCTTCCTTCATGATGGCCCCGGCGCCGAGAAAGCCGACGCCGGAGACCACGTAGGAGATGACGCGCACCGCGCCGCCGCTGCCGTCGATGGTCATGGCCAGATGGACGAAGATCGCCGCGCTGGTGGCCACCAGCGTGTTGGTGCGCAGCCCGGCGGTGCGCTGGCGGAACTGTCTTTCGTAGCCGATGGCGGCGCCCAGGACGGACGCGGTCAGCAGCGTCAGCAGTGTATGAATGAAATGCATGATAATAACTCGATGTATTATCCGCTTATCATGAGCCACCCGTGGCGGGGTAACTCTTGATAAACAGGTAGTTAAGTTGGCGGGGTTCCGTCCCGCCAGGCCAGGGCGGCGCTCAGTGCGCGGCGGCGATCTGCCGGCTGAGCGTCTCGCTGATTTTGTCCGTCAGCGGCTGCATCCCCTCGCGGGTGCGCGCCTCGCGGCGCTGCGTGATGTGATAGCAGCCGTCGAGGGTGCCGGCGCCCAGCAGGAGGACGCGGTCAGACATCATCACCGCCTCCTCTACGCTGTGGGTGACCAGCACGATGGAGCGGGTTTTGATTTGGCGCGTGCTCCAGATACGCAGCAGATCGCTGCGCAGGTGTTCGCCGGTATAGACGTCCAGCGCGGAAAAGGGCTCGTCCAGCAACAGCAGCATCGGTTCTACCGCCAGTGCGCGCGCGAAGCCGACCCGCTGGCGCATGCCGCCGGAAAGCTCGCGCGGGTAGGCGTCGCGGTAGGGCGAGAGCCCGACCAGATCGAGCATTTTCAGCGTCTGGGCTTCGACCACCTGCGGCGGCAGATCCTGCGCCTGCAGCCCGAAGGCGATATTTTGGTAGACGTTCAGCCACGGGAAAATGGCGAAGGTCTGGAACACCATGTTGATCTGCGGATTCGGCCCCGAGACTTTTTTATCCCCCAGCATCACGGTGCCCAGATCCGGCGCGATCAGGCCGGAAAGAATGCGCAGCAGGGTGGATTTACCCGAGCCGGACTGCCCCAAAATGCTGACGACCTCGTTGTCGTAAAGGCGCAAATTGATTTCATTCAGCACCAGACGTTTTTCTTTACCGGTAGGCTGAACGCTTTTGCTGACGTTATTGACCGTCAGCAGCGTGGTTTTTTTTACCAACATGATCTGTCTCCACCCAATTAAAAATATGAGCATGGAAAAAGGGCCGATATTTATCGCCGGGCAGGCGTAAAGTAAATGCGGGTGCAAATAAGCCTGACCGTTATCGGACTGTTAATACGCTTATGCTGGAGGGGTTAGCCCATCGGGCGTGCCGGTGCGGCATGCGCGGAGGCCAGAGGCTGAAGGGTAAAGCGAAGGGATGCTATAACTGACTCATATCCTGACACTTTCAGGATGCAATGGGATGACTATTGCTCCTGTGACCTCAGCGATTCCAACAATAAAATAAACAACCAACTGTCGCCGTCCATATCATTCTCCCGTTATTTTTCGTGTGGCCATAATACGCGTGCCATAGCCGGTTATTCAATGTGGTTACGCCGAATTATGGCGGCAAAATGTAATTTAATATGAATACGGGAAAGATTTTCTTTATTCATTAAACGGGGCGTAAACGGAAGGCGCGAGAATGAATATAGGCATCATTTTATGGAAATATAAACCTGAATTAAACGAGAAAATAAGAGGCCAGCGGAAAGTCACATAATGAACCGGCCGGAGAGCATCCTCCGGCCGGGATGAGGATCAGAACTGATACATGATGCCGGTTTCGACGATGTCGTCGGCGCCGGCGCCGACGGCGTTCTGCCGTTGCAGCAGGTTGAGTTTGTACTCCACGTAGGTCGACATGTTGGCGTTGAAGCTGTAATTCAGCGCCAGATCCAGGTATTTGACCAGATCGGCGTCGCCAATGCCGGGCAGGTTGCGGCCGCGCGTTTGCAGGTAGGCCAGCGAGGGCGTGACGCCGGAATCGAAGTGATACTGCGCGACCGCCTCGACGGCGTCTGCGCGGGGGGCGAAGCCGGCGTAGCGATCGCCGTCGACATAGGTCATGTTTTCGGTGCGCGCATAGCTGGCCGCCAGGTAGAGGTTGTCCAGATCGTATTTCAGCCCCAGCGTCCAGGCCCGGGCGCGATCGCCGTCAGCCAGGCCGAAGCGCTGCTGCGCCAGGGTGCGCGCAGAGTTGGCGTAGGCGGCGCCAAAGTTTAGCCCCACGCCGGTGTCGTAGGTGGCGGAAAAGGCGTAGCCATCGCCGTTTTGCGTCTGAATATCCTTCGCCCGCAGAGCGTCGTCCCCCCGATTCTTCCCCTGATATTGCAGGCCGAGATCCAGACCGTCCAACAGCCCGCCCAGGCTGCGGTTGTGGTAGGTCAGCAGGCCGTTGGCGCGGCCGGTCATGAAGTTGTCGGCCGCTTCGTAGCTGTCGTTGCCGAATTCGGGCAGCACGTCCGTCCAGCCGGCCACGTCATACAGCAGGCCGTAGTTGCGGCCGTAGTCCAGGCTGCCCCAGCGGCCTAACGTCAGCCCGGCGAAGCCCAGCCGGGTATAGCTATTGCCCGGCCCGGCGCTTTCCGCCTGATCGAGCCCCGCCTGATATTCCCATTGGCCATACCCTGTCAGCCCGTCGGCGATCTGCGTCTCGCCTTTGAAACCAAAACGGGTGTAGGAGCGATCGCCGTTATTGTCGGCATCGCTGCTGAAGTAATGCACCCCGTTCAGTTGGCCGTACAGATCCAGTTTATTGCCGTCTTTATTGACGATTTCTGCCCCGGCGGCGGCCGCCGGCATCAGGATGACCAGCGCCATCAGTAAGCTTTTATGTTTCATTTCACTACCCTGAGTTAACGAAAACGCGGCCTTATCCGGCCGGTTGCGCCCGCGCGATTTTTTTGTACAGGCAGCTGCGGATCCGATCGGTGAGGTGCCGCAGGCTGTCCCGGTTGCGCGCCGCACGCGGGAGATTGACGCTGAACTCGTCGTCGATCCGTTTGCTGGTCGCGTCCAGGATCAGCACCCGATCGGACATCAGCACCGCTTCTTCGACGTCGTGCGTCACCATCACCATGGCGCGCGTGCGCAGCCGGTTGTCTCCCCACAGCGCCAGCAGGTCGCCCCGCAGTTTTTGCGCGGTAAAGATATCGAGGGCGGAGAAGGGTTCGTCCAGCAGCAAGAGGTCGGGCTCTACCGCCAACGCCCGGGCGAAGCCCACCCGTTGACGCATGCCGCCCGAGAGCTCGCGCGGCCAGGCGTGCTCATAGCCGGTCAGGCCCACCAGGCGCAGCAGCGCTCCCAGCCGCTCGGCGATCGTCTGCGGCGGCAGCCGTTGCGCCAGCAGGCCGAAGGCGATGTTGTCGTACACCGTCAGCCAGGGATAGAGCGCGTAGGACTGAAACACCATGCCGACGTTGGCGCTCGGGCCGTCGACCGGTTTGCCCGCCAGCGTGAGCGTGCCGCTGTCCGGTGGGATCAGCCCGGCCAGCATGCGCAGCAGCGTGGACTTGCCCGAGCCGGATTGCCCCAGAATGGTGACGAACTCGCCGGCGTGCACGGTCAGCGTCACGTCGCGCAGCACGGGTTTGGGGCGCTTGTTTTCGCCGATAAACGTCTTGTTCAGCCGGCGGGCGCTGATAATCACGTCTTGAGTCAGCATGTTGTTCCCCCCTTGATCAGTCATATTTGAATTTGGTTTCCGCGATGCGATACAGCGGTTGCCAGACGAAGATGATGCACAGCGCCACCAGCGCGCACATGGCGGCGCAGCCCAGTGCGGACTCCGGGTTCTTGCCGGCGTCGGTGACGACGGAAATAAACGCGCCCAGCCCGGTGGCGCTGAGGGTGGTGCTGCCCCACTGGATCACCTCGGCGGCGATGGCGCTGTTCCAGGCGCCGCCGGCGGCGGAGATGATGCCCGTCACGATGTAGGGGAAAATCGCCGGCAGCATGTAGTAGCGCCACCAGCGGAAGCGGCGCAGCCCGAAGGTTTCGCTGACCTCGGTGATCTGCGTCGGAATGGCGGATACGCCGGCGATCACGTTAAACAACACGTACCACTGGGTGCCCAGCATGATCATCGGGATGGCCCACCAGCCGAGATCCTGATGATAAATGGCGATGAAGGCGGCGATCAGCGGGTAGAAAATGTTGGGCGGAATGGCCGCCAGGATCTGGATGATCGGCTGGAAGATCTTCACCAGCCGCGGATTCATGCCGATCCACACCCCCAGCGGCGTGAAGATCGCCACGCTGAGCAGCATGGCTGCGGCCACGCGCGCGGTGGTGAGCAGCATCCATTCCGGCAGCATGGCGAAGTACTGTTTGGGGAAGTATTCCCACAGCCGGTAACCGAACCAGACGCAGGCCAGCACCACGCCGAGATACCACAGGCTGCGCCACAGCCAGTTTCCCTTGGCGGCGAGCCTGAACAGGCGGTGCAGGCCGAGGGCGTACCACAGCCGCGGCAGCTTGAACAGCCACAGGTCAGCCAGCGCGCGCAGCGTGCGGCCGAGCGCCGCGCCGACGTGCGAAAAGGCCAGACTGTTGTAGAACCACGGATTGCCGAGCGGCCGGCTGGCGGTGACGTCTTCGTATTTGAAGCGCGCGGTATAGCGCACCAGCGGGCGGAAAACCAGCTGATCGAGCAGCACGATGTTGGCGGCCAGCGCGACGATCGCATACAGGATCGCCGGCACGTTCTGCTGCGCCAGCGCTTCGGCGATATAGGAGCCGACGCCGGGCAGTTCGACCGAGCGATCGCCGACCGGAATGGCCTCGGAGGCCACCAGGGCGAACCAGGCGGCGGATTGCGACACCATGGCGTTCCACAGCAGGCCCGGCACCGAATAGATGAACTCCAGCCGCCAGAAGCGTTGCCACGGGTTGTAATTGAAGCTGCGGGCGGCTTCATCCAGCTCCTTGGGCACGATGCGCAGCGTCTGATACAGCGTCAGCATCATGTTCCAGGCCTGGCCGGTAAACACCGCGAAGATGGCGGTGCACTCCAGCCCCATCACGCTGTGCGGGTAGAGGTTGAGAAAATACACGGTCGTGAAGGTCAGGAACCCCACCAGCGGCACCGACTCCATAAAGTTGACGAAGGGCAGGATCACCCGGCGCAGCGGCGCATAGCGTGCGGCCAGCACGGCGAATACCACAGAAAACAGCAGCGACCAGGCCATGCCGAGGAGAAAGCGCATGCTGGTTCTGAGCGAATAATAAAGCAGGTTCCAGGCATCAAGACTAATGGCAGAGACGTTTTGTTCATTGAAGTCACCGTGCATGTCACCCCAGGCACGAATAAAAAAGGCAATGAAAAAAACACCGATGGCGATAACGATAAAGTCATTTAAATAAGACTTTCTGAAAACAGATGTACCCCGGTTATTTTGCATAACGCAATACCTTATTTTTCCCATAAGAAATCCGTCGGCGCTCGGGGAATATGCCCGGCGACACCAGATAAATACCGCTGTAGCGGTGAGACAGACGTTGTTTTCGCAGCGGGGCGATGGGTGGGCCGGCAGAGTGGGAAAGGCCGTCAGAAGGGGAACGGTTGCCGCATTCCGTGTCTTTCAGAATGCAACGCGGATGGCATTACTGAAAGACGCCCAATAGCATTAGCGTAAAACTAAAACTTTCATCGCCCATGGGGCCCTCCTCGGTTTAAATATGGCAGGGAAAGGGTAATGTTTTTCGCCAATAAAAAGCAATTGGCGCCGCGCGGTTTTTACGGTTGATGTGTAACAGGATAAATATTCATTTTTTAATCGCTATATCCGGAAAATAAAATAACGCATGGTGGTGGCGATAAAGACGGTGAAAATAAATCGCGGCGAAATAAAACGGCGCGCCTGAAGGGTGCGCGCCGCCGTAAATCAATAAACCTGCCTGCCGTTGATGCCAGCGGGGAAAATGCCGGTGGCGAAAATATGCCCGTTGGCCTGGATCTGGTCGTCGGGCAGCATCTCCAGCGGGAACTCGGCGGCCAGGCAACTGAGAAAGGCATTGCGATCGTCGGTGGTGGTAAAGCCAATCAGATCGTAGAACAGCAGCGACGCGATCAGCTGGCGATGTTCCGGGATGCGCCGCAGCAGCGCCGCCGACGGGAACGGCAGGTGGAAGAAAAACGCGCAGGCGTTAAGCAGCCCTTGCTCCTTCAGCGCCTGGGCGCAGGGCAGCAGCTGGTAGTCGTCGATGCAGACGGTATCGCCGGGGCACAGGTGCTCGCAGGCGATATCGGCAAACCGGCGGTTCAGCTGCCGATAGGCGCGGTAGTTTTCCGGCGTGAAGTGCGCCTTCTCCGGCTGGTTGTGGAACACCGGCCACAGGCCGTCGTGGTAATAGCCCTGATAGTGGCGGCGAAACTCCTCGATCGACAGCGGAAAGGTCACCTGATCGTAACCGGCGCGCTGCCGGCAGCTGATCGGGCGCTGCGCGAAATTCTGCACGTCGCCGTTCCAGCCGAGCCACAGCCCCGGTTCGGCATCGGTCGCCAGCGTCTGGCCGGCGCAGGCCAGATCCTTACCGTCGCACTGCTTGTTGGAAATCAGCACTAAACGAGACATGGGGTCTCCTCATCAGTGAAGGGCGCGCAGGGCGTGTGCCGAACCATCGGCGCGCCAGGGTGCTTGCAGGGCGGGCAGCGTGACGCGCAGGCCGCGCAAGGCCGGATGCGCCAGGCAGCAGCGCGTCAGCCAGCTTCCCAACCCGACGCCGCGGTATTCGGCGCTGACGAACAGTTCGCTCACCGAGGCGAAGGTGGCGTAATCGGTCACCATGCGGGCGAAGCCGAGAAGGTGGCGCTTGCGGTACAGGCCAAAGCACAGGCCGTGGTGCACCAGGCGCTCGGCCGCCGCCCGATCCGGCAAGCTGAGAAAACGTTGGATCGCCTCGATATCCAACAGCTGCCGATCGGTACTGATATGAAAAACGCCTTTGCGCCAGCAGAGTAGCGGCTGCACGGGCGCCCGTTGCGGTTGCATATTCATGATTATCCTTAGGTTAATGAACCGGGGGTTACAGCATCCAGCCGAGTTCGGCGGCGGTGACCTGTTCCTCGAAGCGGCGCAGTTCGGCGCTTTTGCAGGTGTGCCACAGGGTGCAGAACGCCGGGCCGAGCAGCTCACGCAGCGGATCGCTGTGGCGGAACAGCGCCAGCGCCTCCTGCTGGCCGAGCGGCAAGGGCGCGGCGTTGTCGCTCTCGCAGCCGTTGGCGGCGGGCGGCAGCGGCAGCGGGTGTTCCAGCCCGTGCAGCAGGCCGCCGAGCATCACCGCCAGCGCCAGATAAGGGTTGGCGTCGGCGCCGGCCAGACGGTATTCGATGCGCTGGTTGGCGCTGTCGGCGCAGGGCAGGCGCAGCGCCACCGTGCGGTTGTTGTGGCCCCAGGAGGCGCGCAGCGGCACGTGCATGCCGGGGCGGAAACGGCGAAACGCGTTGATGTTGGGCGCCAGGATCGCCATCGACGCCGGCATCAGCGCCAGCATGCCCGCCATCGCCTGCTGCATGTTGTCGCTCAGTTCGCCCGGCGCGCCGGTCAGCAGGTTCTCGCCGTGCTCGTTCTGCAGGCTGATGTGAAAGTGCAGCCCGCTGCCGGCGGCGTGGGCGCAGGGCTTGGCCATAAAGCAGGCGTGCTGGTGATGTTGCTCGGCAATCTGCCGCGTCAGGCGTTTCAGCGCCATGATCTGGTCGCAGGCTTCCAGCACGCGCCGGCTGTGATGCAGATTCAGCTCATATTGG
Source organism: Serratia sp. CY38905 (assembly GCF_052168875.1). Lineage (NCBI taxonomy): Bacteria > Pseudomonadati > Pseudomonadota > Gammaproteobacteria > Enterobacterales > Yersiniaceae > Serratia > Serratia sp. CY38905. The sequence goes on along the minus strand of NZ_JBJNLV010000004.1, from coordinate 318,713 downwards.
CCGGAGGCGGCTTCGGCCACCACGCCGGTCAACGGCAGGTTTTGCAGGCGGGCGTGCCGTTCGATGTCGCTCAGCAGCGCATGGTGGCGCTCGGGCGCATCCACCGCGAAGCTCTGCGTCGGGCAGGCTTCCGCCTCGGCGGGGTGCTGCGGATCCTGCAGGTAGAACTCCAGTTCGGCCGCCACCACCGGGAAGCAGTTGCGCTCGTGCAGGCGCTTCAGCACCCGTTGCAGCACCACGCGCGGCTCCAGCTCGCAGGCGCCGCCGTCGGCATTTTGCATCGTCAGCAGCAGCTGGGCGTGGCGTTCGGGATCGCGCGCGCAGGGGCGCAGCGTGCCGGGCACCGGCAGGCACAGACGGTCCGGCTCGCCCGCCCGCTGCCCCAGCCCGCTTTCTTCAATCACCCGGCCGTGCAGATCCAGGGCGTAGATCGACAGCGGGAAGTAGCAGCCTTTCTCCAGCCCAAAGGCTTCGGCGATCGGCAGCCGCTTGCCGCGCAGCTGGCCGTTCAGATCGTGCAGATAAATATCCAGCTGCTCGGTCTGCGGATAGCGCTGCAGGTAGTGTTCCAGCTCTTTGTGGAAGGCGCGCGTTGGCGAAGCGGGCAGCTCCGCCAGCAGCGGATTGAAGCCGATGATATTAGCATGCATGGCGCGCTCCAGAACGACGACCGGTCACGGCCAGAGGCAGGGATAAACGCATGGGACAACTCTCTTGTGAGGCCATAGCGGCGATGTGAAAAGGGTATCTGCGGCGGCAAAAACTGTCTGTAAAAACGCCGTAACGTTAACGGGGCGCGGAATAAAAATGCCGTAAAGAGCGTGGCGGCGTTGGCGGGTTGGCCGCGCCGGCACGGTCTATACTGGCGAGACGGGCCGTTGAAGGAGAGATAACGATGAAGAGAATAGGGCTGCTTATCGCCGCGCTGGCCGCGTTCAACGCCACCGCGTCTTCCCCACAGGCGTGGGCCGAGAGCGAAAGGGCGATGCGCGCCGCCTGCCTGAAAGCCAGCGGGCTAAAAAACGCCAGGGTGGAAGGGGCGATCGTTCACTACGGCGACGACGTCGGCTATTCGGCGCTGTTTATCGGCGGGCGCTACCCGCAGCCGTTTATGAAAAACAAGCCGGGCAGGGAGCTGTGCTTATATCAGCGCGCTACGCAGAAGGCGGCGGTGCAGGCGGTGGAGGGGGAATAAATAATCCCAGTCTCCTTACTGTAGCTGTATTTCTCCTTTGGGATTAATTCTTAAGTTGAATTCTTTCATGTATTTACGCCTTTCCGTGTCGTTATTCATCGAGACGCCGAGCAAGACGGAGTATTCCCCCTCAGCCCAGTTTACCTGCGGATAAGTGACGCATTGCCCTGGTTTCAGGTCAGGCAACGGAGTGACTTCTGGTGAGGTCCAGACGATATGCCATTGCTGTTGTTCCTGTCGTGAGACGAGCATTCCCCGGTTTTGCAGGCTGTCGCCGCTGCGAACACTGTTGATAGGCACGGCAAAGCAAGGTTGGTTGTCTTTTAGCGAGACATCCAACGGATGGTACCAGGGGTGAGTGGATTGACAGCCATTCAGTAGCAGTGCGCATAGCAAAGAGAGATAAAATCGATGTTCATCGGCCGTAAGTTTTCTGGCGTTTCCGTGAGTTGTGGCCATGGTTTTAATCCGTTAAAACATGAAAAAAACACCATAGCGAAAGTTCAGACACCATTAACCCACTTTGTCACAATCTTTTGCGTTCGCTCACAAGACGGAAAGGTAAAAGAGTTTCGGATGCAATCCATTGATTGATATAGAGAATAATTTTGTTGTTTTTATATTCATTCATTAATAAAAAGCCGGGTTACGTGCTTTATTACCTCGCCAAATCCGCATGTTTTCTTCTCTGTCCGATGCTGATGTCGCTGCTCACGTATCTCGTTGCATCCCATGTTCAAGTCGCAAGACGATAACCACCTTCTTTTGCCAGCTGCCAGGCAAAACGCCAACGGCGGTGTGGAGAAAATTATATATTCCGGTCTATCGTCTTGCCATAGATTGTACTCTATAATCAGGAGATGCCATGTGGACGGTAATGACAACGGAAGAGTTTGATCGGTGGCTCTGTGAGCAGGATGAATCGACGCAGGAAAAGGTGTTGGCCGCGCTGGTGATGCTCGAGCGTGCCGGGCCTTCTCTCCGGCGGCCTTTTGTCGACGTGCTGAAAGGTTCGTTGCATCCCAACATGAAAGAGCTGCGTATTCAGCACAAAGGGCGGCCGATTCGCGCTTTTTTCGCCTTCGATCCGGCGCGGCAGGCGATTGTGCTGTGTGCGGGCGACAAAACGGGTAATGAGAAGCGGTTTTATAAAGTGATGTTGCCCATCGCGGATGCGCAGTTCACCCAATATTTGATGTGTTATTTCAAGGAGTAACCCATGAGCACCTTAAAGCAACTGCTGGCCTCCCGCACCCCGGAGAGCCGCCGGCGCATCGAGGAAATGGCCGAAGAGATGCTGTTTGAAGCGCACCTGCACCAGCTGCGGGAAGCGCTGAATATTTCCCAACAGGAACTGGCGAAAACGCTGGGCATTTCCCAGCCTTCGGTCGCGGCCATCGAAGGGCGCGGCAACGAGCTGAAGATTTCGACCCTGAAACGCTACGTGGAAGCGATGGGCGGCACGCTGCGTCTGGACGTTGAGCTGCCGGGCGGCAAGCACGTCGGGTTTACGGTCTAAGCGCGGGCTGCGCGCCACTCCCCGCCATTTCCCGTTCGATCACGGTCGCCAGCGCCTGCGCGGCGGAAGAGAGTTGGTGCTGCGCCAGGCGGATCAGGCCCACGCGCCGTTCGATGATCGGGCCGATCAGCGGCACGCAGACCGCCCCCAGCTCATCCATCTGTTGCTCGCACAGCGCCGGCACCGCGCTGGCGCCGAGGCCGTTGGCCACCATGCGCCCGACCGTTACCAGCTGGTGGCTTTCAAACGCCACCTCCAGCGTTCGCCCGCTGCGGGCCAGTTCCTGCTCCAGCAGCAGCCGCACCGCCGATGGCCGCTGCAGGGTGATGAAATCCAGCGTCAGCAGCTCCTTCCAGCTTACCTGCGCCTTGCGCGCCAGCGCCGAATCCTTCGGCACCACCGCCAGAAAGCGATCGCGGCACAGCGGGGTGAAGTGCAGGGTGTCGCTCGGCTCCGGCTCGAAGGCGATGCCCATCTCCACCCGCCCTTCGCGGATCATTTCAAACACCTGCTCGTTGATGACGTCGTGCACCGCCACGTTGATGCCGGCGTAACGATCGCGAAACGCCTTGAGGATCGGCGGCAGCGGGTTGCCGGCGAACGACGGCATGGCGGCGATCGCCACCTTGCCCATCTGCAGGGTGAAGCGCTGGCGCATTGCCTCTTCCGCGTTGTCCCAGTCCGCCAGCAGCTGGCGCGCCATCGGAAAGAAGGTTTCCCCCTCCGGCGTCAGCGTCACCCGGCGGGTGGTGCGCAGCAGCAGCGGCCCGCCCAGCGCGTCTTCCAGCCCACGGATCGCCAGGCTGAGCGCCGGCTGAGAAATATTCAGCCGCTCGCTGGCCTGGGCGAAGTTCAGAGTGTGAGCTACCGCTAAAAACGCGCGTAACTGTTTGATGCTCATTTTCATTTTGGTTGGCGTTAACTCTTTGTTAATTTTCGGTTAACGAATGATTGATAAAAATTCTAAATGAATGCGGCATAAAAACAAAATTAACAAATCATTTTTGTGACCTGAAGATGCCCTCACGCAAGCCAGGGCATTTCGCCCTGCGCCGCAACATGCAGGGGCAACGATATGGCAGGGCTCGACAAACGCGTCGGCAGCTACCAGGAAGCGCTGGCAGGCCTGACGGACAACATGACGGTGCTGGCGGGCGGCTTTGGCCTGTGCGGCATCCCGGAAAATCTGATCGAAGAGATCCGCCGGCGCGGCGTGCGCGGGTTGACGGTGGTCTCCAACAACTGCGGCGTCGACGGGTTCGGCCTCGGGCGGCTGCTGGAAACTCATCAGATCCGCAAGGTGGTGGGATCTTACGTCGGCGAAAACGCGCTGTTCGAGCAGCAGGCGCTCAGCGGCGAACTGGAGGTGGATCTCACGCCGCAGGGCACGCTGGCGGAGAAGATCCGCGCCGGCGGCGCCGGTATCCCGGCGTTCTTCACCGCCACCGGTTACGGCACGCCGATCGCCGAAGGCAAAGAGGTGCGCGAGTTCAACGGCCGCCCTTACATCATGGAAACCGCCATCACCGGCGATTTCGCCATCGTTAAAGGCTGGAAGGCCGATTACTTCGGCAACGTCATCTACCGCCACACCGCACAGAACTTCAATCCGCTGATGGCGACCGCCGGGCGTATCACGGTGGTGGAAGTGGAAGAGATCGTCGCGCCGGGCGAGCTGGATCCGGCGGCGATCCACACCCCCGGCATCTACGTCGATCGGCTGATCCAGGGCACCTTCGAGAAGCGTATCGAACAACGCACCCTGCGGGCATAAGGAGAATTCGCATGCTTACCCGTGAACAAATGGCGCAGCGCGTGGCGCAAGAGCTGAGGGACGGTTACTACGTCAACCTGGGCATCGGCATCCCGACGCTGGTGGCCAACTACGTGCCGGCGGGCATGGACGTGATGCTGCAGTCGGAAAACGGCCTGCTGGGGATGGGCGAATTCCCGACCGAGCAGCAGCTGGACGCCGACATGATCAACGCCGGCAAACAGACGGTCACCGCGCGCCTCGGCGCGTCGATCTTCGATTCGGCGCAGTCGTTCGCCATGATCCGCGGCGGCCACGTCGATCTGACCGTGCTGGGGGCGTTTGAAGTGGACGTCGAGGGCAACATCGCCTCGTGGATGATCCCCGGCAAGATGGTCAAGGGCATGGGCGGCGCGATGGATCTGGTGGCGGGGGCGGAGAACATCATCGTGGTGATGACCCACGCCTCGAAGGGCGGCGAGTCCAAGCTGCTGCCGCGCTGCACGCTGCCGCTGACCGGCGCCAACTGCATCCGCAAGGTATTGACCGATCTGGCCTACCTGGAAATTGAAGACGGCGCATTCGTGCTGCGCGAACGCGCGCCCGGCGTCAGCGTGGCGGAGATTGTCGCCAAAACCGCCGGCCGGCTGATCGTGCCGGATCAAGTGCCGGAAATGCGTTTCTGAGACGGAGGTGAATGTGCAACAACGTGAAGTGGTGATCGTGGCGGCGACGCGCACGCCGGTCGGCAGTTTTCACGGCGCGCTGGCGCCGTTGACGGCGGTGGAACTGGGCACGGCGGCGGTGCAAGGGCTGCTGGCGCAAAGCGGCGTGGCGCCGCAGCAGATTGATGAAGTGATCCTCGGCCAGGTGCTGACCGCCGGCTGCGGGCAGAATCCGGCGCGCCAGACCGCGCTGAATGCCGGGCTGCCCGTGACGACGCCGGCGCTGACCATCAATAAGGTGTGCGGCTCCGGTTTGAAGGCGGTGCATCTGGCGGTGCAGGCGATCCGCAGCGGCGACGCCGACGCGGTGATCGCCGGCGGCCAGGAGAGCATGAGCCAGTCGCCTTACCTGATGGCCGGCGCGCGCGCCGGTCTGCGCCTTGGCCACGCGCAGATGGTGGACAGCGTGATCCACGATGGCCTGTGGGACGCGTTCAACGACTACCACATGGGCATCACCGCCGAGAACCTGGCGGAGAAATACGCCATCAGCCGTGCCGAGCAGGACAGCTTTGCGCTGCGCTCGCAGCAGAAGGCGCAGGCGGCGCAGCAGGCCGGGCGTTTCGCGCAGGAGATCACGCCGGTGACGGTGCCGAAGCCGAAGGGCGAGGCGCTGCTTGTTAAGCACGACGAACAGCCGCGCGACACCAGCCTGGAGGCGCTGGCGCGGCTGCGCCCGGCGTTTCGCAAGGAGGGCACGGTGACCGCCGGTAACGCCTCGTCGCTCAACGACGGCGCCGCCGTGGTGTTGCTGATGAGCGCGGAAAAAGCCGCTGAATTGCGTTTGCCGGTGCTGGCGCGCATCGCCGGTTACGCCTCGTCGGGCGTGGATCCGGCGATCATGGGCATCGGCCCAGCGCCGGCCGCGCGCCGCTGCCTGGAGAAAGCCGGCTGGCGGCTGGAGGAGGTCGATCTGATCGAAGCCAACGAAGCCTTCGCCGCGCAGGCGCTGGCGGTGGGCAAAGAACTGGGCTGGGAGGCGGAGCGGGTCAACGTCAACGGCGGGGCGATCGCGCTGGGGCATCCGATCGGCGCGTCCGGCTGCCGCATTTTGGTGTCGCTGCTGTACGAAATGCAGCGCCGCGGGGTGAACAAGGGGCTGGCGATGCTGTGCATCGGCGGCGGGCAGGGCGTGGCGCTGGCGGTAGAGCGCCCGTAAACAACCGAGGAGGGCACGATGCAGTCATCTGACTATGCGGTACTGGGCGCCGGATTGATGGGGGTGGGCATCGCCACCCACTTTATTCGCCACGGCCATGAGGTGCTGCTGTACGACCCGGATCCGCAGCGCCTGGCGGAGGCGCCGGCGGTGGCGAGCGGCATTCTGGCCGAGCTGAGCGACGTCGGGCAGTTTGATAACGCTGAGCGCGACGCGGCGCTGGCGCGGCTGCGCGTGACCGGCGATCTGAACGACGTGGCGCGCGCCCGGCTGCTTATCGAGGCGATCCCGGAACGGCTCGAGCTGAAGCACGCGCTGTATGAGCAGTTGGAAGGGCTGATCGCCGACGACGCGGTGATTGCCAGCAACACCAGCGGCCTGCCGCCGGACGAGCTGGCGGCGCGCATGACCCATCCGCAGCGCCTGCTGATCGCCCACTTCTGGCACCCGCCGCACCTGATCCCGCTGGTGGAGATCGTACCCGGGAGCGCCACCGATCCGCGCCATCTGGCGGCGGTGCAGGCGCTGCTCGGCGGGATGGCGCTGGAGGCGGTGCTGCTGGAGCGCGCCGCGCCGGGGTTTGTCGGCAACCGGCTGCAGTTTGCGGTGCTGCGCGAGGCGCTGCACATCGTCCACAGCGGCATCGCCAGCGCCGAGGTGGTGGATCAGGTGATGCGCGCTTCGCTCGGGCGGCGCTACGCCATGGTCGGCCCGCTGGAGGCCGCCGACATGACCGGGCTGCCGACGGTGGCGGACATCGCCCACCACCTGTTCCCGGAACTGGCGACCGGCGACGAGATGATGGCGCTGGTGGAACAGCGGCTGCAGCGCGGCGATACCGGCCAGCGCAGCGGCCGGGGATTTTATCTTTGGGATGACGCACGCAGGGAACGCATTCAACGGCGACGGGCGCATCAGCTGCGCTTTGCGCTGAAACCGTAATTTCGCACTCCGTACCTGACAATAACAACAACCACCCCAATGGATTTCGGGTTGCAGCCAGGCGGCAAGCGCGTGAATTCCCAGGAGCTTACTTAAGTAAGTGACTGGGGAGAACGCACGCAGGCAACAACGCTGCGGCACGAAAGACGCAGGGGAAAGAGGTGACCGATGAGCGTTTTGATTGCCCTGGCAGCACTGGGATTACTGATGCTGGCCGCCTACCGCGGCTACAGCGTGATTTTGTTCGCCCCGATCGCCGCGCTGGGCGCGGTGCTGTTGACCGATCCCGGCGCGGTGGCGCCGACCTTCACCGGGCTGTTTATGGAGAAGATGGTCGGCTTCGTGAAGCTCTACTTCCCGGTGTTCCTGCTGGGGGCGGTGTTCGGCAAGCTGATCGAGCTGTCCGGTTTCTCCCGTTCGATCGTCGCGGCGGCGATCCGCATTCTCGGCCGGCGTCACGCCATTCCGGTGATCGTGCTGGTGTGCGCGCTGCTGACCTACGGCGGGGTGTCGCTGTTCGTGGTGGCGTTCGCGGTCTATCCGTTCGCCGCCGAGCTGTTCCGCCAGAGCGGCATTCCCAAGCGGCTGATCCCGGCCACCGTGGCGCTCGGCGCCTTCTCCTTCACCATGGACGCCCTGCCGGGCACGCCGCAGATCCAAAACATCATCCCGACCAGCTTCTTCGGCACCAATGCCTGGGCCGCGCCCTGGCTGGGGCTGATCGGCTCGCTGTTCATCATCGCGGTCGGTCTGCTGTATCTTGAACGCCAGCGGCGCAAGGCGCAGCTGAAGGGAGAAGGGTACGGCACCGATCTGCTGAACGAGCCGGAAACCCCGGACGACATCAACCTGCCGAACCCGCTGATCGCCATCCTGCCGTTGATTTTGGTCGGGGTATTCAACCTTGGCTTCACCCATTGGATCCCGCAGTGGTACGGCGCCAGCCACGAGCTGACGCTGCCGGGGCTGGCCAAGCCGATCGCCACCGACGTGGCGAAGATCACCGCCATCTGGGCGGTGGAAGCGGCGCTGGTGTCGGGTATTCTGCTGGTGGTGGCGTTCGGCTTTCGCAATATTCGCGGCCGGCTGGCGGAAGGCAGCAAGACGGCGGTCGGCGGGGCAATTCTGGCGGCGATGAACACCGCCTCCGAATACGGCTTCGGCGCGGTGATCGCCGCGCTGCCGGGCTTTTTGGTGCTGTCGCAGGCGCTGTCGGCGATCCCCAATCCGCTGCTGAACGAAGCGATCAGCGTCACCCTGCTGGCCGGCATCACCGGGTCGGCCTCCGGCGGCATGAGCATCGCGCTGGCGGCGATGGCCGATAATTTCGTTGCCGCCGCCCACGCCGCGCATATCCCGCTGGAAGTGCTGCACCGGGTGGCCTCGATGGCCAGCGGCGGCATGGACACCTTGCCGCACAACGGCGCGGTGATCACCCTGCTGGCGATCACTGGCCTCAGCCACCGGCAGGCCTATGGCGGCATCTTCGCCATCACCCTGATCAAGAGCGCCGCGGTGCTGTTCGTGATCGGCGTGTTCTACCTGACCGGCATTGTTTAAAGGAGCGATACCATGAGTGTACAAGGCAAAACCGCGCTGGTGACCGGCTCGACCAGCGGCATCGGCCTCGGGATAGCGTCCGTGTTGGCCGCCGCCGGCGCGCGCGTGATCCTCAACGGCTTCGGCGACGTGGCGCAGGCGCAAGCGCAGGTCGCGCGGTTGGGCGCCGCGCCGGGCTATCACGGCGCCGATCTCGGTGATGCGGCCCAGATAGCGGACATGATGCAGTATGCCGAACGCGAGTTCGGCGGCGTGGACATTCTGGTGAACAACGCCGGCATTCAACACGTGGCGCCGCTGGATCAGTTCCCGGTGGAGAAATGGAACGCCATCCTCGCCATCAACCTGTCGGCGGTGTTCCACACCTGCCGATTGGCGCTGCCGGGGATGCGCGAGCGCAACTGGGGGCGCATCATCAACGTGGCGTCGGTGCACGGGCTGGTGGCGTCGAAAGACAAGTCGGCCTATGTGGCGGCCAAGCACGGCGTGGTGGGGCTGACCAAGACGCTGGCGCTGGAGACCGCGCGCACGCCCGTCACCTGCAACGCCATCTGCCCCGGCTGGGTGCTGACGCCGCTGGTGCAGCAGCAGATCGACAAGCGCATTGCCGCCGGCACCGACCCGCAGCGGGCGCGCGATGAGCTGTTGGCGGAGAAGCAGCCGTCGCAAGAGTTCGTCACGCCAGAGCAGCTCGGCGAGCTGGCGCTGTTCCTGTGCAGCGATGCGGCGGCGCAGGTGCGCGGCGCCGCCTGGAACATGGACGGCGGCTGGCTGGCGCAGTAGTGAATTCTCTTTCCCGGAGCGCGCAACGCGCTCCGTCGTTATTTCCCACCATGAGTTAATTCCCCTGCGTGACGGTTTACCTGCGGCAATAATATTTATTTGTTATTTGCTATCTTTATTCCCAGATAATCACGCCGGTTTATTTTGGGTGAAACGTGCGGATTGGTTTATTTCGTGCTGCGGTTATTACATTATTTTTCTTTGCGTTACAGATGAACACGTTTTTGCTGAAATTAAACCCAACCTGAAATAATGGCAGGTTATGGCGTGAATTTTTATATCTTGCGTGCGCTGTTCACATCGGGTAATTATTTCCGCGTGGCTTAAGACCACCGTGTTTATAACAATAATTTTTTCGGGCAGGGGTAATAATGAGAAAAAATACAACGCCAATATTCATTGGCGGCGTCTTGCTGTCGGCGTTATCCGCCGGCGCACAGGCCGAGATCACCATTCTGGATAAAAACCCGCAGAGCAATGTGTTGCTGGCACCGCTCAGTTTAAAGGTGGGCGGCAGCATTCGCCCCGAGTGGATCTTCAATAACGGCCCGGAGCCGGGCTATGACAAAAACGGCCACGACGGCGGCACGCGTTTTCGCTTCAGCGGCGACTATGCGCTGACGCAGGACACCTCGATCGTCGGCTATTACGAGTGGGGCGTCGATCTGGCGCACGCGCTCAGCTGGGACGGGCACTATAACGAAGACGGCAAGCGCGACTATCAGCGCCAGCTGTACGCCGGTTTCAAAGACGATCGTTACGGCACCCTGACCTACGGCCATCAATACGGCATCTATTATTCGGTGGTCGGCATCAAAAGCGACGTCTGGGATAACGATGGCCATGCGGGCGGCACCGGCATCGGTATTTCCGGCGACTACGACGGTGGCAATAAACCGAAAAACAGCATCAAGTACACTAATGATTTCGGGCCGGTAACGCTGTACGCCAACTATTTATTGCCGGAAGACGATCTGCACACCGCGGATAACCTGATTTATCGCCGCAAGGGCGGGGGCGGGCTGGGCTTCGATTACAAGGTGACGAAGGATTTTACCTTCAGCGCGGCCTACAGTTATACCGACGCGAAGATCAAAGACAATCTGTACAACGAAAAGGATTATCACCAGCAGCTGTCCGGTACCGCGTTGACCTGGCAGCCGAACAACTGGTACATCGTCGGCACCGCCAGCTACTACAAAGACTATGTGCCGAGCACCCGCCAGCGCACGCTGTCGCACTTCTTCGCCGGTGACGGCTACGGGTTGGAAGGCTTCGTCGGTTACACCTTCAATATCGACAAGCCGTTCCTCAAATCGATCCAGCCATACGTGGCGGCGGACTCGCTGCGGCTGAAGGGGCACGAGGCGTATCACGCCAACCACGTTTACCTCGGCGCGGGCACCACCATCGGTTACGGTCTGTCGGTGTATGTGGAGCGCACGCTGGCCAACAGCAGCGACAACGAGCCGGACTCACCTGGATTACGGTGTTCTACGACTTCTGATTTTCACCTGCTCCAAGCCGGCGCCTGCGCCGGCTTTTTCACATGGTAATTGCGCCGCCCAGGGTTTCTCCAGAGGCGTTGCGCTCCGCCAGGTAGCGCGCCGGCGGTTTGCCTACCGCCTTTCTGAACATGGTGACGAAGCCGCTGGCGCTCTCGTAGCCCAGATCCAGCGCCACCGTCTGCACGCTCTCGCCCTGCGTCAAGCGCTGCAGCGCCAGCATCACGTGCAGCTGGCGCCGCCAGTGGCCGAAGCTCATGCCCATCTGTTGTTGCAAGGTGCGGCTGAGGGAGCGCTCGCTCATGCCGATGCGCTGCGCCCACTGCCCGAGGGTGGATTTGTCCGCCGGGCAGCTCAGCATGCCTTCGGTCAACTGCCGGATGCGCGCGTCGTCGGATACCGGCAGGTGCAGATTTTCGATCGGCGCGGCTACCAGCTGATCCAGCAACACCGCCGTCAGGCGCCCTTCGGCGCCCTGTTCGTCGTAGAGCGGTTCGAAGGTGGTGGCTTGCAGCAGCAGCTCGCGCAGCAGCGGCGAGACCGACAGCGTGCAGCAGTTTTGCGGCAGACCGGCGGCGGCATGTTGATCGACGAACAGGCAGTAGGCCTCGGTGGAGCCGGCGCCCTGGGCGTTGTGCAACACGTTGCCCGGCATCCACAGCGCGCACTGCGGCGGCACCAGCCACAGCCCGTTTTCCGCTTCGCAGCGGATCATGCCGCGTACCGTGTAGATCAGCTGCGCCTTCTGGTGGCGGTGCGGCTCGATTTCCCAATCCTGCTCGAGGGTCGAACCTTGCAGGGCAAACAGCGGGCGCGGCACCTGATCGATATCCAGACAGCGGCGGGGGATCTGTACTTTCATGAGAACAATTCTCAATTTGGCGGAATTGAAAAGTATTATGTCCTGATTGCGCAATGCGGTCTAGCGCCGGTGCCGATAAAGTAAGCGCCAGCCCTAAACCATTTCCTGAGGAAACTGATTATGTCATTGGATACCGCCGATTTTCCGCTGGTATGGATGCGCCAAAACGGGCGCGATACCCAGGCCGAGCTGGCCGAATTCAGCGCGCTGCTGGCGCGCGCCGAGCCTTTTGTCCTGATGACCGACCGCAGCGTCGGCGATGAAGAAGAAGAGCACGATCGCGATGCCCGCACCCAGGTCGCGCTGTGGAAACGCGATAACCGCGAGGCGCTGAAGCTGTGGGTGAAAGGCATGATCATGCTGGAGCCGGACGACGCCAAACGCGCGGCGGCGGAAGAGTTCGCCGAATACGGCGCTAAGTTCTGGGGCTATCCGGTGCTGGTGGCCGCCGATGAAGCTGCAGGCCGGGTATTGGCGCAGACGTTATTGTTAAAATAAGGGGAATACCATGCACCAGCAACAGGTGATTGAACAGCTGCTGGCCTGGATCGAGCAGAGCCTGGATCAGCCGCTGACGCTGGACGACATTGCCGCCAAGTCCGGCTACTCCAAGTGGCATTTGCAGCGGATGTTCAAGCAGCATACCGGCCATATTCTCGGCACGTACGCGCGCCGCAGAAGGCTGACCGCCGCCGCGCGCGAACTGCGCCTGACCGGCACCAGCGTGGCCTGCATCGCCGACACTTACCAGTTCGATTCGCAGCAGACCTTCACCCGTTGCTTCCGCAAGCAGTTCGGTTTGCCGCCGGCCAGCTATCGCCGCAGCCAGGATTGGTCGAGCTATGGCCTGCAGCCGCCGCTGCGGCTGACCGAAACGCCGTTGCCGCAGGCCGATATCGTGACGCTGCCCGCCATGCAGCTGGTGGGCCATACCCAGCGCCGCAGCTTTACGCTGGGGCAGCTGGCGGCCTCCAAGTGCGAGCTGCGCCGCCACGCCTGGCGGCAGCTGCTGCCGCCGCAGGCGCTGCCGGAGGTGGTATACGGCCTCACCAGCCTGGAGGTCGATCGGCAACGCCGGGGTAACCCGCGCATGGCCTACACCGCCGCTCTGCCGGACGAAGGGGCGATGGGGGAGCGGGTGACTATCGAACAGGGCGAGTATGCCCGCTTCACCTATCAAGGGCAGGAGGAAGGGTTACAAAACTTTATCGTCCGATTGTATGACACCGCGATGCCGCAGATGAACGCCATCCGTCGGCCGGGGCAGGATATCGAGCTTTTCTACCCGGCGCAGGAGGGCCGCTGCCCGCTCGGCGGCGCGGCGATCCGCTGCGAATATCTGATCCCGATCCGGCGGGTAGAAGCGTTGGCCGCCGCCAGTTAGGCGGCGGTTCTCGCAAAAAATCGCCTTCGTGGCGCTTCAGGTTACAAAAAATTGCGATATTACATCGGTAATGGTTCACACTTTGATTGATGTGCACATATAATGCGCATCCGGTCAAATCCCCCCTGTATTTCAGGCCGCAGCGCTTGGCTGCCGGCTGAAACCCATCGGGGTAAAAGTGGCCGTAGAAACCGATCCCCCTAATCGCCAGTGGCCTTGACCAACACGAAGATGAAAATGAGCATTCGCGCGTTATTAACCCTGTTTACGGCACTGGTTGCATTCAGCCAGGCTGCCTTCGCCGTCGTTTACCCGCTGCCGCCAAAAGACAGCCGTTTGGTGGGCGAAAATATCCAAATCACCGTACCGGAAGACAGCAAACTGCCGCTGGAAAGCTTCGCCGCCCAGTATCAGATGGGGCTGAGCAACATGCTGGAAGCCAACCCGGGCGTGGATCCGTTCCTGCCGAAGGCCGGCAGCACCCTGACCATCCCGCAGCAGCTGATCCTGCCGGACGCGCCGCGTGAAGGCATCATCATCAACAGCGCCGAGATGCGTCTGTACTACTACCCGAAAGGCTCCAACACCGTGGTGGTGCTGCCGATCGGTATCGGCCAGCTGGGCAAAGACACCCCGCTGAACTGGACCACCACCGTGCAGCGTAAGAAAGACGGCCCGACCTGGACGCCGACCGCCAAGATGCGCGCCGAATACGCGGCCGACGGCGAGATCCTGCCTGCGGTGTTCCCGGCCGGCCCGGACAACCCGATGGGGCTGTATGCGCTGTATGTTGGCCGCCTGTACGCCATCCACGGCACCAACGCCAACTTCGGCATCGGCCTGCGCGTGAGCCACGGCTGCGTGCGTCTGCGCGCCGACGACATCAAGTACCTGTTCCAGAACGTGCCGGTCGGCACCCGCGTGCAGTTCATCAACGAACCGATGAAAGCCACCGTCGAACCGGACGGCTCGCGCTACGTGGAAGTGCACAACCCGCTGTCGGCCAACGAAGAGCAGCTGCAATCCAAAGATCCGGTGCCGCTGACCATCTCCGCGCCGGTCGGCAAAGTGCTGATGGACGCCGGCGTCAACCAGAGCGAAGTGGACGCGGCGATCAAGGCCCGTTCCGGTATGCCGGTGAAAGTGAACTGATTGCCTTCCGGCCTCAGTGAAAATGCCAAGAAGACGCCTGCGGGCGTCTTTTTTTATGCCCGTAAAACATGCTGTTGCGTGTGCGTGCGCAATGATGCCCCCAACGTTGCACTGAAAGAAGTCATTATGCGCGTCATCATGCAAATCGGGTTTCTCATGGTGGTCGTCATCAATGTTTAAAGCGATGCTGGCGGGGAGGAATGCACTGGAAAAGTGTCTCACTAAGTGCTACGTTTTTACGGGAAGCCCATCGCAATGCGTACATTTAAAACTTGTTGGTTTAGCAGGAAAGCTCGGGCTCACGGCATCACCGATAAGGCGTTGTGTCGGGCAGTAAAAGATGTGCAACGGGGTTTGGCTGCAGATTTAGGAGGTGGCGTATTTAAAAAACGTCTTAATCATAATCGCGACCGCGCGTTGGTATTAGCGAAAAATGGTCGGCACTGGGTGTTTGTTTTTTTGTTTGCCAAGCAGGCCCAGACCAATATTACAGGGGCAGAATTACACGCTTTTCGCAAGTTAGCGATGCAGTTTGGCGCGTTGAGCGACGACCAGGTCGAGTCCCTGGTTGTGAAAAAAGAATGGATGGAGATTTGCCATGAAGCAGGAAAAAACGTTTCGGAGCCCGGCCTTTGAGGCGATTCACAGCGCCGCTGAAGGATTGCATCGTGCTGGCGCCATTTCTCTGGAAACCCTACGCAGTTTTGATGAGTCTTGCCTTGCTCCGGTCGAGATGTTGCAGCCCCAGGAGATCAAAGCGTTGCGCGAGCAGTTACGTTTAAGCCAACCGGTTTTTGCCCGTTATCTGAATACCAGCGTGTCGACCATACAAAAATGGGAGACGGGGGTGAAACGGCCGGGCGGCGTGTCGCTTAAGCTGCTTTCGATCGTAAGCAAGCACGGGCTTGAGGTCTTGTTGTAGTGACCGTTTGGGCTGTCACTATTATCACATTATCCCCTCTGGCTTTGGTTCTCTGAAATGCCCGTCTCGCAATTATTCCAATAAAAACTATCGCTAATTAATAAGTTATATCTCTTCCGTTATCGCCTGCCAGTGAAAAAATTCTCGCAAAAAATCCACGCTGTGAAAATAAGATCACACAAGCGTAACAAAAGGTAAACAAACCCCTCCTATATTGGCTGCTTCGCTTTTGGGAGGGAGTGTCATGCGTAACTGGAACGAACCGAAAAAGAACAAAGCGCACATCGAACTGATCCCGATGATCGACGTGATGATGTTTTTATTGGTGTTTTTCGTCTTGATTAGCCTGAACGTCATTCCTGCGCTCGGGCTGAAAACGCAGCTGCCGTCCGCCGGCAGCGCGCAGCAGCTGAAGCCGCAGAAGAAAGCGATCATCACGCTGGGGGCCGACGAACAGCTGCAGCTGGATGGCCAGCCGATCGCGCTCGACGCGCTGGTCAACACGCTGAAGCAACAGCAGCAGGCCAACCAGACCACCACCATCATCGTCAACAGCGACAAGGGCGTGGCGGTCGAGCGGCTGGTGGCGGTGATGGACAACCTGCGCCAGGGCGGTTTCTTCTCCGTCTCCATCGCGACACGGAAGCTGTGACATGTATCTGCTCTATCGCTCACGTCATCTTTTCAGCTGGTTGCCGGCGCTGATTGTCGCCGGTTGCCTGCTGTTCGCCAGCCAGCAGGCGGCGCTGAAGATCCAGCCGCGCTACGACGAAACCGCCATCGAACTGGCGCTGGTGGAGCCTGAACCGGCGCCTGAACCTCAACCGGAAACGCCGCCGGAGCCCCAGCCAGAACCGCCGCCGCCCGAGCCGGAGCCGATCCCCGAACCGGTAGTGCCGGCGCCGGAGCCGATCGTGGAAGCCAAGCCGGTGCCGAAACCGCAGCCGAAGCCCAAACCCAAACCGGTGAAAGAGAAAGCCAAACCGGTAGAGAAGCCTAAACCGACGCCGGCGCCCGCCGCCCCGCGCGCGCTGGTCAGCAAACCGGCGGCGCAGCCCGCACCGACCGCCCCGGCCGCGCCGAAGGTGAATGCGCAGGCGATCGAAAACGGCTATCTGCTGGCCTTGCGCCGCGAGCTGGAACAGCGCAAGCGCTACCCAAGCGGGCGCCAGGCCTCGCTCGAGCGCCCGCAGGGCAACGTCGAAGTGTGGCTGGAGGTCGATCGCAGCGGGCGGGTGCTCTCTTCCGGCATCGCCAACAAAGCCGCCAGCATGTTGCTGAACCGCGCGGCGATGAGCAGCCTGCAAAGCATCAGTTCAGTAAAGCCGTTCCCGAGCGAGGCGTTCGCCGGGCAAACAACCAAAAGATTTACCGCGACGTTCAATTATCAGGCGCCTTAGCGCAAGGGTTAATCGTTTGATTTTTATGGGATGCACACAATGAAATCGTTTAATCGTTCTGGGATCTATCTGGCGGTGATGTCGGCGATGCTGCCGGGCGCCGCGCTGGCGGCCGACGCCACCGATGTCGGCACCATCAGCGTCAAGGGGCAGTCGCTCGGCGGCGGCATGATGGTGCAGGATGACAGCGCCAAGGCGCGCTCCACCGTCACCAAAGAAGCGATGGACAAAATGCCGTCGGCGGCCAACGCCATCGATAAGCTGAAATACACGCCGGGCCTGAACGTCAACAGCAACGACGCCAGCGGCCTGAGCGGCGTGGACTACACCATGCGCGGCATGAACTCGGATCAGATCGGCCTGTCGATGGACGGCATCCCGATCAACGACTCCGGCAACTACGCGGTATACCCGAACCTGCTGGGCGATGCGGAGAACCTGGAAGAGGTGTTCGTCACCCAGGGCTCCTCCGAAGCGGACGGCCCGCACATCGGCTCCAGCGGCGGCAACATCGGCCTGGTGACGCGCCGCCCGGCGAAAGACTTCGGCGGTTTCCTCAAGCAGACGCTGGGCAGCAATAATCTGAGCAAAACCTTTGCCCGCCTGGAGACCGGCGAATACAACGGTTTCAGCAACTGGATATCTTATTCGCACACCGAGGCGAAGAAGTGGCGCGGCGAAGGGCGCCTGTACTCCGACAAGTTCGAGATGAACTCGCTGTATGAAGACGGCAACGGCAACAGCAGCAATCTGGTGATGAAGTACAACCGCCAGAACAACACCAACTACAACACCCTGAGCAAGGCGCAGTTCCAAAACGATGGGCGTGGTACCGATTACGCCACCACGCCGGAGTACAACAGCAAAGGGCAGTTGAACAAATATTACAAGATCGAACGCAACCCGTTCGAGAACTTCACGCTATCGTTCACCCAGAAACTGCAGCTGCGCGACGACCTGTCGCTGACCCTGCAGCCGTATTACTACTGGGGCAACGGCGGCAGTTTCAACGGCCAGACGGCCTCGGTATTGTCCAGCACGTCGGACAGAGCCGGGCAGTATGACCTCAGCAACCTGCAGTCCAACACCTATTACCGCCCGTCGTGGACCCAAACCTGGCGGCCGGGCATCACCACCAAGCTGAAGTGGGACATCAACGAGCAGCACAGCCTGGATATCGGCTACTGGTATGAGCGTGCGCGCCAGCTGCAAACCCAGCCGTTCATCAGCATCAAGGACGACGGCAACCCGGCGCAGATTTGGGGAAAACCTGGCGGCTCCGATCAGGTGAAGGACGCCAACGGCAATACGGTGCAGGGGCGCAACCAGTACACCATCACCCCGGCGCAGAAGGTGTGGTTGCAGGATACCTGGTTCGCCACGCCGGACTGGACCTTCGTCGGCGGCCTGGCCTATCAGTATGTGGAGCGCAAAGGGGACAACCGCGGCAGCCTGTACAACGTGCCGGAGAAGCGCAAAGCCACCTATCATGAATTCCTGCCGAACTTCAGCGCCAGCTACAAGGTGAACCAGGAAAACCAGGTGTTCTACAACCTGACGCGCAACATGCGCACGCCGCCCAACTACGTGCTGTACAACGTCGGCGACTCGCTCAGCACCAAGCCTGAGCTAAGCTGGAACCACGAACTGGGCTGGCGTTTCCAGCAAGAGGACATGCTGCTGAGCGCCACGCTGTTCTACATGCGCTACAGCGATCGCCAGATCTCCACCACCAACGCGGCCGGCGACTACGAGATGATGAATATCGGCAACGTGGAGAACAAAGGGCTGGAGCTGGAGTGGAGTGGTCAACTGCCGCATAACTTCAACTACTACACCTCGTATACCTACACCGAATCGAAGCAGAAGAACGATATCGTCAGCAACGGCGGGCTGCCGCTACCGACTTCCGGCAAAGAGGTGCCGAACGTGCCGAAAAACCTGCTGAACATGACGCTGGGTTATGACGACGGGCTGTATTACGGCAGCGTCAGCGGCAAGTACGTCAGTGCGTTCTACGGCGATCTGACCAACGACGAGAAGATCGGTGGCCGCACGGTGTTCGATCTGGCGGCGGGTGTGCATCTGCCGGTGGACAAGAAAATCGTCAAAAGCGCCGCGCTGCGCTTTGGCATCAGCAACCTGTTTGACAAGGAATACCTGACCTCGGTGCGCACCACCACCTTCAACGCGGCGCCTTACGGCGGCGTGAGGGCCAGCACGCCGTATTACAACGTCGGCGAAGAACGCACCTTCAGCGTCTCGCTGGAAGCCACCTTTTAACTGAATGCCCCGCCGCCTGCCGGGCGGCGGGGAAGAGGAGCCCTGTATGGACGCCAATCTGTTGCACGACATTATTTTCTACGTGATGTACGCCGCGCTGGCGATTGCGCTGGTGATCATCATCGAACGCACGCTGTACTTCGCCTACACCCAGCGCCAGGCGCGCCGGCTGGAGCAGGCGCTGACGCCGGACGTGCGCCGCGCCGCCGATCTGCCGGACGAGCTGACCCAGCGCAACAGCCTGCCGATGGCGGTGATCGCGCCGGTACTGGCGCAGAAACACCACGCCGGCGACCGCGAGGCGATCGGCGATCTGATCGACGCCCAGTACCTGCTGAGCAAGCCGCCGATGGCGCGCGGCCTGTGGCTGCTGGAAACCGTGGTCACCGCCGCGCCGCTGCTGGGGTTGCTGGGCACGGTGATGGGGATCATCGAAACCTTCAAGGCGCTGGCCGCCTCGGGGGTGTCCGAGCCGAGCCTGGTGTCGGCCGGGATGGGCACCGCGCTGTACGCCACCGGCCTCGGCATCGCCATCGCGCTGCTGTGCCTGGTGGCCAACAACTTTCTGCAGAGCCGCATGGAGCGCATCAACGAACTGCTGAAGGTGCTGCTGATCCGCGCCGGCCAACCGGCCAGCCGCCCGGAGAGCGGCAGCGGCGAACAATGGGTTGACAGCGGGGCGCCGCGCTATGCCTAATGGCCATCCAGTACGGCGGCCGCTCGGCCGCCTTTATACGGCATTGTGGGGCGGATGTTTGTTGATGTTGAGCCAGAGCGCCGCGGCGCGTTTTGCTATTCCCGGCTATGAGCTGGTGTACACCGCACCGGTGGAAACCGCGCTGCAGGCCGACGATCTGCGCAACACCGCCGAGGTGTGGCGCGAGATGTTCGACGCGGCGAAAACCCGCATCGATCTGGGGCAGTTTTACGTGGCGAATCAGGACGGTTCGCTGCTGGACGGCGTGCTGCAGCACCTGAAGGCGGCCGGCGAACGCGGGGTGAAAATCCGCTTTTTGCTGGAAGAGAAGGGCCTTCGCATGTCTACCGCCGAGACGCTGGAACAGCTGAAGGCGATCCCCAATCTGGAGCTGCGCATCATTCCTTACCAGAAGCTGAGCGGCGGCATTCTGCACGCCAAATATCTGCTGGTGGACGGCGAGCAGGCGTTCGTCGGCAGCCAGAACTTCGACTGGCGCGCGCTGGAACACATTCACGAAACCGGGCTGCGCATCAGCGACGCCAAGGTGGTGGGGCAGATCCAGGCGATCTTCGAGCAGGATTGGCAGGCGCAGGCGCTGCTGGCGCAGGATAAGCCGGTGCCGGCGCTGCCCGATTCGCCGCCGACGGCGCAGCCGCAGGGCAACTATCTGGCGGCCAGCCCGCGCGCCTACAACCCGGCGGGGGTGATTGACTCACAGGCCGAGCTGCCGCGCCTGCTGGCCGGCGCCAAGCGGCGGGTGCGGGTGCAGGTGATGGACTACGCGCCTCTGTCGTTCGGCCCGGAACGCAGCCGCCCCTTCTATGCGGTGATCGACAACGCGCTGCGCAGCGCGGCGGCGCGCGGGGTGCAGATCGAGCTGATGGTGGCCAACTGGAACACCAAAAAGCCGGATATTGCCTGGCTGAAGAGCCTGGCGCTGGTGCCGAATGTGCAGATCAAGGTGGTGACCATTCCGCCGGCCAGCAGCGGCTTCATTCCGTTCGCCCGCGTCATCCACAGTAAGCTGATGACCATCGACGATGAGATTGCCTGGGTGGGCACCAGCAACTGGACCGGCGGCTATCTGGACAACTCGCGCAATCTGGAGCTGGTGATGCACAGCGCGGCGATGAGCGGGCGGTTGGACAAGCTGTACCAACAGCTGTGGAACAGCGTCTACGCCGAACCGTTGCGGCTGGATTACGACTACCCACCGCCCAAGCCGGGCGGCGAATCCTGATGGTCAGGGCGCGGTTAATCCCCGCGCCCTGTGTTTTTTAGCGCCGCCAGCCGGCCTTCTCCAGCGCCGTCACCAACTGCTCGGCGCTCAACCCTTCCGCCCGGTGGCCGTTGCCGCTGACGGTATTGGCCGCCAGCAACGCATTCACGATCGCTTCTTCCACCGCTTCCGCCGCGGCGGCGAACAGCGCCGAAATATAGTCGTTGTTCACCATGCGCAGCGGCGTGGTGAAGGCGCCTTTGTTGGCGTAGTCGGCGGGCGGCAGGCCGTCGTTGCCGGTAGCGAAGGCGATGAAAATGTCGCCGCTCGAATCCTCGGTGCCGCCGCCGGTGCGGGCGATGCCGATGCTGGCGCGCTGCGCCAGCCGCGCACACTGGTGCGGCAGCAGCGGCGCGTCGGTCGCCAGCGCCACCACGATGGAGCCCATGCCGGGATGCGGCAACTGCGGCGTGAACGGCGAGGGGAGATGCCCCAGATGCCGGCCTACCGGGTAACCGCCGACCAGCAGCGACTCGCGCTTGCCGTGGTTGGCCTGCACGATGGCGCCCACCGTCCAGCCGCCCTGATCGGCGGGCAAGCGGCGCGACGCGGTGCCGCTGCCGCCTTTGAATTCATGGCAGATCATGCCGCTGCCGCCGCCGACCGCGCCCTCCTGCGGCAAGCCGCCCCGGGCCGCCTGCTGCGCCTGGCGCACGTGCTCGGCCTTGACGTGAAAGCCGTTGATGTCGTTGAGCAGGCCGTCGAAGGTTTCCATCACCACCGGCATATTCCAATACACCGCGTTGTCGCCCGCGGGCAGCGTTTCACGCTCCAGCGCGATCAGCGCATCGCGCACCACGCCCACGCTGTGGGTGTTGGTGAAGGCGATCGGGCTGGTCAGCAGGCCCGCTTCGCGCACCCATTCCAGGCCGGTGGCGTCGCCGTTGCCGTTCAGCACGTGCACCCCGGCAAAGCAGGGGGCGTGGCGGGCGGAACCGGGGCGCGGTTCGATCACCGTCACGCCGGTGTGCACGCTGCGTCCGTCCGCCAAATCGGCATGGATGCTGGCATGGCCGACGCGCACGCCGGGCACGTCGGTGATGGCGTTCAGCGGGCCGGGCGTGCCCTGTCCGATGATAATGCCCAGATCCTGAGCGCGCTGCGTCATGGTTATTCTCCTTCTATTGAGGGGGCGGCGAGGGGCGCCGGTTGGCGGCCGCGCAGATGGTTCAGCGCCAGCCCGAAGCCGATGATGCCGGCAATGATAATAAAGTCTTTCAGGCTGCTGGCGATCAAAATCGTCCACAGCACGTACAGGCAGCACAGCAGCGCCACCACCACCGGCAGCGGCCACAGCGGCATCAGGTACGGGTGGTGGAAGTGGCGGCGACGGCGGCTGATCAGCGCCGCCACCGCCATGATGATGTACACCAGCAGCAGCAGGATCACGGTGAACGAGGTCAGCGATTCGAGATCGGAGCAAAACGCCAGCAGCGCCGACGGCACGCCGAACAGCAGGGTGGCGATCCAGGGAGTGCCGAAGCGCGGGTGGATGATTTTCAGCGCCCGGTTAAACGCCGGCAGCCAGAAACCGTCACGCCCGCTGGCAAACATCATGCGGCTGAACTGCGCCACGATGGCGATGATGGCGTTGAACACCGACAGATAAATCGCGCCGCTTACCACCCGCGCCAGCGTCGGGCCGCCGAGCTGGGTGACCACATAGCCGACCGGATCGGCCTGTTTGGCCATCTCCGTCAGCGACGGCGAGCCGATCAGCAGGGCGGTGAACGGCACCAGCTCCACCAGCACCACGATGAACAGCGTCAGCATGATCGCGATCGCCATCGGTCTGCCCTGTTCGCGCATGTCTTCCGCCATGTACACCGCCGCGCCGTAGCCGTTGTAGGAGAACAGCGCGACCCCGACCATGGCGACGATCAGCGGCAGCGACACCGGCGCCAGGCTGCCCTGCGCGTCCAGCATCACCGGCGCGGTGAGGATCTCCGTGCTCTGATGCGGGTGGCTGAAGCCGAGCCAGGCGATCAGCGCCAGCACCGCCACTTCCACCACCAGAAAGGCGCCGGTCAGCAGGGCGTTGGCCTTGATGTTGAAAATGGCGCAGATGCCGCCGACCAGCACGGTGAGCATGCCGGCGGTCGAGGCGTCGAACTGGGTGCCCAGCGCGGTGTTCAGGTAGGGCACCGCGCCGGTGGCCAGCACCGCCGGCACGAACAGCGAGGCGCTGAGGATAAACAGATAGGTCTGCAACCCGCACAGGGTGCCGAACAGGCGCTTGATGATGCTGTATTCGCCGCCTGCGCTGGGGTGTGCGGCGCCGAGTTCGGCATAGCACAGCGCGATGGCGGCGGCGACGCAGGCGGCGATCAGAAACGACAGAAAGGCGCCGCTGCCGGCGTTGGCGATCGCCAGCGGGGCGATGACGAAGATCGAACTGGCCGGCGTCACGCCGGACGCGGTGATCATCACCACGTCGAGGACGCTGAGATTGCCTTTGAAGGTGTGTTCAGGGGCGGACTCTTTCATGGGATAACGACTCCATTAACGTGTGAGTGAATTATTGTTTTGCTGCACAGGCTGTACGCAGGAATCAAATGGAGCGCGCGGAAAATCCCCTGCGCCTTTCAAGCCGCAGCGTTGTTGGCCGCAGATCATTCGCACCAGTCACTTACTTAAGTAAGCTCCTGGAGGCGAATGACTTTGCCGCTTAGCTGTAACTTGAAATTCGTTGGGGATAAGTTTGTTATTTTTATCCCGACGGGAAGCTGAAGCTGGCGCGCCGGGCATCGCCGGAGGCCGGCCAGCGCTGGGTCACGGTCTTGCGTTTGGTGTAGAACCTGACGGCGTCCGGGCCGTAGGCGTGCAGATCGCCGAACAGCGAGCGCTTCCAGCCGCCGAACGAGTGGTAGGCCACCGGCACCGGCAGCGCCACGTTGATCCCCACCATGCCGACCTGAATGCGGCTGGAGAAGTAGCGCGCCGCCTCGCCGTCGCGGGTGAACAGACAGGTGCCGTTGCCGTATTCGTGGGCGTCGATCAAGGCCATCGCCTCCGGCAGCGACGCCGCGCGCACCACGCCGAGCACCGGGCCGAAGATCTCCTCCTGATAGATGCGCATGCCGGGCGTCACGCGATCGAACAGCGTCGGGCCGAGGAAATAGCCCTGGCTGGGGCGGCCGTCCGCGCCGGTCACGCTCAGTTCGCGCCCGTCCACCAGCAGCTCGGCGCCTTCGGCCACGCCCTGATCGATATAGCCTTTCACCTTCTGATAATGCTGTTGGGTCACCAGCGGCCCCATGTCGTTGCGGTTGTCGCTGCCGGGGCCGACGCGCATGGCGGCCATCTGTTGCCGCAGCCCGGCGATCAGCGCTTCGGCGGTGCCGTCGCCCACCGCCACCACCAGCGGGATGGCCATGCAGCGCTGGCCGCAGGAGCCGAAGGCCGCGCCCATCAGCGCGCCGACCGCGCCGGGGATATCGGCGTCCGGCAGCACCACCGCGTGGTTCTTGGCGCCGCCCAGCGCCTGCACCCGTTTGTTCTGGCCGCAGCCGGTGTGATAGATGTGCTCCGCCACCGGCGTCGAACCGACGAAACTGATCGCCTTCACGCGCCCGTCATGCAGCAGCGTCTCCACCGCTTCGCGATCGCCGTTGACCACGTTGAGCACCCCCGGCGGCAGCCCGGCCTCCGTCGCCAGCCTCGCGATATACAGCGCGGCAGAAGGCACGCGCTCGGAAGGCTTCAGCACGAAAGTGTTGCCGCACGCCACCGCCATCGGCCACATCCACAGCGGCACCATCGCCGGGAAGTTGAACGGCGTGATGCCCGCCACCACCCCCAGCGGTTGAAATTCGCTCCAGCTGTCGATGCCCGGGCCGGCCTCTTTGCTGTGTTCGCCCTTCAGCAGTTCCGGCACATAGCCGGCATATTCGATATTCTCGATGCCGCGCTGCAGTTCGCCCAGGGCATCGCTGAGCACCTTGCCGTGCTCGGCGGTGATCAGTTGGCAGATGGCGTCGGCGTGCTGCTCCAGCAGATCCTTGAGCTTCATCATGATGCGCGCACGCTTCAGCGGCGGGGTGTCGCGCCAGGCGGGATAGGCCTGTTCGGCGGCGGCGATGGCGCACTCCACCGTGGCGCGGTCGGCCAGCTGCACCTCCTGCGCCGATTGGCCGGTGGCCGGGTCGTAAACCGGCTGGCTGCGTTCGCCGCCGGCGGCGGGCTCGCCGTTGATCCAATGGGTAATGGTCATGGCTCTCTCCTTATTCGGTGGCGTTGAGGGCGTCGCCGACGGCGTTAATCAGCGCATCGATCTGCGCTTCGCTGCTGATGAACGGCGGCGCCAGCTGCAGGGTGTCGCCGCCGTAGCGCACGTAAAATCCGCTTTCCCAGCAGCGCATCGCCGCCTCGAAGGGGCGCCGCGCCGGTTCGCCCGGCCGCGCCGCCAGCGTAATGCCGGCCGCCAGGCCGATGTTGCGAATGTCGGCGACGTGTTTGGCTCCCTGCAGGCTGTGCACCGCGCGCTCGAAGTAGGGCGCCAGCGCCTGTACGCGCTCCACCATCTGTTCGCGCTGCAGGATGTCCAGCGTCGCCAGCGCGACCGCACAGCTGACCGGGTGGGCGGAGTAGGTGTAGCCGTGCGGGAATTCGAGCTGGTAGTCCGGCTCACCGCCGTTCATGAAGGTGTGGTAGATCTCCGGCCGCACCACCACTGCGCCCATCGGCTGCGCGCCGTTGGTCATCTGTTTGGCGATGTTCATGATGTCCGGCGTGACGCCGAACGCCTCGGCGCCGGTCATCGCGCCGCAGCGGCCGAAGGCGGTGATCACTTCGTCGAAGATCAGCAGGATGTCATGCTGGGTACAGATTTCGCGCAGGCGCTGCAGGTAGCCGACCGGCGGCACGATCACCCCGGCGGAGCCGGAGAAGGGTTCGACGATCACCGCGGCGATCGTTGAGGCGTCGCGCAGCGCGATGATGCGGTTGAGCTCTTCCGCCAGCTCCGCCCCCTGTTGCGGCATGCCGCGCGAAAAGGCGTTGCTGGCCAGCAGGGTATGCGGCAGGTGGTCCGCCTCGGCGCCGGCGCCGAACGTTTTGCGGTTGCCGGCGATGCCGCCGACCGAGATGCCGCCGAAGTTAACGCCGTGATAGCCCTTTTCCCGGCCGATAAAGCAGGTTTTGCCCGCCTGGCCTTTAGCGCGCCAGTACGCGCGCGCCATTTTCAGCGAGGTGTCCGCCGCTTCCGAGCCGGAGCCGGTGAAGAACACGTAATCCAGCCCTGCCGGCGTCAGTGCCTTGATCTTGTTGGCCAGTTCGAACGACAGCGGGTGGCCGAACTGAAACGCCGGCGAGTAATCCAGCGTCGCCAGCTGGCGCTGGGCGGCATCGGTGATTTCCTGCCGGCCGTGCCCCAATCCGCAGCACCATAATCCGGACAGGCCGTCGAAAATCTTTCTGCCGTCATGGCTGGTGTAATACGCCCCCGCGGCCTGAGTAATGATGCGCGGCTGCGCTTTAAAATTACGGTTGCCGGTAAAAGGCATCCAATGGGCCTCTAACCCTTCGGCATCGAGACTATTTAGCGGGTGATTTTCAGCGGCCATGTTTTCCTCCGAACAGGAAAATAAGAGCGATTAATGAAATAAACCGAGTTGTTAACGAATTGTTGTGCGAAATTGACTATGTACCGCTTGTTCTCTACTGTGAATAATCATATGTCGAAACTTACTTAAGGTTTTATGCAAGTAAAAAAGCGCGCGCTGTTAGGGCAATTGTCGGATATGGATCTGCGTTTGTTGCGGGTATTCAAGGCCGTGGTCGACTGCGGCGGCATGAGCGCCGCCGAACTGGAGCTGAACATCAGCCTGTCGACCATCAGCAAACACATCAAGGATCTGGAACAGCGGCTGGGTCTGACGCTGTGTCAGCGCGGGCGCGAAGGCTTTGCGGTCACCGACGAGGGGCTGATTATCTACCAGGAAACGGTCAACCTGCTGGCGGCCACCGAGGCGTTCCGGCGCGGGGTGGACGAGGTGCACCAGCGCCTGGGCGGGCAGCTGCACGTGGCGATATTCGACCATACGGTCAGCAATCCGCAGGCGCAGATCGGCCGAGCCATCGCGTTATTCAGCGAGCGCGCGCCGGAGGTTTCTTTGCAAATGTACGTGGAGCCGATTAATACCATTGAACGCGGCGTAATTGACGGGCAATTTCAGGTTGGCGTTATTCCCATGCACCGCAGCGCGGAAAGTTTATCTTATCATTCGTTATTCAGTGAGAGGATGTTCTTATATTGCGGCGCGCAGCATGAATTATTTACCGCCCCCCATGAAACATTAAATTGGGATCTGCTGCACAATTATGCCTTCGCGGGATTAGGCTACCATTCGCCGAATATGGAACTGAGCCTGCAGCAACATTTGCATCGCAAGGCGACGGGGTTCGCGCAGGAGTCGATCGCCACGCTGATCCTCTCCGGCAAATACGTCGGCTTTTTGCCGGATCACTACGCGGCGTTTTTCGTGGCGCAGAACCTGATGCGGGCGATCAAACCGGCGCTGTTCCGCTATCACTGCGAATACTCCAGCGTGCTGCGCCGCTCGCCGGTGCCGCAGCGGGTGGTGAAGCTGTTCCATGAGTGCCTGCTGGCGGCCCACGGAACAGCGTGACGCTTACTGCTCTTTCTTCTTGCCGAAGATTTTGATCAGCGCGCCGACCAGGATGCCGACCGCGATGCCGGCGAAGATCCAGCCGATGATGCCCATTTCCTTACTCCTGCTAGTGCGTTGATCTGATTATACCCGTCATGCTTGAAACTGCATCTGTGTTGGCTGCGAGTGCGTACGCCAGTCACTGACTTGAGTAAGCTCTGGCGAGCCGCCTCTTGCCGCCGGGATGCAGCTCCAACTATTTAGGGTAGATATCATCATTCGACGCGAAATGCCTTTTCGATCATCCGTTGCCGCTGCGCCGGCGCATAGTCGATCCAGGAATTCTTGCTGTTGGATTTCTCCAGCGCCACCGCCAGTTCCTGGCCGGAAATCGGCAAATCGTCCTGCCAGAACGGCGCGATGGCGTGGCGGGTGATGAAATCGGTCAGGTAGCTCTCCGGGCTGCCCTGCCAGTGCGGGTACAGGCGCGCGGCCAGTTCGGCCATCAGCGCGCGTTGCTGCGGCTGTTCGCTGCTTTCCAGCAGGGCGAGGAACGGCAGCAGCAGGCGGCCGCAGACCTGGCCGTGGTGGTAGTCGCGCAGCGCGCCGATCTCGCCGGCGATGCCGTGGATCACCCCCAGCCCGGCGGCGCTCAGCGTCAGCCCCCCAAGGTACGAAGCTTGCATAATCGCTTCGCGCGCCGCGTCGCTGCGGTTGAGCGCCGGCCAGGCCGCAAGGAAGTGGCGGATGCCGCTCAGCGACATGTCGCGCGTCATGGCGCCGGCGGTTTTCGACAGATAGGCCTCGAACAGGTGGGTGAAGGCGTCGATGGCGCAGTAGGCCAGTACCTTGTCCGGCGCGCCCGCCAGCAGCTGCGGATCGAGAATGGCGGTGTGCGGCACGAAGTTATTGTGGCGCAGCGAGGCCTTCACTTTGCTGACCTGAGTGTCGGTGATCACCGCGTTCTGCGTCACCTCGCTGCCGGTGCCGGCGGTGGTGGGAATGGCGATCAGCGGCAGGGTGGCGCCGCTGATTTTGCTGTCGCCCACCTTTTCCATATAGCGCAGCGTCGGCAGCGGATGCTCCACCAGCGCGGAGAACGCCTTGGCGGCGTCCAGCACGCTGCCGCCGCCGATGGCCACCACGCGCCGCGCCTGGCCGCGCCAGCGCGCCACCCAGGCGTCAATTTCCTGCGGTGACGCCTCGTGGCTGACGATCTCGGTGCCGATGAGCAGCGGTGTCAGCGATTCGCGCAGGCCGGCGTACACCGGGCCGTTGAGAAAAGATCGGCAGCTGAACAGCAGCGTTGGCTGCGGATCGGCAAGCAGCAGCGGCGGCAGTTGCCGGATGCTGCCGTGGCCGAACCAGGTCTGGCGGTTGGCGATGATGTGGCTGACGGACATGAGGTCTCCTTGACGGCGTTGCAGGGCGCGATGCCACAGCATAAGCCAGCGGGCGCAGAGCGGCCACCGCTTTCCCCGCTGCGGCAACTTGTGAGTTGTTTAACATGTAAACGATCGCGTTCTTGCATTTCGGCGCGCCTGATGCTTTTTTTAACAGTACCGGCCGTCATGCGGCCAACCCCATCCGAAATCGGTAGATTGTTAATGTATTAATAATGGCGAGGCGGGTATGGATATTCAGGTTGAACGCTTGTCTGCGGTGATCGATGCGGTGGCCAGCCCGCGCTTTTATCCCAGCCTGTTGAACTGGCTGGAAGGTTTTTTCGCCTTCGACAACGCCATCGTTTATGCCTTCGAACGCGGCCGGCCGCCGCGCTGCCTGATCAAAACCGAGCGGGAAAACAGCGATGCGGTCAACCAGATCTACCAACAGGGCGCCTATCTGCAGGATCCGTTTTACCGTGCGCTGAACGACGGCGGCGCAGGCGAGGTGCTCACGCTGCGCCAGCTGGCGCCCTGCGGATTTTATCACAGCGACTATTACCGTAATTTTTATCGCAAGACCGGCTGGCACGACGAGGCCGGCGTGCTGCTGCAGCTGACGCCGGAGCGCGGGCTGGGGGTGTTCTTCGGCTCGGCGCGCCGCACGGTGGCGGTGCGCTACCCGCAGCGGGCGGATCTGCGCAGCGCGCTGACGCTGGTGAAAAGCGTGGCGCGGCTGCACGGCGAAGTGGTGGCGGCGCCGGCCGAGGCCGACACGGGGAACGACGATGGCGCGCAGGCGCGTTATCTGCTGACGCCGCGCGAGCGCGAGATTGTCGATCTGATCCTCGCCGGCTGCGGTTCGCAGCAGATTGCCGACCGGCTGTTCATCAGCCTCGGCACGGTAAAAAATCACCGCAAGAACATCTACGGCAAGCTGAACATCGGCTCGCAGGCCGAACTGTTCAGCCTGTTGCTGACCGCCCCGCAGCGCCGCAGCGCGTGAATGTATCGATCTATCCCCTATAGCTTTCAAGCTACAGCTAGGCGGCCAGGACGAGCGTCCCCAGGAGCTTACTTAGGTAAGTGACTGGGGTGAACGTCAGCAGCCAACAACGCTGTAGTTTGAAAGATGAAGGGGACGAATGTCCCTAAGGGGACATAGCGGCACGGCTGCCGCCTCCCGATAATCCGATGTCATGGCATAGGCAATCGGGAGTGCGGCAGTGAACAACGAAATCGAGTCCTTAACCTACTACGCGGCGACCAAAAAATACGATCTGCGCTTCCCGACGCTGGAAGAGGATCTGGACGTCGACGTGGTGATCATCGGCGGCGGCTTCTCCGGCATCAACACTGCGCTGGAGCTGGCGGAGAAGGGCATCACCAACATCGCCATTCTCGAAGGCCGCTATCTGGGTTACGGCGGCACCGGGCGCAACGGCGGCCAGGTGATGGCCGGCATCGGCCACGATCTGGAGAAGATCAAGCGCCACGTTGGCCCGGCCGGGCTGGAAACCATCTTCAAAATCAGCAACCTCGGCGCCGGCATTATCCGCGAGCGCATCAAGAAATATGACATCGACGCCGACTTCTGTTTCGGCTACGGCTACCTCGGCAGCAATGCGCGCCAGGAGAAGACCCTGCGCGGCTGGCTGAAGGAGTTCAGGGCGGTAGCGCCGCAGGAGGAGATTGAGCTCTACACCGGGGCGGAGGTGAAGCAGGTGGTGGGCTCCGACGCCTACACCTGCGCGCTGAAACACATGGGCGGCGGCCACGTGCATTCGCTCAACCTGCTGCTGGGCGAGGCCAAGGCGCTGAGCGGCTACGGGGTGAAAATCTTCGAGAACAGCAGCGTGCTCAACGTGGAGTATGGGTCGCGCATCACGGTGCGCACCGCCATGGGCTCGGTGCGCGCCAACAAGATGCTGTGGGCCTGCAACGGCTTCCTCAACGGCATGGAGCCGCAGATTTATCGCAAGACCATCAATACCTACGCCTTCCAGCTGGCCACCGAGCCGCTGTCTGACGATCTGATCCGCCAGATCAGCCCGATCCGCGGCGCCTACAGCGACATCCGCCCGGTGATCGACTATTACCGGGTGACCAACGAAAACCGGCTGCTGTTCGGCAGCGCCACCCGCCTGATCGAATACTTCCCGTCGGATCTCAAGGCCTGGAACCGCAACCTGATGCTGAAAGTGTTCCCGTACCTGAAAGACGTGAAGATCGATCTGGCCTGGGGCGGCCCGCTGTGCTGCAGCGCCAACCTGTTCCCGCAGATCGGCACGCTGCCGGATCGCGACAACGTGTTTTACGTGCAGGGCTACTCCGGCTTCGGCGTGACGCCGAGCCACATCGTGTGCAAGGTGCTGGCGGAAGGCATGAGCGAAGGATCCGATCGCTACGATCTGATGAGCTCGATCCCGCACGTCAACATCTTCGGCAAGGACAAGCTGCGGCGGGTGATGACCACCGCCGGTAAGGTTTGGCACCAGACATCCGGCTACTGGAAAGGCCGCCGTTAACCCTCAGAGGAGAATGACATGAAACCGTTACTGCTTAAACAACCGCTGCCGGAACTGCTGGAGATCGGCAGCGTCAGCAACCTGGGCGCCACGGTGATCGCCGGCACGCCAAACGTCGGCGTGGCCAGCATCTTCGGCGAACCGACCGACAACCTGAACTGCGGCGTGTTCAGCTGCACCCGCGGCAGCTTCGTGATGGAGTACCCGTTCGCCGAGCACGCCACGGTGTGGGAAGGCAGCGCGACCCTGACCAACGAACGCACCGGCGAATCGGTGCAGTATCAGGCCGGCGACTCCTGGTTCGTCGAGAAGGGCACCCCGGTGCGCTGGGACATCACCTCGGACCGCTTCGTCAAACACTACCTCGCCATCGTCGAGGGATGACGCTTTTATGCCCCCTCAGCATGCTGAGGGGGAACGCCTTAGCCCAGCGCCCGCGCAATAAAATCGGTCACCCGCTTGAGGATCCGATCCTTATTGGTTTCGTTAAAGCTCTCGTGCCGCCCACCCGCATTGATCATCCGTTCGAAATTGTCGCCCTGCAGACGATCGAGCGCGGTTTGCGTTTCGCTCATCAGCACCAGCCGATCGTCGTCGCCGTGGATCCACAGCGTGGGCAGCGCGCCGAAGCCCGGCCCGGCGTTGATGGCGGCGAGGATCCGCTGCATGGCGCGCAGGGTGGGGCGCTTGAACGGCCCGTGCCACACCAGCGGATCTTCCTGATACGCCGCGCCAACCGCCGGATCGCGCGCCAGGGTGGCGGTATCCAACGGCGCGTCGGGGATCGTCGGCAGTTCGGCCAGATCGGAGATCGCCGTTCTGTCGCCAAGCAGCGGGCCGGACAGCACCAGCGCGCGCACCTCCTCGCCGTAGCGCTGCACGTAGCGGGTGGCGATCATGCCGCCCATCGAGTGGCCGATCACCACCAGCGGCAAGGTGGGGTATTGCTGCCGGAAATGGCTGACCACGCGCTGCACGTCGTCGACCACGGCGTCGTAATCCTCGATCAGCACGCGTTCGCCCTGCGACAGGCCGTGGCCGAGATGGTCGGGGCCAAACACCCGCGCGCCCTGCGCCTGTAGCGTGCGCGCCACGTATTGGTAACGGCCGAGATGCTCGCCGTAGCCGTGTATCAGCAGCGCCAGATAGCGCGGCTGGTCATTTCCCCAATCATGCACGGCGATGTCGCCGTGACGGCCTTTGATAAAGCTGACGGTTTGTTCGGGCATCTTATTGTTCTCATGGTGGTAGGGTTGCCCTTCAGCGTAGCGGCTGGCGACGAAGTTGTCAGGGGCGCCGGGTGCGGCGCCCGCAGAGAGGGGATTACAGGCCGAACTGGCGCGCCAGTTCGTCGAGCGCTTCGCGCTGGAAGCGATTAAAGGCGTCGCGCGGCTGCTGTTGCTGGATGAACGCCAGCAACGGATCCTGCACTTCAGTGCGCACGCCGCTCAGCTGTTCCATTACCGCCAGCCCGCAGAACGGCACGTAGGATTCGGCGTAGCCGCCTTCGTGCACCATCACCAGTTTACCGCCGCACAGCCGGTCGGCGGCGTCCTGCACCAGCGCGGTCATGGCGCGGAAGCTGTCGCTGTGCAGCTGCATGCGCGCCAGCGGATCGAGGGCGTTGGCGTCGTAACCGCAGGCGACGATGATCAGCTCCGGCTCGAATTTTTCCAGTGCCGGGATGATGATGCGCCGCATGGCGTGCAGGTAGCCGTCGTCGCCGGCGCCGGCCAGCATCGGCACGTTAACGTTGCAGCCCGCCCCGGCGCCTTCGCCGCGATCCCGTTCGCCGGAATAGCCCGCCGGGAAGCAGCCGTCCTGATGCAGCGACAGCGTCAGCACGTCGCCGCGCTGCCAATAGATGTGCTGGGTGCCGTTGCCGTGGTGCACGTCCCAGTCGAGCACCGCCACCTTGCCGAGGCCGTAGCGGGCCTTGGCGCGCTCGATGGCGATGGGAATATTGGCCAGGAAGCAGAAACCCATCGATTGATCCGGCAGGCAGTGGTGGCCCGGCGGGCGCGACAGCGCATAGGCGTTATCCAGCTCGCCCTGCAGCACCGCCTCCACCGCCGCGCAGGCCAGCCCGGCGGAGAGTTTGGCAATTTCATAGCTGCCCGGCCCCAGCGGCGCTTCCTCTCCCAGCAGGCCGCCGCCGCTGTCGCTCACCTGTTTGAAACGCTGCAGGTAGTGGGCGGGGTGAATGCGCAGCAGGTCTTCTTCCGTCGCCGGTTCGGCGCTCAGCAGGGTGAGCTGGCGCGACAGGCCGGACACGTCCATCAGGTTCTTCATGCGCCGTTTGGTTTCCGGCGACTCGGCGTGGCCGGCGCCCGAGGGCGGTTGTACCCAGCCGCCGACCGGCAGGGTGGTGGCGTGCAGGCCGGTGCTGTGCCAGAAACAGCGTTCATCAAACAAGAAACCGGTTGTTCTTTTCACCTTTCTCCTCCTGTTATACGGCGCGGTGCGCGCGGTGAAGCCAGCGAAATCAACAGCAGCGACAGCAGCGCGCAGCCCAGCGCGCCGAACAGCAAGGCGTTGAAACCGCCGGAAGATTCGATCAGAGAGCCGGCCAGCGTCGGGCCGATGGCCATGCCGCCGCCGATCACCAGGTTGATGCCGTTCATCAGCTTGCCGTCGTTATCCAACCCGGCGACGCGCGCCAGAATGAACGGCAGCACGAAGGTCCAGGTGAATTTGAACAGCAGGGCCGCCAGGGCGAAGCGCAGCAGCAGGGGCTGGCCCGTCAGCAGCGCCACGCTGGCCAGCAGCAGGGCGTACCCCAGTACGATCGGGCGCCCGCCGCCGAAGCGCGCGCCGATCAGCGCCGCGGCCCCCGCGCCGACGATGCCGAGCAAGGTGGCGACGGCCAGCACCTGGCCGCTGTGGGCCGGCGACAGCCCGGCGCCGGCGGCGATGCCGCCGATAAAGGTCCAGACCGCGCTCAGGCTGATGTAAAAGGTCAGCACCGCCAGCACGGCGCACAGCTTGCGCGCCAGCGAGGCGGCGGGGCCGCTGCGGGCGGCGCGGGCAGCGGTGAAACCGTTGGGGAACGCCGGGATGAGCGGCAGGCAGCACAGCATGATGGCCGCCAGAATCAGGTAGACCGCCATCAGGCCGAAGTGCGCGAACAGCGGCGGCAGCACCAGCAGCCCGACCGCGCCCAGCACCAGCTGGCCGAGCACCCAGAAGGCATAGACCCGGCTGGGATTGGCGGTGCCGGCGGCGCAGGTGATGCACAGGATCATCAGGGTGCCGCCCGCCAGCGAGGCGATAAAGCGCAGCGGCAGCAGCAGGGTAAAATCCTGCGCCAGCGCCGAAGCCAGGTTGCCGGCGATAAACACCAGCGCCGACAGCGTAGCGACCCGCCGCCAGTTGATGCGCCCGATCCACCACCACGCCGGCAGCGTGGCCAGGCTCATGGCGCCGAGTTCGGTGGAGAACAGGTGGCCGATCTGCGCCGGGCCGAGCTGCCACTGCGCGGCGAGCTGGGCGGCCACGGCGGGGGCGGTCATCAGAATGCCCGGCGCGATGGCGGCGAAGACGATAATGGCGGTCAGCAGCCGCGGCGGGCAGGGGAGCGCCGCGCCGACGGCGGGCGCGGAAACCGAATCACTGGACATAAACCTTATTCCCCAAGCGTTAAGTGACGATGAAATATCCCGCCCGGCCCGATTGCGGGCAGGGGGAGGCCGCGCCATAAATGGCGAATACGTTTTGGCGTTATTTTCCGGCCGTCGGCAGCGGCGGCCGTTATCGGGCGTTAACCGTGGGCGAGAAAGCCGCCGGCGACCAGCTCGGTGCGGTTCACCACGTCGGTTTTGGCGAATATATTGCGCATATGGGTTTTCACCGTGGACAGCGAAATGCCCAGCTTCAGGGCGATGCGCTTATTGCTGGCGCCTTCGCGCACCAGGTTGACGATCTCTTGCTCTTTGGCGGTCAGCATCTGCGCCTCGCCGTCGGGCAGCAGATCGCGCGTCGCCAGCTCGATCAGCGGCAGCACCGCGCGCAGGCGGCCGCGCTCCACTTCGGTAAACGGCGTATCGCGGATCAGCGATACCCCGGCGACGATGCGCTTACGCTGGCGGATGAAGATCTCCGTCATGTCGCGCATGTCGTTCGGCAGCATAAAGTCGTGGTAATAGCGGCGGTTGCCGGCGATCGCCGCCGGGCTCATGCCGACCATGGTGATGTTCTGGCGATGGAAATTGGCCGGCTGCAGCGGGTCTATCTTTTGGAAGTGGTTCAGATACTGCTGATGCGTTTTATCGGGCATGCCATACAGGATGTAATGATCCGGCCGCAGGTCGCGATCGACCAGATAAAACACCCCGGCGGACACCGGGATCAGGTGCGTGATGGTCGCCAAACAACTGTTGATAAAGGCATCGGATGCTGTGCTGTGCATGATTCGTGTTCCTCCCTTTATCGTTCAATCTGGAGAAGGTTGGCGGTCAATATATGAACGATACAAGCATAGTTGTAGCAATTTGGCAACACAATAAAAACATATTAACAACGTGAGGCCGATTGCAATAAAATACATAAATAACAAGATGACACTGCGTTAATCAGGGCTTTTCTGTTCGGATTTATCGCGATTTTCATTAATAGGTTAATGAAATAATTCACCGCTTTTCCCGCTGAATTTACAGCGCTTTTCAATGTTTGCCCGGACTAAGCCCTCGCCGCCCTGCGCGTGCTACAGCCGATGCCGTCGCCGTCGTCCCTCGTTCTTAAGAACGATAGCCAGGCTTTTCCGCCGCTTCCTACACTGCGAATTGAAGATAGCGCCAGGCGGCGCCAAACGTATAAGACGAAAAAATGATGACCTTTCTCGGGCTGAGGCGTCGGGTTGTTCAGTCCGCATGACCATACGGGGAACGAACGATGCAGAAAAAAACGTTGGCGGTGGCGTTGAGCGGCGCCTTATCGGGCCTGGCGCAGGGGGCGGACGCCGATCGCCCCAATGTGCTGATCATTCTGGTGGACGACATGGGCTACTCCGACATCAGCCCGTTCGGCAGCGAGATACCGACGCCCAACCTGCAGGCGTTGGCCGAACGGGGCGTGCGCATGAGCCAGTACTACACCTCGCCGATGTCGGCGCCGGCGCGGTCGATGCTGATGACCGGCAACACCAATCAGCAGGCCGGCATGGGCGGCATGTGGTGGTATGAGAGCACCGCCGCGCAGCCGGGCTATGAAATGCGCCTGACCGACCGCGTGACCACGCTGCCGGAGCGTTTTCGCGATGCGGGTTACGCCACCATGATGGCGGGCAAATGGCACCTGGGCTATGTCGACGGCGCCAAACCGACCGATCGCGGCTTCGAGCGCGCCTTCGCCTTTATGGGCGGCGGCACCAGCCATTTCGACGATGCGAAACCGCTGGGCACCGTGGAGGCGTTCCACACCTTCTACACCCTGAACGGCAAACGCGTGTCGTTGCCCAAAGATTTCTATTCCAGCAAGGCCTATGCCGAGCAGCTGGAACAGTGGATCCGCGATACGCCGCAAAATAAGCCCGTCTTCGCCTATCTGGCCTTCACCGCGCCGCACGATCCATTGCAGGCGCCGGATGACTGGATCGCCAAATTCGACGGCAAATACGACGCCGGTTACCAGCAGGCCTATCAGCAGCGCATTCAGCGCCTGAAAGCGCTGGGGCTGATTTCCGAGCGCACGCCGATGCCGACGCTGGCGCTGGATAAGGCCTGGAACGCGCTAACGCCCGAGCAGCAAAAATATGAAGCCAAGACCATGCAGGTGTACGCGGCGATGATCGCTTACATGGACGATCAGGTCGGCGCGGTGCTGAACACCCTGAAGCAGACCGGCCGCGACCAAAATACGGTGATCGTGTTCGCCACCGACAACGGCGCCAACCCCGCCAGCGGCTTCTACTACGGCTCGAAGCCGGAGTATTGGCGGCAGTTCGACAACAGCTACGCCAACCTCGGCCGCAAGGGCTCGTTCATCTCCTACGGGCCGCACTGGGCCAACGTCAGCAACGCGCCGTACGCCAATTACCACAAAACCACCAGCGCGCAGGGCGGCATCAATACCGATTTCATCATCTCCGCGCCGCGGCTGAAGGGGCGCGGCGGCATCGACCGCACGCCGATGGCGGTGTATGACATCGCCCCGACGCTGTATGACTATGCCGGCATCGACGCCAACAAACCGCTGAAGGCCAAACCGACGCTGCCGATGGTCGGCGTCAGCTTCAAACGCTATTTCAGCGGCGAGGCTGATCGCGTGCCGCGCGCGACCTACGGCGTGGAGCTGCATAACCAGGCCGCCTATGTGGACGGCGTCTGGAAGCTGCGGCGGTTGGTGAAGGCCGGGCCGACGGCGCAGATGGCGCCGTGGGGGCTGTTCAACCTGCATGACGATCCGCTGGAAACGCGCGATCTGGCCGCCGCCAACCCGGAGCGAGTCAAACGGCTGAGCGAGGCGTATCGCCGCTTTGCGCAGCAGGGCATGGTCATTGAAGCCAAAGGCGCAGCGATCGACTACCTCGGCGTCGACGCCAGCACCGGCGACTACATCGGCCTGGATCCGTTGACCCACAAACCGTTGCCGCAGGCGGCGCCATGAACCTGGCCCAGCTGCGCGCGCAGCAGATCCCGGTAGAGAGCGAACCGCGCGCGGCGGCGCCTTTTCATCTGTTGGTGAAGCCGATCGGCGCCGGCTGCAACCTGGGCTGCCGCTACTGCTACTATCCGCAGCGCCAGCAGGAGCGGACGTGCAAGATGGACGACGACCTGCTGGCGGAATTTATCCGCGGCTACATCGCCGCCCAGCCGCGTTACAGCCGCGAGATCAACTTAGTCTGGCAGGGCGGTGAGCCGCTGCTGGCGGGGATCGGTTTTTACAAGCGGGCGCTGGCGTTGCAACGCCGCTACGCGCCGCCGGGCGTGCGGATCAGCAACAGCCTGCAGACCAACGGTACCCTGCTGAACGACGCCTGGTGCCGGCTGTTCCGGCAGCATCACTTTATCCTCGGCGTCAGCCTGGACGGCGATCGTGAGGTGCAGGACGCCCACCGGCCGGACAAGCGCGGCGGTGCCAGCTATGACGCCGCGCTGCGCGGCATTGCGCTGTTGCAGCGCCATCAGATCGATTTCAACCTGCTGATGGTGGTGCACGACGGCGTCGCGGATCGCGCCGAGGCGATCTACGATCATGCGGTGGCGATCGGGGCGCGCTATCTGCAGTTCCAGCCGCTGATGCTGGAAGGGGATGCGCCCACCGCCGGCTATGGGCTAAGCGCCGCCAACTGGGGGCGCTTCATGCTGGCGGTGTACCGCCGCTGGCGCAGCCGCGGGCACGTTGGCCAGGTGTTTGTGATGAACATCGAACAGGTCTACGCGCAGTATTTCACCCACGTCAGCCCCAGCTGCGTACACGCCGAACGCTGCGGCGGCAATCTGGTGATGGAGCCGGACGGGCGGCTTTACGCCTGCGATCATCTGATCAACGCGCAGCACCTGCTCGGCCATGCCGATCGCCACACGCCGCTCGCCACCCTGGCGGCAAGGGCGGCGGAGATGCCGTTCGGTAAAAACAAGAGCCTGCGCCGCGAGTGCCAACGCTGCAGCGTGAAAAGCGTCTGCCAGGGCGGCTGCCCGGCGCATGTGGGCGAAGATCGCTACAACCGGCTGTGCGCCGGCTATTACGCCTTCTTTTCCGCGCTGCTGGCGCCGCTGCGCGCCTACCCGCGCAGCCCGCAGGGGGCGATGCAGTGGCGCGCCGCCGTGAGCGCGGCCGCAGGTTGAAACCGTCTCGTCCTTAAGGACGATAGTCAGCATTTTCCTTTCCTCTCTATAGTGAGATTACCGCCGCTGGCGGTGAAAAACCTGCAAGCACCTGCATGCATCAGGCCAAAACTATAAGAGGAAATAACCATGAACCTGTCGTCGCGGTTGCACGCCCACCTGGCTCGAGGCAAGGTCGGCTTTCCCACCACCCTGGCCAGTTCGGTCGGGGTGATCATGGCCAGCCCGGTGATCCTGACGGTCACCAGCGGCTTCGGCATCGGCGGCGACACCTTCGCGCTGGCGATGCTGATCGCCTTCATCATGATGCAGGCGCAGCTCACCACCTTCTCCGAAGCGGCGGCGCTGCTGCCGACCTCCGGTTCGGTTTACGACTACATCTCCTGCGGCATGGGGCGCTTTTTCGCCATTACCGGCGCGCTGTCGGCCTACCTGATCGTGCACATCTTCGCCGGCACCGCCGAGACCATTCTCTCCGGCATCATGGCGCTGGTGAACTTCGAGCACCTCAACACCCTGATGGAAAGCCACAACGCCTCCTGGATGGTCGGCGTCGGGCTGGTCATCGTGTTCGGCCTGCTCAACGCGTTCGGCATCGAGGCCTTCGGCAAGGCGGAGATCGTGCTGACCTTCGCCATGTGGAGCACGCTGGTGATTTTCGGCATCGTCGGGCTACTGTCGCCGCATGCGGTGCCGCTCGAGGGCTGGTTCGGCAGCACGCTGAGCCTGAACGATCCCTTCGCGGTATTCAGCCTGATCGGCATGGCGATGTTCATGTTCGTCGGCTGTGAGCTGGTGACGCCGATGGCACCGGAGATCAAACGCTGCGATCGGGTGATCCCGCGCGCGATGGCGCTGGGGCTGTGCGGCGTGGCGGTGTGCATGGCGCTGTATGGCGCGGCGCTCAGCCACCAGGTGGAAAACGTGGTGATCGACGCCGCCAGCGGCGCGCGCCTGCTGGAAACGCCGATGGCCATCCCGGCGTTCGCCGGCCAGGTAATGGGCCAGTTCGGCAAATACTGGCTCGGCGTCGGCCTGCTGTTGGCGGGCGCGGCGACCATCAACACGCTGATGGCGGCGGTGCCGCGCATTCTGTACGGCATGGCGCTGGACGGCGCGCTGCCGCGCATATTCGCCTATCTGCACCCGCGTTTTAAGACGCCGGTGGTCGGCATTCTGGTGGCGGTGTTGATCCCCTGCGTACACGCTTTCGCCATTCAGGGCAACCTCGACAGGATCATTCCGCTGGTGCTGGCGGCGGTGTGCGCCTGGGGCGTGGCCTACCTGCTGGTGACCTGCTCGGTGGTGATCCTGCGCGTACGCCGCCCCGATCTGCCGCGCGCCTATAAATCGCCGTGGTTCCCGCTGCCGCAGATCGTTTCCAGCGTCGGCATCGTGTTGGCCATCGTTTACATCACGCCGCCGGGAATGAACCCGAGCGACATCTACATTCCCTTCGGCTGGATGATCGGCCTGACCGCCGCCTATGCGCTGTTCTGGACGCTGTGCGTGCAGAAAGTGAATCCGTTCAAGCCGGTGCCGGTCGAGCAGGTGCTGGAGAACGCGTTCGCCAAAGGTGAAAACGAGGAGGCGCAGTTTGATCGGCTTACTTCCCTCATTTAATCGTGCCTGGCGGCGAGCGCCGTCGGGCTATCGGCCGGGCGCCGCGCTGGATCGTCTGGCGCGCAACCTGGAACCCTACGCGTGCGAACGCCTGGCACCGGGCCTGCTGCGGCTGACGCTGCCGCAGGGGCCGCAGATCGAGATCGACGAACAGGTGCAGGGGCTGTTTATGGCGCATATCGTCAGCCACCGCTTTCGGTTGCAGGGCGCGTGCGCGGCGCAGCCCCCGATGACGCTGGACGTGGTGACCGGCGGCTGGCTGCGGCGGCGCGGGGTGCGTTATCTGCTGCGCCAGCGCCACGCGGCCGCGCAGCGGGTGCTGGACGGCCTGCAGCGCTACCCGCAGATCGGCGAGACGCTGGCGCAGCTGGATTTTCGCCGCGTGCGGCTGACGGTGAAAGACGGGCGCTGGCAGGTGGATATCGAGCATTTCGCCGCATCGGAGGTGGTCAGCCGTTTGCCGGCCGGCCGCCGCTATTTGCGGCTGGATGCCGAACAGCGGCGGCTGCTGTTGAGCAGCCTGCTGATGATCGGCCAACTGATGGAGAAGCTGAATCATGAATAGAGTGGTTGTGATTACCGGCGGCGGCACCGGCGTCGGCGCCGCCTGCGCCCGTCTGCTGGCGGCGCAGGGCGATCGGGTGTTCATCATCGGCCGCCGCCCGGAACCGCTGGCGGCGCTGGCGCAAGAGATCGGCGCGCAGGCGCTGGTGGGCGACGCCGCCAGCGGCGAGAGCTGGAACCACGCGCTGCTGCCGGCCATTCTGCGCGAAGCCGGGCGCATCGACTGCCTGATCGGCAGCGCCGGCGGCATGGGCTTCAAGCGCATCACCGAGATGACCGACGCGCAGTGGCAAGGGGCGATGGACAGCAACCTCAACAGCGCCTTCGCCAGCGCGCGCGCCTGCCTGCCGGAGCTGATTAAAAGCGGCGGCAACCTGCTGTTTGTCGCGTCGATCGCCTCGCTGGCCGCCGGGCCGGAGGTCTGCGGCTACGTCACCGCCAAGCACGCGCTGATCGGGCTGATGCGCTCCATCGCCCGCGACTATGGCCCGCTGGGCGTGCGCGCCAACGCGGTGTGCCCCGGCTGGGTGACCACGCCGATGGCGGACGAAGAGATGCAACTGCTGATGGACGCCCATCAGATTTCGCTGGAGCAGGCTTACCAGATGGTCTGCCGCGACGTGCCGCTGCGCCGCCCGGCCAGCGCCGAGGAGATCGCCCGCGTCTGCCGTTTCCTGTGTTCCAGCGAAGCTTCAATCATTACCGGCGCGGCGCTGGTGGCCGACGGCGGCTCCACCATCGTTGACGTGCCGACCCTGGCTTTCACTTCCCTGTAAGGAGCATTTCCATGAGTTCAGAAGCGGTATTCATTCAGGTTGGCGCGTTGGCGGAAGGCTTTGCGCCGCACAGCAATACGCTGGAACGGCAGCACGGGCTGGCGGGCGCCACGCTGACGCTGCGCTTTAGCGACGGCGTGACGCAGCGCTGCCGGTTTACCGACGAGCAGACGCTGGAGTGGGGCGAACGGCGCGGCGTCGCCTATCGCGCCACCAGCATTCGCCCCGGTGTGCTGTTTATCGATTTTCTCGATCCCGCCCGCGCCAACGCCAGCATTACGCTGGTATGCGACCGCAATCAGGGCAACTTCACCGCGGTATACGGCCAGCTGCCGGACGAAGCGCAGGCGCGGCTCGATGCCTTCAGCCGGGTGGAACAGGGGCTGCCGCTGACCGCGGTCGAGGCCGAGTTCCGCTTCGGCACGCTGGATGACGCCGACGTGGCGCCGCCGGGCTTTACCGATGAGCTGATCGGCATGCGCAATATGTACACCTACAGCCCGACCGAGCGGTACGAGCACATCTACCTGAACGACAACTTCTACGCCTGGCAGTGTCTGGACGGGGTGGAGAAAGGGCTGGCGGACGTCGATCGCTGCCACTACGTGAAGGTGGCGGAGCAGCTTTATCTGTTCGTCTGGCGCGAGAAGATCATCCCGACGCTGGGCGTGGTGATGATCGATCTGCAGGGCATGCGCACCGACGGCAAGATCCTCGGTTATCAGGGCAGCGATTTCAGTGCGCTGAGCAACTTTGCGGTCGGTGCCCATGCGCAGGTGCTGAACACCACGCGCCACCCGCGAGGATAGGGCGATGAGCGCAACCTATGCGGCCGACGCCTTCGCGGGGCAGGCGGTGCTGGTGACCGGCGGCGCGCAGGGCATTGGGCTGGCGATCGTCAGCGTCTTTGCCCGCCTGGGCGCCGAGGTGACGATCGCGGACGTGCAGCTGCCGCAGGCGCAGGCGGCGGCGCAGGCGCTGCGGGACGAAGGGCTGAGCGTGCAGGCGCTGGCCTGCGATCTGGCCGAACCGGGGCAGGTCGCCGAGCTGGTGGCGATGGTGGGCGAGCGGCATCAACGGCTGGACGTGGTGATCCACAACGCCGCTTACTTTCCGCTGACGCCGTTCGCCGCTATCGACGCGGCCCTGCTGCAACGCACGCTGAGCGTCAATCTGATGGCGCCGTTCTTTCTGGCGCAGGCGGCGCTGCCGTGGATGCGCCGCCGGGGCGGCGGCTGCCTTCTGGTGACTTCGTCGGTGACCGGCCCGCGGGTGGCCTACCCGGGGCTGGCGCACTACGCTGCCTCCAAGGCCGGGGTGAACGGGTTTATTCGCGCGGCGGCGCTGGAGCTGGCGGCGGAGAAAATTCGCGTCAACGGCGTGGAGCCGGGGATGATCCGCACGCCGGCGATAGCCAACCTGGGCGACGCGCAGGTGAATCAGGCGATCGCCGCCTCGGTGCCGCTCGGGCGGCTGGGGGAACCGGAAGACATCGCCGCGGCGATGGTGTTTCTCGCCTCGCCGGCGGCGGCCTACATCACCGGCCAGACGCTGGTGGTGGACGGCGGCGCGCTGTTGCCGGAAACGAATTCTCTGCTTACCTGACGCTGCAGCGTTGTTTGCTGCAACGCCAATTAATTTGAGAATTCCGGTTGGTTAAATCACTTCTTAGTGGGATGCGCGGTGACGTTGGCGGGCAGGCTGTCGCCCAGGGTGATCAGCTCGTCCAGCAGCGTCATCAGCTGGTCCATTTTCTGCCGCGAAAAGGCGGCTTCAATCTCGGCGTAGCCCTGTTCCACCTGGTGGCGCGCCACTTCATACAGATCCTGGCCCTGCTGGGTCAGCGACACGTACAGCTTGCGCTGATCATTGACCGGCTTGAGGCGGAAGATCAGCTTGTCACGCTCCATGCGCGAGAGAATGCCGGTCAGGCTGGGGCGCAGGATGCAGGTTTCCGCCGCCAGCTCGTGGAATTCGATCGAGCGGCTGTTGGCCAGCACGCGGATGATGCGCCACTGCTGTTCGGTCAAATTGTGGCTTTTCAGGATCGGGCGGAAGAACCCCATGGCGGTTTCACGCGCCTGCAGCAGGGCGATGGTTAACGATTCATGCATAAGTTTGGCCTTAGCTATCAAGGTGTTCGTTGTTACGGCGCTCGTTATGGGGGCGCCTGCCCCGCAAAGCCCGGTTTTGTTAATAACTTAATAGTAGCCAAAGTTACCCGTAGGGATAAAGCAAAAATGCGAGGCGCAGCGAAAAATGGCGAGAAAAATGATTAATACATTGAATAATCACGCTAATGTTCGTTATTTGTGAATATTTTGTTATCACGATCACAAATCACTCCAAGCGCATTGCGTAAAAGCTGCACAGCGTATAAAAGTAATCATTAATATATTAATGAATGCCGGTTGTCATGTTTTGCCATTGGAGGAG
Source organism: Serratia sp. CY38905 (assembly GCF_052168875.1). Taxonomy (NCBI): domain Bacteria; kingdom Pseudomonadati; phylum Pseudomonadota; class Gammaproteobacteria; order Enterobacterales; family Yersiniaceae; genus Serratia; species Serratia sp. CY38905. The sequence goes on along the minus strand of NZ_JBJNLV010000004.1, from coordinate 273,883 downwards.
TTCGCATGAAAGGCACCGTATTTTCCGTTGCGCTGAACCACCGCAGCCAACTGGACGCCTGGGATCAGGCGTTTCACCAGCCACCGTATCAGACCCCGCCCAAAACCCCGGTGTGGTTTATCAAACCGCGCAACACCCACCTCGCCAACGGCGGGGCGATCCCGTTTCCGGCCGGTGAAACCGTGCAGAGCGGCGGCACGCTGGCGGTGATCATCGGCGATACCGCGCGCAAGGTGCCGGTTGAGCAGGTGAGCCGTTATCTGGCCGGCTACGCGTTGGCCAACGACGTCAGCCTGCCGGAAAGCAGCTTCTATCGCCCGGCAATCAAGGCCAAATGCCGCGACGGGTTCTGCCCGCTGGGGGAGATCGGCCAGCTGGAGGCTGCCGATCGGCTGGAGATCGTCACCGAGATCAACGGCGTGGAGCAGGATCGCTGGTCCACCGCCGATCTGGTGCGCTCGGTGCCGGAGCTGATCGCCGCCATCAGCGATTTCATCACCCTGCAGCCGGGCGATGCGGTGCTGATCGGCACCCCGCACCAGCGGGTGGAGATCAAACCGGGGGATGAGGTGACGGTGCGCGCCGCCGGCCTGCCCACGCTGACCAACCGCGTCACCCAAGCAGGAGCCGCATCATGAAACATGCCCGTATTCGCCATCATGGCCAGGCCGTCAACGTCCAGGTGGACGACCAGCTGCGCGTCACGCTGCCGAACGGCGAGGTGCTGCAGGAGCGCGAAGTGGAATGGCTGCCGCCGGCGCAGGGCACGGTGTTCGCCCTCGGGCTGAACTATGCCGACCATGCCAGCGAGCTGGAATTCAAGGCGCCGGAGGAACCGCTGGTGTTCCTCAAGGCGCCGAACACCCTGACCGGGCACCGCCAGGTGTCGGTGCGCCCGGCCGGCGTGGAGTACATGCATTACGAAGCCGAGCTGGTGGCGGTGATCGGCAAGACCGCGCGCAACGTCAGCCGCGAGCACGCCATGGAGTACGTGGCGGGTTACACCCTGTGCAATGACTACGCCATCCGCGATTACCTGGAAAACTACTACCGGCCGAATCTGCGGGTGAAGAGCCGCGACACCCTGACGCCGATCGGGCCGTACATCGTCGATCGCGACGACGTCGCCGATCCGCACCGGCTGGCACTCAGCACTTACGTCAACGGCGAGCTGCGCCAGCGCGGCAGCACCGCCGACATGATTTTCGACATTCCGTTCCTGGTCGCCTACCTGAGTGAATTCATGACGCTGCAGCCGGGCGACATGATCGCCACCGGCACGCCGAAAGGGCTGGCCGACGTGCAGCCGGGCGACGAAGTGGTGGTGGAGATCGAGGGCATCGGCCGTCTGGTTAACCACATTATCAGTGAAAAAGATTACGAGGAGAGCCTGCGATGAAAACCATCAACCATTGGATCAACGGCAAGAACGTCGCCAGCAAAGAGTATTTCACCACCACCAACCCGGCGAACGGCGAGGTGCTGGCGGAAGTGGCCTCCGGCGGCCAGCTGGAGATAGACCAGGCGGTGGCGGCGGCGAAAGAGGCGTTCCCCAAGTGGGCGAATACGCCGATGAAAGAGCGCGCGCGCCTGATGCGCCGCCTGGGCGAGCTGATCGACCAGAACGTGCCGCAGATCGCCGAACTGGAAACCGCCGACACCGGCCTGCCGATCCACCAGACCAAAAACGTGCTGATCCCGCGCGCTTCGCACAACTTCGAGTTCTTCGCCGAGGTGTGCCAGCAGATGAACGGCAAGACCTACCCGGTGGACGACAAGATGCTCAACTACACGCTGGTGCAGCCGGTGGGGGTATGCGCGCTGGTGTCGCCGTGGAACGTGCCGTTCATGACCGCCACCTGGAAAACCGCGCCTTGCCTGGCGCTGGGCAACACCGCGGTGCTGAAGATGTCCGAACTGTCGCCGCTGACCGCCGATCGCCTGGGCGAGCTGGCGCTGGAGGCCGGCATTCCGGCCGGGGTGCTGAACGTGGTGCAGGGCTACGGCGCCACCGCCGGCGACGCATTGGTGCGCCATAAAGACGTGCGCGCGGTCTCCTTCACCGGCGGCACCGCCACCGGCCGCCGCATCATCGAAAGCGCCGGGCTGAAGAAATTCTCCATGGAACTGGGCGGCAAGTCGCCGGTGCTGATCTTTGAAGACGCCGACATCGAGCGGGCGCTCGACGCCGCGCTGTTCACCATCTTCTCGATCAACGGCGAGCGCTGCACCGCTGGTTCGCGCATCTTCATTCAGGAGAGCATCTACCCGGAATTCGTCAAACGCTTCGCCGAGCGCGCCAACCGTCTGCGCGTGGGCGATCCGCAAGATCCCAACACCCAGGTGGGGGCGCTGATCAGCCCGCAGCACTGGGAAAAAGTCTCCGGCTATATCCGCCTCGGGGTGGAAGAAGGGGCGACCCTGTTGGCCGGCGGCCCGGACAAACCGGCCGGTTTGAACCACGGCAACTTCCTGCGCCCGACGGTGTTGGCGGATGTCGACAACCGGATGCGCGTGGCGCAGGAAGAGATCTTCGGGCCGGTGGCCTGCCTGCTGCCGTTCAAGTCGGAAGAAGACGGCCTGCGCATGGCCAACGACGTGGAATACGGCCTGGCGTCGTACATCTGGACGCAGGATGTGAGCAAGGTTCTGCGCCTGGCCCGCGGCATCGAAGCGGGCATGGTTTTCGTCAACACCCAAAACGTACGCGATCTGCGCCAACCGTTCGGCGGTGTGAAAGCCTCCGGCACCGGCCGCGAAGGCGGCGAATACAGCTTCGAAGTGTTCGCCGAAATGAAGAACGTGTGCATTTCCATGGGCGACCACCCGATCCCGAAATGGGGCGTCTAAGCCTCGGGCCACAATAATAACGAAAGAGATGAGAACAATGACGACAAAACTTACCACTAATGCTGTCCCTGCTCCCGACGTCGTGCGCTGTGCCTACATGGAAATTCAGGTCACGAACCTTAAAGCCGCACGCGAATTTTACGTCGATATCCTCGGCCTGGTCGTGACCGCCGAGGATGACAAAACCCTCTACCTGCGTTCGATGGAGGAGTTCATTCACCATAACCTGGTGCTGCGCGAAGGCCCGGTCGCCGCCGTTGCGGCGTTTGCTTTCCGCGTGCGCACGCCGGAAGACGTCGATCGCGCCGAAGCGTATTTCAAGGCGCTTGGCTGCCGCACCGAGCGGCGGGTGAACGGGTTCGCCAAAGGCATCGGCGATGCGGTGCGGGTCGAGGATCCGCTCGGCTTCCCGTATGAGTTTTTCTACGACGTGCAGCACGTCGAGCGTCTGGCCTGGCGCTACGATCTGTATACGCCGGGCGCGCTGGTGCGCCTCGATCACTTTAACCAAATCACCCCTGACGTGCCGCGCGCCGTGGAATACATCCAGGGGCTGGGCTTCCGCGTAACGGAAGACATCCGCGATGAAGACGGCGTGGTTTATGCAGCCTGGATGCGCCGCAAGGCGACGGTGCACGATACCGCGATGACCGGCGGCGCCGGGCCGCGCATGCATCACATCGCCTTCGCCACCCATGAAAAGCACAATATTTTGGCCATCTGCGACAAGCTCGGCGCGCTGCGCAAATCCGATTTGATCGAACGCGGCCCCGGCCGTCACGGTGTCTCCAACGCGTTCTACCTCTACCTGCGCGATCCCGATGGCCACCGCGTGGAGATCTACACGCAGGATTACTACACCGGCGATCCGGACAACCCGACCGTGACCTGGGACGTGCATGACAACCAGCGCCGCGACTGGTGGGGCAATCCGGTGGTGCCGAGCTGGTATACCGAAGGATCGCTGGTGCTGGATCTCGATGGGCAGCCGCAGCCGGTCATCGAACGCAGCGCGCCCAGCGAAATGGCCGTCACCATCGGCGCAGACGGTTTTTCCTACACCCGTGAGGGCGATACGGAAAAAGGTTTCAAACTTGGCAATACGCTGTAAATGCCGCTGCGCGGGCCGCGCCCGCGCCTATGCGCCGTCTGGAGAACGCTATGCCCCATTTCTACGCTGAATGTACCGACAACATCCGCCGCGAGGCGGATTTGCCCACCCTGTTCGCCAAGGTCAACGAGGCGCTGGCGGCGACCGGCATCTTTCCGCTGGCCGGCGTACGCAGCCGCGCCATCTGGCTCGACACCTGGCAGATGGCCGACGGCAAGCAGGACTACGCCTTCGTGCACATGACGCTGAAGATCGGCCACGGCCGCAGCCTGGAAAGCCGGCAGCAGGTGGGCGAGATGCTGTTTGCGCTGATCAAGGAACACTTCGCCGCGCTGATGGCGCAGCGTTACCTGGCGCTCTCTTTCACTATGGAAGAGCTGGATCCGGTGCTGAATTACAAACAGAACAATGTCCACGCGCTGTTCAACAAGGCGTGAATAAGGGGTCGTAAATGCTGGATAAAGAGCAGGTTAACCGCGCCGTACAGCGCCTGCATCAGGCGGAAAAGAGTCGTGAACAGATCCGCGCGCTGTCGCTCGATCATCCCGAGATCACCATCGAGGACGCCTACGCCATTCAGCGGCAGTGGGTGGAGCTGAAGATCGCCGAGGGGCGCAAGCTCAAGGGCCACAAGATCGGCCTGACCTCGCGCGCCATGCAGGTGAGCTCGCAGATCACCGAGCCGGACTACGGCGCGCTGCTGGACGACATGTTCTTCAATGACGGCAGCGACATTCCGATCGATCGCTTTATCGTGCCGCGGGTGGAGGTGGAGCTGGCGTTCGTGCTGGCCAAGCCGCTGCGCGGGCCGAACTGCACGCTGTTCGACGTCTACAACGCCACCGACTACGTCATTCCGGCGCTGGAGATCATCGACGCGCGCAGCCACAACGTCGATCCCGAGACGCAGCGGCCGCGCAAGGTGTTCGACACCATCTCCGACAACGCCGCCAACGCCGGGGTGGTAATGGGCGGGCGGCCGATCAAGCCGGATGCGCTGGATCTGCGCTGGATCGCCGCGCTGCTGTACCGCAACGGCGTGATTGAAGAGTCCGGCGTGGCGGCGGCGGTGCTCAACCACCCGGCCAACGGCGTGGCCTGGCTGGCCAACAAGCTGGCGCCGTATGAGGTGGAGCTGGAAGCGGGGCAGGTGATCCTCGGCGGCTCCTTCACCCGGCCGGTGCCGGCGCGGCGCGGCGACACCTTCCACGTCGACTACGGCCCGATGGGCTGCATCAGCTGCCGCTTCGTCTAATAAGCAGGCTCGGCGAACCGGGCCGCAATAAACCGGGCGGGGGGCCATGCGCTACGCCCGCTTGTCAGGGAGAATGCGATGTTAACCAACCACTTCAAGCGTGCGCTGCAGGAAAAACGCCCGCAGATCGGGCTGTGGCTCGGGCTGTGCAGCAGCTACAGCGCCGAGCTGCTGGCCGGCGCCGGTTTCGACTGGCTGCTGATCGACGGCGAACATGCGCCCAACAACGTGCAAACGGTGCTGGGGCAGCTGCAGGCGGTCGCGCCTTACCCGAGCCGGCCGGTGGTGCGGCCGCCGTGGAACGACGCGGTGATCATCAAGCAACTGCTGGACGTCGGCGCGCAAACCTTGCTTATCCCGATGATCCAAAACGCCGAACAGGCGCGCGATGCGGTGCGCGCCACGCGCTATCCGCCGCACGGCGTACGCGGCGTCGGCAGCGCCCTGGCGCGCGCTTCGCGCTGGAACCGGGTGCCCGATTACCTGCAGCAGGCCGATGAGCAGATGTGCGTGCTGGTGCAGATTGAAACCCGCGAAGCGGTGAAAAACCTCGACGCCATTTTGCAGGTGGAAGGGGTGGACGGCGTGTTTATCGGCCCGGCGGATCTCAGCGCTGATATGGGCTTCGCCGGCAATCCGCAGCACCCGGAGGTGCAGCGCACCATCGACGACGCGATTGCGCGCATCCGCGCCGCCGGCAAGGCGCCCGGCATTTTGATGGCCAACAAGGCACTGGCGCAGCGCTATCTGGAAGCCGGCGCGCTGTTCGTCGCGGTGGGGGTGGACACCACCCTGCTGGCGCGGGCGGCGGAAGCCCTGGCTGACGAGTTCAAACAGGGCGGGGTGCAAGCGCCTTCATCGGGAGTTTACTGAACCATGAACCACGTCGATTCGCTGCCGCCGGCCAACCCGGCGCAGCAACATAAAGCGTTAACCGCCGCCGAGCAATCGGTGATTAAAAAGTTGTTTCGGCGCCTGATCATTTTCCTGTTCGTGTTGTTTGTTTTCTCTTTCCTCGACCGTATCAACATCGGCTTCGCCGGGCTGACGATGGGCAAAGATCTCGGCCTCAGCTCGACCATGTTCGGGCTGGCGGCGACGTTGTTCTATGTCACCTACGTGATCTTCGGCATTCCGAGCAACATGATGCTGAGCCGGGTCGGCGCGCGGCGCTGGATCGCCACCATCATGGTGCTGTGGGGCATCGCCTCCACCTGCACCATGTTCGCCACCGGGCCGACCAGCCTGTACGTGCTGCGCATGATCGTCGGCATCACCGAGGCCGGTTTCCTGCCGGGCATTCTGGTGTACCTCACCTACTGGTTCCCGGCGTTCTACCGCGCCCGCGCCAACGCCTTGTTCATGATCGCCATGCCGGTGACCATGGCGATAGGTTCGCTGGTCTCCGGCTATATCCTGGCGCTGGACGGGGTGATGAACCTGAAGGGCTGGCAGTGGCTGTTTCTGCTGGAAGGCATTCCGTCGGTGCTGCTGGGCGTGGTGGTGTGGTTCTACCTCGACGATACGCCGGCCAAGGCCAAGTGGCTGACCGACGAGGAGAAAGCCAGCCTGCAGGCGATGATGGAGGCCGACAAGCTTCAGTTGGTGCAGCCCAACGGGCCGAGCAGCCACCGCGCGCTGCAACAGCGCAGCCTGTGGCGCGAGATTTTCACGCCGATCGTGCTGATGTACACGCTGGCCTATTTCTGCCTGACCAACACCCTGAGCGCGATCAACATCTGGACGCCGCAGATCCTGCAAAGCTTCAACCAGGGCAGCAGCAACGTGACGATCGGCATTCTGGCGGCGATCCCGCAGATCTGCACCATCGCCGGCATGGTGTGGTGGAGCAAACGATCCGACAGGCTGCAGGAGCGCAAGCATCACACCGCGCTGCCGTATCTGTTCGCTGCCGCCGGCTGGCTGCTGGCGTCCGCCACCGATCACAGCCTGATCCAGCTGCTGGGGATCGTGATGGCCTCGGTCGGCTCCTTTACCGCCATGGCGATCTTCTGGACCACGCCGGATCAGTCGATCAGCCTGGAAGCGCGCGCGGTGGGGATCGCGGTGATCAACGCCACCGGCAATATCGGATCGGCGCTCAGCCCGCTGTTGATCGGCTGGTTCAAGGATCTGACCGGCAGCTTCAACTCCGGGCTGTATTTCGTCTCGGCGCTGCTGATCGTCGGCGCCGTGCTGGTGTGGCGCATCCCGATGAAGGATTCGCGCCCGAGGGCGACGCCTTGATGCGCAAGTGGGCATGATTGCAGGAGGTCATGAGGTGCGGAAAAGTACCGGCTTTATCGCCAACATCGATATTTGCAAAGAGTATGACGCGCGTTACGCCGCCGACGAGGTGCACTACGAAACCTTCGCCGGGCTGGCGGCATTCTTCGGCCGCGACATGCAGGTGCACTGGCACGACTGCTTCTTTCAGGTGCATTTCCTGGAAACCGGCAAGATAGAGCTGCAGCTCGACGATCAGCACTATTCGGTGCAGGCGCCGCTGTTCATCCTTACGCCGCCGTCGGTGCCGCATGCGTTCTTCACCGAACCGGACAGCGACGGCCACGTGCTGACGGTGCGCCAGGAGCTGATTTGGCCGCTGCTGGAGCGCCTGTATCCCGGCAGCAACCTGGCGCTGGACATGCCGGGCATCTGCCTGTCGCTGGCCGACGCGCCGCAGGAGCTGACGGCGCTCAGCCACTACTGGGCGCTGATCCGCCGCGAGTTCGGCCAGAACCTGGCCGGGCGCGAACAGACGCTGGCGCTGCTGGCGCAGGCGGTGTTCACGCTGCTGCTGCGCAACACCGCGCTGGAAGACAACGCCAACAGCGGCGTGCGCGGCGAACTGCAGCTGTTTCAGCGGTTCAACAAGATGGTGGACGAGCGTTTTCGCGAGCACCTGCCGGTGCCGGAGTATGCGCAGGCGCTGGGAGTGACCGAATCGCGGCTCAACGACCTGTGCCGGCGCTTCGCCAACCGGCCGCCCAAGCGGCTGATCTTCGATCGGCTGCTGCGCGAGGCCAAACGCATGCTGCTGTTCAGCGCCTGCACGGTGCATGAAACCGCCTACAGCCTCGGCTTCAAGGATCCGGCCTATTTCGCCCGTTTTTTCAATCGGCTGGAAGGCTGTTCCCCCTCGACCTACCGCGCGGCGCAACACGCCCTTTCGTAACCGCGATCACAGTTTGCCGCGAAAGCGGCAAACTGACCTGAAAAGTACCGGCGATTGCCGCAAAAGTCTCTTCTCGAAACCGGCTTTGGCAGCTTCAATTAAGCAACCAAAAGAAAACATTATTTTAACAAATGGCCGGATCCACGGCCTGAAAAATGCCGATGACGAGGAAGACCCGATGAAACCAGAAGACTTTCGTGCCGACAGCAAACGCCCGTTTACCGGCGCCGAATACCTGAAAAGTTTGCAGGACAGCCGCGAAATCTACATTTACGGCGAGCGTGTGAAAGACGTCACCACCCACCCGGCGTTCCGCAACGCGGCGGCGTCTGTCGGCCAGCTGTATGACGCGCTGCACGATCCGGCCAGCCAGGATCGCCTGTGCTGGAATACCGACACCGGCAACGGCGGCTATACCCATAAATTCTTCCGCTATGCCCGCAGCCCGGAAGAGATGCGCCAGCAGCGCGACGCCATCGCCGACTGGTCGCGCCAAAGCTACGGCTGGATGGGACGCACGCCGGACTACAAGGCGGCCTTCGGCTGCGCGCTGGGCGCTTATCCGGAGTTCTACGGCCAGTTCGCCGACAACGCGCGCCACTGGTACAAACGCATTCAGGAAACCGGGCTCTATTTCAACCACGCCATCGTCAACCCGCCGATCGACCGCCACAAGCCGGTCAACGAGGTGAAGGACGTTTACATTCAGGTGGAGAAAGAGACCGACGCCGGCATCGTGGTCAGCGGCGCCAAAGTGGTGGCCACCAACTCGGCGTTGACCCACTACAACTTCATCGGCTTCGGTTCGGCGCAGGTGATGGGCGATAACCCGGACTTCGCGCTGATGTTCGTGGCGCCGATGGACGCCGAAGGGGTGAAGCTGATTTCGCGCGCCTCCTACGAGCTGGTGGCCGGCGCCACCGGATCGCCGTTCGACTACCCGCTCACCAGCCGCTTCGACGAGAACGACGCGATCCTGATTATGGATCATGTGCTGATCCCGTGGGAAAACGTGCTGATCTACCGCGATTTCGACCGCTGCCGCCGCTGGAGCACCCAGGGCGGTTTCGCCCGGCTGTTCCCGCTGCAGGCCTGCGTGCGTCTGGCGGTGAAGATGGACTTCATCACCGCGCTGCTGCAAAAGAGCCTCTCGTGCACCGGCGTGCTGGAGTTCCGCGGCGTGCAGGCCGATCTGGGCGAAGTGGTGGCCTGGCGCAACCTGTTCTGGTCGCTGAGCGACGCGATGTGCGCCGAAGCCACAAAATGGGAAAACGGCGCCTACCTGCCGGATTCCGCCGCGCTGCAAACCTACCGCGTGATGGCGCCGATGGCCTACACCAAGGTGAAACACATCATCGAGAAGAACGTCACCAGCGGCCTGATCTACCTGCCGTCCAGCGTGCGCGACATGAACAACCCGGAGATCGACAAGTACCTGGCGCGCTACGTGCGCGGATCGGACGGTATGGATCACGTCGAACGCATCAAGATCCTCAAGCTGATGTGGGATGCGATCGGCAGCGAATTCGGCGGCCGTCACGAGCTGTATGAGATCAACTACGCCGGCAGCCAGGATGAGATCCGCCTGCAGTGCCTGCGCCACGCGCAGGGATCCGGCAACATGGATCGCATGATGCAGATGGTCGACAAGTGCCTGGCCGATTACGATCAGCACGGCTGGAAGGTGCCGCACCTGCGGAACAATGACGATATTAATCAGTTGGATAATCTGCTGAAGTAATTCAGGAGGAGGTTGTATGTCTCAGGAAAATGAACAGCGCCTGCGCTTTCGCGACGCCATGGCCAGCCTGTCGGCGGCGGTGAATATCGTCACCACCGACGGCCCGGCGGGGCGCTGCGGCATCACCGCCACGGCGGTGTGCTCGGTAACCGATACGCCGCCGACGCTGCTGGTGTGCATCAACCGCAACAGCGCGATGAACCCGGTGTTTCAGGAAAACCGCAGGCTGTGCGTCAACGTGCTCAACCACGAACAGGAGCTGATGGCGCGCCACTTCGCCGGCATGACCGGCGTCAGCATGGAAGATCGTTTCCGGCTGGAAGAGTGGCAGCTCGGCGCGCTGGGGCAGCCGGTGCTGCGCAATACCCTGGCCAGCCTGGAAGGGGAGATCGAGCAGATCCAGAGCATCGGCACCCACCAGATGTACTTGGTGCAGATCAAGCAGATCGCGCTGAGCGAAGCCGGCAACGGGCTGATCTACTTCAAGCGCAATTTCCATTCGGTGATCCACCCGATGGCGGTGCCGGCCTGAGGCGTTGGGGCGCAGCCCGCTGCGCCCCGCATATCAACTCTTGTTGGCCGCCAGATCGCTCACCAGGCGGTTGACCGGATCGCTCATGTTGGTGAATTTGCTCAGCTCCGAGCGGGTCACCACCACGAACACCCCGACGTTTTTCGCCGGGATCATCGCCATGTAGGTAATGAACCCGCCGCCGCCGCCGGTCTTCTGAATGATGCCCGGCAGCCCGTCCTTCGGCGCCATATACACCCAGCCCAACCCCAGCGCATCCGCTTGCCCCGGCACGTCCATGCCCTTCAGCGACACCAGATCGTGGCGCTGGAAGTACATGGTTTGCTCGCTGGCGGCGGTGGCTTTGCGCGGGCCGCTGGCGCTGGAGGAGAGGAATTGTTGCATCCAGCGCTGCATGTCGCGCGGGGTGGAGTAGACGCCGCCGCTGCCGGCCGCGGCGGTGGTGTCGCGGCAGGCGCTCGGGCCGGCCGCCGCCACCATCAGGCGCGAGCACTGTTCGGGGCTCGGCGTCAGCGTGGTGTCGACCATGCCGAGCGGCGCGGTGATTTTCTCTTTCAGCAGCGCGTTGTAAGGCTTGCCTGCGGCGCGCGACAGCGCGTCGGCCAGCAGGTCATACGCCAGGTTGGAGTAGGCGGCGCGTACGCCCGGCGGCACCGTGACGTTGGCATGCGCCAGCCACTGCCAGCGCTGGGCCTTGGTCGGCCAGGTGAACACCGGCGTTTTCGGCGGCTTTTTGCCCGGCTGCTCGCGCGGCAGCGCGCTGGTGTGGGTCGCCAGGTTCAGCAGGGTGATCGGCTGCCCGGCGTTGTAAGCCGGCACATAGGCGCCTTTGGGGGCGTACTTGCGCAGCGGGTCGGTCAGTTTGACCTGGCCTGCCGCCGCCATTTTCACCATCACTTCGCTGGTCATCAGCTTGGTGATCGAGGCGATGCGGATCAGCGAATCCGGGCGCGGGCGCAGGTTGTTGCCGGGTTTGGTATCGCCAAAGCTGCGGTTAACCACCTGATTGCCGTCGATCACCACCAGCGCCATGCCGGTGGCGCCGCTGTTGTAGAAAATATGTTCGGCATACTGGTCGACGATTTGCGAAGCCAGCTGCGGGGGGGCGGCCAGCGCGGCCAGCGGCGCGGCGCACAGGCCCAGCGCCAGCAATAAAGCGGAGACAGAGTTCTTCAACGGTCGTTATCCATTTAACAATGCAGCGGGAAAGGGCGTTATTCGTCGCCCAGTGTAATGCGCTCAGGCCCCGGCTGCATGTAGAAAAAAGAGCGGTGACGATAAATTTTTTAACCGCCGGCGGCCTACTGCGCGCGGGCGAAAATGGCGATCACTTCATCGAGGTGCGCCTTCATCGCCTTGCGGGCGCCGCGCACGTCGCGCGCTTCGATCGCCGCCAGGATCGCCCGGTGTTCCAGCTCGGAACGGTGCGGCATGTCGTCCGGCGTATAGTGGCGCTGCAGCACGCGAAACATGCTGCCGTAACGGTGGCCGAGCAGGTGGCCGATAATGAACGCATAGGCCGGGTTGCCGCTGGCCTGGGCGATGCGGATGTGGAACAGCCGATCGCCGGGGTGAGTGGCGGAGCCGGCGCGGTTATCGCGGCAGTTCTGCTCGTAGGCGGCGCGGATGCCCGCCAGCTCTTCGTCGGTGGCGTGGCGCGCGGCCAGCGCGGCGGTCTCCGGTTCGATCAACAGGCGGGTTTGCAGCAGTGAAAACGGCGGCAGCTCGGCGTTGAAATCCAGTTCGATATTCAGTTCGTCGTCGATCTCCGCCCACTGGTTGCGGCCGGCCTGCGCCATCACCGGCTCCTGCGACGGCGCCAGCGGCGTTTGCGAGCGCACGATCACCCCGTTGCCGACCTTGACGTCCACCAGGCCGATCACTTCCAGCGCGATCAGCGCTTCGCGCACCGACGCGCGGCTGACCTGCAACTGCTGGGCGAGATCGCGCTCCGAGGGCAGGCGGCTGCCCGGCGGAAATTCGTTATTTTCGATCAGACGTTTGAGCTGGTCTGCTATCTGTCTGTAAATTCTTGGGTTTTCCAGTCGGGTAATCGGCATTTTTGACCTTTGACGATTCGGCGTTCAGTGATTTGGCGCACAATTATGCGACAAGGCGCTTGAGTAATCGTTATTCAAGTGTAAAAAAATGGTTAATTGAAATGCGGTTTCAAGGCTGTTTTATTAACTTCTTCCCCCAACGATAACGCGTAAAGCGTCTTTTGTCATGTTAGAGGCCTGACCTTTAACCGCCTTTAGTGGCCTGACCATTAGACCTTTAGGCCGAGGAGTCAAGATGGATTTAACCGGGAAACGCGTACTGATCACCGCCGCCGGGCAAGGGATCGGTTTTACCACCGCCAGGCTGTTCGCCGCCGCCGGTGCCGAGGTGATCGCCAGCGACATCAACCTCGAGCGCCTGCAGGGCTGCGCCGGGATCCGCGCGCTGACGCTGAACGTCACCGATCCGGCCGCCATCGCGGCGGCGGCGGAAGCGATCGGCCCGATCGATGTGCTATTCAACTGCGCCGGCGTGGTGCACAGCGGATCGATCCTCGATTGCAGCGAAGATCAGTGGGCGTTCGCGCTCGATCTCAACGTTACCGCGATGTTCCGCATGATCCGCGCCTTCCTGCCGGGCATGTTGGCGCGCGGCAAAGGCTCGATCATCAACATGTCCTCGGTGGCCTCGAGCGTGAAAGGGGTGCCGAACCGCTTCGCTTACAGCGCCAGCAAGGCGGCGGTGATCGGCCTGACGCGCTCGGTGGCGGCGGACTACGTCACGCAGGGCATCCGCTGCAACGCCATCTGCCCCGGCACGGTGGAGTCGCCGTCGCTGCGCCAGCGCATTGCCGAGCAGGCGCGCGAGCAGGGGCGCAGCGAGCAAGAGGTGTATCAGGCGTTCGTCGCCCGTCAGCCGATCGGGCGCATCGGCACCACCGAGGAAATCGCCCAACTGGCGCTGTATCTGGCCTCCGACGCCAGTTCGTACACCACCGGCACGGTGCAGATCATCGACGGCGGCTGGAGCAACTGAGCCGCCATTTTTGAGAGAGGAACGCATGAAACTTTTACGTTACGGGCAACCCGGGCAAGAGCGCCCCGGCATGTTGGATACGCAGGGCCGCCTGCGCGATCTGTCGCAGCATATCACCGACGTGGGGGGCGCCGCGTTATTGCCGGCGTCGCTCGCCAAACTGCGCGCTCTGGACAGCGCCGCGCTGCCGCTGGTCGAAGGGCAGCCGCGCCTCGGCGCCTGCGTCGGCGGCATCGGCAAGTTTATCTGCATCGGCCTGAACTACGCCGATCACGCGGCGGAAACCGGCGCGGCCATTCCTGAAGAACCGGTGGTGTTCAACAAATGGACCAGCGCGGTGGTCGGCCCCTATGACCAGGTGGAGATCCCGCGCGGCTCGCAGAAAACCGACTGGGAAGTGGAGCTGGGCGTGGTGATCGGCCAGGGCGGGCGCTACATCAGCGAAGCGGACGCCATGCGCCACGTCGCCGGCTACTGCGTGATCAACGACGTTTCAGAACGCGAATATCAAATTGAACGCGGCGGCACCTGGGACAAGGGCAAAGGCTGCGACACCTTCGGGCCGATCGGCCCCTGGCTGGTCACCGCCGATGAGATCGCCGATCCGCACAGCCTGAACCTGTGGCTGGAGGTGGACGGCAAGCGCTATCAGGACGGCAACACCAGCACCATGATCTTCCGCATTCCGCAGATCGTCAGCTACCTCAGCCGCTTTATGAGCCTGCAGCCGGGCGACGTGATCTCCACCGGCACGCCGCCGGGCGTCGGCATGGGGCAGAAACCGCAGCCCATCTATCTGCGGGCGGGCCAGACGATGCGTCTGGGCATCGAAGGGCTGGGCGAACAGCGCCAGCAAACCGTACAGGCCTAACCGGGAGCGCCGCCATGACCACCATTACCGCACTGCGGGTTGAAGACATTCGTTTCCCCACGTCGCTGGGGCTGGACGGATCCGACGCCATGAATCCGGATCCCGACTATTCCGCCGCCTACGTGATCCTGGAGACCGATCGCGCGGATCTCAGCGGCCACGGGCTGACGTTCACCATCGGCCGCGGCAACGAGATCTGCTGCGCGGCGATCCGCGCGCTGGAGCATCAGATCGTCGGCGAGCGGCTGGAAGATATCGCCGCCGACATGGGCGCCTTCTGGCGGCGCTTCACCAGCGACAGCCAGCTGCGCTGGATCGGGCCGGACAAGGGCGCCATTCACCTGGCGACCGGTGCGGTGGTCAACGCGGTGTGGGATCTGTGGGCCAAATCGGTCGGCAAGCCGGTGTGGCGGCTGGTGGCGGAGATGACGCCGGAGGAGCTGGTGCGCTGCATCGACTTCCGTTACATCACCGACTGCATCACGCCGCAGGAAGCGCTGGCGCTGCTGAAACAGCGTGCCGAGGGCAAAGAAGAGCGCCTGGCGCGGCTGCTGCAGGAGGGGTATCCCTGCTACACCACCTCCGCCGGCTGGCTGGGTTATCCGGACGACAAGCTGCGTCGCCTGTGCCAGGAAGCGGTCGACGCCGGTTTCTCCTACCTGAAGCTGAAGGTCGGGCGCGATCTGGAAGATGACATCCGCCGGGTGCGCATCGCCCGCGAGGTGATCGGCCCGGATCGCCAGCTGATGATCGACGCCAACCAGGTGTGGGAGGTGGACGAAGCCATTCCGTGGGTGAAGCATCTGGCGTTCGCCAAGCCCTGGTTTATCGAAGAGCCGACCAGCCCGGACGACGTGGAAGGGCACCGCCGCATCCGCGAAGGGGTGGCGCCGGTCAAGGTGGCCACCGGTGAGATGTGTCAGAACCGCATCATGTTCAAGCAGTTCATCATGCGCGGCGCGGTAGACGTGGTGCAGATCGACGCCTGCCGCCTCGGCGGCGTCAACGAAGTGCTGGCGGTGATGCTGATGGCGGCCAAATACCAGCTGCCGGTCTGCCCGCACGCCGGCGGCGTCGGGCTGTGCGAGTACGTGCAGCACCTGTCGATGATCGACTACCTGTGCATTGCCGGCAGCCACGAAGGCCGGGTGATCGAGTATGTCGATCATTTGCATGAACACTTTGTCGATCCCTGCGTGATCAACGGCGCGGCCTACATGCCGCCGAGCCGCCCCGGCTATTCGATCGAGATGCATCCGTCGTCGATCGAGCAGTATCGGTTCCGCGGGTGAGGCGGGAGGATCGCATGCCGCGCATCGACGCTCATCAGCATTTCTGGCGCTATCAGCCACGGCACTACCCGTGGATCGACGAGCGGATGCGCGTGCTGCGGCAGGATTTCGATCCGCCCCGGCTGCAGCCGCTGCTGCAGGAACAGGGGTTCGACGGCGCGCTGGCGGTGCAGGCGCGCCCCAGCGAGGACGAGACGCTGGCCCTGCTGGCGCTGGCTGAGCAGAGCGAGGGCGTATGCGGCGTAGTGGGCTGGCTGGATATCGCTTCGCCACAGCTGGCGCAGCGTCTGGAGGCCTTGTGGCCTTATAGCGCGCTGCGCGGGGTGCGCCATCAGGTGCAGGACGAAGCGGATCCGGCGGCCTGGCTGGCGCGGCCGGAGGTGGAACGCGGCATGCAAACGCTGCAGCGCGCCGGGTATGTGTACGAGATCCTGGTGACGCACCGGCATCTGGCGGCCGCGGCGGCGTTCGCCGCCCGCCACGATGAGCACTGGTTGGTGCTGGACCATCTCGGCAAGCCGGACATCGCGCGCGGCGCGCGGCACTGGGCGCAGCAAATTCGGCCGCTGGCGGCGCTGCCGCACGTGGCCTGCAAGCTGTCGGGGCTGATCACCGAGGCGCCGGGTGGCCGGTGGCGGGCGGAAGAACTGCTGCCGTTCTTCGACGCCGCGCTGGAGGCGTTCGGCCCGCAGCGGCTGATGTTCGGCTCCGACTGGCCGGTGTGCCTGCTGGCCGGCGACTACCGCCAGGTGGTGCAACTGTGCGAACGGGCGCTGTCGACGCTGGGCGCCGCCGAGCAGGCGGCGATTTGGGGCGACACCGCCTGGAGAATTTACGGTTTAACGGAGTCTGGTTATGGATCTGTATCTGCAAGATAAGGTGGTGCTGGTCACCGGCGGCGGTGCCGGCATCGGCGCGGCGATTGCACATGTGCTGGCCGAAGAAGGGGCGATCCCGGTGTTGGTCACCAACGCCGCGCCGGAGGCGGCGCTGCTGGCCGATTTGCAGCGGCTGCAGCCGCGTACCGAGGTGATCCTCACCGAACTGTGCGACGAGGCGGCCTGCCGCCGCGCGGTCAGCCAGACGCTGGCGGCCTTCGGCCGCATCGACGGGCTGGTGAATAACGCCGGGGTCAACGACGGCGTCGGGCTGGAGGCGGGGCGCGAAGCCTTCGTCGGCTCGCTGGAAAAGAACCTGGTGCACTACTACCTGATGGCGCACCTGTGCCAGGCGGCGCTGCAGGAGAGCCGGGGCGCTATCGTCAACATCGCCTCCAAGACCGCGCTCAGCGGCCAGGGCGGCACCAGCGGTTACACCGCCGCCAAGGGCGCGGTGCTGGCGCTGACGCGTGAATGGGCGGTGTCGCTGCGCCATGACGGCGTGCGGGTGAACGCGGTGGTGCCGGCGGAGGTGATCACCCCGCAGTACCAGCGCTGGCTCAACACCTTCGCCGAGCCGCAGCGGCAGATGGCGAAAATCACCGCGCGCATTCCGCTCGGGCAGCGCATGACCACGCCGCAGGAGATCGCCGATACCGTGGCGTTTCTGCTGTCGTCGCGGTCATCGCATACCACCGGGCAGTGGCTGTCGGTGGACGGTGGCTACCTGCATCTCGATCGGGCGCTGACGTGAGCGGCGCGACGGCAGGGCGGCGCCGTTTCTGCCAGGCGCTCGATCTGATTGACTCACCGGCGCTGATTGCGGAGTACCTGCAGCATCATCAGCGCATCTGGCCGGGCATCGCCGCGCATTTGCGCGAGCACGGCATTCTGGACATGGAGATTTACCGGTTGGGCACCCGGCTGTTCATGATCGTGGAGGTCAGCGCCGATTTCGACGCTGCGCGCTTTGACGCCGCCAGCCTGAACAACCCCGAAGTACAGCGATGGGAAGCGCTGATGTGGCACTACCAGGCCGCCACCCCCTGGACGCCGCAGGGCGAAAAATGGGTGGAAATGGCGCGGATATTTTCTCTGCAACAGCAATAACGCCAACATCATCATCGCCAGACGATACGAGGGTATCACCATGCTTGCTGAAAAAAGTGCGGCCTCCGCGCAGCCGGGCGTCGCCGTGACCGCCAATCTGCGCTGGGCCTTTATCCTGGTCACCAGCCTGTTCTTCATGTGGGGGCTGTCCTATGGCCTGCTGGACGTATTAAACAAACATTTTCAGGAGACGTTGCACGTCACCAAGGCGCAATCAGGGCTGCTGCAGGCGGCCTATTTCGGCGCCTATTTCCTGGTGGCGCTGCCCGCCGGGTACTTTATGGACCGCAAGGGCTATAAGGCGGGCATTCTGGTCGGGCTGTGCCTGTATGCGCTGGGAGCGCTGCTGTTCGTGCCGGCGGCGTCGGCCAACAGCTTCGGCGTGTTCCTGTTCGCGCTGTTCGTTATCGCCAGCGGTTTGGGCTGCCTGGAAACGGCCGCCAACCCGTACGCCACGGTGCTGGGCGACGCGCAGGGCGCCGAACGGCGGCTCAACCTGGCCCAGTCGTTCAACGGCCTCGGGCAGTTTATCGGCCCGCTGATCGGCGGCACGCTGTTCTTCTCCGCCAGCCAGTCCGCCGGCGGCGGCGATCAGAGCGCGGTGAAGATGACCTATGTGGCGATCGCCGTGCTGGTGCTGCTGATCGCGCTGTTGTTCAGCCGCACCCGGCTGCCGGCGATCCGAGAAGAGGAAAAACCGGTGCACGGCGTGATAGCGCAGGGATTATGGCAGCATCCGCATTTCGTCGGCGGGGTGATCACGCAGTTCTTCTACGTGGCGGCGCAGGTGGGCGTGGGGGCGTTCTTCATCAACTACGCCACCGAACACTGGCGCGATGTGTCTAACCAAAGCGCCTCTTACCTGCTGTCGATCGCCAT
The DNA here is from genome assembly GCF_052168875.1 of Serratia sp. CY38905. Classification (NCBI taxonomy): domain Bacteria; kingdom Pseudomonadati; phylum Pseudomonadota; class Gammaproteobacteria; order Enterobacterales; family Yersiniaceae; genus Serratia; species Serratia sp. CY38905. Next base: position 255,150 of record NZ_JBJNLV010000004.1, on the reverse strand, counting down.
GATCTGCTTTATGGTCGGGCGCTTCTTCAGCACCTGGCTGATGGGGCGAGTCAAACCGGCGACGCTGCTGGCGGCCTATGCGCTGATCAACATCGCGCTGTGCGGCGTGGTGATGCTGAGCGTCGACGGGGTGTCGGTGGTGGCGCTGATCGCGGTGTTCTTCTTTATGTCGATCATGTTCCCGACCATTTTCGCCCTGGGGGTGAAAAACCTGGGTAAACACACCAAGCGCGCCAGCTCCTTTATGATCATGGCGATCGTCGGCGGCGCCATCATGCCGTACTTTATGGGGGCGCTGGCCGACCGTTACAGCACCGCGCTCTCTTATCTGTTGCCGCTGCTGTGCTTCGCGGTGGTGCTGGTTTACGGCCTGCGGCAGCGCCGCGCCTGATTCACCCCGGCGGCGAATCGGCCTTCGCCGCCGTTGTCAGCGCCTGTGGGCACGTTCGCATCAGGATCGCCAGCGCCAGCAGCAGCACGATGCCGGACAGCACGCCGTTTATCGTCAAGCCTCCGGCGTCCACCACCAGCCCACCCGCCAACGAGCCGCAGGAAATCGCCAGATTAAACAGCGCGATATACAGCGAAGAGGCGACCTCGACCGCATTGGGCGCCGCCTTGAGCATCCACGCCATCAGCGACACGGAAACGCCGCCGTAGGCGATGCCCCACAGCAGGAGGAAGGCACCGCCGCTCAGCGGCGCGCGGCCCAGCAGCGGCAGCAGCAGGACGGCGAGCGCCAGCCCGAAGGCGATCAGCGCCAGGGTGCGGCGCAGCCGTTTGGCGGCGGCCTGGCCGGCGATGAAATTCCCGACGATACCGGCGACGCCGTAGGCGAACAGCAGCGGCCCCACCCAGCGGCTCTCGATGCCGGCGACCGTCTGCAGCAGCGGGCGGACAAAGGTGTAGGCCATAAAGTGGCCGGCAACCAGCAGAAACGTCAGCAGCAGCCCGAGGAGCAACCGGCGATTCGCGCGCTGCGCGGTGAACGACCGCCAGCTCACCGCCTGCGTGACCGGCAGCGGCGGCAGCACGCACAGCAGCAGGAGCAGGGTCAGCGCCGCCAGGACGGCGACGGCCAGAAACGCCATGCGCCAGCCCAGCGCTTCGCCGAGGAACACCCCGAGCGGCACGCCGAGCACCGAGGCCGCCGCTACGCCGCCGAAGATGACGGACAGCGCCAATCCGACGGAGGCCGGCGGCACCAGACGTTCCGCCAATCCGCCGGCGATGGCCCAGATACCGCCGATGCAAAAGCCCAGCAGGATGCGCGCAGCGAACAGCAGCGCCATGGAGGTAGCGGCGGCGGCCAGCAGGTTGGCGGCGATCAGCAGCAGCAGAAAGACGATCAGCAGGCTGCGGCGATCTGTGCGCCGGGCGCCCAGCACCACCAGCGGGGCGAACAGCGCGGCGAACAGGGCAGGCAGGGAAATCAGCAGCCCGGCGCGGCCTATCGATGCGCTCAAGGTGCTGACTATCGGGGTCAGCAGCCCGACGGGCAGCATTTCTGCCGTGACGACGGTAAAGGTGGATAGGCCGATGGCGAAGGTTGCCAGCCAGGGTTTTGCGCCGCCGCCGGCGTGTAAGGCACTCATAATGACTCTCCCAACAGATGAAGAGCCTCAGTGTATCCGCGCCAAAATGACTGATAAACTGGCCTGAATGCGCAACATTGGGGACAAATCGTGGCTAATTTACCGTCTATGCCGTTGGATAACCTGACCGACCTGCTGGTGTTCATTCGCGTCGCCGACGCCTGCAGCTTCACGCTGGCGGCCGAGAGGCTGGGCATCTCCCGCTCGGCGGCGGGCAAATGCGTGATCCGATTGGAGGAGCGATTGGCCACCCGGTTGCTGCAGCGCACCACGCGCAGCGTCAGCCTGACCGAAGACGGCGCGGTGTTTTACGAGTATGCGCAGCGCATCCTGTCGCAGGCCGAAGAGGCGGAAACGGCGCTCAATACGCGGCGGCAAACCCCACGCGGGCGGCTGCGGCTGGATCTACCGGTCTCGTTGGGGCGGTTGCATATCCTGCCGATTCTGCGGGAGTTTTTGGCGCAGTGGCCGGAGGTGGACGCCGACGTCAGCTTCTCCGACGATTACAGCGATCTGGTGCGCGACGGCATCGACGTGGCTGTCCGCGTCGGCGGCAACGACGACAGCCGGCTGGTGCGGCGGGTGCTCGCGCCACATCGCCTGATCACCTGCGCGGCGCCGGATTATCTGGCGCGGCACGGCACGCCTGCAAAACCGGAGGCGTTGGGCGATCACGAGACGCTGGTCTTCAGCCATCAGGGGCTGCCGGCGCCCTGGCGCTATTTGGTCAACGGCCAACTGCACGAACAGCCGGTGCGCGGCCGGATGCGTTTCAACAACGTCGAGGCCTTGAGGGATGCGGCCGTCGCCGGAGCCGGCCTGTGCCAGGTGGGGGCGTTTCTGGTCGGCGAGCAGATTGCGGCCGGCACGCTGGTGCCGGTGCTGGAGCGCTATTGCCGCCCGGGGCCGCCGATCTGCGCCGTCTATCCCAGCCGGCGCCATCTCTCCCCCAAGGTGAAACTGTTCCTGGCGGCGATCGAACGGCGCTGGCAGGGCAAGGCTATTTGGGAAACCGCTTAGCGCGAGCGATTCACGCCGCTTTCAAGGCCAGCGTTCGCCGCATTAAGCGGTAGCCGCCGGCCGCCACCAGCAGCACGATCAGCCCGGCGGTGAGCGTGACGCCGAAGCCGGCCGCTATCCCGGCGGCATCGATCGCCAGGCCCGCCAATGCGGCGCCGAGCGCCACGCCTATCCCCAGGCCGGTGACCATCCAGGTCAATCCCTCCGTCAGCCGGGAGGGCGGCACGATGTTTTCAACCAGCCCCATGGCAATGATCATGGTCGGCGCAAAAAACAATCCGGCAACAAACATCGCCGCCGCCAGCGTCAAGACATTGTGCACCCACAGCAGCGGCAGGGTGGTGAAGGCGGTGGCGAACGCCGCGTATAAGAACAGGCGAGGCAAGGGGACGGAGATCTTCATTGCGCCGAAAATCAGCCCGGCCAGGCAGGAGCCGAACGCATAAACCGACAGCACGATGCTGGCGGCGGCCGGCTGTCCTTGCTGCTCGGCGAAGGCCACGCTGATGACGTCCACGGTGCCGACGATGGTGCCCAGGGCGATCAGCGCCAGCAGCAGGATCTGCATTGACGGCATGGCCAGGATGGCGCGCTGCCGCTGGTTATTGCGGGTGTAGACCGGGGGCTGAGTGCTTTTTTGCGAGGCGAATGCCGCAACGCCCGCCACCAGAAGCAGCGCGGCCACCAGAGGGCCGGCTTCTGGGAAGAGTGAAACGCTAAGCCCCACGGCGATCGGTGGGCCGACGATAAAGGCCACTTCATCTAACACGGACTCGAATGAAAATGCCGTGTGCAGCTGTGGCGTGCCGCGATAAATTTCGCTCCAGCGGGCTCTGACCATCGCGGAGATGCTGGGCATGCCGCCCGCGAGCGCGGCGAAGACGAACAGCGTCCAGTCCGGCGCCCGATAGTGGGTGCAGAGCAACAGCAGTAGCAGGGCTAGCGTGCTGACCCCGGTGGCGTAGGGCAACACGCGGCTTTGGCCGTGACGATCCGCCGCGCGCGCGATTTGCGGCGCAAGCAGCGCCATGGAAAAGGCGAACGTCGCCGCTACCGCGCCCGCCAACCAATAAGAGCCGCGTACCTGTGAGAGCATAGTGATGATGCCGATACCGGTCATCGAGACCGGCAGGCGCGCGATCAGCCCGGCAGAGGAAAACGCCTTGCTGCCCGGGGCGTTGAACAGGTTGAAATAAGGATTTGCCATGGAAAGGGCTCCAGAAGTTGGCGGCTCAGTATTCGCTCAATGGCCATCATTGACATACGCCACGTATGTTACGTTAATTGACATACATGGCGTATGTCAATTATAACGTTCATCAATAACGAGGCGGGAGTGGACCCATGGCACGTAAAGCGCGCGCAGAAATGATTGAAGAAACCCGACAAAAACTGGTGGCGGCCGCCCGTCAGCAGTTCGGCAGCGTGGGGTATGCCGAGACGGTAATGGATGAACTCACCGCGCAAGCCGGCATGACGCGCGGTGCGCTCTACCACCACTTTGGGGACAAGAAAGGTTTGTTTTTGGCCGTCGTGCAAGAAATCGACGCCGAGATAGATGCGCGCTTGGCCGACATTACCGCGAGTTTGGCGGATGGCTGGGAGGCGTTTGCGGCGCGTTGTCGCGGTTATTTGATCATGATGACGGAGCCGCAAGCGCAACGCATTTTGTTGCGCGATTCACCTTCGGTGCTGGGGGCTGAATATTTGCAGGCCAGTAAGCTGCAATGCATTGTCTGGATGACGGGCGCATTGCAGGCGTTGATGGCGCAGGGGCGCATCGCCGTCGCCGAGCCGGAATCGCTGGCGCATTTGATCAACGGCGGCCTGATGGATGCCGCGCTTTGGATCGCGCACCAGCCGGATGAGAAAACCGCTTTGGAGCAGGCGTTGGCCGGTTTGTCGCTATTGCTGAACGGCTTGCGGCCAACGGCCGCTTAACCGGGCAGGGTATTTACTCCTGCGGCAGCAGCAGGGCGGGCTGGACGTTTTGCGCCAGCTGAATATTGTTGCGGCCGCTGTGCTTCGCCAGATAGAGCGCGGCGTCGGCCGCGCCGATCGCCGATTCGACGTCCAGTTTTTCCAATGCCGAGATGCCGGCGCTGAGCGTCAGCGTACCGCTGTGCTGCGAGCTGGCGCCGTGCGGGATATTCAGTTCCGCCACCCGTTGGCGCACCCGTTCGGCCAGCTGCGCCGCATAGCCTTCGTGCACGTTGGTCAGCAGCACCAAAAACTCTTCCCCGCCGTAGCGCACCACGATGTCGCGCGAACGCACCGCATCGCGGATGGCGATCGCCACCTGCACCAGCGCCCGGTCGCCCATGGCGTGGCCGTAGCTGTCGTTGTAGACCTTGAAGTGGTCGATATCCAGCAGCAGCACGTAGTGGCGGCCGGTTTGCGGTTCCAGCAGCATGTTGATCTTATTCTCCAGCCCGCGACGGTTATAAAGGCCGGTCAGGGGATCGAGCATGCTCAAATTATTGAATTTGTCCCGCTCGTTATACAGGTTGGCCACCAGCGCGTGGGTAAAGATTTCACTGCGTTTCAACATCAGGTGATGAATGGAGAAAGCGATAATAGGCAATAGCGTGGTGAATAATATCCGCAGGGTATTATGCATACCGTCTAAAGCCAGGATCATCATTGCGGAAGGCACGGCATGTAAACAAAAGGCGGTAAAGTTATCCGTAAGAGAAATAGCGCTGATAAAAAAGATGCTGAACAAACTAATTAATAAAAAATCTTGGTTATTCGGCAGGCAATATTGACTTTTAACGTAGATATGTGCAGCCCACAGCAGGCCGAGCACGCTGGCGAACAGGTTGAGTTTGTACAGGTATTGCCGCGGCGTATGCAGAGAAAATAGCGCCGCCGCCAGACAAAATAACGGGATGCATAATAAAGGCAGAGTAAAAGAAGGGACATCCCTAAAAGGGAACAATAACGTAAATATGGAAGAGGCGGCATTCATCATTAGAAAAAGAAATAATGCCAGGCGCTGCTTGCTGTTCAGTAATTCCTGATAAGAACGGGCGTTCATACGGAGGTCACTCTTTGCAAAGTCGTACTGTCGAATAATTAAGGTTGAGAAGCATTCCCTTGGCGCGAAATATCCACTTGAATTGCATGGTTGACCGTTGTGATTATTATCATGCAAACAGGACTAGGAATTTTCTTATGTCAAATTATCATTTTTTCCTGCTGGTGTCATCTGGGTTTGGTCATCGCAGCGAAAATGATGCGGCGGCCAAAAAAATGTTATATGATATTGGTTATCATTATCACTTGAGGGGGTTGTCATGCTCACTGCCATGATTGCCGCATGCGGGCTGTGGGGCGTCAGCTGGTGCCTCGGCGATCGCCTGGCCAGCGCCTGGGGCGTTTTGCTGCCGTGCGCGCTGATGCCGCTGTTGGCCTTGATCGATCTCGATATGATGCAGCTGCGCAGCCTGATCGTGATAGCGATGTTGGCGACGCTGGTGATGCTGTTCAACAGCCGGCTGCGTCATTATCTGCTGCTGCCTTCCTGCATGGCGCTGGCGGGCGGCCTGGCGGCGGTCAGCCTCAACTTCAGCTTCGGGTAAAACGCCGGAAACGGCAAAACCACGCTTAGGCGTGTTGTTCATCAATGCGTTGGGATTTTTTCGAGGAGACTACCGGAGAGATCATCAATTGGTGCGAAGAGAGGGACTTGAACCCTCACGTCCGTAAGGACACTAACACCTGAAGCTAGCGCGTCTACCAATTCCGCCACCTTCGCACAGTCGATGTTGTTGCTTTGATTTATATTACGTCGCCAGCGTGGTGCGAAGAGAGGGACTTGAACCCTCACGTCCGTAAGAACACTAACACCTGAAGCTAGCGCGTCTACCAATTCCGCCACCTTCGCATCGATGCTGAGTGCAATATAAATCATGTGGTTATTTGGTGCGAAGAGAGGGACTTGAACCCTCACGTCCGTAAGGACACTAACACCTGAAGCTAGCGCGTCTACCAATTCCGCCACCTTCGCGTACCAGAAACATTACCGGAGTAACGTTACCACGGAGGCGAATTCTAGAGATTTTGGCGGGCACGTCAACAGTTATTTCCCCGCATTGCGGGCGTTTGCTGGAAAAACAGCCATATCGCCGCTTTTCCGCTGGTCAAACAGCCAAATCAGCCAATCAATCAACACCCTGACCCGTGGCGCCAGGAAACGGCCGGGCGGATACATGATGTAAATCGGCATCGGCGGCGGCGGCGTGTCCGCCAGCACTTCCACCAGTTCGCCCCGTTCCAGCCAGGGGGCAAGCGAATAGCGCGCCGCCTGAATCAACCCCATGCCGGCCCGCGCGCCGGCGATGTAGGCGTCGGCGCCGCTGACGCTCAGCCGGGCGGGGAGTTCGCGCAGTTCCACTTTGCCGCCGCGGCAGAATTCCAGCGGGTAATCGCGGTTGCTGGCCAGGGAAAAGTACCCCACCGCGCGGTGCGGCTCCAGGCTATCGATGTCGAGCGGCGTGCCGCAGGCCTGCAGGTAAGCGGGGGAAGCGCAGGTGATCTGCGGCAGCTGGGCGATGCGCCGTGCCACCAGGCTGTCGTCTTCGGTTTCCCAGGCGCGCAGCACGCAGTCCACGCCTTCGCGCAACAGATCGACGTGGGTGTCGTTGGCGCCCAGCGCCAGCGTGATGTCGGGATAGCGGCGGTAAAAGTCGTCCAGCGCCGGAATGACAATCTGGCGCGCCAGCGAATGGGGCATATCGATGCGCACCTTGCCGGACGGCTGCAGCTTATGGTGGCTGAACAGCGTGTCCGCCTCCTCAAGCGCACCCAGCAACTGTACGCAGCGTTGATAGTAGAGGCTGCCTTCGCTGGTCACCTGCACCTGGCGGGTGGTGCGGATCAGCAGGCGCACGCCCAGCCGCTGCTCCAGCCGTTTCAACGCGTTGCTGACCGTGGCGCGCGGCAGCTGCAGGCGCTCGGCCGTCCGGCTGAAGCTGCCCAGTTCGACGATGCGGGTAAAAATGCGCATGGCTTGAACCTGATCCATGTCCACTCCGGATTGTTGGTGATTTTTGAACAGTGATGTGCAATCTGCATTATTTATCTTTGTAGCGTAAACAACCAGACTTTGCTGCGTTATCCGTTCATCGCATGAGGGCAGCACAATGCAACAACGTAAACTGGGTTCTCACGGCCCCCTCGTCTCCGCCCTGGGGTTGGGATGCATGGGCATGAGCGACTTCTACTCCACCGGCGCCGATCGGCAGGAAGCCATCGCCACGCTGCACCGGGCGCTGGAGCTGGGCGTCACGCTGCTCGACACCGCCGACATGTATGGTCCGCACACCAACGAGGAGTTGGTGGGGGAAGCGATCAAGGGCAAACGGCAACAGGTGTTCCTGGCCACCAAGTTCGGCATCCTGCGCGATCCGGCGGATCCTTCGGCGCGCGGCGTCAGCAGCCGGCCCGAGTATATCCGGCGCTCGGTGGAAGGCAGCCTGCGGCGCTTGGGCGTGGAGGAGATCGATCTTTATTATCAGCATCGGGTCGATCCGCAGGTGCCGATCGAAGACGTCGTGGGCACGATGGCGGATCTGATCCGCGAAGGCAAGATCCGCCATATCGGCCTGAGCGAGGCGTCGGTCGCCACGCTGGAGCGGGCGCACAAGGTGCATCCGATCACCGCGCTGCAGACCGAGTATTCGCTGTGGACGCGCGATGCCGAACAGGGCGTGCTGGCGGCCTGTGAGCGCCTCGGCATCGGCTTTGTGCCTTACAGCCCGTTAGGGCGCGGTTTCCTCACCGGCGCTATCCGGCGGCCGGAGGATCTGGCCGAGGACGATTTCCGCCGCGGCAACCCGCGCTTCCAGGGGGAAAACTTCGCCCGCAACCTGGCGCTGGTGGAGAAGGTGGGGGAGCTGGCGGCACAGAAGGGCGTCAAGCCTTCACAGCTGGCGCTGGCCTGGGTGTTGGCGCAGGGCGAGCACATCGTGCCGATCCCCGGCACCAAACGCCGTCGCTACCTCGAAGAGAACGTCGCGGCGGCGGAGATAACGCTGAGCGCGGCCGAGCTGGCGGTGATAGACGCGGTGTTTCCGCTGAGTGCGGCGGCCGGTGATCGCTACGGCGCTGAGTCGATGGCCTATATCAACGGCTAAAAAAAAGCGCGGCCTCAGGCCGCGCTCTGTCGTTTTCCGCCAACGGCGAATTATTTCTTCTTCGGCGCGCGCGGCGGGCGGCCGACGGTGGCCTGATACACCTTGAAGCGGCCGTTCTGCGCCAGCACTTCGTGGCTGCCGAAGGTGGCGTCCAGAATGTCCGGGTACGGCAGGAAGGCGTTGGCGACGATGCGCAGCCGGCCGCCGATCGGCAGGTGTTTCACCGCGCCGCGGATCAGGGTTTCGGCGGCGGTCAGGCTGGTCTGCAGCCCGTCGTGGAACGGCGGGTTGGAGATGATCATGTCGAAACGGCCGGTGATGTCGGAGTAAACGTTGCTGACGATCACTTCGCCTTCGATGCCGTTGGCGGCCAGCGTCGCGCGGCTGGACTCCACCGCGGCGGCGTTGACGTCGCTGAGGGTCAGTTTCACCTTCGGCGACAGCTTGGCCATCACCGAGGCCATCACGCCGGCGCCGCAGCCGATGTCCAGCACCTTGCCTTTCATGTGTTTTTCCAGCGTCGACAGCAGCAGCGAGCTGCCGACGTCCAGGCCGTCGCGGCTGAACACGCCCGGCAGCGTTTTCACTTCCAGATCGTGCAGCTGATAGCTGTCCCACCAGTCGTCCAGGCTGAACTCGGTCTGTGCGTCCAGGCGGCCGTGATACAGGCCGCAGCGGCGCGCGCTGTCGATTTTCACCAGCGCAACGTGGCCTTCCAGCGTTGGCTCGGCGCTGCGCACGCCGCTGCGGTTTTCACCGACCACGAACACGTCTACGCCCACCGGCAGCAGCGCCAGGATGTTGCACAGCTGGAATTGCGCTTCCTGCTTGCTCTTCGGCCAGTAGTAAACCAGCGTGTCGCAGTCGGCGACGAAAGCGGGATCGACGGTCAAACCGAACTGCACGTTATCGCCCATCGTCCGGTTCAGTAACTGCCAGTGATGGTATTGCTGAGTGTGGACGCGCACGTCCGCGGCCTCGAATTGGGCCGGCAGGCTGTCCTGCAGGTCGCCGGCAAACAGCACGCGGCGTTCGATAAATTCATCACTGTGGCGCAGCATGACTTCACTGGCGGGGGTTAATGCAGACATCAGATATTGGCTCCTGGAAATGAGACCGGGGATTATAGAGCTTTGTGGCGATATGTTCGACGGGTTTGTTGGCGCGGGCTGCGCGGGTTTGTTAGCATAGCGCGGCGCATGGCAGGCATGGCGCACCACAACGGGTAGGAATCGGCATGGCATCAAAACGCGACTGGCTGTTACAACAACTGGGTATTACGCAGTGGACATTGCGCCGCCCGGGCGTGTTGCAGGGCGAAGTGGCGGTCAGTCTGCCGCCCGAGGCGCGCCTGCTGGTGGTGGCGCAGACGCTGCCCGCACCGGACGATCCGCTGTTTTGCGACGTGCTGCGCAGCCTGGGGCTGACGCCGGCGCAAACTTACAGCCTGACGCCGGAACAGGCGGCGATGCTGCCTGAAGAGACCGCATGCAACAGTTGGCGGCTGGGCGTGGCGGAACCGCTTGCGGTCGCCGGCGCGCAGCTACACAGCCCGGCGCTGGCCGAGCTTTCCCAAGACGCGGGGGCCAAACGCGCCCTCTGGCAGCAGATTTGTCATCATGAACACGATTTCTACCCTGACGGCGGCCGACCTGGCCACGGCCTTCACCATTGAGCAAGCCAGCCACGCTTTTCCCTGGACGGAAACCACCTTCGCCAGCAATCAGGGCGATCGCTACCTTAACCTGAAGCTGAGCGCCGACGGGGAGATGGCGGGGTTCGCCATCACGCAGATCGTGCTGGACGAAGCCACGCTGTTCAACATCGCCATTCATCCGCAGTACCAGCGCCGTGGCTTTGGCCGCCTGCTGCTCAACGCGTTGATTGAACGGCTGGAGAGCCGCGGCGTGGTCACGCTGTGGCTGGAAGTGCGCGCCTCCAACCAGGCGGCGATCGCGCTGTATGAAGATCTCGGTTTCAACGAAGTTACCGTGCGCCGCAATTATTACCCGAGCGCCCACGGCCGCGAAGACGCGATCGTGATGGCGCTGCCGCTGGCGTAATCTAAACACATCCTGTTTATTGTTTTCCTTTCCTTTTACAACTAAAAAGTTGTTTTCTGATTAATTTACATCGAATAAGTTGTTTTTTGCCATGGCGACAACTAATTTGTTGTTTATTGTTGGTGAGACAATCAATGCGTAGTTGGGAGGTGCGGATGAGAAAATTATCAGAAATATCAGCGTTGCTGAAAGAAAAACGCATTGAGTTGGGCTGGAGCCAAAAAGACTTTTTAATGAAGATTGGCATGACCCAACAGCAATATCAGCGTATTGAAACGGGTAGCGATATGCGGGTAAGCACGCTGCTACGGATATTGGCGGCGATGGATTTGGAATATGTCATCGTGCCGAAAAAGTCTGCCCGTGATGTGGAGTGCTTGCTGCAACAGGAAGTGAGTCGCGCGCCGGAAGCCGGTAAGCCGCATAATTTTGAAAAAAAACTGAAAGATCTCGAGGACTAGCTGATGAAAGGGCCGCGACAGGTTGAATCGGTGCAGGCATTAGCCTTGATCTTGCATGGCGTGCGTGTTGGCGTGCTGGCGCATTACAGCGGCGGCAGAAACATCCTGACCTTTGATCCGCACTACCTCGCTTTGCCGGAGCATGCTCGTCCCTTGTTTACGCTAAGGCAGAGGGCGCACCCGGGGTATCTTGAGCAAGTTTTACAGTCATCGCAGCGCCTGCCGCCCGTCTTATCCAATTTGTTACCCGAAGGCGCACTGCGCGGTTGGGTGGCCCAGTCGTTGAAAGCCCATGTGAACGAGGAGTTTCCCTTAATTGCCTGGGCCGGGGGAAACCTGCCGGGAGCGCTTGAAGCCCGGCCGCTGGCTGCCAGTGACATACCCACCTGGGCGTTAACGTCGCGCGGCGAGCTGGAAGCCGTGCAAATTAATGTTGGCGTGGAGGCGCAAAAGTTTTCTTTGGCAGGGGTACAAATGAAGTTTTCCTCTGTGCGCAAAGAGGGCCGTTTCAACATTTCTTCTCAGGTCGGCGCCGATAGCTGGATCATTAAAACGCCTTCAACGGTCCATCGTCATCTCCCTGAAAATGAATATACGGCAATGCGCTTGGCGCAAGCCATCGGCGTGGATATTCCTGATATTGAGTTGGTTGAGCTGACACGACTTGAGCACTTGCCTGATATTCGCTTGGCGGATGAACCTTATGCTTATGCCATCCGTCGTTTTGACCGCAGCGAAAACGGGCGAGTACATGCAGAAGATTTTGCTCAGATATTCGAGATTTACGCGCACGATAAATACCGCGGTAAAAATTACGATCAGATAGCGGCTTATCTCTATGAGTATGGCAGTGAACCTTTAGCGGATGCGCAGCAAATGGCACGCCGTCTGTTGGCGAATATTTTGCTCGCCAATGGCGATGCTCACGTAAAGAATTGGTCCATGATCTATCCAAACCAGACCGATGTTCGGCTTTCTCCCGCTTATGACATCGTCACTACGTTGGCCTATATTCCTGGTGAATCTGAGGCCGCGCTCAATATGGCGAAGGAAAAACGCTGGGATAGGATCTCAATGCAAACCTTCGAACGCTGGGCTGAGCGGGTCGATATTCCCTGGCCTGCGATTCGTGTGCACCTTGTGGATGCCATCGACAAGGCGCGAAATTTGTGGCCGGAATTATTGGAAAACCTGCCGATGGCGGACGATCACAAATCGGTATTGCGTCGGCATTGGGCCGCTTTGTCCCCCGATTTCCGCCTGCGTTAGCGGGAAATCGGATCCATTGATTGTCACCGGTTGGCAAATCGGCGAAAATGCCCGGCTGTTATCTTTTATTCACCGCTTTGCCCGGCGCCGCGATCGGCGCGTTCTGATGATGTCGCAGGGCGGACTAACCGTAGAACCTGAAAACCATGTCTCCTAGTGAATTTGCCCGCGAAGTCTCCAAAAGAAGAACTTTCGCCATCATCTCGCACCCCGATGCCGGTAAAACCACCATTACCGAAAAAGTGCTGCTGTTCGGACAGGCGATCCAGACCGCCGGTACGGTAAAAGGCCGCGGCTCCAGCCAGCACGCCAAATCCGACTGGATGGAAATGGAAAAGCAGCGTGGGATCTCGATCACCACCTCGGTGATGCAGTTCCCGTACCGCGACAGCCTGGTCAACCTGCTGGATACCCCGGGGCACGAAGACTTCTCCGAAGATACTTACCGTACTCTGACCGCCGTCGACTGCTGCCTGATGGTGATCGACGCCGCCAAGGGCGTTGAGGATCGCACCCGCAAGCTGATGGAGGTTACCCGTCTGCGCGACACGCCGATCCTGACCTTCATGAACAAACTGGACCGCGATATCCGCGATCCGATGGAAGTGATGGATGAAGTCGAGCGCGAACTGAAGATCGCCTGCTCGCCCATCACTTGGCCGATCGGCTGCGGCAAGCTGTTCAAGGGCGTTTACCACCTGCACAAGGATGAAACCTACCTGTACCAGACCGGTAAAGGCCACACCATTCAGGAAGTGCGCATCGTCAAGGGTCTGAACAACCCGGAGCTGGATGCGGCGGTGGGTGAAGATCTGGCGGCGCAGCTGCGCGATGAGCTGGAGCTGGTGCAGGGCGCTTCCCACGAGTTCGATCAGGAGGCTTTCCTGAGCGGCGAGCTGACCCCGGTGTTCTTCGGTACCGCATTGGGCAACTTCGGCGTGGATCACATGCTGGACGGCCTGGTGGCCTGGGCGCCGGCGCCGATGCCGCGCAAAACCGACACCCGCGAAGTGACGGCGGCGGAAGAGAAATTCACCGGCTTCGTGTTCAAGATCCAGGCCAATATGGATCCGAAACACCGCGACCGCGTGGCCTTTATGCGCGTGGTTTCCGGCCGCTACGAGAAGGGCATGAAGCTGCGCCAGGTGCGCACCGGCAAAGACGTGGTGATCTCCGACGCGCTGACCTTTATGGCCGGCGACCGTTCGCACGTGGAAGAAGCCTATCCGGGCGACATCATCGGCCTGCACAACCACGGCACCATTCAGATCGGCGATACCTTCACCCAGGGTGAAGACATGAAGTTCACCGGCATCCCGAACTTCGCGCCGGAACTGTTCCGCCGCATTCGCCTGCGCGATCCGCTGAAGCAGAAACAGCTGCTGAAGGGGCTGGTGCAGCTGTCCGAAGAGGGGGCGGTGCAGGTGTTCCGTCCGATCGCCAACAACGATCTGATCGTCGGTGCGGTCGGTGTGCTGCAGTTCGACGTGGTGGTAGCGCGCTTGAAGAGCGAGTACAACGTGGAAGCGCTGTACGAGTCGGTCAACGTGTCGACCGCGCGCTGGGTCGAGTGCGACGACGTGAAGAAGTTCGAAGAGTTCAAGCGCAAGAACGAGATCAACCTGGCGCTGGACGGCGGGGACAACCTGTCCTATATCGCGCCGACCATGGTGAACCTCAACCTGACGCAGGAACGTTATCCTGACGTGACCTTCCGCAAGACGCGCGAACACTGATCAATCGGCAGGGCGCCCAGTGCGCCCTGCACGCCTCTCCTATTCCCACTGCGCTAATTAATAAACCTCCCTCATATTTTTCTTGCGAACCTAGGACACCAGGCGATGTTCGTTCGGCCTGCATTTTCTGTCTAATGGTCTATCTTTAACGGGATGTCCGCACATTGCTTGAGAGTAAATCACTGTAATATGTTGTTTGTTTGGTGAGTTATTCTGATGTGTTGCCGATAGGAGACAGTCAGTATCTTTAAATATCAATGAGATAACTATATTTCAGTTTTGTGTGACTTAGCCTGTCGTCAATAGGCGACAGTTTTTTGGCTAAAAATCCAACGTCTGATTTTTTTTCTTTGATTTTTAAGGTTTTTTTTGAGTTGGCACGGCCGTTGCAATATTCCTGTCGTGAACGCTTAATCGTATAGCGATGATGAAGTATTTACCGAGAAGGCCGCGTGAAGGTGGCCGCAGGGTTCCGGCGCTCTGGCGTTGTGAGCCCCCAACAAAAGGAAGAGATCGATGAAAAAGACCAAATTTGCACACTCGTTGATGGCTGTTGTATTGGGTTCTGTGTTGGTCAGCGGCAGTGCGCTGGCCGAAGAGAGTCTGCTCAACAAGGCGTCTAACGCCGCGGACAGTGCCGGTGCCAAAATCGATAGCTCCATGAAAAAAGTTGACGGTTACATGGATGACAGCGCGATAACGGCTAAAGTTAAAAGTGCGTTGGTGGAAGATAAAACCATCAAAAGTTCCGACATTTCGGTGAAAACCGAAAAAGGCGCCGTGACCCTGAGCGGGTTCGTCGGCAGCCAGGCGCAGGCGGAGCATGCGGTCGCTGTCGCCGGCAAGGTGGAAGGCGTCAAGACCGTCAGCGACAAGCTGCACGTGAAAGATGAAGCCAACCAGTCGATCAAATCGTATGCCGGCGACACCGCCACCACCAGCGAGCTGAAAGCCAAGCTGCTGGCCGATGACATCGTGCCGTCGCGCAATGTGAAAGTGGAAACCACCGATGGCGTGGTGCAGCTTTCCGGTGAGGTGAAAACGCAGGCGCAGTCTGAGCGTGCGGAAAGCATCGCCAAGGCCATCGACGGCGTGAAAAGCGTGAAAAACGACCTGGTGGTCAAGCCGTAATCCCGCCAGGCGCCCGTAACAAGTAACAACAAGCCGCATCGGTCGGGCCGTGAAGGCGGCCCGACATGTACCACCAAAAAAAGAAACTGATTTGCCGTCGACGCCCCGTTGTCGGGGCGGTAGACAGCAGCGAATTTTTTCACAATGGTAAGGAGAAGCTTATGTTTCGTTGGGGCATTATCTTTTTAGTCATCGCGCTTATCGCTGCGGCACTGGGGTTCGGTTCGCTGGCGGGCACCGCCGCCTGGGCGGCTAAAATCGTGTTTGTCGTCGGCATTATCCTGTTCCTGGTCAGCCTGTTCACCGGCCGCCGGCGCCCTTAGCCGGCCGGTATTTTCCTGCAAACTGTAACAAAGCTTAATTCCTTTTCTCACGTCGGGGAGGGCCGGCCATGAACAGCGACATCATCGTCGGGCGCTGGAAACAGCTGAAAGGCCAGGTATGGCAGGCATTGGCCGAATGGTCCGGCAGCGATTGCGTCTGGCTGGCCGGCAGCAATGATTTCCTCGCCGGCGTGCTGCAAGAGGATTACGGAAGAGAGCGAGACGCGGTATCCTCGGAGAAAACATCTCACTGAGGATGCCAAGTTGGGATACAGAATACCCATCACGCTCGGCAATATAGAACCGCTGGCGTCTAAGCCCTTTCGGCCAGGCAAGATGGCGCTGGTCTGCGAAGGCGGCGGCCAGCGCGGCATTTTCACCGCCGGCGTGCTGGACGAGTTTCAGCGCGCGGGCTTTAACCCATTCGATCTGCTGATCGGCACGTCGGCCGGCGCCCAGAATCTGTCTGCCTACATTTGCGGACAGGTGGGCTACGCGCGCCGGGTGATCACCCGTTACACCACCTCGGCTCAATTCTTCAATCCGCTGCGCTTCGTGCGCGGCGGGCATCTGATCGATCTCGATTGGCTGGTTGATACGGCAGCGGCGCAGATGCCGCTGGCGATGGACGTAGCGGAACGGCACTTTACCGACGGGCGCGAGTTTCTGCTGTGCGCCTGCCGCAGCGACGATTTCGAACCGACCTATCTGCCGGCGCAGCGCGAGCGCTGGCTGCCGGCCATCAAGGCGTCCAGCGCCATTCCCGGCTTCTATCGCCAGGGCGTGGAGCTGGACGGCATCAGCTATCAGGACGGCGGCATCAGCGATGCGATCCCGGTGGAAGAGGCCTATCGCCGCGGCGCCGACACCATCGTGGTGATCCGCACCGTGCCTTCGCAGATGTACTACACCCCGCAGTGGATGAAGCGCATGGAGCACTGGCTGAGCGACAGCAGCCTGCAGCAGATGGTGCGCATCCTGCAGCATCACGAGCAAAGCTATCACCGCATCCAGCGCTTTATCGAGAAGCCGCCGGGCAAGCTGCGCATCTTCGAGATCTTCCCGCCGAAGCCGCTGGCCAGCAATGCACTGGGCAGCCGACTGGGGTCGCTCAATCAGGATTATCACCTGGGGCGCCGCTGCGGCCGCTATTTCCTGGCCACCGTCGGCCAGTGGATGGCGCAGCCGGAGCCGGACGGCATGAGGGTGAAAAAAGCGCTGTCGCGCCGCCTGATCCAGCCGGAGAACGTCAGAATGCCTTCGCCGATCGTGACCGACATCGTCATGCCGTCCGATCTTGGCGCGCAGCCGGAGGCCGCGGTGGTGGCGCCGAAGATCATTCTGCCGGGCGATCTGCCGCCGGGTGAAGGGGGCGCGCTGTGAGCTATGCCTTTACCGACACCCACTGCCATTTCGATTTCCCGCCCTTTACCGGGCATGAGGGCGAGAGCCTGGTGCGGGCGGCAAGCGCCGGCGTCACGCGCATCATCGTCCCGACGGTCACCGCCGATCGCTTCGCGCGGGTGCTGCGGCTGGCGCAGGATCACGCGCCGCTGTTCGCCGCGCTGGGGCTGCATCCGCTGTATATCGCGCAGCATCATGAGCCGCAGTTGGAGCAACTGGCGGCGCTGCTGGCCGAACGGCCGCGCAAGCTGGTGGCGGTGGGGGAGGTCGGGCTCGATCTGTATATGGACAACCCGCAGTTCGAGCGCCAGCAAAGCGTGCTGCTGGCCCAGCTGCGGCTGGCGAAACAGCATGACCTGCCGGTGATCCTCCATTCGCGCCGCACCCACGATCAGCTGGCTGCGGCCCTGCGGCGCGTGCAGCTGCCTCGTCGCGGCGTGGTGCATGGCTTCGCCGGCAGCCTGTCGCAGGCGCAGGCGTTTATCCGCCTCGGCTATTACATCGGCGTGGGCGGCACCATCACCTATGAGCGGGCGCAGAAAACGCGCGGCGTGATGGCGCAGCTGCCGCTCGAGGCGCTGTTGCTGGAGACCGATGCGCCGGACATGCCGCTGGCGGGCTATCAGGGGCAGCCGAATCGCCCCGAACGCGCCGCCGAGGTGTTTCAAACGCTGTGCGAGCTGCGGCCGGAACCGGCCGACGAGATCGCCGCCCATCTGCAGCGCAATGCTCAGGCGCTGTTTGCCATGCCGGATTGATGAGGTGATAACGTGACCTGTGTCACGTTATAAGATTTTCATTTGCGTCTCGTTGTATGCATTTGTGACATAAATCGGTGCGAGAGTGACCTCGCTCAGTATAATCCCCCCGAAACTCTCCAATAGCAGACCTCTCTTTATGAGCAGGGATGTATTTTATTTTTTGCAACAGGGAAACTTTGCATGCAACTCATCATGAGCCTAGTCGGCATGGCGGTGCTGATCGCCATTGCGGTGCTGCTCTCCAGCAACCGCCGGGCCATCAAACTGCGCACCGTCGCGTGGGCGTTCATCATTCAGGTCGGCATCGGCGCGCTGGTGCTGTATGTGCCGCTGGGCCGCAGCATCCTCGGCAGTATGTCGAACGGCGTGGCAAACGTTATCGCCTACGGCAATCAGGGCATTTCGTTCATTTTCGGCGGGCTGGTGTCCGACAAGATGTTCGAGGTGTTCGGCGGCGGCGGCTTCGTGTTCGCGCTGCGCGTCCTGCCGGTGATCGTGTTCTTCTCCTCGCTGATTGCGGTGCTGTATTACCTCGGCATCATGCAGTTGGTGATCCGCGTGCTGGGCGGCGGGCTGCAAAAGCTGTTGGGCACCTCGCGCACCGAATCGCTGTCGGCGACCGCCAACATTTTCGTTGGTCAGACCGAAGCGCCGCTGGTGGTGCGTCCGTATATCGCCACCATGAGCCAATCAGAACTGTTCGCGGTGATGTGCGGCGGCCTGGCCTCGGTGGCCGGTTCGGTGCTGGCAGGGTACGCGCAGATGGGCGTGCCGCTGGAATACCTGATCGCCGCGTCCTTCATGGCCGCGCCGGGCGGGCTGCTGTTCGCCAAGCTGATGGTGCCGGAAACCGAGCAGACCCACGATAAAGACGATGCGATGAAGCTGATCGCCGAAGAGGATCGTCCGGCCAACGTGATCGACGCGGCGGCTTCCGGCGCGGCCTCAGGCATGCAGCTGGCGCTGAACGTCGGTGCGATGCTGCTGGCGTTTATCGCGTTGATCGCCTTGCTTAACGGCATTCTCGGCGGCATCGGCGGCTGGTTCGATTATCCGCAGCTGTCGCTTGAACTGATCCTCGGCTGGGTGTTCTCGCCGATCGCCTTCCTGATCGGTGTACCGTGGAGCGAGGCGATGACCGCCGGTTCGTTCATCGGCCAGAAGATCATCGTCAACGAGTTCGTCGCCTACATGAACTTCGGCGCCTATCTGCGTCCGGACGACGTAGTGGCGGCGGAAGGCCTGCAGGTGCTGTCGGCCCATACCAAGGCGATCATCTCCTTCGCGCTGTGCGGCTTCGCCAACCTTTCCTCGGTGGCGATCCTGCTGGGCGGTCTGGGCAGCATGGCGCCCAATCGTCGCCACGACATCGCGCGCTTCGGTCTGAAGGCCGTGGCGGCGGGCACGCTGTCCAACCTGATGAGTGCCACCATCGCCGGCTTCTTCCTGGCGCTGTAAGCCATCCCGAGGCCCGCGACGGCGCGACCGATCGCGGGACTCCGCCTATACTCTAAGCAACGCGGGTGCGTGCCGCACCCGCGATCTTCAGCCGCTTCTTTAGCGAATTTGTGAACGATATCGCGTTATTTTGTGATGTTCTTCACATATAATTCCGGTCTGTTACAGTGCTATTTCATATAGTGTGACGATGAACGCGAATCGCCTCCGGCATTCGTGTTCAAATAGCTATTACTGGCCGGCCGCAAGGCGGGTGGCCATGTGCGGTGAGAAGGATCTCAGTTGCCGCCGTGGGAACGCCGTTCCCCAGCGCTATCTTCATGGAACCAAGTCCGCTCGCCAACACCCAGGTACTCAGTTGGAGAGTTTTATGACCGAATTAACCGCAGCAGCGCAACGTGCGCTGAATTTGATGGATTTAACCACGCTGAATGATGATGACACCGACGAGAAAGTGATCGCGCTCTGTCGTCAGGCCAACAGCCCGGCCGGCCACACGGCGGCCATCTGCATCTACCCGCGTTTTATCCCGGTGGCGCGTAAGGCGCTGCGCGAGCAAGGCACGCCGGATATCCGCATCGCCACCGTGACCAACTTCCCGCATGGCAACGACGATATCGACATCGCGCTGGCGGAAACCCGCGCGGCCATCGCCTATGGCGCGGATGAAGTGGACGTGGTGTTCCCTTACCGTGCGCTGATCGCCGGCAACGAACAGGTCGGCTTCGAGCTGGTGAAACAGTGTAAGCAGGCTTGCCAGGCGGCCAACGTGCTGCTGAAAGTGATCATCGAAACCGGTGAGCTGAAGCAGGCCGATCTGATCCGCAAGGCGTCCGAGATCGCCATCAAGGCCGGGGCGGACTTTATCAAGACCTCCACCGGCAAGGTGCCGGTCAACGCCACGCTGGAAAGCGCCGAGCTGATGATGTCGGTGATCCGCGATATGGGCGTGGCGAAGACGGTGGGCTTCAAGCCGGCCGGCGGCGTGCGCACCGCAGAGGATGCGCTGCATTATCTGCAGCTTGCCGATCGTATTCTGGGCGAAGGCTGGGCCGATGCGCGGCATTTCCGCTTTGGCGCTTCCAGCCTGCTGGCCAGCTTGCTGGCCGCGCTGGGCCACCAGACCCAGACCGCCGGCGGCGGCTACTGATCGATTTCGTTGGCGGGCGCCAGGCGCGCCCGTCTGCACCGACTCTCGGCGACACAGGGGGATGCCTTGTTCCTGGCTCAAGAAATTATTCGTAAGAAACGCGACGGCCAGCCGTTAAGCGAAGCGGAAATCCGCTTTTTCATCAACGGCATTCGCGACAACGTGGTGTCGGAAGGGCAGATCGCCGCGCTGGCGATGACCATTTATTTCCATGACATGAGCATGCCGGAGCGCGTGGCGCTCACCATGGCGATGCGCGATTCCGGCACCGTGCTGGACTGGAAAAGCCTGGCGCTGAACGGCCCGATCGTCGACAAGCATTCGACCGGCGGCGTGGGCGACGTGACCTCGCTGATGCTTGGCCCGATGGTGGCAGCCTGCGGCGGCTATGTGCCGATGATCTCCGGCCGCGGCCTGGGGCATACCGGCGGCACGCTGGACAAGCTGGAAGCCATTCCGGGCTTCAATATTTTCCCGGACGATAACGCCTTCCGCAAAATCATTCAGGACGTCGGCGTGGCGATCATCGGCCAGACCAGCTCGCTGGCGCCGGCGGACAAACGTTTTTACGCCACCCGCGACATCACCGCCACCGTGGATTCGATCCCGCTGATCACCGCCTCCATTCTGGCCAAGAAGCTGGCGGAAGGGCTGGATGCGCTGGTGATGGACGTGAAGGTCGGCTCCGGCGCCTTTATGCCGACCTATGCGCTGTCGCAAGATTTGGCGCAGGCGATCGTCGGCGTGGCCAACGGCGCGGGTTGCAAGACCACCGCGCTGCTGACCGACATGAACCAGGTGTTGGCCTCCAGCGCCGGCAACGCGGTGGAAGTGCGTGAAGCGGTGCGCTTCCTGACCGGCGAATACCGCAACCCGCGCCTGCTGGAAGTGACGCTGGCGCTGTGCGTGGAAATGCTGCTTTCCGGCGGCCTGGCGCAAGACGAGGCCGACGCGCGCGCCAAACTGCAGGCGGTGCTGGACAACGGCAAGGCGGCGGAGGTGTTTGGCCGCATGGTGGCGGCGCAGCAGGGGCCGATAGACTTCGTCGAACGCTACGATAGCTATCTGCCGGCGGCAACGTTGAGCAAGCCGGTGTATGCTGAAAAGCCGGGCATCGTCAGCGCCATGGATACCCGCGCGCTGGGCATGGCGGTGGTTGCGCTGGGCGGCGGCCGTCGCCGGGCGAGCGACGCCATCGATTACAGCGTTGGCCTGACCGAGGTGGCGCGCCTGGGCGAGAAAGTGGGTGCCCAGCAGCCGCTGGCGATGATCCACGCCAACGATGAAGAGAGCTGGCAGCAGGCGGCCGATGCGGTGCGCAGCGCGATGACGCTGAGCGACAAGGCGCCGGAAGCGACGCCGGTGGTGTATAAGCGCATCACGGAATAACCCAAGAATCAGGAACGGCCGCGGCTTTTTCGCGGCCGTCCAAAGCGTGAGAACACGCAGGAGAGCACAGATGAAACGCACATTTATTATGGTATTGGATTCCTTCGGCATCGGCGCCAGCGAAGACGCCGAACGTTTTGGCGATCAGGGTTCCGACACCCTGGGCCACATCGCCGAGGTTTGCGCGCGCGGTGAGGCCAACGTGGGCCGCCAGGGCCCGCTGACGCTGCCTAACCTGAGCCGTCTGGGTCTCGGCAAAGCGGCGGAAGAGTCCACCGGCAACTTCCCGCAGGGGCTGGATCGCAACGCCGACATCATCGGCGCTTACGCTTACGCTAGCGAACTCTCTTCCGGTAAAGACACGCCGTCGGGCCACTGGGAAATCGCCGGCGTGCCGGTGCTGTTCGACTGGGGCTATTTTAAGGACGAGCACAACAGCTTCCCGCAGGCACTGCTGGACAAACTGGTCGAACGCGCCAAGCTGCCGGGCTACCTGGGCAACTGCCACTCATCCGGCACCGTGATCCTCGATCAGCTGGGTGAAGAGCACATGAAAACCGGCAAGCCGATTTTCTACACCTCCGCCGACTCGGTATTCCAGATCGCCTGCCATGAAGAAACCTTCGGCCTGGATCGCCTGTACGAGCTGTGCGAAATCGCGCGTGAAGAGCTGACCGAAGGCGGGTATAACATCGGCCGCGTGATCGCGCGTCCGTTCGTCGGCGACAAGCCGGGCAACTTCCAGCGCACCGGCAACCGTCACGATCTGGCGGTAGAGCCGCCGGCGCCGACCGTGCTGAAAAAGCTGGTGGACGAGAAGGGCGGCGAAGTGGTGTCGATCGGTAAAATCGCCGACATCTACGCCAACGTCGGCATCACCAAGAAGGTGAAGGCGACCGGCATCGACGCGCTGTTCGACGCGACCCTGATCGAAATGGAAAAGGCCGGCGACAACACCATCGTGTTCACCAACTTCGTGGACTTCGATTCCTCTTACGGCCACCGCCGCGACGTGGCGGGCTACGCCGCCGCGCTGGAGCTGTTCGATCGCCGCCTGCCGGAGCTGCTGAAGCTGGTGAAAGACGAAGACATCATCATCTTCACCGCCGACCACGGCTGCGACCCGACCTGGCCGGGCACCGACCACACCCGCGAGCACATCCCGGTGCTGGTTTACGGCCCGAAAGTGAAACCGGGCTCGCTGGGCCACCGCGAGACCTTCGCCGACATCGGCCAGACCGTCGCCAATTACTTTGGCCTGTCGCCGATGGATTACGGTAAGACCCTGTTCTAAGCCCTGTCTTTCAAGCCGCAGCGTTGTTAGCTTCACGCGTGAACCCCAGTCACTTACTCAAGTAAGCTCCTGGGGATTCACCCGCTAGCTGCCTAGCTGCAACTCGAAATTCAAGGCTTAGATGTTTGACGTTTTTATTAAATAAGATTTCTAAAGGAAGAAAATTATGGCTACGCCGCACATTAATGCTGAGATGGGTGATTTCGCTGACGTAGTACTGATGCCGGGCGATCCGCTGCGTGCAAAATACATCGCCGAAACCTTCCTGGAAGGCGCGGTGGAAGTGAACAACGTGCGCGGCATGTTGGGCTTCACCGGCACCTACAAAGGCCGCCGCATCTCCGTAATGGGCCACGGCATGGGCATCCCGTCCTGCTCCATCTATGCGCGCGAGCTGATCGCAGAATTCGGCGTGAAGAAGATCATTCGCGTGGGCTCCTGCGGCGCGGTGCGTGACGATATCAAACTGCGTGACGTGGTGATCGGCATGGGCGCGTGCACCGACTCCAAGGTGAACCGTCTGCGCTTCAAGGACAACGACTACGCGGCGATCGCCGACTTCGACATGGTGCGCAACGCGGTCGACGCGGCGGCGGCGCAGGGCATCCCGGCGCGCGTGGGCAACATCTTCTCCGCCGATCTGTTCTACACCCCGGATCCGGACATGTTCCAGGTGATGAAGAAGTACGGCATCCTGGGCGTGGAAATGGAAGCGGCCGGCATCTACGGCGTGGCGGCAGAGCTGTACGAAGAGTTCGGCTGCAAGGCGCTGACCATCTGCACCGTGTCCGACCACATCCTGCGTCACGAAGCGACCACGGCGGCGGAACGCCAGACCACCTTTAACGACATGATCGTTATCGCGCTGGAATCCGTGCTGCTGGGCGACAAAGCGTAATACCCCGGCGGGCGTCATCCTGGCGCCCGCCCGTCAATCTATTCATTCCGCTTGGCCAGTTTTGGCTAACGCTTTACCTTTCAACTGGTTATTGATGAAGCCGTTACGGGCAATCTATTCACCGAAAGGACAATAAACGGCACGATCACATTCAGCGCCTGGCCTGAGTTACCCCTTCTTCGGCGCTTCCTGTTTTGCCTCAGGCGCATCCTCTTCGTCGTCTTCCACCGTATTGCCTTCTGCCAACGGCGTGTTGGCGGTCAACAGGTACGGCGACTGCTGCCAGCGGCTGCGGCGGTGTTGCAGCAGGGTGCGCGCCAGAATGATGCCGATCGCCAGCGCCAGCAGGATCATCAGGCGCAGCAGGTTGGTGGTGTTGTCCACCTGCTTGGACTCGGTCGCCAGCACGTGGGTGTCGAGGGTGATGCGGATAAAGCCGATTGGGCCGTCTTTGCCCCGAATGGATTCGACCAACTGGTGGTTGAAGTAGCTGCCGGCGCGCTTGCCGTCGAGCGACAGCCGATCGCGTATACTTATCTGCTCCCCGGCGTGGGAGACCAGCGTGCCGTCCAGCTGATACACGCTGACGTCGAGAATGCGGCTGTGATCGGTGAGCTGCTTGAGGATGGCGTCGATGCGCGGGTTGTTGCCGTCGTCGTCCAGCAGCGGCGCCAGGCTGTAGGCGACCTGTTTGGTCAGCGTCTGCGCCAGCTCTTCGACCTGTTCGGATCGCGCCATTTGGTGACTCAGGCTAAAATAAGAGGCACCCTGCATCAGCAGCACCAGCAAAGCCAGGCAAATCAGGATAATAGCGGTACGGTGCAGGCGAAATTTCAGTTTAGCGCGAGCCATGCAGGTTCCTTGGGCATCGGGGACACTTTATGTTGCCAGAACCGCTGGCGATAGGATAGCTTGATGCGTCGTTTTATCATGCAGCGTTTTTGTCCATTCAGGAGTCAATGATGTCAAACAGTCTGACCTATTGCGATCTTCCGGCGGAGATCTCTCAATGGCCGGGTCTTCCCCTTTCGCTCAGCGGCGACGAAGTGATGCCGCTGGACTACCGGGCGGGCAATACCGGGTGGCTGTTATACGGCAGAAAGCTGGACAAGGCGCGCATTACACAATTCCAACGCAAGCTGGGCGCGGCGATGGTGATCGTCACCGCCTGGGGCGTGGACGACTATCAGGTGGTGCGCCTGGCGGGCACCTTGACGCCGCGCGCCAAGCTGCTGGCGGCGGAGAGCGGGCTGGACGTGGCGCCGCTCGGCAAGATCCCGCACCTGCGCACGCCGGGGCTGCTGGTGATGGACATGGATTCGACGGCGATCGAGATCGAGTGCATCGACGAGATCGCCAAGCTGGCGGGCGTCGGTGAGCAGGTGGCGGAAGTCACCGAACGCGCGATGCGCGGCGAGCTGGACTTTACCGCCAGCCTGCGCCAGCGCGTCGGCACGCTGAAAGGAGCCGACGCCAACATCCTCAAGCAGGTGCGCGACGAGCTGCCGCTGATGCCGGGGCTGACCAGCCTGGTGGGCAAGCTGCAGGCGATGGGCTGGCATGTGGCGATCGCCTCCGGCGGCTTCACCTACTACGCCGAATACCTGCGCAACCGGCTGCGGCTGGTGGCGGCGGCGGCCAATGAGCTGGAGATCCGCGACGGCAAGCTGACCGGCGAAGTGCTGGGGCCGGTGGTGGACGCGCAGTTCAAAGCCGATACGCTGCTGCGGCTGGCGGAGAAGCTGGAGATCCCGCTGGCGCAGACCGTGGCCATCGGCGACGGCGCCAACGATTTGAAAATGATGCAGGCTGCGGGGTTGGGCATCGCCTACCACGCCAAGCCGAAAGTGTATGAAAAAGCGCAGGTGGCGATCCGGCATGCGGATCTGATGGGCGTGCTGTGCATTCTCACCGGCAGCCTGAAACACGAAGTGCGATAACGAAAGATTGAGGTAAGACGTGGCAAAAGCGGCAAAACGGGCATTTGTGTGCAATGAGTGCGGGGCGGACTATCCGCGTTGGCAGGGGCAGTGCAGCGCCTGCCATGCCTGGAACACCATCACGGAAGTGCGTTTGGCCGCGTCGCCCGCAGCGGCGCGCAACGATCGCCTCAGCGGCTATGCCGGCGACGCCGGCGTCAGCAAGGTGCAGAAGCTGTCGGAAATCAGCCTTGAGGCGCTGCCGCGCTTCACCACCGGCTTTCTCGAGTTCGATCGCGTGCTGGGCGGCGGCGTGGTGCCCGGCAGCGCCATTCTGATCGGCGGCAACCCCGGCGCCGGCAAGAGCACCCTGTTGCTGCAGGTGCTGTGCAAACTGTCCGAGCAGATGAAAACCCTGTACGTCACCGGCGAGGAGTCGCTGCAGCAGGTGGCGATGCGCGCTCATCGGCTGGGGCTGCCGACCGGCGGCCTGAACATGCTGTCGGAAACCAGCATCGAGCAGATCTGCCTGATCGCCGAGCAGGAACAGCCGAAGCTGATGGTGATCGACTCGATCCAGGTGATGCACATGGCGGACATTCAGTCTTCGCCGGGCAGCGTGGCCCAGGTGCGCGAAACCGCCGCCTACCTGACGCGCTTCGCCAAGACGCGCGGCGTGGCGATCGTCATGGTCGGCCACGTCACCAAAGACGGCTCGCTGGCCGGGCCGAAAGTGCTGGAACACTGCATCGACTGTTCGGTGCTGCTGGACGGCGACGCCGATTCCCGCTTCCGCACCCTGCGCAGCCACAAGAACCGCTTCGGCGCGGTCAACGAGCTGGGGGTGTTCGCCATGACCGAACAGGGGCTGCGCGAAGTCAGCAACCCTTCGGCGATCTTCCTCAGCCGCGGCGATGAAGTCACTTCCGGCAGTTCGGTGATGGTGGTGTGGGAAGGTACCCGGCCGCTGCTGGTGGAGATCCAGGCGCTGGTGGATCACTCGATGATGTCCAACCCGCGCCGCGTGGCGGTGGGCCTGGAGCAGAACCGGTTGGCGATCCTGCTGGCGGTGCTGCACCGCCACGGCGGGCTGCAGATGTCGGATCAGGACGTGTTCGTCAACGTGGTCGGCGGGGTGAAGGTCAGCGAGACCAGCGCCGATCTGGCGCTGCTGATGTCGTTGGTGTCGAGCCTGCGCGATCGGCCGCTGCCGAACGATCTGGTGGTGTTCGGCGAAGTGGGGCTGGCGGGAGAAATCCGTCCGGTGCCGAGCGGCCAGGAGCGCATCTCCGAAGCGGCCAAGCACGGTTTCAAGCGCGCCATCGTGCCGCACGGCAACATGCCGAAGAAGCCGCCGGCCAACATGCAGGTGTTTGGGGTCAAGAAGCTGGCGGACGCGCTCGACGTGCTGGAAGAGTTTTATTAATGTCGCCGACGGCGAGTAAGATATGCTATTTTGTTTAGCATACTAAACGGAGGTGGCCATGCCGCAATTTGATTACCTGAAGACGTCCATTAAGCAAAAGGGCTGTACTTTGCAGCAGGTGGCGGATGCCAGCGGCATGACCAAGGGCTATCTGAGCCAGCTGTTGAACGACAAAATCAAAAGCCCGAGCGCGCAAAAGCTCGAGGCGCTGCACCGTTTTCTCGGGCTGGAGTTCCCGCGTAAAGAGGTCAAAGTCGGCGTGGTGTTTGGTAAATTTTACCCGCTGCACACCGGCCACATCTATCTGATCCAGCGCGCCTGCAGCCAGGTGGACGAACTTCACGTTATCTTGTGCCACGATGAACCGCGCGACCGCGAGCTGTTCGAGAACAGTTCGATGTCGCAACAGCCAACGGTCAGCGATCGCCTGCGCTGGCTGCTGCAGACCTTCAAGTACCAGAAAAACATCCATATCCACTCGTTCGACGAGCAGGGCATCGAACCCTATCCGCACGGCTGGAACGTGTGGAGCGACGGCATGAAGGCCTTTATGGAACAGAAGGGCATCGTGCCGAGCTTCATCTATTCCAGCGAAGCGCAGGATGCGCCGCGCTACCGCGAGCATCTGGGCATCGAAACCATCTTGGTCGATCCCGAGCGTTCGTTCATGAACATCAGCGGCAATCAGATCCGCCAGGATCCGTTCCGCTATTGGGACTACATCCCTACCGAGGTGAAGCCGTTTTTCGTACGCACCGTGGCGATCCTCGGCGGCGAGTCGAGCGGCAAATCGACGCTGGTCAACAAGCTGGCCAACATCTTCAACACCACCAGCGCCTGGGAATATGGCCGTGATTACGTGTTTTCGCACCTGGGCGGCGACGAGATGGCGCTGCAGTACTCCGACTACGACAAAATCGCTCTCGGGCAGGCGCAATACGTGGATTTCGCGGTCAAGTACGCCAACAAGGTGGCGTTTATCGATACCGATTTCGTTACCACCCAGGCGTTTTGCAAAAAGTACGAGGGGCGTGAACACCCCTTCGTGCAGGCGCTGATCGACGAATACCGTTTCGATCTGGTGATCCTGTTGGAAAACAACACGCCGTGGGTGGCGGACGGCCTGCGCAGCCTTGGCAGCGCCGCCGATCGCCTGGCGTTCCAGCACCTGCTGGAGGAGATGTTGCGCGCCAACAACATCGAGTACGTGCACGTTGAATCCAGCGATTACGAAGAGCGTTTCCTGCGCTGCGTCGAGCTGGTGCAGCAGCTGCTGGCGGCGGACGCCGGCCGGTTGGCGAATGCGCCCGCCCATCGCCACGCCGCAGGCTGAGAAAATTAGCGGAATGTGCGGTCGCGGCGGCAGAAACGCCTCTGTGGCGCACATTTAACGGCTTGTTTAAACATGGTTCATTCGGTAGCGACTAGGTTAAGATTTTCTTTACAATAACGCTCAGAAGAAGACATGTCTTATCGCTTACTCGTTCTCTGGTTGATCTGCTATGCCGCAGCCTGGACGCTGCTGACCGTTCATCTCGATCCCACTCTGCCTTACGACGCCGTCGAGGCGCTCAACTGGGGCCTCAACGCCGAGTGGGGCTCACCGAAAAATCCTTGGCTGGTCGGTGCGGCGATGCAGCCGGCGATCTGGCTCCCGTGGCTGCCGCTGAACCTGTACTGGTATGGCGGGCACTTCATCGCCATCGCCATCGGCATGTTGGGCGTCTGGCTATTGGCGCGCCGCCTGAGCGGCAGCACCTCGCTGGCCTGGATGGCGCTGCTGACGCTCAACCTGTCCGGCATCATCAATTTCGACATCATTCCCTACAACGACAATTACCTGTTGGTGATGCTGTGGCCGTGGATGGCGCTGTTCTTCCACCTGGCGATCTCGCGTTCGGCCAACTGGTGGCCGGCTTTCGCATTGGTGGCCGGTCTGGCGATGATGGCTAAATACTCGACCTTCGCCTTCGTCTATTTCGCGGCGCTGTCGACGCTGTTCGTACCGCAGATCCGCCGCTGCTATCGCCAGCCGCAGTTCTATCTGGCGGTGGCGATCTGGTTGGCGCTGGTGTTGCCGAACCTGTTCTGGCTGTGGAACCATGACTTCGCCGCCTTCAAGTGGGTGGATTCGCAGATCAAGATGCAGCTCAACCTCGATATGCTGCAGTCGCTGCTGCTGGTGTTCTATCCGTCGCTCGCGCTGTGGGTGATCCTGCGGCGCAGCGGGGCGGTGCTGGCCTGGCCAGCGGCGTTGCCGATGCGGGTGTTGCTGTGGGTCTACCTGTTGCCGCTCGGCATCATTACCTTCTGGTTCTCTTTCAACGTCGGCGGCCGGCTGACCGAGTGGCTGCAGCCGTTCTTCATGCTGGCGCCCGCGTTGCTGGTCGGCTGCGTGCGCCAGCCGCCGGTGCGTTCGCTGCGCGCGGCGACCATCGGGCTGATGTGCGCGGCGTTGGCGGTCTATCTGGGGTATGCCGCGGTGATGCTGGGCAACGTGCGCAACGCCGGCCAGAAAATGGTGGGTATCAAGGCGTTCAGCGTCGGAGTGGAGCGGCTGTGGCAGGAGCGGTATGGCGTCAGCCTGCGCTACGTCGGCGGCGAATACCTGTCGCAGTGGATGACGGTGTACGCCGGCTCCCGGCCGCAGACCATTACGCGCTGGTCTAATCATACGCGCCCGAATATCTACAACGTCAACATCAGCTATCCGCAGATTGCGCAGCACGGCGTCGCCCTGTTCGGGCGGTTGGGTGAAGACTGCGCGCACAGCGACTTCGGCGGCGAGCTGGCCCACTGGCCGAAGATGCGCCTCGATTGGCAGCAGACGCTGACGTTCCGCGCCGATCCGCATGCCGACGAGCAAGCGCTGTGCGTCGGCTTCGTTCGTCCGCAGTAACGGCGGCGCAAAACGCCGCCGCGATTCAGGCTTAGTAAGCGATAACCAGCTTGCCTTGCATATGGCCGCCGAGCAGCCGTTGATGCGCGGCGGTCAGCGTTTCTACCGACAGCCCGTGCAGGGTTTCGCTCAACGTGGTGCTCAACTTGCCCTCGTCCAGCAGCTGCGCCACCTGTTGGAGGATCTGGCCCTGCTGCGCGATGTCCGGGGTGGTGAACATGCTGCGGGTGAACATGAATTCCCAGTGCAGCGCGGCGCTTTTCAGCTTCAGCGCGTTTTGATCCAACGGCTGCGCGTTCTCGACGATGGTGCAGATATGGCCCAGCGGCGCGACCAGCTCGGCCATCGCCGGCCAGTGGCCGTCGGTATCGTTCAGGCACAGGATGTAATCCACCTGCTCGATGCCGTGCTGCGCCAGCTCGCCCTTCAGATCGCGGTAGTCCACCACCAGATCGGCGCCGCGCTCACGGCACCAGGCGGCGGATTCCGGCCTTGAGGCGGTGGCGATCACTTTCACCTTGCTGCGCAGCGCGGCCAGCGGAATGGCCAGCGAGCCGACGCCGCCGGCGCCGCCGATGATCAGCAGCGTCTTGTTCTCCGGCGCGTCCTGAATGTTCAGGTGTTCGAACAGCGCTTCCCAGGCGGTGAGGGCGGTGAGCGGCAGGGCGGCGGACTCGGCCCAGTTCAGGCTGCGCGGCTTGTGCGCGGCGATGCGTGAGTCGATCAGCTGGTGGCTGCTGTTGCTGCCGGGGCGGGTGATGTCGCCGGCGTACCACACTTCATCGCCGGGCTTGAAGCCGCTGACGCCGCTGCCCACGTCTACCACCACGCCGCTGGCGTCCCAGCCGAGGATGCGCGGCTGCTGCAGGCCGCTCTTTTGCAGACCGGCGTGCACTTTGGTGTCCACTGGGTTGACCGACGCCGCTTTCACTGCCACCAGCAGATCGTACTGGCCGGGAACCGGCATCTCCGGTGAGATTTCGATGAAACCGGCGGGGTTCTGCGGGTCTACGGCAATGGCTTTTATCGACATGATTGTGCTCCTTTTAAATGATGTCCCCAGTGTAGACCCGCGGCAGTGGGGTGATAAGATGGACAATATCTAACGGAGTATTCGTTTAAGGTGAACAATGGAATTCAAACAGCTGCAGGACATGGCGCTGTTCGCGCTGGTGGCGGAGTGCGGCAGCTTCACCGCCGCCGCGCAGCGCGTCGGGTTGCCGAAATCCAGCGTCAGCCAGCGCATCAGCCAGCTCGAACAGACGCTGGGGCTGCGCTTGCTCAATCGCACCACGCGCCAGCTGAACCTGACCTTCGCCGGTGAGCGCTATCTGGAACATTGTCAGGCGATGATGTCCGCCGCGGAACGCGCCGATCTGGCGTTGCAGCGGCTGCGCGATAACCCGAGCGGCCGCCTGCGCATTTCAACGCCCGCCGGGCTGGGGGCGACCCTGGTGGCGCGGCTGGCGGCGGATTTTCAGCGCCAATACCCGGACGTTTCGCTGGAGGTGTCGGTGTCCGACGCCATGGTGGATCTGGTGCAGGAAGGCTTCGACGCCGCGCTGCGCACCGGCAAGCCGCAGGATTCTTCGCTGATCGGTCGCCGTCTCGGGTATGCGCCGCGCTATCTGTTGGCCGCGCCGTCCTATCTGGCGCAGCATCCGCCGATCGAACACCCGCAGCAACTGCAACAGCATCGCTGCATTGCCCACCGCGCCTGGACGGCCTGGAACCTGCGCTGCGGCGACGACTACTACCGTTGGCAGCTGCCGCTGGCGCACACCACCGACAACCTGCTGTATGCGCGTGAATGCGCTATCGCCGGCGCGGGGATCACGCTGTTGCCGGCGTTTCTCAGCCGCGAGGTGGTGGCGCAGAAGCTGTTGGTGGAAGTCTTGCCGGCGTGGCGCGCGGAGGGCAACGAGCTGTATCTGGTTTACCCGAGCCGCAAGCTGAACTCCCCGGCGCTGGCCTGCTTCATCGATGTGGTGCTGCAGCATCCGGCGTTCGACGACTACGCCCGCGAGCTGCCGCGGGAATAAGAACCAAGGAAGCCCAGGCCGCTCCTGGGTTAAACAAGATATTACGTCACTTGCACGATGCGTTTTCCTGTGTTCTCCCCCGCCAGCAGGCCAACCAAGGCCGCGGGCAGCAGCTCAAAACCGGCGATCAGATCTTCGATGACCGCTAATTTCTCCTCCGCGACCCAGGCCGTGAGCGCCGTCAGCGCCTGTTCTTGTCGGTGAAGGAAGTCGGCCAACAGGAACCCCCGCATCGTCAAGCTGTTGACGATCAGCAAACCGGGGATCCCGGCCGGCGCGGCCGGTGGGGAGGCCGTATCATACTGCGACACCGCGCCGCAGCAAACAATGCGCCCCTGTTTCGCCATGTGCGGCAGGCAGGCCGCCAAAATATCGCCGCCGACGTTGTCGAACAGCACGTCAATGCCGTTGGGGCACGAGCGGCGCAGGCCGTCATGCAGATTCCCCGCCTTATAATCTATCGCCGCGTCGAAACCCAGCCTGTCCGTCAGCAGAGCCGTTTTGGCGGCGCCGCCGGCAATGCCCACCGTGCGGCAGCCGTGGAGCCGGGCGATTTGTCCGGCGAACATGCCTACCGCCCCCGCGGCGGCGGAAATGACGACGGTTTCACCGGCCTTGGGGCGTCCGCATTCCAGCAGGCCGAAGTAAGCGGTGAGTCCGGGCACGCCGTAAACGCTGAGCAAGTGCGTATGCGGAACGATGTCCGGCTGTTTGAGCGCCTCAGCCGCCAGCAGGGCCGTGAAGGTTTGCCAGCCGGTTTCCGCCAACACGATATCGCCGGCGGCCAGCAGGGGAGAGCGCGACGTGACGACTTCGGCCAGCGTCGTCGCGGCCATGATGTCTCCTGGCTGCAATCCGGAACGATAGGTGACGCCCTGCATCCAGGCTCTGCTGGCCGCATCCAAAGGCACGTAAAGCGTGCGCAACAGAACCTCTCCGGGGCCGGGGATCGGCATCGGGGTCTCGCGAGTCTGAAAACAATCGACGGTCAGCTTTCCCTGTGGGAGTTTGCCGAGGATGATTTGGCGATTCTGCATAGGGGGCTCCTGTTTAAATCTTGCCGAAGATGTCGATGCCGGTGAGTTGCGCCGACAACTCCCACAGGCGTTGGGCCTGTTCAGGATCGACGGCGTAGCTTTTTACGCCGCTGAAGGAAAGGCCCTCGTCATCGTTGCGCCGGGCGATATCGCAGTCTTCGCAATACAATCCGCCAAGGCCATTGAGTTGAGGCGATGTCGCCGCCCACACCTGGGTTGCCGCACCCTGTTGCGGCGTTTTCAGCATTTCCGGGTGTGCGGGTTTGCCGTTGGCGTCGATCCAGTCCAATGCGAGCATCTCTTCCTGCGAGAGGTAACGCTGCAGTGGCGTGGGGATCATGCCGGGATGCAGCGTGAAGGCGCGTACACCGGCGGCTCGTCCTCGTTTGTCGAGGTGCACGGCGAATAACGCATTAGCGGTTTTCGACTGGCCGTAGGCCCGCCACTTGTCATAGCCGCTGTGAAACTGCACGTCATTCCAGCGTATGGCGCTGGCATGGTGGCCGGAAGAGGAGATGACGACAACGCGGGCGCCGCCCGCCAATGCCGGCCAGAGGTGGTTCACCAGCGCGTAATGCCCCAGGTGGTTGATCGCGAATTGAGCCTCCCAGCCTGGACCGATGCGGGTTTCAGGACAGGCCATGATGCCGGCGCCGCAGATCACCATATCGAGGTGGGCGCCGGTCGCCAGAAGATGTTGCGCGAACTCTCTGATGTTGTTCAGATCGGCCAAATCAAGCTCATAAATGTCGACGTTGCTGATACCGGCGAGGGCCAGACGTGTGCGGGCGATGACGGGATCGCGGGCGGCGACGATCACCTGTGCTCCCGCCTGCGTCAATGCGCGAGTCGTTTCCAACCCCAGGCCGGAATGGCCGCCGGTGACCAGCGCCGTCATGCCGGCCAGTTGACGATCTTTGAGCACGTCGGCGGCGGTGGCGGTGGCGTTGAAGCCAGAGCCGATGGGCGTTTGTTTATTCATTGGGGATTCCTCGCTGTGGTTGGCTGTGACACAGGGAGTGTAAATCGGCGCTATCCTGCGGATGAATGCAACAAAAACCTAATTTCTGTCGCCATCGTCCTAAAGCCTTCGACCAGCGCATCGCGCGGGTTATGCTCTTGCAAGATCTTTATGGGGAGAGGATATGGATCCTTTATCGGAAGTGCTGGCGCCACTGAACAGCCAGAATGCGTTTTTCGGCGGCCTGAAGGCCGGCGGCGACTGGGCCGTTCATTTTCCCGCTCCGCAAGGCGGGAAGTTCAACGCGGTGGTGCGCGGCGGCTGTTGGTTGGCGGCGGAAGGGCTGGCAGAACCGCTGTGGCTGGCGGCCGGCGACTGTTTACTGCTGACTCGCAGCCTGCCGCTGACCGTCGGCAGCGACTTGTCTCTTCCGGCGCTCGACGCCGACGCGCTTTATCTGCAGGCGCAAAACGGCGTGGCGCGCTGCGGCGAGGGGGAAACGTGCCTGTTTATCGGCGGCCGTTTTAGCTTTGGCGAGGAGGTGGAGCGGCTGTTCGGCAGCCTGCCCGCGTTGATGGTGATCCGCGGGGGCACGGAAGAGGCAGCCGTGCTGCAATGGGCGCTGCAGCGGCTGGCGGATGAGCTGGTGAGGCCTTCGCCGGGCAGTACGTTGATGGCGCATCATCTGGGGCAAATCATGTTGACCCAGGCGCTGCGGATTTACCTGATGGGGGAGGAGAGTGCGGCGTCCGGCTGGCTACCCGCTTTGTTCGATCCGCGCATCGGCGCCGCGATGCAGGCGGTACATGCCGATCCGGCCCGGCGCTGGACGGTGGCGGCGTTGGCCGACGCGGCGAGCGTTTCCCGTTCGACGTTGGCGCTGCGCTTCAAGCAGAAAGCCGGCATGGCGCCGCTCGAGTACGTGTCGCGCTGGCGCATGCTGCTGGCGGCGCGGGCGCTGCGTACCGGCGGCGAACCGATCTCCGCTATCGCGCAGCGTTTGGGGTACGATTCCGACAGCGCTTTCAGCCACGCGTTCAAACGCGTGATGGCGTGCTCACCGCGCGACTATCGCCGGGCGCAGGCGTAAAAAAGGCGCCGCATGCGGCGCCTCGGGCATTACTTGGCGATCTTCTTGTACTTGATGCGGTGCGGTTCGAGCGCGTCGGCGCCCAGCGTACGCTTCTTGTACTCTTCGTACTCGGTGAAGTTGCCTTCGAAGAATTCCACCTTGCCTTCATCCTGGTAGTCCAGAATGTGGGTGGCGATACGGTCGAGGAACCAACGGTCGTGCGAGATCACCATGGCGCAGCCAGGGAATTCCAGCAGGGCGTTTTCCAGCGCGCGCAGGGTTTCGATATCCAGGTCGTTGGTCGGTTCATCGAGCAGCAGCACGTTGCCGCCAACCTGCAGCAGCTTGGCCAGGTGCAGACGGCCACGCTCACCGCCGGACAGCTCGCCCACGCGTTTGCCCTGATCGACGCCCTTGAAGTTGAAGCGGCCGACATAGGCGCGGCTCGGCATCTCGGTGTTGCCGATGCGCATGATGTCCTGCCCGCCGGAGACTTCTTCCCACACGGTTTTCGAACCGTCCATGCTGTCGCGGAACTGATCGACGGAGGCCAGCTTGACGGTGTCGCCCAGCACGATGCTGCCGGAATCCGGCTGTTCCTGGCCGGACATCATGCGGAACAGCGTGGATTTACCCGCGCCGTTCGGGCCGATGATGCCGACGATTGCCCCTTTCGGCACCGAGAACGACAGGTCGTCGATCAGCAGGCGGTCACCGTAGGACTTGCGCAGGTTGCTGACTTCGACCACTTTGTCGCCCAGGCGTGCGCCAGGTGGAATGAACAGTTCGTTGGTTTCGTTACGTTTCTGGTATTCGGTGTTGTTCAGCTCTTCGAAGCGGGCCAAACGGGCCTTGCCTTTGGACTGACGGCCTTTGGCGCCCTGACGCACCCACTCCAGCTCTTTCTCGATCGACTTGCGGCGAGCGGCTTCGGCGGACGCTTCCTGCGCCAGACGCGCGTCTTTCTGCTCCAGCCAGGAAGAGTAGTTGCCTTCCCATGGAATGCCCTCGCCGCGGTCCAGTTCGAGGATCCAGCCGGCCACGTTATCCAGGAAGTAACGGTCGTGGGTGATCGCCACCACGGTGCCTTCGAAGTCGTGCAGGAAGCGTTCCAGCCAGGCCACGGACTCGGCGTCCAGGTGGTTGGTCGGTTCGTCTAGCAGCAGCATGTCCGGCTTTTCGAGCAGCAGGCGGCACAGCGCGACGCGGCGGCGTTCACCCCCGGACAGGTGGGCGATTTTGGCGTCCCAGTCCGGCAGGCGCAGCGCGTCGGCGGCGCGTTCCAGCTGGGCGTTGAGGTTGTGACCGTCGTGCGCCTGAATGATCTCTTCCAGGCGGCCCTGTTCGGCGGCCAGCTTGTCGAAGTCTGCGCCTTCTTCGGCGTACAGCGCGTACACTTCGTCCAGGCGCTTCAGCGCGCCGACCACTTCCGCCAGCGCTTCTTCCACCGACTCACGCACGGTGTGTTCGAGGTTAAGCTGCGGCTCCTGCGGCAGGTAACCGATCTTGATGCCCGGCTGCGGGCGCGCTTCCCCTTCGATATCGGTATCGATGCCGGCCATGATGCGCAGCAGGGTGGACTTACCGGCGCCGTTCAGACCCAGTACGCCGATTTTGGCCCCGGGGAAGAAGCTCAGGGAGATGTTTTTCAAAATATGACGCTTCGGCGGTACCACCTTGCCGACGCGGTGCATGGTATAGACGTATTGAGCCACGTTGCTCTAAGCCTCTCTATATCAGTATTTATAGGATGTCTGGCGGCATGAGTGTAGCCCGTTTCGATCTCGGATCCCAGACATCGCTCAGCGATCGCTAAGTATAACCGTTTATGCGCCGATAAAGGCGCATATTGGTGGCTTATGGCGTGACGACGATCGCGACGCGGCGGTTTTCCGCGCGGCCGCTGGAGGTGCGGTTGTCGGCAACGGGATCGCGTTTGCCCATGCCGCGGGTTTCGATATTGGCGCGCGGAATGCCGACGCTGGCCAGCAGATCGGCCACCGCATCGGCGCGGCGCAGAGAGAGCTGGTCGTTATAGCTGTCTTCACCGTAGTTGTCGGTATGACCGTCCAGGCGGAACTTGGTGATGCCGACGCTCAGCAGCGCGCGGCCCATCTTCTGCACCGTCTCGGTGCTTTCCGGGTTCAGCTTGCCGATGTTGTTGCCGAATAGCACTTTATCCGACAGGCCGAACTCCCAGCCGTTATCGGTCAGCTTGAAGCCCTGCGATTGCAGCAGCGCGATCTGCTCGGGCGTCAGGCCCTGCGGTTTGCTCTGGCAGCCGGCGAGCGCCAGCAGGGCGACGAACACCATCGTCAGCAGTGAAAAACGACCTTTAAACAGTTGCTGTATCATAGTCAAAATCCCTAGTTCAAGTGTTATAGCCGGGGCTCTTATTTATGTATAGCCAGCCGCCAGCCTCCGTTATAACGATGCTTTGCCTGATACATCGCATCGTCAGCTTCGTGCAAAAGACCCTGAGGCGTCGACGCGTGATCAGGGTACAGCGCAATACCGATACTCAGAGAGGTAATGACCGCCTCGTCGTTCGGCAAAATGACCGGTTGCGTCATGCAATCGATGATGTTGTCAGCGATCTGCAGGACATCTTCCGTGCCGTGTACCGGCGCCAGCAGCACGGCGAATTCATCCCCGCCCAGACGCGCGACCAGATCGGTCTCGCGCAGCTGCGCGCGAATGCGCCCGGCAATGGTGGTCAGCACCGCATCGCCTGCGGCGTGGCCGTAACTGTCGTTCACCTCCTTGAAGCGATCGCCGTCGATAAACAGCACCGCCAATTTCGCCGGCGGTTCGATATCGCCCAGCGCCCGGCTCAGCCGCCCTTCGAAGAAGGCGCGGTTCGGCAAGCCGGTCAGGCTGTCGTGCGTCGCCCGGTGAGCCAGCGAGTCGTTCTCCTGCTTCAGATGGGCCTGCCAGGCCTCCAGCTCGTCGAGCAAGCCGTTGAAATCGTTGCTGAGCTCATGCAGCTCGGCGATCGGCGCCGACGGCACCCGCAGGCCGAAGGTGCGATCGCGGCGCACCGCGTGCGCCACGTTGGCGATGTCGTCCAGCGAACTGACGATGCCGACCAGCATACGGCGCGACAACACCAGAGCGCACAGGGTGCTGAGCACCATGCAGGCGATCATGCCGACCAGGCCGCGCAACAGGAAACGCAACAGGCTGCCGCCGTTGCCGCTCAACCAGACCTGGCCAACCTGTTTGCCCCCGTGAGAAATAGGCAGGATGACCGGCTCGGGCAGCGCCCAGTGCGCAACCATCTGCTCCAGACCGTGCAGCGGGCTGTCGGAGGGATGGCGCCAGCTGGCCAGCATCTTGCCTTTATTATCCAGAATGCGCGCCTCCAGGATCTCTTCGTTGGAGGCGATCAGCATCAGCGCCTCACGCGCGGCGACGCCGTCTTCAAACACCACGGCGGCCTCGACGGTATAGCTGATGGAGCGCGCGATCAGGTGCAGGTTGTGGTCGGCATAGGCGCGCAGCGCAAACAGCGCCACCAGCGTCAAAAAGATGCCGGCGGTGCCGACGGCGATCAGCGCCAGCCCAAGATGCACCCGCTGCAGCACTCGGCCCAGCGTCGGGCGCGCATTGCCGGCGCGGTTTCTGTGCAACAGCCTCATAGCGGCGGCGCCTGTTTGCGTGCCAGCTGCAGCACGTTGGGGTGAACGCGCACGCCGCTGCGCGCCAGAGCATCCAGGTTGACCTTGAAACTGGCCTGGTCCCCATCGATCTGCAGGCAAAATGCGCTGCCGGCGGAGCATTCGCTATCGTTCTCGCTGATGCTGAGAATGGAGTTGCCGGAAATGCGCTGCATGAAATTTTGTCTCTGCGCGGCGGTGATGTTCCCTAAGTAGATGACATCGCAGCCGGTACTCAGCGTTGGGCTGTCGAACGGCACACGCTCGGCTTTAATCGGACGCGGGGCGCTCAGCAGGATCGGATCGAACAGCCCTTCGGCATACTGGGTGGGTGCGGTCACGCACAAGCGGATTGGATTGGGTTCACGCGACCAGCGGGCGTAGCTGATGATGCCTACCACCACGGTCGTCACGGCGTGCGTGCGTTTTTGATAGGGATCATCAGCGGCGCGCGCAGGCCCGGACAACGTCAGCAGCACCAACAACACGATCAGCAGCAGGCGACCGATATTCAGACGTGCGCCAAGGAAGCCCGGCACGGGGCTTTTTGCGCAACGCATCGCTATCGCGGTCTTATTCGCCATCTTCACCCGCCATTCCGGCCTGATCCACCGCCCGCAGGCCGTGGCCTGACAAGGAAAAGTTCGGCCCGCTTGAAGGGACAATCGTTTTGCTGAAAGCTGTCAGTCGCACTGCCTAATGAACACTATCTCACCCATAATTGGCGCGGATTGTATTATAAGATGTCTTCGTTGGGCGCTTTATGTGCTGTTTTCTCGGAATTATCCTACTTATTTTTGATAGTATAAAAATGCCTACCCGGGTTTGCCACCGCTTTTCTGCAAAGTTGGCGCGTTTGGCCAGCTGTCAGGCGATTTGCGCAACGGTGGCGTCATCTCACAAATGCAATAATGTCATAGCTAATAATTAAAAATTATTTTACTTCTCTTATAAATGCCGGGGTGGCTAATAAAAATCCGGTGGCTGGAAATATCCCGTCGGCCTGATTTGTCAGCCAAAGTAAACGTTTTTTACCTGGCTCCCGTCATGGCGATACACTTCTTCTTCTACAGTATTGAATGGATGAGCGATTGCGCTGTCTATGGTAGATATCTGCGTCCGGGCCGTGCGCCCGGCTTTATTTTGTCCCGCTGTGCCGTGGCGCGGCGGTCACCGGGGAGCTGGGCGGCTCCTGCGGTCCAACCAGTGAGGAAAGAGCGAGGATGGTCAAGGTGGACAAGCGACGGCTGTTGGCAATGGGCCTGTGCCTGACGGCGTTTTCAGGCGCGGCGCTGGCGGATTCTCTGGATGCGCAACGTCAGCGCTACCAGCAGATCAAACAGGCATGGGACGGCAATCAGATGGGCGTGGTGGCGCAGCTGATGCCGACGCTGCGCGATTATCCGCTTTATCCTTACCTGGAATACCGCGAGCTGACACAGGATCTGAGCCAGGCGGGGTTCTCCGAGGTGAACGACTTTATCAAACGCAACCCGACGCTGCCGCCGGCGAAATCACTGGCCCCGCGCTTCGTCAATGAGCTGGCGCGGCGCGAAGACTGGCGCACCCTGTTGGCCTTCAGCCCGCAGCCGCCCAAACCGGTGGCGGCGCGCTGCAATTATTACTACGCCAAGTGGGCCACCGGCGATCAGCAGGCGGCCTGGAGCGGCGCCGACGAACTGTGGCTGAACGGCAAAACGCTGCCGGGCGCCTGCGATCGGCTGTTCAGCGTCTGGCGCGGCGCAGGCAAGCAGACGCCGCTGGATATTCTGGCGCGCATGAAGCTGGCGTTGAAGGAGGGCAACAGTTCGCTGGTCAGCAACCTCTACAGCCAGCTGCCGGCCGACTACCAAACCATGGGCAACGCCCTGGTGCGCTTGCAAAACGATCCGACCACCGTGGAAGCCTTCGCCCGCAGCGTGGGGCCGACCGACTTTACCCGCGCCGCCACCGGCATCGCCTTTGAACGCCTGGCGCGGCAGGATGTGGAAAACGCGCGGGCGATGATCCCGACGCTCGCGCGGCTGCAGAAAATGAGCGACGACGAGCGGCTGGGGCTGGAAGAGGCGGTGGCCTGGCGCCTGATGGGCAGCGATGCCACCTATGAACAGGCGCAGTGGCGCGATCGGGTGATTCTGCGCAGCCGTTCGCCTTCGCTGCTGGAGCGCCGGGTGCGCATGGCGTTGGGCAACGGCGATCGGCAGGGCGTGGCGACCTGGCTGGCCCGCCTGCCGGAGGCGTCGCGCAACAAGGATGAGTGGCGCTACTGGCGCGCCAGTCAGTTGATGGACGAAGGCAAACGCGCCGAAGGCGAGGAGATATTGCGTAACCTGATGACCGAACGCGGCTTCTATCCGATGGCGGCGGCGCAGAAGCTGAACGCCACTTATCCGGTGATGGTGGCGGTGGCGGCCAAGCCGCGCGCGTCGCTGGTCGACGGGCCGGAGGTTGCCCGGGTGCGCGAGCTGATGTACTGGAACATGGACAACCTGGCCCGCAGCGAGTGGGGCTCCTACGTCGCCAGCCGCAGCCGACCGGAACAAGAGGCGCTGGCGCGCTACGCCTTTGAGCAAAAATGGGCCGATCTGAGCGTGCAGGCGACCATCGTCGGCAAGCTGTGGGATCATCTGGAGGAGCGCTTCCCGGTCGCCTGGCCGCAGGAGTTCCGCCGCGCCACCGATGACAAGGGGATCACCACCAGCTACGCGATGGCGATAGCGCGCCAGGAGAGCGCCTGGAATCCGAAGGCGCAGTCGCCGGTTGGCGCTTCCGGCCTGATGCAGGTGATGCCGCGCACCGCGCAGCATACGGTGCAGATGTTCAATATTCCCGGCTACGTCGGCCCGAGCCAGCTGTTCGATCCGCAGACCAACATCACCATCGGCACCAGCTATCTGGAGTCGGTCTATCAGCAGTTCGGCCGCAACCGCATCCTGTCGAGCGCCGCCTATAACGCCGGCCCGTCACGGGTGAACACCTGGCTGGGCAACAGCGCGGGGCGTATCGATCCGGTGGCGTTCATCGAAAGCATTCCGTTCTCGGAAACCCGCGGCTACGTCAAGAATGTGCTGGCCTACGATGCGTTTTACCGTTATCTGACGCACCGGCCGGCCAAGGTGTTGACCGACGCCGAGTGGCAGAGACGTTATTGATTTTGACGGCCCTATGGTATGCTGCTGTACTAGTTAAATAGTATGGTGGCTGCCATGACGCAATTATCGTTAAACGACCCCGCTCTTTCAGAACAAGGCAATGAGGATTGGCTGCGCTTCGTCGCGCTGCTGCAGAATTCGTTTGCGCAAGAGCTGCATCAACCGCTGCTGCAGCTGATGCTGACGCCGGACGAGCGCACCGCGCTGGGCACCCGGGTGCGGATCATTCAGGAACTGATGCGCGGCGAGATGAGCCAGCGCGAGCTGAAAAATGAACTGGGCGCGGGGATCGCCACCATCACCCGCGGCTCGAACAGCCTGAAAGCGGCTTCACCCGAGCTGAAACAGTGGCTTGAGCAGCAGCTGTTGCACGACGCGCCCTAGCGGGCTCGGTGCTATTGCTGATAGATGGCGTTGTGAAACGGCACCAGCGCCAGCAGCAGCGCCTGGTGGTAAACGCTGGTGCGGCTCAGCCGGCCGTCGGTGAAGACGCCGATGGCGCCGCCCTGGCGCTTCACCTCGGCATTGCCGGTGATCGCCGCCATTTCGCTGCCCAATTCGCGACCGGCGCGAATACCTTGTAAGATGACTTCCGGCAGCATCAGGCTCGCCGAGCGGGATTCGCCGCGGATGTGCGGGTTCTCGATGGTCATCCAGGCGAAGGTCATATTCTCTTCAATCCCGGCTTCCACGCCGACCCAAAAATCGGCCTCGGGCCTGACCTGGCGCGCTTCCATGACGCGTTGACGCGAGCCGGTGCGGGTTTCGTGGTTGCCTATCGGCTGCAGCGAGACGCCGCTGGCGACGTCAACGGATTCAATGCGGTATTGGTTCGCGCCAAAGACGTCATCGAAGGCCAGTTGAATAGCCTTGATCTTTGCCGGGTTGGTAGTTGCAGCGACAACATGGTACATAACGGGTTTGATATCCTTCTGGCCGATACGCCGGGCAGCGGCAAAAGCGCCGCCGGGCCGGGGATAAACGCAAATTTCACGCAGTATAACGGAAAACAAAAATGTTACAGGTATACCTCGTTCGCCATGGCGAAACGGAATGGAACGCGGCTCGCCGCATCCAGGGTCAGTCCGACAGCCCGTTAACCGCCATGGGTGAACACCAGGCCCGTCTGGTCGCCAGGCGCGTCAGTAAGGAAGGCATTACGCACATCATTACCAGCGATCTGGGGCGCACGCGCCGCACCGCGCAGATCATCGCCGAAGCCTGTGGCTGCGAAGTGATAGGCGATCCGCGTTTGCGTGAGCTGCACATGGGGGTTCTGGAAGAACGCCTGATCGACAGTTTGACGCCGCAGGAAGAGCAGTGGCGCAAACAGATGGTCGATGGTACTCCTGACGGCCGTATCCCTCAAGGCGAATCCATGGAGGAACTGGGCGAGCGCATGCGCGCCGCGCTGGAGAGCTGCCTGATGCTGCCGGAAGGCAGCAAGCCGCTGCTCGTCAGCCATGGCATCGCGTTGGGGTGTTTGATCAGTACGGTGCTGGGGTTGCCGGCCTATGCGGAACGCCGTTTGCGCTTGCGCAACTGTTCACTGTCGCGCGTCGATCACCAGCAGAGCCCGTGGCTGGCTTCCGGCTGGATCGTGGAGACCGCGGGCGATGTCACGCATCTGGACATGCCCGCGTTGGACGAACTGCAGCGTTAACGCCGAATCGGGATCAGGTAGTCGCACTTGATCTCGATAGGCGCCTGATGCGGACGGCGCTCGCCTTTCGGGTAGAAGCGTTCGATGTCGTGCCCTTTGCGGCGCGTCAGCTGGAGCGCCGGCAGGCAGGTGCCGTAGACCGTCAGAATAAAGTCTTGCAGGCCCTCAGTGGGCCCTTCGTAGCTGAACATCGCAAACTCACCGCCCGGCAACACCAGCGGCTGGCCTTCCTGCGCCTTGTCAGGCACCTGATCCGGCTCCAGCGCCGTGGTGTACAGCACTTCCTGTTCGTCGTCCTTCTCCTGGCTCGGCCGCGAGTGGTGCAGCCCGTACAGTACCGGCGGCAGGGTTTCGACGTCACCGAGGAACTGGCGCCAGAACTGCGAGCGCAGCTCGGTGCGCACGGTGGTGATCTGTTCCAGCGTACAGGAGTAGCTTTGGGTCAGGCCGACCAGGCGCTTGTCCGGCAGCGAGACGAATTCCGGCTGCGGCAGGGTGAAAGCCCCCAGACGGATCGGCGGGCAGATGCCGAATGCGTTCCAGT
Organism: Serratia sp. CY38905; assembly: GCF_052168875.1. Classification (NCBI taxonomy): domain Bacteria; kingdom Pseudomonadati; phylum Pseudomonadota; class Gammaproteobacteria; order Enterobacterales; family Yersiniaceae; genus Serratia; species Serratia sp. CY38905. The sequence goes on along the minus strand of NZ_JBJNLV010000004.1, from coordinate 210,684 downwards.
CCTCGGCGCGGCGGTACAGCGCCGGCGTTTGCGCAAACTGTTTTTTGAAGGCGCGGGTGAAGGTCTGCTGCGAGTCGAAGCGATACTGCAGGGCGATATCCAAAATCGGCCGGCTGGTCAAACGCAGCGCGACGGCGGCTTTGGACAGCCTCCTTGCCCGGATGTAAGCACCGATGGCGTTACCGGTAATATCTTTGAACATCCGTTGCAGGTGCCATTTGGAGTAGCCGGCCTTGGCCGCCACGTTATCCAGCGACAAGGGTTGGTCCAAATGGCTTTCCAGCCAGCTAAGCAGATCACGAATGATACCGGCTTGATCCATAGATCTTCCTCGTAAAGCTTGGGGGTAGGAACCCGAACTGTTGATTCGTCACGCTGGTGCTGCGCTATCAGACCGATCCATGAGCCATTATGCGTTGCACTCTTTGCCTCTGCTGCGCTTGCCGCGCCAGAGTTGGATTGGGGTACACCGTAGTGGGCGCAAAGAAATAACGACGCCGCATCATAGCAATTTTTTTACTCCGCGACTCTCAAAGATTTTTGTCACGCTCTGTGCTAAAACGGACGGTGCGGACCCGTAAAAAACCGATTCCGTGAGCTTAGACATAAATAATGGCGATCGCCGAACCTATTTTTGCGGCAAGGTTATATCGGAGTTAAGTAAATGAAAAAAGGCTGGATATTTTTATTCGGTTTGGTTTGCGCAACCGTTGGCAGCGCGCAGGCGGAGCAGGTGGGCTCCGTTGATACCGTGTTTAAATTGTTGGGGCCGGACCACAAAATCGTGGTGGAAGCATTCGACGATCCGGATGTTAAAAATGTAACTTGTTATATCAGCCGCGCCAAAACCGGCGGCATCAAAGGTGGTCTGGGGCTGGCGGAAGACACCGCCGACGCGGCCATTTCCTGCCAGCAGGTGGGTCCTATCGAGCTGAGCGACAAGATCAAAAACGGCAAGTCGGAAGGCGAGGTGGTATTCCAGAAACGCACCTCGCTGGTGTTCAAGAAGCTGCAGGTGGTGCGCTTCTACGACGCCAAGCGCAATTCGCTGATTTACCTGAGCTACTCCGACAAGGTGATCGACGGTTCGCCGAAGAACGCGCTGAGCGCGGTGCCGATCATGCCGTGGGCTGAGACGAAATAAAAAAACGGGGTTCAGCATGCTGAACCCCGTTTTCATGACGGCAGGCCGGAATTACTCTTCCAGATCGCCGCAGAAGCGGTAGCCTTCGCCGTGAATGGTGGCGATGATTTCCGGCGTGTCCGGCGTCGATTCGAAGTGTTTGCGAATGCGACGGATGGTGACGTCCACGGTGCGGTCATGCGGCTTCAGCTCGCGGCCGGTCATTTTCTTCAGCAGTTCGCCGCGGGACTGGATCTTGCCCGGGTTTTCGCAGAAGTGCAGCATGGCGCGGAATTCGCTGCGCGGCAGCTTGTACTGTTCGCCGGCCGGGCTGATCAGCGAGCGGCTGTTGATGTCCAGCTCCCAACCGTTGAACTTGTAGCTCTCGACCAGGCGGCGCTCTTCGCCGAGGCTGCCCAGGTTCATGGTGCGCGACAGCAGGTTGCGCGCGCGGATGGTCAGCTCACGCGGGTTGAACGGCTTGGTGATGTAATCGTCGGCGCCGATTTCCAGGCCGAGGATTTTGTCCACTTCGTTATCGCGACCGGTCAGGAACATCAAGGCGACGCTGGCCTGTTCACGCAGTTCGCGCGCCAACAGCAGGCCGTTTTTGCCTGGCAGGTTGATGTCCATGATGACCAGATTGATATCATTTTCAGACAGGATATTGTGCATCTCTGCACCATCATTGGCTTCATGAACAATGTAGCCTTCCGCCTCGAAAATGCTCTTCAGGGTGTTACGAGTGACTAACTCGTCTTCGACAATCAGAATGTGCGGGGTCTGCATATTTGCTACCTAAAATTGCCAACAAAATAGAAAATAGGAAGTACAGAAGTCTTTGTTTTCTTAGAGGAGGGCAGAGATAGCGCCACGTTCCCTCTCAGCAAATGACTAAAGTACGTAAACTCGTTCTTGATGCACTTTCCATCTCATGTCAACAAGATCGCTAGCCTGGTGGGGATGCTGTTCCCTACAACCCCTGGGGTGCCAAATTGGCGCATATCCTAACCCCATTAACAGCAATATAACAGCGCGTGCCGAATTCATCACCCAACAAAACTACGCTTTGTTGACATATATCAAATTCAATTGTAGCACGTTAACAGATTTGTGAAAAACACTTACAGAAATGCCAGTTTAAGTCACAGAACCTCAAATTCTGTGAACGATTCAGCATTATCCGGCCCGATAGGATACAATTATTCGCTTATTGATCATCGCCTTGTTTTAACTCATTGATAAATAAATGCAGTAAAACATAAGCACGAATAATGACTATTACGACGGGTTTATTAGCTCAACGAGCCGTTTAATCTTGTTTGTTGCTATTAACGCGTTTATTGTTACGCAATTGTAAATATAAGCGGGTGCTGCGCCACCGTCAAAAGCGCAGGCCTGCCTTCGGTGGAAGAGTGATGCAGCTTCATATTGTTTTAGTGGCTCCGGCGCGGCCGGAAAATGTCGGCGCGGCGGCGCGCGCGATGAAAACCATGGGCTTCACGTCGTTGCGCATCGTCGACAGCGAGGCGCACCTGCAGCCGGCGGCGCGCTGGGTGGCGCACGGAGCCGGCGAGATCCTCGACGGCGTGCAAACGTTCGCCACGCTGGAACTGGCGCTGGCGGACGTGGATTTCACCGTCGCCACCACCGCCCGCAGCCGCGCGCGTTTTCACTATTACTGCACGCCGCCCGAGCTGCTGGAACAGCTGAGCGAGCGCAAGCAGTGGGTCGGCCAGGCCGCGCTGGTGTTCGGCCGCGAAGATTCCGGCCTGACCAACGAAGAGCTGGCGCTGGCGGATTTGCTGACCGGCGTGCCGATGCAGGCGGACTATCCGTCGCTTAACCTGGGCCAGGCGGTGATGGTTTACTGCTACCAGCTGGCGAGCCTGATGGGCGTCAGCACGCCGCAGGAAACGGCGGCGTCGGAAGGGCAGCTCAAGGCGCTGCGCCGCCGCGCCGATGCCTTGTTGAACGCATTGGATGTCGGCGATGACCAAAAATTGCGCGACTGGCTGCACCAGCGGCTCGGCGCGCTGCAACAGCGCGATACGGCGATGTTGCATACGCTGCTGCACGACATCGAAAAAAAACTCGCCAAGTGATAGCGGCTCCATCAGACGGTTACCCAGCGTGATCCACTGGTAAATCGGCTTTAAGTTGTTTTTTTGTTCTGTCGTTTTGCTTTTCACCTGTTGCATCGCGCATTACCGTCGCTGAACGGAAAATAAGCAAAAAAAAGAAATCGTTTGACTTGGGATAGCGATTGCTTTAACCAATAGAGGGGACAGAGTATTTCATGAGACAGACAGACAACATGCGCAACATCAGCCTGAAAACCACAATTATTACCACCACCGATACCACAGGTAACGGGGCGGGCTGACGCGCACAGGAAACACAGAAAAAAGCCCGCACCTAATCAGTGCGGGCTTTTTTTTCGGCTTAAATTCGGAGAGATCACACATGCGAGTGCTGAAATTTGGCGGAACCTCGGTGGCGAATGCAGAACGTTTTCTGCGCGTTGCCGACATCATGGAGAGTAATGCGCGTCAGGGACAGGTAGCCACGGTCTTGTCCGCCCCTGCAAAGATCACCAACCATCTGGTGGCGATGATCGACAAAACGGTGGCGGGCCAGGACATTCTGCCGAATATCAGCGACGCCGAGCGGATCTTTGCCGATCTGCTGAGCGGCCTGGCGCAGGCGCTGCCGGGCTTTGAATACGATCGCTTGAAAGGCGTGGTCGATCAGGAGTTCGCGCAGCTCAAACAGGTGCTGCACGGCGTTTCGCTGCTGGGGCAGTGCCCGGACAGCGTAAACGCGGCGATCATCTGCCGCGGCGAAAAGCTCTCCATCGCCATCATGGAAGGGGTGTTCCGCGCCAAGGGCTACCCGGTCACGGTGATCAACCCGGTGGAGAAACTGCTGGCGCAGGGCCACTACCTGGAGTCCACCGTGGACATCGCCGAGTCCACGCTGCGCATCGCCGCGGCGGCGATCCCGGCCGACCACATCGTGCTGATGGCCGGTTTCACCGCCGGTAACGACAAGGGTGAACTGGTGGTGTTGGGCCGCAACGGCTCCGATTATTCCGCCGCGGTGCTGGCCGCCTGCCTGCGCGCCGACTGTTGCGAGATCTGGACCGACGTCGACGGCGTGTATACCTGCGATCCGCGCACCGTACCGGACGCCAGGCTGCTGAAGTCGATGTCGTACCAGGAGGCGATGGAGCTCTCCTATTTCGGCGCCAAAGTGCTGCATCCTCGCACCATCACGCCGATTGCCCAGTTCCAAATCCCTTGCCTGATTAAAAACACCTCCAACCCGCAGGCCCCCGGCACGTTGATCGGCAAAGACAGCACCGATGACGCGATGCCGGTGAAAGGCATCACCAACCTGAACAACATGGCGATGATCAACGTCTCCGGCCCGGGCATGAAAGGCATGGTCGGCATGGCCGCGCGGGTGTTCGCCGTGATGTCGCGCGCCGGAATTTCGGTGGTGCTGATCACCCAATCCTCTTCCGAATACAGCATCAGCTTCTGCGTGCCGCAGGGCGAACTGCTGCGCGCGCGCCGCGCGCTGGAGGAGGAGTTCTATCTGGAGTTGAAAGACGGCGTGCTGGATCCGCTGGACGTGATGGAACGCCTGGCGATCATCTCGGTAGTCGGCGACGGTATGCGTACCCTACGCGGCATCTCCGCGCGCTTCTTCTCCGCGCTGGCGCGCGCCAACATCAATATCGTCGCCATCGCCCAGGGCTCTTCCGAGCGTTCAATCTCGGTGGTGGTCAGCAATGAATCCGCCACCACCGGCGTGCGCGTCAGTCACCAGATGCTGTTCAACACCGATCAGGTGATCGAAGTGTTCGTCATCGGCGTCGGCGGCGTCGGCGGAGCGCTGATCGAGCAGATCTACCGCCAGCAGCCGTGGCTGAAGCAAAAGCATATCGACCTGCGGGTGTGCGGCATCGCCAATTCACGCGTGATGCTGACCAACGTACACGGCATCGCGCTGGACAGCTGGCGCGACGAGCTGGCCGGCGCGCAGGAGCCGTTCAATCTCGGCCGCCTGATCCGCCTGGTGAAGGAGTATCACCTGCTGAACCCGGTGATCGTCGACTGCACTTCCAGCCAGGCGGTGGCCGATCAGTATGTGGACTTCCTGGCGGACGGTTTCCACGTGGTGACGCCGAACAAAAAGGCCAACACCTCGTCGATGAACTATTATCAGCAACTGCGCGCGGCCGCCGCCGGTTCGCACCGCAAGTTTCTCTACGACACCAACGTCGGCGCCGGTTTGCCGGTGATTGAGAACCTGCAAAACCTGCTGAACGCCGGCGATGAGCTGGTGCGCTTCTCCGGCATCCTGTCCGGCTCGCTGTCCTTTATCTTCGGCAAGCTGGATGAAGGGCTGTCGCTGTCGGCGGCGACCCTGCAGGCCCGGGCCAACGGCTACACCGAGCCGGATCCGCGCGACGATCTGTCCGGTATGGACGTGGCGCGCAAGCTGCTGATCCTGGCGCGCGAGGCCGGTTACAAGCTGGAGCTGAGCGATATCGAGGTCGAGTCGGTGCTGCCGCCGTCCTTCGACGCGTCGGGCGACGTGGATCAGTTCCTGGCGCGCCTGCCGGAGCTGGATAAAGAGTTCGCGCGCAACGTGGCCAACGCCGCCGAGCAAGGCAAGGTGCTGCGCTATGTCGGCCTGATCGACGAAGGCCGCTGCAAGGTGCGCATCGAGGCGGTGGACGGCAACGATCCGTTGTATAAAGTGAAGAACGGCGAGAACGCGCTGGCCTTCTACAGCCGCTACTATCAGCCGCTGCCGCTGGTGCTGCGCGGCTACGGCGCCGGTAACGATGTGACCGCAGCGGGCGTGTTCGCCGATCTGCTGCGCACACTGTCATGGAAGTTGGGAGTTTAATATGGTTAAGGTGTATGCACCGGCCTCGATCGGTAACGTCAGCGTCGGTTTCGATGTGCTGGGCGCGGCGGTTTCGCCGATCGACGGCACGCTGCTGGGCGACTGCGTCAGCGTAGAAGCCGCCGAGACGTTCAGTTTGCAGAATGCCGGGCGCTTCGTCAGCAAGCTGCCGGCCGAGCCGAAAGAGAACATCGTTTATCAATGCTGGGAGCGCTTCTGCCAGGAGATCGGCCGCGAAGTGCCGGTGGCGATGCGGTTGGAAAAGAACATGCCGATCGGATCGGGGCTGGGCTCCAGCGCCTGTTCGGTGGTGGCCGGGCTGATGGCGATGAACGAATTCTGCGATCGGCCGCTGGATGAGACGACGCTGCTCGGCCTGATGGGCGAGCTGGAAGGCCGCATTTCCGGCAGCGTGCATTACGATAACGTGGCGCCTTGCTACCTTGGCGGCCTGCAGCTGATGCTGGAAGAAGAAGGCATCATCAGCCAGGAGGTGCCGTGCTTCGACGATTGGCTGTGGGTCATGGCCTATCCGGGCATCAAGGTCTCCACCGCCGAAGCGCGCGCCATTTTACCCGCGCAATACCGTCGCCAGGATTGCATCAGCCACGGCCGCTATCTGGCCGGCTTTATCCATGCCTGCCACACCCGGCAGCCGCAGCTGGCCGCCAAATTGATGCAGGACGTGATCGCCGAACCGTACCGCACCCGGCTGCTGCCGGGCTTCGCCGAAGCGCGCAAGGCGGCGCAGGACATCGGCGCGCTGGCCTGCGGCATCTCCGGCTCCGGCCCGACGCTGTTCGCCGTCTGCAACGACGGCGCCACCGCGCAGCGCATGGCCGCCTGGCTGCAACAACACTATCTGCAAAACGACGAAGGTTTTGTTCATATTTGCCGTCTGGATACCGCAGGCGCTCGACTACTGGGATAACGCATGAAACTGTACAACCTTAAGGATCACAACGAGCAGGTCAGCTTCGCGCAGGCGATCAAACAAGGCCTGGGCAAGCAGCAGGGGCTGTTCTTCCCGCTGGAGCTGCCGGAGTTCGAACTGACCGAGATCGACCAACTGCTGGAGCAGGACTTTGTCACCCGCAGCAGCCGTATTCTGTCGGCCTTTATCGGCGAAGAGGTACCGGAAGCGGCGCTGAAGAAGCGCGTGCAGGCCGCTTTTGAGTTCCCGGCGCCGGTGGCGAAAGTGACCGAAGACGTCTCCTGCCTGGAGCTGTTCCACGGCCCGACGCTGGCGTTCAAAGACTTCGGCGGCCGCTTTATGGCGCAGATGCTGGCGGAAGTGGCCGGCGATCAGCCGGTGACCATTTTGACCGCCACCTCCGGCGACACCGGCGCCGCCGTGGCGCACGCCTTCTACGGCCTGAAAAACGTCCGGGTGGTGATCCTCTATCCGCAGGGCAAAATCAGCCCGCTGCAGGAGAAGCTGTTCTGTACCCTGGGCGGCAACATTCACACCGTAGCGATCGACGGCGACTTCGATGCTTGCCAGGCGCTGGTGAAGCAGGCGTTCGACGATCGGGAATTGAAGGACGCGCTGCACCTGAACTCGGCTAACTCGATCAACATCAGCCGCTTGCTGGCGCAGATCTGCTACTACTTCGAAGCGGTGGCGCAGCTGCCGCAGGAAGCGCGCAATCAGCTGGTGATTTCGGTGCCGAGCGGCAACTTCGGCGATCTGACCGCCGGGCTGCTGGCCAAGTCGCTGGGCCTGCCGGTGAAGCGCTTTATTGCCGCCACCAACGCCAACGACACCGTGCCGCGCTTCCTGACCAGTGGCCAGTGGCAGCCGCACGCCACGGTCGCGACGCTGTCCAACGCCATGGACGTCAGCCAGCCGAACAACTGGCCGCGCGTGGAAGAGCTGTTCCGTCGTAAGGTCTGGCAGCTGAAAGAGCTGGGCCACGCGGCGGTCAGCGATGAGACCACCAAGGAAACGATGCGTGAACTGGCCGAGCTGGGTTATATCTCCGAACCGCACGCGGCCATTGCCTATCGCGCGCTGCGCGATAGGCTGCAGGAAGGGGAGTTCGGTCTGTTCCTCGGCACGGCGCACCCGGCCAAGTTTAAAGAGAGCGTGGAAGCGATCCTCGGCCAGGAGCTGCCGTTGCCGAAAGCGCTGGCGCTGCGGGCCGATCTGCCGCTGCTGTCGCACACGCTGCCGGCCGGCTTTGCCGAGCTGCGCAAGTTCCTGATGGCGCTGCCGGCCTGAGGTTCGGCAGGCTAGAATGCGAAAAGCCGTCTTGCGACGGCTTTTTTTATGCCTGCTCCGGGCGTTTGAACACCAGTTCATTGCCCTGCGAGGCGGCTTCGTCGAAGGCGTAGCCTTCCAGGTTGAAGTCCACCAACTGCTCGCTGCGCGTCAGGCGATTTTTGATGATAAAGCGGCTCATCAACCCGCGCGCTTTCTTGGCGTAGAAGCTGATGACCTTGTACTTGCCGTTCTTCTCGTCGAGGAACACCGGTTTGATCAGCGCGCCGTGCAGTTTGGCCGGCTTCACCGCCTTGAAATACTCGTCGGACGCCAGGTTGACCGCCACGTCGTCGCCCTGCTGCTCCAGCGCTTCGTTGAGTTTTTGGGTGATTTTATCGCCCCAGAAGCTGTACAGGTCTTTGCCTTTCGGGTTTTCAAGCCTGATGCCCATCTCCAGCCGGTACGGCATCATCAGATCGAGCGGGCGCAGCACGCCATACAGGCCGGACAGCATGCGCAGATGCTGCTGGGCGAAGTCGAAATCGGCTTCGCTGAAATCCTGCGCCTGCAGGCCGGTGTAAACGTCGCCCTTGAACGCCAGCAGCGCCTGACGGGCATTGTCTGGGGTAAATTTCGGCTGCCACTCGCTAAAGCGCGCGGCGTTCAGCCCGGCCAGCTTGTCGCTGATGCTCATCAGGCTGGCGATTTGCGCCGGTGTCAGCTCGCGGCAAATTTTGATCAGCTGTTTCGACTTGTCCAGCATTTCGGGCTGCGTGAAGCGTTCTGTCGCCAGCGGGCTGTCGTAATCGAGCGTTTTTGCAGGGGAAATAATAACGAGCATGGCCAGATCCTGTTTATCCAAGTGCGGATACTGTAGCAAAAAGCGCGGGAAAAAGGGGCAATCGGTCCAATAGGCAGGGGCGCGCACCGCACGCGCCCCGGAAAACTCAGCGCGGCGGCTTTTGGTCGTCCCACACGCCCGGCTCCAGCTGCGACTTCAGCTCCGGATAACGGTTGGCGTCAAAGGTCGGCAGCTTGCCCAGACGGCGTTGGCGATGGTAGTCATCGGCCAGCTTAAGCGCCACCCGCGACAGCAACAGGATGGCCGTCAGGTTGGTGATGGCCATCAGCGCCATGGAGGTATCCGCCATTTTCCACACCAGCGGCAGCTCCGCCAGCGCGCCGAACATCACCATGCCCAACGCCACGCAGCGGAAAATCAGCAGGCCGCCCGGATGGTTGTGCTCGAGGAACACCAGGTTGCTCTCGGCATAGGCGTAGTTGGCGATGATCGAGGTGAAGGCGAAGAAGAAAATGGCGATGGCGACGAACGGCGCCCCCCAGCTGCCGACGGCGGTCGACAGCGCGCGCTGGGTCAGATCGATGCCGCTGATGCTGTCGGTCGGCTGATCGAGAATGCCGGAGGAGAGGATGATCGCCGCGGTGGCGCTGCAGATGACGATGGTATCGATAAACACCCCGAGCATTTGCACATAGCCCTGTGAGGCCGGATGCGGCGGATAAGGTGAAGCGGACGCCGCCGCGTTGGGCGCCGAGCCCATGCCGGCTTCGTTGGAGAACAGGCCGCGCTGCACGCCCTGGGTCATCGCTTGGGAAATGCCGTAACCGACGGCGCCGGCCGCGGCTTCCTGCAGGCCGAAGGCGCTTTTGAAGATCAGCGTCAGGATCGCCGGCATGTGTTCGATGTTATGGCCAATCACCCAGAGGGCCAGCAACAGGTAGGCGCCGGCCATCAGCGGCACCACCAGCTCGGCCACTTTGGCGATGGAGCGGATGCCGCCGAAGATCACCACGCCGCTCAGCAGCACCAGGCCGATGCCGACGTGCAGCGGCTGCAAATGGAAGGCGACGGCGGAGGCCTGCGCGATGGAGTTGGCCTGCACGGCGTTGAACACCAGGCCGAAAGCGATGATCAGGAAGATCGAGAACAGCACGCCCATCCAGCGCATGCCGAGGCCCTTTTCCATGTAGTAGGCCGGGCCGCCGCGGTAGTTGCCGTTATCGTCTTTGGTTTTGTAGAGCTGCGCCAGCGAGCTTTCCACAAATGAGGTGGCCATGCCGATAAACGCCACCACCCACATCCAGAAGATGGCGCCGGGGCCGCCGGCGGTCAGGGCGATGGCGACGCCGGTCAGGTTGCCGGTGCCGACGCGCGCCGCCAGCGTGGTGCACAGCGCCTGGAAAGAGGAGATGCCGGCGCTGTCGCTCTTATTGCTGTTTTTCAACACCGAGAACATGTGGCTGAAGTGGCGGAGCTGGATAAAGCGGGTGCGCAACGTGAAGTAGATGCCGGTGCCGAGCAGCAGATAAATCAGCACCGACCCCCACAAAATGTTGTTTATAAAATTCATCAGGTCCGTCAAGGGATCCCTCCTTTTATCGAAATTTAATGCGCACCTTGCAGCATCCACCGCAGGTGAAAAACATTGGCCTATTTTTTACAAGAGCTTAGCTGGAATCTGTCCGGCGTCAGTCGATTAAGATTTTTCGCAGATTAGCGGACGAATTGCATCAATTTTTTCGAATTTAACATAATTTATTCGGACAATAGCACGTTATTGCCTTTCCATCCGCTCGGTAATGGCGAAAGATATCGGCGTAAACGGTTGCTCGCCCAAGGATAAAACAGATGCCTGCGCGCCGCGGTTTTCCAGCCTTGCACCGGGCTTGGCGCATGTTATTATCAGGGCAGGGCATGGTTGAACAATGCCAAAAGTTCATGCACAAACGATGAGATAATGCCAACATGACCGACAAATTAACTTCCCTGCGCCAGCTGACCACGGTGGTTGCAGATACGGGTGATATCGCGGCAATGAAGCTGTATCAACCGCAGGACGCCACAACCAACCCTTCGCTGATCCTCAATGCAGCCCAAATTCCTGAATACCGTAAACTGATTGACGAAGCCATCGCCTGGGCGCGCGGCCAGAGCAGCGATCGTGAGCAGCAGATCGCCGACGCCGCCGACAAGCTGGCGGTCAATATCGGTCTGGAAATCCTCAAACTGGTTCCGGGCCGCATCTCCACCGAAGTGGATGCACGTCTGTCTTACGACACCGATGCCAGCGTGGCCAAGGCCAAGCGCCTGATCAAGCTGTACAACGAAGCCGGCATTAGCAACGATCGCATTCTGATCAAACTGGCCTCGACCTGGCAGGGCATCCGCGCGGCGGAGCAGCTGGAGAAAGAAGGCATCAACTGTAACCTGACGCTGCTGTTCTCCTTCGCTCAGGCTCGCGCCTGTGCCGAAGCCGGCGTTTACCTGATCTCGCCGTTCGTCGGCCGTATCCTCGACTGGTACAAAGCCAACGGCGACAAGAAAGAGTTCGCCCCGCATGAAGATCCGGGCGTGATCTCCGTGACCGAGATTTACCAGTACTACAAACAGCACGGTTACAACACCGTGGTGATGGGCGCCAGCTTCCGTAACGTCGGCGAAATCATCGAACTGGCCGGCTGCGACCGTCTGACCATCGCCCCTGCGCTGCTGAAAGAGCTGGCGGAGAGCGAAGGCGCGCTGGAGCGCAAACTGTCTTACACCGGTGAAGTGAAGGCGCGTCCTGCCGCACTGACCGAACCTGAGTTCTACTGGCAGCACAACCAGGATCCGATGGCGGTTGAGAAACTGACCGACGGCATCCGCAAGTTCGCCGTAGACCAGGGCAAACTGGAAAAAATGATCGCCGACCTGCTGTAATTCCGGCAGATCGCGCAGTAAAAAGGTGGCTCAGGCCACCTTTTTTTATGCCCGACGCACCCGCCGGCGGGGGAAGCCCTTATACTCTCGGCAATGACAACAGAACGGGGACGAACCCGTTCGGACCCCATCAGGCTGTAGAGGTTACGCATGGATATTTTACGTATTGGTTTGGTTTCCGTTTCCGACCGCGCTTCCGGCGGCGTTTATCAGGATAAAGGCATTCCGGCGCTGGAGGAATGGCTGAGCGGCGCGCTGGCGACGCCGTTCAAGCTGGAAACCCGGCTGATCCCCGATGAGCAGACGCAAATTGAACAGACGCTGTGCGAGCTGGTGGACGAAATGGGTTGCCATCTGGTGCTGACCACCGGCGGCACCGGGCCGGCGCGACGCGACGTCACCCCCGACGCCACGCTGGCGATCGCCGATCGCGTGATGCCTGGCTTCGGCGAGCAAATGCGTCAGATCAGCCTACACTATGTGCCAACGGCAATTCTTTCTCGCCAGGTGGGGGCGATCCGCAAGCAGGCGCTGATCATCAACCTGCCCGGCCAGCCGAAGTCGATCAAGGAAACGCTGGAAGGGGTAAAAGATGAGCAGGGCAATGCGGTGGTGCACGGCATCTTCGCCAGCGTGCCTTATTGCATTCAACTGCTCGACGGGCCTTACGTCGAAACGCACGCCGCGGTGGTAGCAGCATTTCGGCCAAAGAGCGCGCGTCGCGAGATAAACCTCTAAATTTCAGCGTTCTGCGAGATCGGCTTCAGCCCGTCTGGTGTGAAAATAATTTGCCGCTATAGTAAGGATTCTTTTACAGAAAGCCTGCGGCTTTTATTTTTACAGCCTTTACCGACGGTGCCCTATGCCTCACGACAATAATCGCCGGCTGAACCGGCAAGACTACAAAACGCTGACGTTGGCCGCGTTGGGCGGCGCGCTGGAGTTTTACGACTTCATCATCTTCGTGTTCTTTGCCGCCGTGGTCGGCGATCTGTTCTTCCCGGCGGACATGCCGGAATGGCTGCGGCTGGTGCAAACCTTCGGCATCTTCGCCGCCGGCTATCTGGCCCGTCCGCTGGGCGGCATCGTGATGGCGCACTTTGGCGATCTGGTCGGCCGCAAAAAGATGTTTACCCTGAGCATTCTGCTGATGGCGTTGCCGACGCTGGCGATGGGCCTGCTGCCGACCTACGCCAGCATCGGCATCGCTGCGCCGCTGCTGCTGCTGTTGATGCGCGTGCTGCAGGGGGCGGCGATCGGCGGTGAGGTGCCGGGCGCCTGGGTCTTCGTCGCCGAACACGTGCCGCGCCGGCGCATCGGCTTCGCCTGCGGCACGCTGACCGCCGGGCTGACGGTAGGCATCCTGCTGGGCTCGGTGGTGGCGACGGTGATCAACACCACGCTCAGCCCGCAGAGCATTGCCGGCGGCGGCTGGCGCATTCCTTTCCTGTTGGGCGGCATGTTCGGCCTGGTGGCGATGTACCTGCGCCGTTGGCTGCAGGAAACGCCGATCTTCATCGAGATGCAGGCGCGTAAAGCGCTGGCCGAAGAGCTGCCGCTGAAGTCGGTGGTGCTCAACCACAAACGGGAGGTGGCGGTATCGATGCTGCTGACCTGGCTGCTCTCCGCCGGCATCGTGGTGGTGATCCTGATGACCCCGACCTATCTGCAAAAGCAGTTCGGCATCGCGCCGGCCTTGACGCTGCAGGCCAACAGCATCGCCACCATCATGCTGATCGCCGGCTGCATCGTCGCCGGTTTGTCGGCCGATCGCTTCGGCGCCAGCAAAACGCTGGTGGTCGGCAGCGTGCTGCTGGCCGGCTGCAGCTGGCTGTTCTATCAAACGGTGGGCGTGCGCCCGGAAATGCTGTTCGCCTGCTATGCCCTGGTGGGGTTCAGCGTAGGCGTGGTGGGGGCCGTGCCGTACGTGATGGTGCGGGCTTTCCCGGCGGAAGTGCGGTTTACCGGTATCTCGTTCTCATATAACGTCTCGTACGCTATTTTTGGCGGTCTAACCCCTATTTTTGTGACGCTGATCATGAAATTAACCCCGTTAGCACCCGCTTACTACGTATTGGCGCTGTCGCTCATCGGGCTGCTGCTCGGCGTCTACCTGCATCGCGACCTGAACAGCGAAGCCGGGGAGCGGCAAGCCGATTCCTACAGCTAAAAAAAAGCCCTGCAATGCAGGGCTTTTTCGTCAGGGAAGGGCGATTATGCGGTGACCGGTGAGGTCGCGACGCGGGCCGGGGCCGGTTCGCCAATCGGCAGCACGGTGCGGCCGTATTGCTCGTTGAGCACTTCGGCCATCGCCAGGTAAATGGCGCTGGCGCCGCAGATGATGCCTTCATAACCGGCGAAGGTCAGCAGCGCGTGGTTGCCGGTGATGTTGCCGACGGCCAGCAGGGCGAACAGCAGCGTCAGGCTGGCGAACACGAACTGCAGTACGCGGTTGGCGCCCAGGGTGCCGAAGAACATGAACAGGGTGAATACGCCCCACAGCGCCAGGTAGATGCCCAGCACGTGCGCCTCGGTGGCCTCAGCCAGGCCCAGACGCGGCAGCAGCAGCAGGCCGACCAAGCTCAGCCAGAAGCTGCCGTAGGCGGTGAAAGCGGTCATGCCGAAGGTGTTGCCCTTCTTGTATTCCAGCAGACCGGCCAGGATCTGGGCTAGGCCACCGAAGAAAATCCCCATGCTGATGATGGCGGAGTTCAGTGGGAAAAAGCCCGCGTTGTGCAGGTTCAGCAAGACGGTGGTCATCCCGAAGCCCATCAGGCCGAGAGGGCCGGGATTTGCCAACTTGTTGGTGTGCATAAGTCCTCTGCGATAACAGAAAATTAACGGAAACAGCGAAGTAAAATAATAAATGGTCTGAATGGCCAAAAAATCGAAGTTTTCCACCAGAGCGCGCGCATCATAATGATCCCCGCAGCCGGAAACAATGATCTGAATGACGATAAAAAAAAGAAATTTTTTTCGCCTTGCCCCTTGATGCCGGATTGGATGGCCCCATCTTATTTGCAACCGCAGCTGCTAACCGCGGGCCGCACTGAGATATCGGGCAGTTGAAAAGCAAAAAATCGCCCGCATATAGGTTAGCAACCTGACTGATTATGAATTTTTTAGTGGAGACGTTTAGATGGGCAAAATTATTGGTATCGACCTGGGTACTACCAACTCTTGCGTAGCAATTATGGATGGTGCCAAGGCACGCGTGCTGGAAAACGCCGAGGGCGACCGCACCACTCCTTCTATTATCGCATATACCCAGGACGGTGAAACTCTGGTTGGCCAGCCGGCTAAGCGTCAGGCAGTGACCAACCCTGAAAACACCCTGTTCGCCATCAAGCGCCTGATCGGTCGCCGCTTCCAGGATGAAGAAGCGCAGCGCGACAAAGCGATCATGCCGTACAAAATCGTCGAAGCCGACAACGGCGACGCCTGGCTGGAAGTGAAAGGCCAGAAAATGGCTCCGCCGCAGATCTCTGCGGAAGTGCTGAAAAAAATGAAGAAAACGGCGGAAGATTACCTGGGCGAACCGGTAACTGAAGCGGTTATCACCGTACCGGCTTACTTCAACGACGCCCAGCGTCAGGCGACCAAAGACGCCGGCCGCATCGCGGGTCTGGAAGTAAAACGCATCATCAACGAACCGACCGCTGCGGCCCTGGCCTACGGCCTGGACAAAGAAGTCGGCAACCGCACCATCGCGGTTTATGACCTGGGCGGCGGTACTTTCGATATCTCCATCATCGAAATCGACGACGTTGACGGCGAAAAAACCTTCGAAGTGCTGGCGACCAACGGTGACACCCACCTGGGTGGCGAAGACTTCGACAGCCGTCTGATCAACTACCTGGTGGAAGAGTTCAAGAAAGATCAGGGTATCGATCTGCGCAACGATCCGCTGGCGATGCAGCGCCTGAAAGAAGCCGCTGAGAAAGCGAAGATCGAACTGTCTTCCGCTCAGCAGACCGACGTTAACCTGCCGTACATCACTGCAGACGCGACCGGTCCAAAACACATGAACATCAAAGTGACTCGCGCCAAACTCGAGTCGCTGGTTGAAGATCTGGTTGCGCGCTCTATCGAGCCGCTGAAAGTGGCGCTGAAAGACGCAGGCCTGTCGGTTTCCGACATTCAGGACGTGATCCTGGTGGGCGGCCAGACCCGTATGCCAATGGTGCAGAAGAAAGTCGCAGACTTCTTCGGCAAAGAGCCGCGTAAAGACGTGAACCCGGACGAAGCGGTTGCCGTGGGCGCTGCGGTACAGGGCGGCGTGTTGGCCGGTGATGTGAAGGACGTTCTGCTGCTGGACGTGACCCCGCTGTCGCTGGGTATCGAAACCATGGGCAGCGTGATGACGCCGCTGATCACCAAAAACACCACGATCCCGACCAAGCACAGCCAGGTGTTCTCTACCGCTGAAGACAACCAGTCTGCGGTAACCATCCACGTGCTGCAGGGTGAGCGTAAGCGCGCCAGCGATAACAAATCTCTGGGCCAGTTCAACCTGGACGGCATCCAGGCGGCACCGCGCGGCATGGCGCAGATCGAAGTGACCTTCGATATCGATGCCGACGGCATCCTGCACGTGTCTGCCAAAGACAAGAACACCGGCCGTGAGCAGAAGATCACCATCAAGGCATCTTCTGGCCTGAACGAAGACGAAATCCAGAAAATGGTGCGCGACGCCGAGCTGAACGCTGAAGCCGACCGCAAGTTCGAAGAGCTGGTGCAGACGCGTAACCAGGCGGATCACCTGATCCACGGCACGCGCAAGCAGCTGGAAGAAGCGGGCGACAAACTGCCGGCGGAAGACAAAACGGCGATCGAAGCGGCGCTGAAAGATCTGGAAGCGGCGGTGAAAGGCGAAGACAAAGCCGAGATCGAAGCGAAGACTCAGGCTCTGGTGCAGGTTTCCGGCAAACTGCTGGAAATGGCTCAGGCGCAGCAGGCTCAGCAGGGTGCTGACGCCGGCGCGGACAACGCGGCGCAGAAAGACGACGACGTGGTTGACGCTGAGTTCGAAGAAGTTAAAGACAAAAAATAATCGCCCTTAAGCGGGCACGGGGCGGCCGAGGTGCCGTTCCCGGAAACCAGCACGGGCGTCGAGGCAACTCTGCGCCCGTGCACGCATGTTAAGGGTAAGCAAAAGAATGGCGAAGAAAGACTATTACGAGATTCTCGGCGTCAGCAAGACGGCGGATGAACGTGAGATCAAAAAGGCGTACAAACGCCTGGCGATGAAATACCATCCTGACCGCAACCAGGAACAAGACGCCGAAATCAAGTTTAAAGAAGTTAAAGAAGCTTACGAAGTCCTGACCGACGACCAGAAACGCGCGGCCTACGACCAGTATGGGCACGCGGCCTTTGAACAGGGCGGCATGGGCGGCGGCGGCTTTGGCGGCGGTGCCGACTTCAGCGATATCTTTGGCGACGTGTTTGGCGACATCTTCGGCGGAGGCCGCCGTCAGCGCGCCAGCCGCGGTTCCGATCTGCGCTATAACATGGAGCTGACCCTCGAGGAAGCGGTACGTGGCGTCACCAAAGAGATCCGCATCCCGACGCTGGAAGAGTGCGACGTCTGCCACGGCAGCGGCGCCAAGCCGGGCAGCTCGCCGGTGACCTGCCCAACCTGTCACGGCCAGGGCCAGGTGCAGATGCGCCAGGGCTTCTTCACCGTGCAGCAGGCGTGTCCGCACTGCCATGGCCGCGGTCAGATCATCAAAGATCCGTGCAACAAGTGCCACGGCCACGGCCGGGTAGAGAAATCCAAAACGCTGTCGGTGAAAATTCCGGCCGGCGTCGATACCGGCGACCGCATCCGCCTGGCGGGTGAAGGCGAAGCCGGCGAGCACGGCGCACCGGCGGGCGATCTGTACGTTCAGGTGCAGGTGAAGGCGCACCCGATCTTCGAGCGTGAAGGCAATAACCTGTACTGTGAAGTGCCGATCAACTTCGCCATGGCGGCGCTGGGCGGCGAGATTGAAGTGCCGACGCTGGACGGCCGGGTGAAACTGAAGGTGCCTTCGGAGACCCAAACCGGCAAGCTGTTCCGCATGCGCGGCAAGGGTGTGAAATCGGTGCGTGGCGGCAGCCAGGGCGACCTGCTGTGCCGCGTGGTGGTGGAAACTCCGGTCAATCTGAACGACAAGCAGAAGCAGCTGCTGCGTGAGCTGGAAGAGAGCCTGGGTGGCCCGTCCGGCGACAAGAACAGCCCGCGTTCGAAGAGCTTCTTCGACGGGGTGAAAAAGTTCTTTGACGATCTGACTCGTTAACCTGCTGTTTCTGTTGGTTTATGTTCTAACCCCGGGCGTTTGTCCCGGGGTTTTTATTTGCACGCCATGCCCCTAATCCCCTATAAATAATGTGACTTATTCGTGCTTTTGATCGGTTTTATCGAGCTATTTAGCATTTATAAACTTATTTTTTCGAACTAAAACGCCCTCTATACTCACTTCATGACTGTGGTTTGCAGGGCGCTGCGCCCTGCACAGATTTGGAGAGACGTACTGTGACCAATATCATTCGTCAATTTTTACGTCAGGAAGCTGCGGGCGGCATCATTCTGATCGCGGCGGCAACCGTCGCCCTGATCATGGCCAACACCCCGGCGCAGGGGATCTATCAGGCATTCCTTAACCTGCCGGTGATGGTGAAGATTGCTTCGCTGGAGATCGCCAAGCCGCTGCTGCTGTGGATCAACGACGGCCTGATGGCCATCTTCTTCCTGGTGGTGGGGCTGGAGGTCAAGCGCGAGTTGATGCAAGGCTCGCTGTCCGGGCGCGACAAGGCGGTGTTTCCGGCGATCGCCGCGCTGGGGGGCATGCTGGCGCCGGCGCTGATTTACCTGCTGTTCAACGGCGCGGATGAAGTCACCCGCCAGGGCTGGGCGATCCCGGCCGCGACCGATATCGCCTTCGCGCTGGGCGTAATGGCGCTGCTGGGCAACCGGGTGCCGACCAGCCTGAAAGTGTTCCTGCTGGCGTTGGCGATCATCGATGACCTGGGCGTGATTATCATCATCGCGCTGTTCTACACCCACGAAGTGTCGATGGTGGCGCTGGGCGTGGCGGCGGCGGCGACGGTGCTATTGGCGGTAATGAACTGGCGTGGCGTGGGTAAAACCTCGCTGTATATGATGGTCGGCCTGGTGTTGTGGGTAGCGATCCTCAAGTCCGGGGTGCATGCGACGCTGGCCGGGGTGATCGTCGGCTTTATGATCCCGCTGAACGTGAAGAAGGGGCCGTCGCCGTCGGAAACGCTGGAACATGAGCTGCACCCCTGGGTTGCGTTTATGATCCTGCCGCTGTTCGCTTTCGCCAACGCCGGGGTTTCTTTGCAGGGCGTATCGCTGGAAGGATTGACGTCGCTGCTGCCGGTTGGGATTGCGGCCGGCCTGTTTATCGGTAAGCCGCTGGGGATTTTCCTCTTCAGCCTGCTGGCGGTGAAAATGGGCATCGCCCGTTTGCCTGAAGGCATCGGCTTCAAACAGGTGTTTGCCGTTTCGGTGCTCTGCGGCATTGGTTTCACCATGTCGATTTTTATCGCCTCGCTGGCGTTCGGCGATGCGGATGCGGCGCTCAGCACCTATTCCCGCCTGGGGATCTTGTTGGGCTCCACCTCTGCGGCGGTGGTAGGGTATGGATTGCTGCGTCTGGCGTTGCCGCGCGTACGTTAATCCTGAATGTGCCCGGTAAGGGCACATAATAAAATGGCTGGTCGGAGCTGCACGGTATAAAATATGTGCAGCTTCGGCCGTTGTTCGTTGGGACTAATGGGGCTATACGTTGTCTGAAGCAGGGAAAGGAAGTTTGTCGCTCGTCACGGCACACCGTTTGCCGCTGCGAAACGTTGTTAAGGAGAGCCGCTCGTGAGGATGTCGCATATCAACTTTAATCACCTTTACTATTTCTGGCAGGTCTGCAAGGCCGGTTCCGTGGTCGGTGCCGCCGAAGCGTTGTTTCTGACGCCGCAGACCATCACCGGCCAGATCAAAGCGCTGGAAGAGCGGTTGGACGGCAAGCTGTTCAAACGTCAGGGGCGCGGGTTGGTGCCTTCGGAGCTGGGGCAACTGGTGTTTCGTTATGCCGACAAGATGTTTATGCTCAGCCAGGAAATGCTGGATATCGTCAACTACCGCAAAGAGTCGAATCTGCTGTTCGACGTCGGCGTGGCCGATGCGCTGTCGAAGCGCCTGGTCAGCCAGGTATTGGAAACGGCGGTGGTGGTGGACAACGAACAGATCCACCTGCGTTGCTTTGAATCGACGCACGAGATGCTGCTGGAGCAGCTCAGCCAGCACAAGCTGGATATGATCCTGTCGGATTGTCCGGTGGACTCCAGCCAGCAGGAAGGGCTGTTCTCGCTGAAGCTGGGCGAGTGCGGCATCAGCTTCTTCTGCCGCCAGCCGGCGCCGGAGCTGCCGTTCCCGGCTTGTCTGGAGCAGCGCAAACTGCTGATCCCCGGCCGCCGCTCGATGCTGGGGCGCAAGCTGCTCAACTGGTTCAATACGCAGGGCATTCAGGTGGAGATCCTGGGCGAGTTCGACGATGCGGCGCTGATGAAGGCCTTCGGCATGTATCACAATGCGATTTTCGTGGCGCCGACGCTGTATGCGCAGGATACCTACAACGATGACAACGTGGTGGAGATTGGGCGCATCGACAGCGTGCAGGAGGAGTATTACATCATCTTCGCCGAACGCATGATCCAGCATCCGGCGGTGCAGCGCGTGTGCAACAAAGATTTTTCTGCGCTGTTTTCCTGCTAGCGGTTCACTGAACGCAGGACGTAAAAAAACCGGCCTGAGCCGGTTTTTTTATCAAGCAGATAACGAAATGCTTATTGCATTGCGTTGATGCGTGCAGTCAGATTTGACTTATGACGCGCTGCTTTGTTTTTGTGGATCAGGCCTTTAGCTGCCTGACGGTCCACCAGTGGCTGCATTACCAGGAATGCATTTTGTGCTGCTTCTTTGTCGCCAGCTGCGATAGCTGCGTCTACCTTCTTGATGAAGGTACGCACCATTGAGCGACGGCTTGCGTTATGCTTGCGGCGTTTCTCAGACTGTACGGCGCGTTTCTTAGCTGATTTGATATTAGCCAAGGTCCAACTCCCAAATATATTCTATTGAGGACAATTCAAAGGCCGAGGAATATGCCCTTTTAGCCTTCGTTTGTCAATGGATTTGTGCAAATAAGCGCCGTTTGTACAGGCGGCACTCGCTACGTTGTGATGGCGCAGGATTTTACCAGCTTCGCTCTTGGGAATACAGTGTTTCGCGAGAAAATTCGCCAATGTTTTGCCGCGGCGGGCGCAAGCCGTTGGCTGCGGTCGAGAATCGGCCCGGCGGCGCCGGATAAACTGCGGCGAAGCCGTTTCACGTGCAGATTATCTCCGGTATGGTGTGTCTATTACATAAAGGCACCAATCGCGGGTTAACCTTACCGGCTGTACAAGGTATAATCCGCCGATTTCCACTGTTTTGAGCCAGCTATGGAGCTAATTCGCGGCATTCACAATATCCGGGCGCGCCACCATGGTTGCGTGCTCACCATCGGCAACTTTGACGGCGTGCATCGCGGTCATCAGGCGTTGCTGGAGCAGTTGAAGCAACAAGGGCAACGCCTCGGGCTGCCGGTGATGGTCATGATCTTTGAGCCGCAGCCGCTGGAGATGTTCGCCGCAGACAAGGCGCCGGCCCGCTTGACGCGCCTGCGCGACAAGGCCAACTACCTGGCGCAGGCGGGCGTCGATTACCTGCTGTGCGTCAAGTTCGATCCGCGTTTTGCCGCCAACACCGCGCAGGCGTTCGTCGCCGAGCTGCTGGTGGAAAAGCTGGGCGTCAAATTCCTGATGGTGGGGGATGATTTTCGCTTTGGCGCCGGGCGCCAGGGCGATTTTCCGCTATTGCAGCAGGCCGGAAAAGAGTACGGCTTCGAGGTGGTCAGCACCCCGACCTTCCGCGAAGGCGATCGGCGCATCAGCAGCACCGCGATCCGCACCGCGCTGAGCGAGGACGATCTGCCGCTGGCGGAGACCCTGCTGGGCCACCCGTACAGCATCTCCGGGCGCGTGGTGCATGGCGACGAGCTGGGCCGCACCATCGGCTTCCCGACCGCCAACCTGCCGCTCAAGCGCCTGGTGGCGCCGGTGAAAGGGGTGTATGCGGTGGAAGTGTACGGCCTGGGGCCGCAGCCGCTGCCGGGCGTGGCCAATATCGGTACGCGCCCGACCGTCGCCGGCGTGCGCCAGCAGCTGGAAGTGCATCTGCTGGATGTCACAATGGATCTTTACGGGCGCCATATTGAGGTGGTGCTCCGCGCAAAATTGCGCAATGAACAGCGGTTTGCTTCGCTCGATGCCCTGAAGCAGCAAATCGCCAATGATGTGGTGACGGCCCGGAAGTTCTTCGGGCTACAGACACCGGTTTAATCTCTATAGCCGAAAACGGAACCGAGAATCTAATGAGTGACTACAAGAATACCCTGAACTTGCCGGAAACAGGGTTCCCGATGCGCGGCGATCTCGCCAAGCGCGAACCTGGCATGCTGCAACGTTGGTATGAACAGGATCTGTACGGGATTATTCGTACTGCCAAAAAGGGCAAAAAAACCTTCATTTTGCATGACGGCCCTCCGTATGCGAACGGCAGCATTCACATTGGTCACTCGGTTAACAAGATTCTCAAAGACATTATCATCAAGTCGAAAGGGATGGCCGGCTTCGACTCGCCTTATGTGCCGGGTTGGGACTGCCACGGCCTGCCGATCGAACTGAAGGTTGAACAGCTGTACGGCAAACCGGGCGAGAAGCTGACGGCGGCCGAGTTCCGCCAGAAGTGCCGCGAGTACGCGGCCGAGCAGGTTGAAGGCCAGAAAAAGGACTTCATCCGCCTGGGCGTGCTGGGCGACTGGGATCGTCCGTACCTGACCATGGACTTCAAAACCGAAGCCAACATCATCCGCGCGCTGGGCAAGATCATCAGCAACGGCCACCTGCTGAAAGGCGCCAAGCCGGTTCACTGGTGCACCGACTGCGGATCGTCGCTGGCGGAAGCGGAAGTGGAGTATTACGACAAGACTTCGCCGTCGATCGACGTGACTTTCCATGCGGCCGACGCGGCTGCCGTGGCGGCCAAGTTCGGCGTGAGCAACTTCAGCGGCGCCATCTCCCTGGTTATCTGGACCACCACCCCGTGGACCCTGCCGGCCAACCGCGCGATCTCGCTGCACCCGGACTTCACCTATCAGCTGGTGCAGGTTGACGGCCAGTGCCTGATCCTGGCGGCCGAGCTGGTGGAAAGCGTGATGAAACGCGCCGGCATCACCGAATGGACGGTGCTGGGCAGCTGCAAAGGCGCCGATCTGGAGCAGCTGCGCTTCAAACACCCGTTTATGGGCTTCGACGTGCCGGCCATTATGGGCGAGCACGTGACGCTGGACGCCGGTACCGGTGCGGTGCATACCGCAGGTGGCCACGGTCCGGATGACTTCGTCATCAGCCAAAAATACGGTCTGGAGATCGCCAACCCGGTAGGGCCGAACGGCTGCTACCTGACCGGTACCCATCCGCTGCTGGACGGCAAGTTCGTCTTCAAGGCCAACGATCTGATCGTCGACCTGCTGCGTGAGAAAGGCGCGCTGCTGCACGTCGAGAAGTTCCTGCACAGCTACCCGTGCTGCTGGCGCCACAAGACGCCGATCATCTTCCGCGCCACGCCGCAATGGTTCATCAGCATGGATCAGAAAGGCCTGCGTCAGCAGTCGCTGGAAGAGATCAAAGGCGTGCAGTGGATCCCGGATTGGGGCCAGGCGCGCATCGAAATGATGGTGGCCAACCGCCCGGACTGGTGCATCTCGCGTCAGCGCACCTGGGGCGTGCCGATGTCGCTGTTCGTGCATAAAGAAACCGAGCAGCTGCACCCGCGCAGCGTTGAGCTGATGGAAGAAGTGGCCAAGCGCGTCGAGCAAGACGGCATTCAGGCCTGGTGGGATCTGGACGCCGCCGACATCCTCGGCGCGGACGCCGCCGACTACGTGAAAGTGCCGGATACGCTGGACGTGTGGTTCGACTCCGGTTCCACCCACGCTTCGGTGGTCGACGTGCGTCCTGAGTTCCACGGCCACAGCGCCGACATGTATCTGGAAGGCTCCGACCAACACCGCGGCTGGTTCATGTCATCGCTGATGATCTCCACCGCGATGAAAGGCAAGGCGCCTTATAAAGAAGTGCTGACCCACGGCTTCACCGTTGACGGCCAGGGCCGCAAGATGTCCAAGTCGATCGGCAACACCGTCAGCCCGCAGGACGTGATGAACAAGCTGGGCGGCGACATTCTGCGTCTGTGGGTGGCGTCGACCGATTACACCGGCGAGATTGCGGTGTCCGACGAGATCCTCAAGCGTTCCGCCGACTCTTATCGCCGCATCCGCAACACCGCGCGCTTCCTGCTGGCCAACCTGAACGGGTTCGAGCCGAGCACCGATTGCGTGGCGCCGGAAGACATGGTGGTGCTGGATCGCTGGGCGGTCGGCCGTGCGCTGGCGGCGCAGCAGGATATCGAGCAGGCTTACGCCAACTACGATTTCCATGAAGTGGTGCAGCGTCTGATGCAGTTCTGCTCGGTCGAGATGGGCTCCTTCTACCTGGATATCATCAAGGATCGTCAGTACACCGCGAAGAGCGACAGCGTCGCCCGCCGCAGCTGCCAGACCGCGCTGTATCACATCGTGGAAGCGCTGGTGCGCTGGATGGCGCCGATCATGTCGTTCACTGCGGACGAGATCTGGGGCTTCATGCCGGGCAAGCGCGCGCAGTACGTGTTCACCGAAGAGTGGTACGACGGCCTGTTCGGGCTGGCGGAAGGCGAGCCGATGAACGACGCTTTCTGGGCCGAGCTGCTGAAAGTGCGCGGCGAAGTGAACAAGGTGCTGGAGCAGGCGCGTGCCGACAAACGCCTCGGCGGTTCGCTGGAAGCGGCGGTAACGCTGTATGCCGACAGCGAGCTGGCGGCGCGCCTGAACAGCCTGCAGGATGAGCTGCGCTTCGTGCTGCTGACCTCTGCGGCAAGCGTTGCGCCATTGGCGGATGCGCCGGCCGACGCGCAGGCTTCCGAGCTGCTGAAAGGGCTGAAGATCGCCTTCAGCACGGCGCCGGGTGAGAAGTGCCCGCGCTGCTGGCATTACACCACCGATATCGGCCTGGTGGCGGAGCACGCAGACATCTGCGGCCGCTGTGTAAGCAACGTCGCCGGTGACGGCGAGAAGCGTAACTTTGCCTGAGAACTCGCGCCTGATGAGTAAATCAATTTGTTCGACCGGCCTGCGTTGGCTGTGGGTTGTGGTGGCGGTGCTGGCGCTGGATTTCGGCAGCAAGCAGTGGATCCTCGCTAACTTTACGCTGGGGCAGTCCCAGCCGTTGATCCCGTCGTTCAACCTGTTTTACGCGCGCAACTACGGCGCTGCGTTTAGCTTCCTGGCCGACCATGGCGGCTGGCAGCGCTGGTTCTTCGCCGGCATCGCCATCGCCATCGTTGCGGTGCTGCTGGTGATGATGTACCGCAGTGCGGCGCAGCAGAAGCTGAACAACATCGCCTACGCCTTTATCATCGGCGGGGCGCTGGGCAATCTGTTCGACCGCCTGTGGCACGGTTTCGTGGTCGATTTCATCGACTTCTACGTCGGCGACTGGCACTACCCGACCTTCAACCTGGCGGACAGCTTTATCTGCGTGGGCGCGGCGATGATCGTGCTGGAAGGTTTCCTGTCGCCGGCGAACAAAAGCGCAAAGAGTAAAGGTGAGTAATATGACGGCTCAGGTTATCAGTGACAGCGCGGTGCTGGTTCACTTTACGCTGAAACTGGAAGACGGTTCGACCGCCGAATCCACCCGCAGCAGCGGCAAGCCGGCGCTGTTCCGCCTGGGTGACGGCAGCCTGTCGGCGCCGCTGGAGGCGCAGCTGCTCGGCCTGCGCGCGGGCGACAAATGCGCCTTTACCCTGCAGCCGGAAGCGGCGTTCGGCGCGGAGAACCCGGATCTGGTTCAGTTCTTCTCGCGCCGCGACTTCGCGGAAACCGGCGTGCCGGACGTGGGCACCATCATGCTGTTTACCGCCATCGACGGCAGTGAAATGCCGGGCGTGGTGCGCGCGGTGGCGGAAGATTCGATCACCGTCGATTTCAACCATCCGCTGGCGGGCCATCCGGTGACCTTCGATATCGAAGTGCTGGAGATCGATCCGCAGCAGGAGGAGATGCATGCAAATATTGCTGGCTAACCCGCGCGGCTTCTGCGCCGGGGTTGATCGTGCGATCAGCATCGTGGAACGCGCGCTGGAGCTGTATGGCGCGCCGATCTACGTGCGGCATGAAGTGGTGCACAACCGCTACGTGGTCGACAGCCTGCGTGAGCGCGGCGCGGTGTTTATCGAAGAGATAGCCGAAGTGCCGGACGGCTCTATCCTGATCTTCTCGGCGCACGGCGTTTCTCAGGCGGTGCGCGCCGAAGCCAAGGCGCGCGATCTGACCATGCTGTTCGACGCCACTTGCCCGCTGGTGACCAAGGTGCATATGGAAGTAGCGCGCGCCAGCCGCCGCGGCACCGAAGCGATCCTGATCGGCCACGCCGGGCACCCGGAGGTGGAAGGTACCATGGGCCAGTACAGCAACCCGCAGGGTGGCATGTACCTGGTCGAATCGCCGGAAGACGTGTGGAAGCTGCAGGTGAAAGACGAAAACAACTTGTGCTTTATGACGCAGACCACGCTGTCGGTGGATGATACCTCGGACGTGATCGACGCCTTGCGTCAGCGTTTCCCGAAAATTATCGGGCCACGTAAGGATGATATCTGCTACGCCACTACCAACCGTCAGGAAGCGGTGCGCAACCTGGCCGGCGATGCGGACGTGGTGCTGGTGGTGGGGTCGAAGAACTCCTCCAACTCCAACCGTCTGGCGGAACTGGCGCAGCGCGTCGGCAAACCGGCTTATCTGATCGACTCGGCGGCGGATATTCAGGAAAGCTGGCTGAGCGAAGCGCGCAATATCGGCGTTACCGCCGGCGCCTCGGCACCGGACGTGCTGGTGCAGGAGGTGATCTCTCGCCTGAAAGCGCTGGGTGGCCTGGACGTGCATGAAATCAGCGGGCGTGAAGAGAACATCGTGTTTGAAGTGCCTAAAGAGCTGCGCGTGGACGTTCGTCAGATCGATTGACATGCGCCGGCGGGTGACAACGGGGAGCTTAGGCTTCCCGTTTTTTTTGGAAAGCGCGCCGCGTAAAAAATAATATTCCATGCATATTCAAATTTTCTGCTAACTAAAGCCAAATTTATTCTGAGTATTTGAAATAACGTCGGTGTGATTAATTATATAGGCTGGCGAAAAGTTATTAATAAAGATATCATTAGGCTGCAATCTAAATAGGACCCGGTGTTGGTAAGGTGATTACAATAATTACAATAATAGATATTGCAGATGTTTCTTATTTTATTCCTGACGGATATGTTCTACGGCGCTTAATCCCTTCTCCTGCAAATAGAGTTTCATATGCTCCAGCAATCGTCTGACTTTTAATGGCTGGCTCTCCCTGCGCGGCATAATGGCATAGCAATTAATTTCCGGTAACCGCCAATCGGGCAATATTTCAATCAGCTCGCCGCTGCGCAATTCACGTTCAACGTTGGCGAAGAAATTGCGAATGATACCCTTGCCGGTCAGCGCCAACTCCTTCATCGCCATACCGCTGTTGGTGAACAAGCGCCCGGTCATGCGCATGCGGTGTTCACCGCCGTTACGATGGATCAGACGGACAAACTGCGGGTTGCCGAGCGGCGTAAAGGTGACCCATTGGTGGTGCGTCAGCGCCTGTGGCGAATCCGGCACGCCGTGATGCGCCAGGTAAGCCGGCGAGGCGCACAGCACTTCGCGGCAGCACGCCAGCCGCGTGGAAACGTAGCTGGAGTCGGCCAGCACGCCGCCGCGTATCGCCAGATCGATGCGCTGCGTGATGAGATCTATCTTCTCATCGTGGATTTCCAGCCGCAGCGTGAGACGGGGATGTTCGTCGAGAAAACTTTGCAGCGCAGGCACCAGGTAGTGAGTGGCGAATTCGGTGGAGGTGGCGACGCGCAGCTCACCGACCAGTTCGCCGCGCAGCGCGGCGATCCGTTGTTGGCCACGTTCGGCGGCGTGGATCATCAGCAGGCAATCTTCATAAAAGCACAATCCGGCTTCGGTCAGACTCAATGAACGCGTCGATCGCAGCAGTAATTGAATGCCCAGATGTTCCTCCAACTGGCGAATATGCTGGCTGACGGCGGAAGTCGTCATGCCCAATTCTTTTGCCGCCATGCTGAATGCGCCGCAATCGACCACTTTTGAGAAAATGGCCATGCGTTTTAAAATATTGCTCATAGTTTGTTAAGCACAACTTAACCAAGATTGTGAATTATACGGGCTAATAATATAGCACTATCTCTTCTATATTGCCTGAAGCATATAAACGCCGGGCTGATTATTATTTCGCAGGGTTTTTTCTCTTTTTGATAAATCTTATTGCGCTTATCAATAATTCACCCGCGCCACATCGCAACAGGAGCTCATTGTGGACAGCGCTCAGAAAGAAGAAATATCGTTAAAAATTCTACGTGAATTATTGCAATACCGCCGCCGCTTCCCCGGTGACGATACCTCGATTGCCGAAGAAGAACGGCGGGTCACTCAGGTGCAATTGCCGCGCATTCGGGCATTCATTGAAAACGAGCAACGTATCGAATTCGTGCTGCCGGCCTTTCCCACCAAGTCGCCCAACACCAACAAGGTGATCGGCGCGGTGCCGGACATGGCGGAGCGGCTGTCGCTGATCTTCCTCAACTCGCTGTGCCAGCGCATTCAACTCTATTACCCGCCGGGGGCGCATATCGTTATCTGCTCCGACGGCCACGTGTTCGGCGATCTGATCCGCGTCAGCGATGAAGCGATCAACCACTATCAGCGTGAGATTGAAAGCCTGCTGCATGAAGTGGGCGCGACGCACCTGAGCGTGTTCAACCTCGGCGACGTCAAAGGCCTGGCGGAACATACCGATGATTACGATCTGCTGCGCCGGTTGTTGGTGGAGGGCTATGCCGAATCGGAAGAGGCGATCAAGCAACAGCTGATGCAGGACGAACAGGGCCTCTTGCTGTACCGCGCCATCACGCGCTTCCTGTATGAAGACAGCCAGCTGCCGGGCTACAGCGGTTCCAACGCCGCGCTGCAGAAAGACGCCAAACAACGCGCCTGCGGCGTGATCCAGCGCAGCTGGGCCTGGGGCAACCTGCTGGCGCAGCATTTCCCGGCGGCGATCCGCCTGTCGATTCACCCGCAGCCGGCCGACAGCCTGAAAATGGGCATCCACATGATGCCGACCAAAGACGACTGGCTGACGCCGTGGCACGGCGTGGCGGCCAACGTGAACGGCCAGTTCGTGCTGATGAAGCGTAAAGACGCGCAGAGCCTGGACGGCGAACTGGTGGAGATCCGCGGCACGCCGAGCCATTACCTGATCGAACAACCGCAGATGGCCTGAGGCCGTGGCGGGCTTTTGCGCCCGAAATCCTGGCGGGCGCGTTTTTGACGGCACGTTGCCGTGTGAGCAGCACATTCGATGCAAGGAGAATCACCGATGAACAACCAACCGCTTAATTGCCATATTCAACCGAATACCCCGTTTGGCGCGATCCTGACGCCGCAGCATCCGGGGCAAAAGATCGGCGAGCTGCCGGTGGCGGCGCTGCGGGCGCTGGCGCAGGAACACCACTTGCTGGTGCTGCGCGGATTCGACTCGGGTTTCAGCGAGGCGGAAGTTCTGACTCGCTACGCTGAGCAGTGGGGCGAGATCATGATGTGGCCGTTCGGCGCGGTGCTGGACGTGAAGGAGCATCCGGACGCCAAGGATCATATCTTCGACAGCAGCTACGTCCCGCTGCACTGGGATGGCATGTATAAGCCGACCATCCCCGAGTTCCAGCTGTTCCACTGCGTGGCGGCGCCGTCGCCGGACGAAGGCGGATGCACCACCTTCGTCGACACTACGCGGCTGTTGGCCAATGCGGACGAAGCGCTGCTGGATCAGTGGCTGTCGGTCTCGATCACCTACCGCATCAAGCAGGTGGTGCATTACGGCGGCGAAGTCTGTTCGCCGCTGGTGGTGCAGCACCCGAACGGCAGGGGCTTAATCATGCGCTACAATGAACCGCCGACGGAAGGAAAAAAATTCCTCAATCAACATGCGCTGGAATACCACGGCGTGCCGGAACAGCAGCAGGAACAGTTCCACCACACTCTGCAGCAGCATCTGTACGATCCGCGTCACTATTATGCCCACCAATGGCAACAGGGCGACGTGGTGGTGGCGGACAACTTCTCGCTGCTGCACGGCCGTGAGGGCTTTACCGCCCGTTCCGCGCGTCATTTGCAGCGCGTGCATATTCAGAGCAACCCGGTGTGCACCAATCTGGCGCTGAAGCCGGCCAACGCAGAAGCGTAAAGGAGCATTATGGCAAGGATACTGATGGCGGCGGTCGCCACTCCGGGGCACGTCTACCCGATGTTAGCCATCGCTCGCCACCTGATTGCCCAAGGGCATCAGGTGCGGGTGATGACCGGCGCGCTGTTTCGCGAACGCGCCGAGGCGGCGGGCGCGAGCTTCGTGCCGTTCGACGCGCAGGTGGATTTCGATTACCGCCACCTGGAAGAGCACTTCCCCGAGCGCGCCGCGCTGCCGCCGGGCAATGCGCAGATGGCGCTGGCGCTGAAGGATTTCTTCGCCGCACCGATCCCGTTGCTGGATCGGCAGCTGCGTGCGGCCATCGCCGCCGAAAAGACCGATCTGCTGATGGTGGAGAACTGCTTCTACGGCGTGCTGCCGCTGCTGCAGTCCGCCGAGCGGCCGCCGGTCTTCGGTATCGGCGTTACGCCGCTGTCGTATTCTTCGCGCGATGCTATTTTTTATGGCCCGCGTATCCCGCCGGCGCTGCTGCCGCAGGCGTTGACCCGTGAGCAGTTGGTGGATGAGGAAACGCGCGTGCTGATCGATGACGTGCAGCAGAGCTTCGATGCGGCGCTGCTGCAGGCGGGCGGGCGGGCGCTGGATCGCCCGTTCACCGACGCGCTGATCGGCGGCTGCGAGCGTTTCCTGCAGCTGGCTACCACGGCGCTGGAATATGAGCGTGACGATCTGCCGAGCGGCGTGCGATTCGTCGGCCCGCTGCGCAGCGGCGGCCAGCCGGCGGCGGAAGAGACGCTGTGGGAGGCGGACGATCGCCGGCCGCTGGTGATCGTGTCTCAGGGCACGCTGGCCAATGTCGATCTGCATCAGCTGATCGTGCCGACGCTGCAAGCGCTGGCGCATTTGCCGGTGCGAGTGCTGGCCACCACCGGCGGACGGGCGACGGAAGGGCTGATGGACGCGCTGCCGGGCAATGCCAGAGTGCGGGAGTTTATCTCCTTCGAACGCTGGCTGCCGGAGACGGCGCTGCTGATCACCAACGGCGGTTACGGCTCGATCAACTATGCGCTGGACAGCGGCGTGCCGCTGATCGTCGCCGGCACCGGCGAGGACAAGCTGGAGGCGGCCGCGCGCGTGGTGGCCGCCGGCTGCGGCATCAGCCTGCACACCAGCACGCCGAGCGCCGAACAGATCCTGGCGGCGGCGACGCGCATTCTACAGCAGCCGATCTATCGGCAACGTGCGGCGCTGGTGCGTGAGGACTATGCCCGCCACGACGCGCTGACGGCGATCGCCAACGAAGTGGCCGCTATCACCGCCTGACCTCGCCGTTCTCCCTTCCCCAGGCGCCGTTTTCGGCGCCTTTATCCCGCATTTTTTTGCCATGGAAACTGCATGATTATGTACAATCGTCGCAGGCCGCCAAATCGGTTGAATGTTAATCTCACGACAGCGCCGCTGATGAAAGCGGGGGAATATCATAATTTTCTAATTATGAAATGAATCCTCTGGCGACGCTGAAGCGGGGCGGTTACCCTGAATCGATAGCCTAATGGGATAGGCGTCAAATCAAGAAGAGAGCAAGCATGAGTGATACACAAATCCGCATTGCGATTGCGGGCGCCGGCGGCCGGATGGGCCGTCAGTTGATCCAGGCGGTGCAGCAGGCGGAAGGCGTGGTATTGGGGGCGGCGCTGTCGCGCCCGGGTTCAAGCCTGATCGGCGTCGACGCCGGTGAGCTGGCGGGCATTGGCGCGCTGGGTGTCAAGGTGAGCGACAGTCTGGAGAAGGTGGCGAACGAGTTCGATATTTTGATCGACTTCACCCGCCCGGAAAGCACCCGGGGCTACCTGGATTTTTGCGTGGCGCACCACAAGGCGATGGTGATTGGCACTACCGGCTTCGATGACGCCGGCAAGCAGGCGATCCGCGATGCGGCGCAGCATATCGGCATCGTGTTCGCCGCCAACTTCAGCGTCGGCGTCAACCTGGTGCTGAAACTGCTGGAGAAGGCCGCGCAGGTGATGGGCGACTATACCGATATCGAAATCGTTGAGGCGCACCACCGCCACAAAGTGGACGCGCCGTCGGGCACTGCGTTGGCCATGGGCGAAGCGATCGCCGGCGCGCTGGGGCGCGATCTGAAAAGCTGCGCGGTCTATGCGCGCGAAGGCCATACCGGCGAGCGCGATCCGAAAAGCATCGGCTTTGCCACCATTCGCGCCGGCGACATCGTCGGCGAGCACACCGCGATGTTCGCCGACATCGGTGAACGGGTGGAAATCACCCATAAAGCCTCTAGCCGTATGACTTTTGCCAGCGGCGCGGTGCGCGCGGCTTCCTGGTTACATAACCGTGATAAAGGTCTGTTTGATATGCGCGACGTGTTGAATTTGGACCAATTATAATTGATTTGCATACCATCGTGATGTGGTTGTATTGATCATAATGCTATGATAATCGGACAATAAATTTATTGTCCTTTTTTTTAACATGAAAAATGAAATGTTGGTGTGTTTTTGTTGTCGTGATTGTTATTTATCGATGATTATCTCGCTAATCACCCCGTTTTCATCCACCAGATCCCATTTCAGCGTCTTTTTAAGCCCATTCTGGCGCCATTTTCCGTCATTCAGCTTCGCAACCGTTTTCCAGCCTCGGTTTTCTGTGTTTTTATCGGCGCTCAAGCCGCATGAGCGCCGAGAACTGCAAAAATAAAACAAAAAACGGCAGTTTGGGTAGACAAGCCGGGCACTCATCATTAAAATGCGCCCAATTTGCCAAAAATTGGCCTCGCGGACGGTTTTTGCATTGATTTAGATCGCGATATCTGAATTAATATGCAAATATTGTGATTGATTATTCCTCGGAGGATGTTTTGATAAAGTCAGCGCTATTGGTTCTGGAAGACGGAACCCAATTCCACGGTCGGGCCATCGGGGCAGAGGGAACGGCAGTGGGGGAAGTGGTCTTCAATACGTCGATGACCGGTTATCAAGAAATCCTCACTGATCCTTCCTATTCCCGCCAGATCGTTACTCTTACTTATCCTCATATCGGCAATGTCGGCACCAATGCTTCCGACGAAGAATCCTCCGCAGTACACGCCCAAGGCCTCGTCATTCGTGACCTCCCGCTGATCGCCAGCAACTACCGCAACGAAGAAAGCCTGTCCGACTACCTCAAGCGTCACAACATCGTGGCGATCGCCGATATCGATACCCGTAAATTAACCCGCCTGCTGCGCGAGAAGGGCGCCCAGAACGGCTGCATCATCGCCGCCGACTCGCCGGACGCCGCGCTGGCCCTGGCCAAGGCGCAAGGTTTCCCGGGGTTGAAGGGCATGGATCTGGCGAAAGAGGTCACCACCCAAGAGGCTTACAGCTGGCAGCAAGGCAGCTGGACGCTTGAAGGCGACCTGCCCGAAGCCAAAACCGCCGCGGAGCTGCCGTTCCACGTGGTGGCTTACGACTACGGCGCTAAGCGCAACATCCTGCGCATGCTGGTGGATCGCGGCTGCCGCCTGACCGTGGTGCCGGCGCAGACCCCGGCCGACGAGGTGCTGAAAATGAATCCGGACGGCATCTTCCTGTCCAACGGCCCGGGCGACCCGGAGCCGTGCGACTACGCCATCGCCGCCATCAAACAGTTCCTGGAAACCGACATTCCGGTGTTCGGCATCTGCCTGGGCCACCAGCTGCTGGCGCTGGCCAGCGGGGCGAAAACCATGAAGATGAAGCTCGGCCACCACGGCGGCAACCACCCGGTGAAGGATCTGGACAACAACACCGTGATGATCACCGCGCAGAACCACGGCTTCGCCGTCGATGAAAACAACCTGCCGGCGAACCTGCGCGTCACGCACAAATCGCTGTTCGACCACACGGTGCAGGGCATTCACCGCACCGACAAGGCGGCGTTCAGCTTCCAGGGTCACCCGGAAGCCAGCCCAGGCCCGCACGATGCCGCGCCGCTGTTCGATCACTTTATCGAACTGATTGAGACTTACCGTTCTAACGCCAAATAATCAGGAGCAGTAAAAAAAATGCCAAAACGTACAGACATAAAAAGCATCCTGATCCTCGGCGCTGGCCCGATCGTTATCGGCCAGGCGTGTGAGTTCGACTACTCGGGTGCCCAGGCGTGTAAAGCGCTGCGCGAAGAGGGTTACCGCGTCATTCTGGTCAACTCCAACCCGGCGACCATCATGACCGACCCGGAAATGGCCGACGCGACCTACATCGAGCCGATCCACTGGGAAGTGGTGCGCAAGATCATCGAAAAAGAGCGCCCGGATGCGGTGCTGCCGACCATGGGCGGCCAGACGGCGCTGAACTGCGCGCTGGAGCTGGAGCGTCAGGGCGTGCTGGCCGAGTTCGGCGTGACCATGATCGGCGCCACCGCCGATGCGATCGACAAGGCCGAAGACCGTCGCCGTTTCGACGTGGCGATGAAGAAAATCGGTCTGGACACCGCGCGTTCCGGCATTGCGCACACCATGGAAGAAGCGCTGGCGGTCGCCGCTGACGTCGGCTTCCCGTGCATCATCCGCCCTTCCTTTACCATGGGCGGCACCGGCGGCGGCATCGCCTACAACCGCGAAGAGTTCGAAGAGATCTGCGAACGCGGTCTGGATCTGTCGCCGACCAACGAGCTGCTGATCGATGAATCGCTGATCGGTTGGAAAGAGTACGAGATGGAGGTGGTGCGCGATAAGAACGACAACTGCATCATCGTCTGTTCCATCGAAAACTTCGACGCCATGGGCATCCACACCGGCGACTCGATCACCGTCGCGCCGGCCCAGACCCTGACCGACAAGGAATACCAAATCATGCGCAACGCCTCGATGGCGGTGCTGCGTGAGATCGGCGTGGAAACCGGCGGCTCCAACGTGCAGTTCTCGGTCAACCCGAAAACCGGCCGCCTGATCGTTATCGAAATGAACCCGCGCGTGTCGCGCTCTTCGGCGCTGGCGTCGAAAGCCACCGGCTTCCCCATCGCCAAGATCGCCGCCAAGCTGGCGGTGGGCTACACCCTCGATGAGCTGATGAACGACATCACCGGCGGCCGCACCCCGGCATCGTTCGAACCGTCCATCGACTACGTCGTGACCAAGATCCCGCGCTTCAACTTCGAGAAGTTTGCCGGCGCCAACGACCGCCTGACCACCCAGATGAAATCGGTCGGCGAAGTGATGGCCATCGGCCGCACCCAGCAGGAGTCGCTGCAAAAAGCGCTGCGCGGCCTGGAAGTGGGCGCCACCGGCTTCGACCCGAAAGTGAGCCTGGACGATCCGGAAGCGCTGACTAAAATCCGCCGCGAGCTGAAAGACGCCGGTTCCGACCGCATCTGGTACATCGCCGACGCCTTCCGCGCCGGGCTGTCGGTTGACGGCGTCTTCAACCTGACCAACGTCGACCGCTGGTTCCTGGTGCAGATTGAAGAGCTGGTGCGCCTGGAAGAGCAGGTGGCCGAAGCGGGCATCAACGGCCTGAACAAAGCGTTCCTGCGCACCCTGAAGCGCAAGGGCTTCGCCGATGCGCGTCTGGCCAAGCTGGCCGGCGTCGCCGAGAGCGAAATTCGCAAGCTGCGCCACAGCCACGGCCTGCATCCGGTGTACAAGCGCGTGGATACCTGCGCGGCGGAATTCGCCACCGACACCGCCTACATGTACTCCACCTATGAAGAAGAGTGCGAGTCCAACCCGACCAACGACCGGCCGAAAGTGATGGTGCTGGGCGGCGGGCCGAACCGTATCGGCCAGGGCATCGAGTTCGACTACTGCTGCGTGCACGCCTCGCTGGCGCTGCGCGAAGACGGCTACGAGACCATTATGGTCAACTGCAACCCGGAAACCGTCTCCACCGACTACGACACCTCCGACCGTCTGTACTTCGAGCCGGTAACGCTGGAAGACGTGCTGGAAATCGTGCGCATTGAGAAGCCGAAGGGCGTGATCGTGCAGTACGGCGGCCAGACCCCGCTGAAGCTGGCGCGTGAGCTGGAAGCCGCGGGCGTGCCGATCATCGGCACCAGCCCGGACGCCATCGACCGCGCCGAAGACCGCGAGCGCTTCCAGCAGGCGGTTAACCGTCTGGGCCTGAAGCAGCCGGCCAACGCCACCGTCACCGCCATCGAGCAGGCGGTGGAGAAGGCGGCGGGCATCGGCTATCCGCTGGTGGTGCGCCCTTCCTACGTGCTGGGCGGCCGGGCGATGGAAATCGTCTATGACGAAACCGACCTGCGCCGTTACTTCCAGACTGCGGTCAGCGTGTCCAACGATGCGCCGGTGCTGCTGGACCGCTTCCTGGACGACGCGGTGGAAGTGGACGTCGACGCCATCTGCGACGGCGAGCGCGTGCTGATTGGCGGCATCATGGAGCACATCGAGCAGGCGGGCGTGCACTCCGGCGACTCCGCATGTTCGCTGCCGGCGTACACTCTGAGCCAGGAAATTCAGGACGTGATGCGTCGCCAGGTGGAAAAACTGGCGTTCGAGCTGCAGGTACGCGGCCTGATGAACGTGCAGTTCGCGGTGAAAGACAACGAAGTCTACCTGATTGAAGTCAACCCGCGCGCCGCGCGCACCGTGCCGTTCGTCTCCAAAGCGACCGGCGTGCCGTTGGCCAAGGTGGCCGCGCGCGTGATGGCGGGCAAAACGCTGGTCGAGCAGGGCGTGACCGAAGAAATTATCCCGCCGTACTACTCGGTGAAAGAAGTGGTGCTGCCGTTCAACAAATTCCCGGGCGTCGACCCGATTCTGGGGCCGGAAATGCGCTCTACCGGGGAAGTGATGGGCGTGGGCCGCACCTTTGCGGAAGCCTTCTCCAAAGCGATGCTGGGCAGCAACTCGGGCATGAAGAAACAGGGCCGCGCGCTGCTGTCGGTGCGTGAAGGCGACAAGGCTCGCGTGGTCGATTTGGCCGCCAGCCTGCTGAAGCAAGGCTTTGAGCTGGACGCCACCCACGGCACCGCGGTGGTGCTGGGCGAAGCGGGCATCAACCCGCGCCTGGTCAACAAGGTGCACGAAGGGCGTCCACACATTCAGGATCGTATCAAGAACGGTGAGTACACCTACATCGTCAACACCACGGCCGGCCGTCAGGCGATTGAGGACTCCAAGCTGATTCGCCGCAGCGCCCTGCAGTACAAGGTGCACTACGACACCACGTTGAACGGCGGCTTCGCCACCGCGATGGCGCTGAAAGCGGATCCGACCGAGCAGGTGACGTCGGTGCAGGAAATGCACGCGCGCATCGGCAAGTAACCGCGCGATAACGCTACGCCAGGGGCGCTGCAGTTCAATGCAGCGCCCTTTTTTTATTCAGCGAATTTGTCGGCAGGCGTTAAAAATTTCCGCTATCAATCAGTGGCCAAACTGTCACCCTGTGTGATTGGTATATGCTTGGTGTATTGGCAAGGAACGAAGGAACGACGATAACAATGATTCTGATAATTTACGCTCACCCGTATCCCCGGCATTCGCATGCCAATCAGCGCCTGCTGCAGGCGGTGAGGGATCTCCCCGAGGTAGAGGTGCGCTCGCTGTATGAGCTGTACCCCGATTTCAATATCGATATCAACGCCGAGCAGCGGGCGCTGGAGCGCGCCGACCTGGTGGTGCTGCAGCATCCGATGCAGTGGTACAGCTTCCCGCCGCTGTTGAAGCTGTGGATCGACAAAGTGCTGGAGCACGGCTGGGCCTACGGCCACGACGGCAACGAGCTGGTGGGTAAAGACTGCCTGTGGGCGGTGACCAGCGGCGGCGACGAGCACCACTTCGAGCTGGGCGACTTTCCCAACTTCGCTGCGCTGGCGCAGCCGCTGCAGGCCACGGCGATCTACTGCGGCATGAACTGGCAACCCTATTTTGCCGTACATAATACTTTTACCTGCAACGAACCGGCGCTGCTCGCCGCCGGCGAAGCCTACCGGCAGCGGTTGGTCGACTATCTGATGGAACATGCCGAAGCGGAAACTCGGGAGGCCAGCCATGGATAATCACCACATGATGATCGAGGGGCTGATCTACCTCGGCTCCGCCGCGCTGTTCGTGCCGATCGCGGTGCGTCTGGGGCTGGGCTCGGTGCTCGGCTACCTGATCGCCGGCTGCATCATTGGCCCCTGGGGGCTGAAGCTGGTGTCGGACGCCGAATCGATCCTGACCTTCGCCGAGATCGGCGTGGTGCTGATGCTGTTTATCATCGGCCTGGAGCTGGATCCCAAGCGGCTGTGGACGCTGCGCGCCTCGGTATTCGGCGGCGGCAGCATTCAGATGGTGGGCTGCGGCCTGGCGCTGAGCGCCTTCTGTTACTTCCTCGGCCTCAACTGGAAGGTGGCGCTGCTGATAGGTTTGACGCTGGCCCTCTCATCCACCGCCATCGCCATGCAGGCGATGAGTGAACGTAATTTGACGCCGTCGCCGATCGGCCGCAGCGCGTTTGCGGTGCTGCTGTTCCAGGATATCGCGGCGATCCCGCTGGTGGCGATGATCCCGCTGCTGGCCAGCAGCGGCGCCACCACCACGCTGGGCGCTTTCGTGCTGTCGGCGGCCAAGGTGGTGGGCGCGTTGACGATGGTGGTGCTGCTCGGCCGCTACGTCACCCGCCCGCTGCTGCACTTCGTCGCCCGTTCGGGCATGCGCGAGGTGTTCAGCGCCGTGGCGCTGTTCCTGGTGTTCGGCTTCGGCATCCTGCTGGAGATGGCCGGGCTGTCGATGGCGATGGGGGCGTTCCTCGCCGGGGTGCTGCTGGCGAGCTCGGAATACCGCCACGCGCTGGAGAGCGATATTCAGCCGTTCAAAGGGCTGCTGCTGGGGCTGTTCTTTATCGGCGTCGGCATGTCGATCGACTTCGGCACGCTGTTCCATCACCCGCTGCTGATCGCCTCTCTGTTGCTGGGCTTTATGCTGATCAAGGCGGCGCTGCTGTGGCTGATTGGGCCGCTGCTCGGCGTGCCGAAGCGCCAGCGCGGCCTGTTTGCCATTCTGCTGGGGCAGGGCAGTGAATTCGCCTTCGTGATCTTCAGCGCCGCGCAGCTGGCCGGCGTACTGCCGGTCGAATGGGCCAAGTCGCTGACGCTGGCGGTGGCGCTGTCGATGGCGGCCACGCCGCTGCTGTTGGTGATCGCCGCGCAGCTGGAGAAAAATGCGCCGAAAGAGGAGCGCCCGGCGGACGTCATCGACGACGAAAATGCCAGCGTGATCATCGCCGGCTTCGGCCGTTTCGGCCAGATCGCCGGCCGCTTGCTGCTGGCCAATGGCGTACACACCGTGGTGCTGGATCACGATCCGGACCATATCGAAACGCTGCGCAAATTCGACACCAAGGTGTTCTACGGCGACGCCACGCGCGCCGATCTGCTGGAGGCCGCTGGCGCCGCCCACGCCAAGGTGCTGATCAACGCCATCGATGACGTGGAAGACAGCCTGGCGCTAACCGAGCTGGCCAGGCAGCACTTCCCGCATCTGAAGGTGGTGGCACGGGCGCGCGACGTCGATCACTGGTATCAGCTGCGGCAGCTGGGGGTGGAAAAACCGGAGCGCGAAACCTTCGAAAGCTCGCTGCGCGTCGGCCGTGAAACGCTGGAGCTGCTGGGGCTGGACGCCTATGAGGCGCGCGAGAAGGCGGACACGTTCCGCC
The DNA here is from genome assembly GCF_052168875.1 of Serratia sp. CY38905. Lineage (NCBI taxonomy): Bacteria > Pseudomonadati > Pseudomonadota > Gammaproteobacteria > Enterobacterales > Yersiniaceae > Serratia > Serratia sp. CY38905. The sequence continues at coordinate 170,566 of NZ_JBJNLV010000004.1, read as the reverse complement.
GCTATAACCTGAAGATGCTGGAAGACACGCTGGAGAATTATCAGGACACCGAGTTCCGCATCGCCAGCCTGCAGCGGGCCAAGGAGATGCTCAGCGCGGCCATCGAGCAGGATCAGAATCGGCTGGCGCGGGTGCAGCAGACCGGCTGGCGCGGCAGTATCGATGGCAAGGCGCCGGAGGACGAGGTGGTGGAAGCCAAAGGATAAGAGTAGGGGCGCCAGATTGGCGCCCCTTCTTTTGCTTAGCTCAGCGCGACCTTGATGCCCAAGGCGATCAGCATGCCGCCCAGCAGCTTGTCGACGATCTTCTGGGTCTTTTCCAACCCGCGGCGTACCGGCCCGCTCTGGATCAGGAACACCAGCAGCGGCCACCAGATAACCGACAGGCCGAGAATAATCCCCGCGTACCACAGCTTGTCGCCCAGACCGGAATCGATCTGCAGCACCTGGGTGAACACCGCCAGGAAGAACAGGGTGGCCTTCGGGTTCAGCAGGTTGCACAGGTAGCCTTGCGCAAAGGCGCTCTTCAGGCTGACCTGCTGCTGCGGCAGATTGCTGACGTTCATCTTGCCGCCGCCGCGCGAAAGCAGCGCCTGGATGCCGATCCACACCAGATAGACCGCCCCGGCGTATTTCAGCAGGTTAAACAGCCACGGCGTGGTGGTGATCACCACCGCCAGCCCGGCGACGCAGTAGGACATGTGGGTGGCGACGCCGCAGATCACGCCGAAGGCGGTCATCATGGCTGCCAGCCGCGGATAGCGGGCGGCGTTTTTGATCACCAGGAAAAAATCCGGGCCGGGGGAGAGCATGCCGAGGGCGGCAATGCCGGCGACGAACAGCGAAGTTTCAAGCATGGGAGCGTCTCGCGCAAAAGACAGAGTTCTGGCGATAATAACGCCGCTTCCTCTGATGCGCATCAACCCAATGAGGTATTGTTAGGCTCTATGATAATAATTCATCTACCGCCAGCAACGGAGCACCATGCAGCAGACTAACGCCACAGACCGGCCGGAGCCGCACCGGCAACAGCGTGAAATCACCCGCCTGTGCATTCAATGCGCGCTGCTGCTGTTGCAGCACGGCGCCGAGAGCACGGTGGTGGAACAGCTGTCGACCCGCCTGGGGCTGGCGCTGGGGATGGACAGCGTGGAAAGCTCGATCTCCGCCAATGCGGTGGTGTTGACCACCCTCAGCCACGGCGCCTGCCTGACCACCACCCGCAAGAACGTCGATCGCGGCATCAATATGCAGGTGGTGACCGAAGTGCAGCATATCGTGATCCTCGCCGAGCACCACCTGGCGGATGCGCACGACGTGGCGCGCCGCTTTGACAGGATCCGACCGTTACGCTACCCGCGCTGGCTGGTGGTGCTGATGGTGGGGTTGTCCTGCGGGTGTTTCAGCATGCTCAACGGCGGCGGCGGCGATGCTTTCCTGGTGACCTTTATCGCCAGCGGCGCGGCGATGCTGGTGCGTCAAATCCTCACCGCCCGCCATATGAATCCGCTGATCAATTTTTGCCTGACGGCGTTTGTCGCTACGTCGATCTCCGGACTGCTGCTGCGCCTGCCGGCGTTTAAAGACACCTCGAGCGTGGCGATGGCCGCCAGCGTGCTGTTGCTGGTGCCGGGCTTCCCGCTGATCAACGCGGTGGCAGACATGTTCAAGGGGCACGTCAATACCGGGTTGGCGCGTTGGGCGATGGCCAGCCTGCTGACGCTGGCGACCTGCATCGGGGTAGTGATGGCGATGTCGCTGTGGGATCTGCGGGGGTGGTCATGAGTCTGCTGTGGGCCTTGTTGCAGGAGATGCTGTTGGCGGCGGTGCCGGCGCTGGGCTTCGCCATGGTGTTCAACGTGCCGCTGCGCGCGCTGCGCTATTGCGCGTTGCTCGGGGCTATCGGGCGCGGCTCGCGCATGCTGATGATGCACGGCGGCATGAACATCGAGTGGGCCTCGCTGCTGGCGGCGATCCTGATCGGTATCATCGGCATCTACTGGTCGCGCTGGCTGCTGGCGCATCCGAAGGTGTTCACCGTGGCGGCGGTGATCCCGATGTTCCCCGGCATTTCCGCCTATACCGCGATGATAACGGTGGTGGAGATCTCGCATCTGGGCTACAGCGAAGCCCTGATGGAGACCATGATCACCAACTTCCTCAAGGCCAGTTTTATCGTTGGCGCATTGTCGATCGGCCTGTCGTTGCCGGGCCTGTGGCTGTACCGCAAACGCCCCGGCGTGTGAAATGACCTGGCGGGAGATCGTTGGTTATTAGATATACTGATAAGAGCTATCTTATATATTCATCTTGCTTGATTAGCCTATCGACGGCACTCAGGCCTTTACGTATAGTGTCACCAATTTTGCTGCCTACACAGGGTTAAACAATGATTATCAGCCTGATCGCTGCCTTGGCGGCGGATCGCGTTATTGGCATGGAAAACGCCATGCCGTGGCACCTGCCGGCGGACCTTGCGTGGTTTAAACGCAACACGTTGAATAAGCCGGTTATTATGGGCCGCAAGACCTTCGAGTCCATCGGCCGCCCGCTGCCGGGCCGCCACAATATCGTTTTGAGCAGCCGCCCGGGCAATGCCGCCGGGGTGACCTGGGTGACCTCGCTGGATGAAGCGCTGGCCGCCGCGGGCGAGGTGGAAGAAGTGATGGTGATCGGCGGTGGGCGCATCTATACCCAGCTGCTGCCGCGCGCCGATCGCCTGTACCTGACGCACATCGACGCCGAAGTCGGCGGCGATACCCACTTCCCGGATTACGAGCCGGACGAGTGGGAAACCACGTTCAGCGAATTCCACGACGCCGACGATCTGAACTCGCACAGCTACTGCTTCGAAATCCTGCAGCGCCGCTGATTTAAGCGTGTTAGCCAACTCTCCCCGGGGGCGCAAGCAATTGCGCCCCCGGCCTTTTTGCGCCCGTCGTTTGTAACCTTTCCGTCACATTACCTGATTAGTATGAAGCCCAACTCCGAGCGCCACGGCAACTCTGGTGAATCTTGACCGCGGCGCCATAACTAAAAAGGTAACCACGCTATGACCAAGCAAATTGAGCAATTAGACGCCGACCGCCTGATCGATCCCATTCGCCGCAAACTGCTGCTCGGCAGCGCCGGCGCCGTCGGCCTGGCCGGTTTTCTCGGCGGCGGCATCTGGTCGGTCTCCAGTGAGGCGTTGGCCGAGGATCTGCCGCCGAACAAGCTGTTGGGCTTTCAGGGTATTGCCGCGTCTACCGCCGATGAGGTGACCATCGCGCCGGGCTACCGCGCCGAGGTGCTGATCTCCTGGGGCGAGCCGCTGGTGGACGGCGCGCCGGCCTTCGATCCGCAGGGCAACAACAGCGCCGCCGATCAGGAAAAACAGTTCGGCGACAATAACGACGGCATGAGCTTCTTCCCGATCGATGACAATCACGGCGTGATGGCCATCAATAACGAATACGTTAACGAGCAGTACCTGTTCGCTCACGGCGGCGCCAAGGCCACCAGCCTGGAAGAGGTGCGTAAATCGCAGGCGGCGCACGGCGTCTCCATCGTGGCGGTAAAGCGCGTCGGCGACGGCCAGCGCTGGGAGGTGGAGCGCCCGTCGCGCTATAACCGCCGCATCACCGCCAATACCGAAATGCAGTTCAGCGGCCCGGCCGCCGGGCACCCGCTGCTGCAGACCGCCGCCGATCCGAGCGGGCGCAAGGTGCTGGGCACTTTCGGCAACTGCGCCAACGGCAAGACGCCGTGGGGCACCTACCTGACCTGCGAAGAAAACTTCGATACCTACTTTGGCACTCATCAGGCTGATTACAAAACCACGCCGGAACAGAAGCGCTACACGCTGAAGGTCAGCGAACCGGAGCGCAACTGGCCGGACTATGACGAGCGCTTCGACGTGGCGAAGAACCCCAACGAATTCAACCGCCACGGCTGGATCGTCGAGATCGATCCGCTGAATCCGACCTCGACGCCCATCAAGCACACCGCGCTGGGCCGCTTCAAGCATGAAAATGCGGCGGTGATCGTGGCCAAAGATGGCCGTTTGGTGGTGTACATGGGTGACGACGAGCGCGGCGAACATATCTATAAGTACGTTTCCAAAGGCGTGGTCGACGCCGCCAATCCGGCCAACAATCGCACGCTGCTGGACGAAGGGACGCTGTACGTGGCGCAGTTCGACGGCGATGAGGCCGGCACGCCGCTGAAGGGCAAAGGGCGCTGGATTGCGCTCGAGTTCGGCAAGAACGGCCTGACGCCGGAGAACGGTTTCCGCGACGAGGCCGAAGTGCTGATCTTCGCCCGCAAGGCGGCGCAGCAGGTCGGCGCCACCAAAATGGATCGCCCGGAGTGGATCGCGGTGAACCCGCATGACGGCCGCGCGTACTGCACGTTGACCAACAACAGCAAGCGCGGCGAGGAAGGGATGCCGCTGAACGCCGCCAACCCGCGGCCGAACAATATCTATGGCCAGATCATTCGCTGGGACGAGGGCGGCGACGCCACCGCCGGCACCTTCGCCTGGGACATCTATGCGCTGTGCGGCAATCCGATCGCCCATCCGGAAGGCGTCAACCGCGGCACGCCGAACATCACGGCGGAAAATACCTTCAACAGCCCGGATGGGCTGGGCTTCGATCGCGCCGGCCGTCTGTGGATCCTCACCGACGGCAAGTACAGCAACAAGGGCGATTACGCCGGGCAGGGCAACAACCAGATGCTGGTGGGCGATCCGATCAGCGGCGAAATTCGCCGTTTCATGGTGGGGCCGAAGTCCTGCGAACTGACCGGCATCACCTTCACCCCGGACTACAAGACGATGTTCGTCAACGTGCAGCATCCGGGAGAAGAGGGCGATTCGCACTTCCCAAACAACAGCCCGCGCCCGCGTTCATCGGTGTTGATGATCACGCGTGAAGATGGCGGGGTGATTGGGGCGTAAGGCGATAATATAGAAAACAAAGGCGGCCACGGGGCCGCCTTTGTATTTTCAGGATGCGGCTAATCTGCCGGCGTGGTCAGGCGCTTCGCCGCGATTGGCGGGTTGCGTGAAGTAACGGCGGTCTTCCCAGCGCAGCATCGTCAGATCGCCGCCCCAGCAGCAGCCGGTATCCAGCCCGATCACGCCCTCCGGCGTGCCCTTGCCTTCCAGCGAGGCCCAGTGGCCGAAGATGATGGTGTATTCCGGGTCCACCAGGCGCGGCAGCTCGAACCACGGTTTCAGCGGCGCCGGCGCGCTGCCCGGCGCATCTTTGCAGATCATGTCGAGCTGGCCGTTGGGGAAGCAGTAGCGCATGCGCGTGAACGCATTGGTGCTGAAACGCAGGCGCGCCAGGCCGCTCAGCTCCGGCGCCCAGTTGTTCGGCATGTCACCGTACATGGCGTCGAGGAATAGCGGATAGCTGTCGCTGCTCAATACCGCTTCCACTTCGCGCGCGCACATTTTCGCGGTGTCGATATCCCACTGCGGGGTGATGCCGGCGTGCGCCATCACCAGCTTTTGCTCATCATCCACCTGCAGCACCGGTTGGCGGCGCAGCCAGTTGATCAACTCGTCGGCGTCAGGCGCCTCCAGCAGCGGGGTGATGCGATCTTTGGGTTTGTTGCGGCTAATGCCGGCGTAAACCGCCAGCAGGTGCAGATCGTGGTTGCCCAGCACCATGCGCACCGCCGGACCGAGCGAACGCACGTAGCGCAGCACGTCCAGCGAGGCGGGGCCGCGCGCCACCAGATCACCGGTCAGCCACAGTTGATCGCGCTCGGGATCGAACGCAACCTGAGCCAGCAGCGACTTCAGTTCATCGAAACAGCCGTGAACGTCGCCGATAAGGTATGTCGACATAATTAATGGATCAGCGTTGGAATGGCTAAGCGAAACACGGGAATAGCGGTGCGGAACGGCTGACCCTGGTGGTCAACCATTTCGTAATGGCCTTCCATGGTGCCCAGCGGCGTTTCCAGAATGGCGCCGCTGGTGTACTGAAACTCTCCGCCGGGCGGAATGACGGGCTGTTCGCCGATCACGCCTTCGCCCTGAACTTCGGTTTGGCGGCCGTTGCTGTTGGTGATCAGCCAGTAACGGCCCAGCAGTTGCACGTCGGTCCGCCCCAGATTGCGGATGGTGATGGTATAGGCGAAGACGTAACGCTCTTCTTCAGGGATCGACTGTGATTCCACATAGATGCTCTGAACCTGAATACACACGCGGGGCGAATCAATCATGACAACAACTCCTTATTGCTGCGGCGCCGGATTGGCTGACAGCCAGTTCGCCAGCTTGCAGTACTGCGCCACAGAAATATTTTCTGCTCTGAGCGAAGGATCGACGCCCAGCTCCGTCAGCTGCTCCGGCGTGAACAGGTCGCCCAGGCTGTTGCGGATGGTTTTCCGCCGCTGGTTGAACGCCTGCGTGGTGATGCGGCTCAGCATGCGCACGTCGCCCACCGGATTCGGCAGCACGCTGTGCGGCACCAGACGCACCACGGCGGAATCGACCTTCGGCGGCGGCGCGAACGCGGTCGGCGGCACTTCCAGCACCGGAATGACGTTGCAGTAGTACTGCGCCATCACGGTCAAACGCCCGTAGGCCTTGCTGTTCGGGCCGGCCACCAGACGGTTGACCACCTCTTTTTGCAACATAAAGTGCATGTCGCGGATTGCCTGAGTATAGCTGAAAAGGTGGAACATCAGCGGCGTCGAAATATTGTACGGCAGGTTACCAAATACGCGCAGCGGTTGGCCAGCTTCCTCCGCCAGTTCGGCGAAATTCACCGTCATGGCGTCCTGCTGGTGGATGGTCAGCTTGTCTTTCAGCCGCGGGTGGTTCTCAAGCCGGGTGGCCAGATCGCGGTCCAGTTCGATCACCGTCATGCGGTCCATGCGCGCACCGACCGGCTCGGTCAAGGCGCCGAGGCCGGGGCCGATCTCGACCACCGCTTCGCCCGGCTGCGGGTGAATGGCGGAGACAATGCTATCGATGACAAACTGATCGGTTAAAAAGTTTTGTCCAAAGCGTTTGCGGGCAAAGTGCCCTTGGTGGACTCTGTTATTCATTACAATTAATTATCATTTTAATGGCGAGATTCAGGGCCGTTTGGAAACTGCCGACATCGGCGGTGCCGGTGCCGGCCAGCTCCAGAGCGGTACCGTGGTCGACCGAGGTGCGTATGAAAGGCAAACCGAGGGTGATATTCACCGCGCGGCCGAACCCTTGGTATTTTAGCACCGGCAGCCCCTGATCGTGATACATCGCCAGCACCGCATCGGCATCTTGCAGATATTTGGGCTGGAACAGGGTGTCCGCCGGCAGCGGGCCGACAAGATGGATGCCCTCAGCGCGCAGCGCGTCGAGCGCAGGGATGATGGTGTCTATCTCTTCGTGCCCCATATGGCCGCCTTCCCCGGCGTGGGGGTTCAGGCCGCAGACGTAAATGTGCGGCCGGGCGATGCCAAATTTGGTTTTCAGATCGTGGTCGAGGATGCGGATGACTTCGAACAGGCTCTGTTGCGTGATGGCGCCCGGCACCGCCAGCAGCGGCAGGTGGGTGGTCGCCAGCGCCACGCGCAGCTCTTCGGTCGCGAGCATCATCACCACGCGATCGCAGCGGCTGCGATCGGCAAAGAATTCGGTATGGCCGATAAACGGCACGCCGGCGTCGTTGATCACGCCCTTGTTCACCGGGCCGGTGATCAGCGCAGCGAATTCGCCGTTCAGGCAGCCGTCGCAGGCGCGCGCCAGGGTTTCCACCACGTAGGCACTGTTGCCGACGTTCAGCTCCCCGGCGGTGACCGGGTGAGCGAGCGGGACCGGCAGCACGGTCAGCGTGCCGGCGCGTTGCGCTTCGGCCGGTTGCTGCGGCTGGTAGTCGCGCAGCGTCAGCGGCAGGCCCAAACGCTTGGCGCGTTCAAGCAGCAGAGCCGGATCGGCGCACACCACCAGCTCAACAGGCCAATCCTGTTGCGCCAGCGCTGCTACCAAATCCGGCCCTACCCCGGCGGGTTCACCGGGGGTAATGACGACGCGTTTATTGCTGTGCATCGCTGCCATCGAGGATCTTCACGTAAGCCTGGGCGCGCTGTTCCTGCATCCAGGTCTGCGCTTCTTCGGCGAATTTACGGTTGAACAGCATGCGGTAAGCGCGATCTTTCTGCGCGGCGTCGGTCTTATCCACCTGGCGGGTATCCAGCAGCTGAATCAGGTGCCAGCCGAAGGAAGAGTGGACCGGCGCGCTGATTTCACCCTTGCTCAGCTTCAGCAACGCATCGCGGAAGGCCGGATCGTAGATGTCCGGGGAAGCCCAGCCCAGATCGCCGCCCTGCATGGCAGAACCCGGATCCTGCGACAGCTGTTTGGCTTCGTCGGCAAACTTGGCGCGGCCGCTCTTGATCGCTTCCGCCACGGATTGCAGCTTGGCGCGCGCCTGATCGTCGGTCAGCACCACCGAAGGTTTCAGCAGGATGTGACGGGCGTGCACTTCGGTAACCGACACCGACTGGCTGGCGCCGCGGATGTCGTTCACTTTCAGGATGTGGAAGCCGACGCCGGAACGGATTGGGCCGACGACGTCGCCTTTCTTGGCGCTCACCAGACGTTCCGCGAACAGGGTCGGGATCTCTTGCAGCTTGCCCCAGCCCATGTTGCCGCCTTTCAGCGCCTGAGAATCGGCGGAGTAGGTGATCGCCAGCTTGCCGAAGTCGGCGCCGCTGTTGATCTCACCCACCAGGCGTTTGGCCAGCTCTTCGGCTTTGTCGACCTGCTGCTGCGACGGATTCTCCGGCAGCGGGATCAGGATGTGGCTGATGTTCATTTCGGTGTCGCTGCCGTTCTGCGCGCCCACCTGTTTCGCCAGCGCATCCACTTCCTGCGGCAGGATGGTGACGCGACGGCGCACTTCGTTGTTACGCACTTCGGAGATCAGCATCTCTTTGCGGATCTGCGAACGGTAGGTGTTGTAGTTCAACCCTTCGTACGACAGGCGGCTGCGCAGCTGATCGACGCTCATCTTGTTTTGCGCGGCGATGTTGGCGATCGCCTTGTCCAGATCGGCGTCGGACACGGTGATGCCCATTTTCTTGGCCATCTGCAGCTGGATGTTATCCATGATCAGGCGTTCGATGATCTGATGGCGCAGCGTCTTGTCGTCCGGCAATTGCTGGCCGGCCTGCTGGGCGTTGAGCTTCACTGACTGCAACAGACCGTTGACGTCGCTTTCGAGTACCACGCCGTTATCCACGACGGCGGCGACTTTATCCACTTCTTGGGGTGCTGCGAACGCGGCATTGGCGCAAACCACCAATCCGAGAATAAGCGTTCTCCAGTTCTTCATACATTTCCCATTATGTAATCCGCAAATGCGGGTGAAAGTTCTCGTTTTCAAAGTGTTGCAAAGCGTCAGAATGCGCGCTGATACGGCAGAATGCCGGAGCGCAGCATTTCTGCGGAGCCGAGACTATGATCGCTGCTCAGGCCGCGCAGTTCGACGTTGAACGAAACTCTGTTGTCGTAAACGCTGTTGCTGTTGTTCCAGTCGGTGATCTTGCGCTCATAGCCCAGGGTCACTGCCCAGCAGCAGGTGTTGTACTTCAGCCCCACCAGCTGATCGGCGGATTGTTTGGCGCGGGTGTCGTAGTAATACGCCCCGACCACCGCCCAACGATCGGCGATCGGCCAGCTGCCGGTGATGCCCACCTGCGATATGCCGTCCTGGAAGGCCGGAACCGTTTTGGTGTTCAACGCCGTCTGGATGTATTCCGGCGTGGCGTAACGGTAGTTCAACTGCACCACGCGCTCGGCATCCTGGCGGTATTCCACCACGCCGTTGCCCAGCGAGACGCTGTTCAGGCGGGTGTCGTACTGCAGGCCGCCGCGCAGGCCCCAACGATCGTCGATTTTCCAATAGGTATCGCCGGCCCAGGCCACGCTGCCGGTATCGTCGTTGTTGTCGTACCCGGTTACCTGATCGCCGGTGCGCGAACGGCTGAAGTAGTAGATTTGACCCACGGAAGCGTTAAAACGTTCAACCAGCGCGTCATCATAAATGCGGGTGGTCAAACCGGTGGAGACGCGGTTCTGCGAAGCGATGCGATCCAGGCCGCTGTAGGTGCGGTCGCGGAACAGGCCGGAGTAGTCGGTCTGCAGCAGCGTGGTGTCGTAGGTGTAGATGTTGCTCTGGTCGCGGTAGGGCACGTACAGGTACTGTACGCGCGGCTCCAGCGTCTGGGTGGCGCCTTCGGCCCAGATCATCGGGCGTTCGAACACCAGCTTGCCGTCGACCTTGAACTGCGGCAATACGCGGTTGACCGAATCATCAAGATCCGGTGCAGCGGTGCCTTTGCGGCTCTGGTAGTTGGCGGCGAAACCGTCAGGAATATCCTGCTGGTAGTGGGTCGCCATCACCTTGGCTTCGGTGTTCAGGCTGGCCCAGCCGTTGGTCAGCGGCAGGTTGAGCGTCGGCTCCATATGCAGACGGGTGGCGTCCGGGCTGTATGGGTTGACGCTGGTGAACTTGGCCGCTTGGCCGTAAATATGGAAATCGAACGGGCCGAGGTCGTTTTTGTAGTAGTTCAGATCCAGCTGCGGCTGAACTTTATACGATTCCGACTGCGAGCGATCGGTATCGTCGTAAATCTGGAACTGCTTGGAACTCAGCGTGGCGTTCCAGTTCTCGTTGGCGTAGCCGAGGCTGAATTTCTGCGTGGCGTAGCCGTCGGTGGTGGAACCGTACTTGGAGTCCAGATCGGTGAAGTATTTGGAATCGCTGACCTTGGTGTAGTCGACGTTGAAGCGCCACACCTGATCCATGACGCCGTTGTGGTTCCAGTAGAACAGCCAGCGCTTGCTGTCGTCATGATCTTTGCCGTATTCCTTGTCGTCCGGCAACCAGTCGAACTCCATCAGGCCGAGGCCCGGCTGCACCAGATAGCGGAACTCGGTCTGCCACTGCAGGCCGCGCTTGGACATATAGTGCGGCGTGATGGTGGCGTCGTAGTTCGGCGCGATGTTCCAGTAGTACGGCAACATGAACTCGAAGCCGTTGTTGCTGCCGTACTTGGCGTTCGGGATCAGGAAGCCGGAACGGCGCTTGTCGCCGACCGGCAATTGCAGGTACGGGCTGTAGAACACCGGCACGCCGCCGATGCGGAAGCGGGCGTTCCACACTTCCGCCACCTGCTCTTCGCGATCGTGGATCACTTCGGAGCCGACCACGCTCCAGCTGTCGTCGCCCGGCAGACAGGAGGTAAAGGTGCCGTTTTCCAGAATGGTGTAACGGTTGGCGCCGCGCATTTTCATCTTGTCGGCGTCGCCACGCCCCTGACGGCCTACCATTTGGTAGTCGCCTTCATAGACGTCGGTATCTTTGGTGTTCAGGTTCGACCAGGCCTTCGGGCCTTTCAGTTTGATCTGATTGTCGCTGTAGTGCACGTCGCCGGTGGCGGTGACGGTGCGCACCGGCTCCGCCTGGCCAGGGTCTTGCGTCTGGTTCAGCTCGACTTCTTTGGCGGTCAGGGTGCTGTTGCCCTGCTCGATATGCACGTTGCCGCTGAACAGGGCGCTTTTCGGATAGTCGGCGCGCGAGTCATCGGCATTGATGGTGACCGGCAGGCTGTTTGGATCGCCGCTGACCAAAGGTTTGTCGTAAACGGGAACGCCAAGCATGCATTGCTCGGCCAGATCAGCCAGCGCGTGCTGACTGTAGAGTGCCGTCCAAATCATCGTGGCCAGCAGTGTTGGGAAACTTTTTTTCATACGCGGTTTTGGTGTTCCGTCATCAGAGGCGTCATGTCCGGCAAACGGTCAGAGACTATATTACTCATCTGCGTTGCGCTAGTGCTAAATCCAGCCGTTTACTTGCGTCGTCGTTAGGCGCAAAGATAAATGACAGGTATGATAATCCAAATTCTGGGAAAAATCGCCTGCGCCCTTTCCTGAAGCGAAGGGGGCGGGCGGCTTTCGGCATGATAATTGAGGAGTATATGCAGTATTGGGGAAAACTGCTCGGCGTCATCGTCGCCATTTGGTCTGGCGCGGGATTCTGGGGTGTAGTTCTGGGGCTGATTATCGGTCATATGATCGATACGGCGCGCAGCAATAAGCGCAGCCGGGGTTTCTTCACCGACCAGCAAACGCGGCAAACGCTGTTTTTCCGCACCACTTTTCAGGTGATGGGCCACCTGACCAAATCCAAAGGACGCGTTACCGAGGCAGATATCCAGATCGCCAGCCTGTTCATGGATCGCCTGCAGCTGCACGGCGAAGCGCGCACCGCGGCGCAGCAGGCGTTCCGCGAGGGGAAACAGAGCCAGTTCCCGCTGCGTGAGACGCTGCAGCAGTTCCGCAGCATTTGTTTTGGCCGCTTCGATTTGATTCGGATGTTTCTGGAAATTCAGATTCAGGCGGCGTTCGCCGACGGCTCGCTGCACCCGAATGAACGCCAGGTGCTGTATGTCATCGCCGAAGAGCTGGGCATTTCGCATGCGCAGTTCGATCAGTTTCTCAGCATGATGGAGGGCGGGCGTCAGTTCGGCGGCGGTCAGCAGGGCGGGTATTCGCAGGGCGGCTATCAGCAGGCTCAGCGCGGCCCGACGCTCGACGATGCGTGCAAGGTGCTCGGCGTGCGCAGCAGCGACGATGCCGCCACCATCAAACGCGCCTACCGCAAATTGATGAGCGAACACCATCCGGATAAGCTGGTGGCGAAGGGCTTGCCGCCGCAGATGATGGAAATGGCCAAGCAGAAAGCGCAGGAAATTCAGGCGGCGTACGACCTGATCAAACGCGAGAAAGGCTTCAAATAACCTTCCCCGTCATACTTGGCGCTGCCTCTTTGTTGGCTGTACCTGCTCACCCCGGTCACATAGTTGCCTATGCTCCCGGGGATTTGCAGGCTTGCCGCCGCGATGCAACCCCAATTATTTAGGGGAAAGAGCGTAAGTATTTCGGGGGGAGTCCCCAGGGGCCCGGCATGCTGGGCCCGTTTAACAGGCGATTCAGAAATCCGGTTCGGCGCGAAAGTGCATCGGCGTCTGGAAGGCGGGGTGGGTGATGCGCAGCTCTTGCGCATGCAGCTGCAGCCGCGGCGCCATCGCCTTGGCCTCCGGCGGGGCGTAGAAACCGTCGCCGAGGATCGGATGCCCCAGCGCCAGCATGTGAACCCGCAGCTGGTGCGAGCGGCCGGTGATCGGCGTCAGCTTTACGCGCGTGCTGCCGTCGGCGTCGCGCGACAGCACCTGATACTCCGTCTGCGCCGCTTTGCCGGTGTCAAAACACACCTTTTGCAGCGGCCGGTTCGGCCAGTCGCAGATCAGCGGCAAGTCCACCAACCCTTCGTCATGCGCCATATGCCCCCAAACGCGGGCGATATAGGATTTCTTCGGTTCACGTTCGCGGAACTGACGCTTCAGCTCGCGCTCGGCGGCCTTGTTGAGCGCCACCACGATCACCCCGCTGGTGGCCATGTCCAGCCGGTGCACCGATTCGGCGGCCGGATGATCGGCCTGAATGCGGGTCATCAGGCTGTCTTTGTTTTCCGGCGCGCGGCCGGGCACCGACAGCAAGCCGCTGGGCTTGTTGACCACCATGATGTGTTCATCCTGATACAGGATGTGCAGCGGGTCCTGCGGGGGATTGTAGGGTTCCATCTTGGCTCCGCGAAAAGGGCCGAACGGGGAGGCGGTTGCCGCCCCGCATCGCGCCGGTTACTGGTGGGTGACCACCACCAGACGAATGGCGTCGAGACGCCAGCCGGCTTCATTAAGGTTGGCCAGCACCTGACGGCGGTTGAACTCCAGCGCTTCGACTTCGTCGTCGCGGATGTTCGGGTTGACCGCCTTCAGCGCTTCCAGACGCGCCAGCTCGGCGCTCAGCTTGTCGTCCGCCTCTTGCTTCGCCTGTTCGATAAGCGTGCGCGCCTGCGCTTCCACCAAGCTTTCCGCCTGCTGCAGCATGGCGTGCACGTCTTGCTGCACGGCGTTGACCAGCTTGCTGGAGGTGTGGCGGTTGACCGCGTTCAACTGGCGGTTGAAGCTTTCGAACTCGACCTGCGCCGCCAGATTGGTGCCCTTGCGATCCATCAGCATGCGGATCGGCGTCGGCGGCAGGAAGCGGGTCAGCTGCAGGTGCTTCGGCGCCTGAGCCTCCACCACGTACACCAGCTCAACCAACAGGGTGCCGACCGGCAACGCTTTGTTTTTCAACAGGGACACCGCGCAGCTGCCGGTATCGCCGGACAGGATCAGATCCAGGCCGTTGCGGATGATCGGGTGTTCCCAACTGACGAACTGCGCGTCTTCGCGCGACAGCGCCCGATCGCGATCGAAGGTGACGGTGCAGCCGTCCTGCGGCAGGCCCGGGAAGTCCGGCACCAGCATATGGTCGGACGGCGTCAGCACGATCAGGTTGTCGCTGCGGTCTTCCTGGTTGATGCCGACGATGTCGAACAGGTTGAGCGCGAAGCCCACCAGATTGACGTCGTTATCCTGCTCGGCGATGGCGGCAGCCAGCGCCTGGGCTTTGTCGCCGCCGTTGGAGTGCATCTCCAGCAGGCGGTCGCGGCCCTGTTCCAGCTGCGCTTTCAATTGATCGTGCTGCTGGCGGCAGGCGTGGATGAATTCGTCAAAGCCTTCCTGTTCGGTCGGCGCGGCCAGATAACCGATCAACTGCTCGTAGCAGCTGTCGTAGATGGTGCGGCCGGTCGGGCAGGTGTGTTCGAAGGCATCCAGCCCCTCGTGGAACCAGCGGCCCAGCACCGCCTGCGCGGTGTGCTCCAGGTAAGGCACCATGATTTGGATATCGTGCATCTGGCCGATACGGTCCAGACGGCCGATACGCTGCTCCAGCAGATCCGGGTTGAACGGCAGATCGAACATCACCAGCTGGCTGGCGAACTGGAAGTTGCGGCCTTCGGAGCCGATCTCGGAACACAGCAGCACCTGCGCGCCTTCCTCTTCGGAGGCGAAGTAGGCGGCGGCGCGGTCGCGCTCGATAATCGACAGCCCTTCGTGGAACACCGCGGCGCGGATCGCTTCACGCTCGCGCAGCACCTGCTCCAGCTGCAGCGCGGTGTCGGCCTTGGCGCAGATCACCAGCACTTTTTCGTTGCGGTTGGCCAGCAGGTAGTCCAGCAGCCACTCGACGCGCGGGTCGAAGTTCCACCAGGTGGCGTTTTCGCCCTCGAATTCCTGGTAGATCTGCTCCGGGTACAGCATGTCGCGCGCGCGCGCTTCGACGGACTTCTTGGCGCCCATGATGCCGGACACTTTGATCGCAGTCTGATACTGGGTCGGCAACGGCAGCTTGATCTGGTGCAGGTTGCGGTGCGGGAAGCCCTTCACGCCGTTACGGGTGTTGCGGAACAGCACGCGGCTGGTGCCGTGGCGATCCATCAGCATGGAAACCAGCTCCTGGCGCGCCTGCTCGGCGTTGTCGCCTTCGCTGTTGGCGGCTTTGAGCAGCGGTTCGATGTCCTGCTCGTCGATCAGCTCGCCCAGCAGATTCAATTTGTCGTCGGCCAGGCGTTTACCGCTCAGCAGCAGGGTGACGGCGTCGGCCACCGGGCGGTATTTCTGCTGCTCGGCGACGAACTCGCCGTAGTCGTGGAAACGGTTTGGATCGAGCAGGCGCAGGCGCGCGAAGTGGCTCTGTTGGCCCAGCTGTTCCGGGGTGGCGGTCAGCAGCAGCACGCCGGGGATATGCTCGGCCAACTGCTCGATCACCTGATATTCGCGGCTCGGCGCTTCTTCGCTCCAGGCCAGGTGGTGCGCTTCGTCGACCACCAGCAGATCCCACTGGGCGTCCGCCAGCTCTTCCAGGCGCTGCTTGTTGCGGCGCACGAAGTCCAGCGAGCAGATCACCAGCTGTTCGGTTTCGAACGGGTTGCTGCTGTCGAGCTTGGCTTCGGCGTAGCGGCTGTCGTCGAACAGCGAGAAGTAGAGGTTGAAGCGGCGCATCATCTCCACCAGCCACTGGTGCTGCAACGTTTCCGGCACCACGATCAGCACGCGCTCGGCGCGGCCCGCCAGCAGCTGCTGGTGGATGATCATGCCGGCTTCGATGGTTTTGCCGAGGCCGACTTCGTCCGCCAGCAGCACGCGCGGCGCATGGCGCTGGCCGACTTCATGGGCGATGTGCAGCTGGTGCGGGATCAGGCTGGCGCGCATGCCGCGCAGGCCGGCGAACGGCAGGCGATACTGCTCGCTCTGATACTTGCGCGCGCGAAAACGCAGCGCGAAACGGTCCATGCGGTCAATTTGGCCGGCGAACAGGCGATCCTGCGGCTTGCTGAAGGTCAGCTTGCTGTCCAGCAGGACTTCGCGCATCGCCACGCCGCTCTCCTGGGTGTCCTGGCGGGTGCCGATATAGGTCAACAGACCGTTTTCCTCTTTCACCTCTTCCACCTGCAGCTGCCATCCTTCGTGGCTGCTGACGGTATCGCCCGGGTTGAACATCACGCGGGTGATCGGCGAATCGTTTCTGGCATAGAGGCGGTTTTCACCGGTGGCGGGGAAAAGCAGGGTAATCATGCGCGCGTCCAGCGCCACGACGGTGCCCAGTCCTAATTCGCTTTCCGTGTCGCTGATCCAGCGTTGACCAAGAGTAAAAGGCATATATTGTCGGCTCGATTCTTTGTAAGTAAGTCTTGTTACCGGGCGGGAAGGGCCGCGGCACCTGTACTGAACGTCTGCTATCCCGGTTTGTTTTAAATTTGACGGGCAATAGCCGTTCACGCCATGCAGACGTCGCGAGACGGCAGGGCTAAGCGTGGTTCAGTTTTGGGAAGGGCGCTATGGTAATGGAAGGCGGCGCGTTCGTCACCTGCAAAACCGGATGATTTTTCTTAACCTGGCGCAATCTCAAAACAGCCCCATCTGCCCGGTGACCAGCGTGGTGAAATCGTCGTGCAAGAAAGGGAGTATAGCGTCTGCCACCGGTTGCAGCTGGCGTTCGAGGTAATGCTGATAGTCGATGGGCGAATGGCGCGTTTCCAGCGGTTCCGGCCCGGCGACGGTCATCACGTAGCTGATCCAGCCGCCGTTCTGATACTGCAGCGGCCGCCCCTGGCTGCGGTTGTAGTCGTCGGCGATGCGCGCGGCGCGGGCGTGCGGTGGCACGTTGCGCTGATAGTCGTCGAGTTTCCTGCGCAGGCGCTTGCGGTACACCAGCTGATCGTCGAAGTCGCCGTTCAGGGTTTTGCCGACGTAGTCGCGCACATAGTCCTGGTAGGGCTGCCGTTTGAAGATGCGCTGATAGAGCTGCTGCTGGAACTGCTGCGCCAGCGGCGTCCAGTCGGTGCGCACCGTTTCCAGGCCTTTGTACACCATCTCTTCCTCGCCGCCGCCGCGTGCGATCAGGCCGGCGTAGCGCTTCTTGCTGCCCTGTTCGGCGCCGCGAATGGTCGGCATCAGGAAGCGGGAATAGTGGGTTTCGAACTCCAGCTCCAGCGCGTTCTCCAGCCCGAACTGCTGCTGCAGATGCTGCTGCCACCAGGCATTGACCCGCTGCACCAGCGCCCGGCCGATCTGCGCCGCCTGCTGCTCGTCATGCGGCTGTTTCAGCCACACGAAGGTGGAGTCGGTATCGCCGTAAATCACCTGATAGCCTTCGGCTTCGATCAGCTCGCGGGTTTGACGCATGATCTCGTGGCCGCGCAGGGTGATCGACGACGCCAGCCGCGGATCGAAGAAGCGGCAGCCGCTCGATCCCAACACGCCGTACAGCGCGTTCATGATGATCTTCAGCGCCTGCGACAGGGGCTTGTTGTGCTGGCGCTTGGCGGCCTCGCGCCCTTGCCAGATCTGCTCGACGATCGCCGGCAGGCAGTGTTTGCTGCGCGAGAAGCGGGCGTTGCGAAAGCCGGGCACCGAATCGGCGTCGTTTGGGTGGCGCATGCCTTCCACCAACCCGACCGGATCGATCAGGAAGGTGCGGATGATCGACGGGTACAGGCTTTTATAGTCCAGCACCAGCACCGAATCGTACAGGCCGGGCCGGGAGTCCATCACGAAGCCGCCGGGGCTGTGTTCCTCCGGCTGTTCGCCGAGGTTGGGGGCGACAAAGCCCAGGCGGTGCATGCGCGGCATATAAAGGTGGCTGAAGGCCGCCACCGATCCGCCGCTGCGATCGGCCGCCAGCCCGGTGACGGTGGCGCGTTCCAGCAGAAAGTTGAGCAGATCGGCCTTGGCGAAGATGCGCGTCACCAGCTCGCAGTCCTTCAGGTTGTAGCGGGCCAGCGCCGGCTTGTCTTCGGCGAAGCGCCGGTCGATCTCCGCCATGCGTTGATAAGGGTTGTCGATCGCCTTGCCTTCACCCAGCAGTTCCTGCGAAACGTACTCCAGGCTGAAGGAGGGAAAGTTCCAGGTGGCGGACTTCAGCGCTTCGATGCCGTCGATGATCAGGCGGCCGGCGGCGGCGGCGAAAAAGTGGTTCTGCTTGAAGCCGTGCTCGCGCCACTCCAACAGGTTGCCGCCGCGCCCCAGCCGCAGCGGGATTTGGTAGCGTTCGGCGTGCTTTTGCAGCACCCGCAGATCGAACTGCACCAGGTTCCAGCCGATGATGGCGTCGGGATCGTGGCGCTCCAGCCACGCGTTGAGTCGTTCCAGCAGTTGGGGGCGGCTGGCGCAGTATTCCAGATCGAAATCCAGCGGCGCATCGCCGCCGTTGGCCGGCCCCAGCATGTAGACCTGCCGCTGGCCGCAGCCTTCCAGCGCGATGGAGTAAAGCTCGCCGTGGGCGGTGGTTTCGATATCCAGCGACACCAGCCTGAGCGTCGGGCGGTAGTCCGGCGCCGGCTTCATCTGGCCATTGAGCAACGGCCCGCCGCCGTTGGCCTGGCCGTTGAACCACACCGGCGCGGTGATGAAGCGCTCCATCAGATAGCGTTCGGGCGGGCGAATGTCGGCCTCGTAGACCGTAACGCCGCCTTCCCGCAGCAGTTTTTCCAGCTTGATGAGCTGACGGTGCTGGCGGCAGTACAGCCCCAGCATCGGGCGGTGATGAAAATCCGTCAGTGCCAGCGGTTTCAGTTCCACCTGCCGTTCTTCGCGCAGCAGCAGTTCCGCGCGCGGCTTTTGTTCGGCGGGGATAAACGCCACCGAGGTTTGCGGCGGCAAGCGCAGCTGACGCGGGCCCGCGTCGGTCGCCAGCCAAAATTCGACCTCGGTGCCGGCGGGCGTGTCGCGCCAGTGGCGAGTGAGCAGGAAACCCTGTTGCAGTGCTGTCATAACCCCTTCGTCTTCCGCCGGGCGGCGTGCGCGACATTCAGCGAGATGTCGGTTTTGGCGCTAATATAGATAAATTATAGTATGTGTTTTTATACAGTCATTGTCCATCGGCGTTCGGCGCTGCCAAATACGCATACAATTCATCGATTGACTCGCCAGCGGCGGCGCTGGAAAATCCTCGGCCCCGTTTGGCCGAATAATCCGCAGAGGTGTAATGGAAGCCTATTTACAAGATTTGATCACCCAGTCGCTGGCTTTCACCCTGATGGTCGTCCTGCTGGTCGCTTTTCTCGAGTCGCTGGCGCTGGTGGGGCTGCTGCTGCCCGGCACGGTGATGATGGCCAGCATCGGCGCGCTGATCGGCAGCGGCAAGGTGGACTTCTACTACGCCTGGGCGGCGGGGATCGTCGGCTGCCTGCTCGGCGACTGGATCTCTTATTTCGTCGGCCGCGCCTTCAAGGGGCCCTTGCACCGCTGGTCGTTCCTGAAGAAGAACAAAGCGCTGCTCGACAAAACCGAGCACGCCTTGCACCAGCACAGCATGGCGACCATTCTGATCGGCCGCTTCGTTGGCCCGACGCGCCCGCTGGTGCCGATGGTGGCCGGCATGCTCGATCTGCCGCCGTACAAGTTTGCCTTGCCGAACATCATCGGTTGCCTGACCTGGCCGCCGGTCTATTTCTTCCCTGGCATCCTGGCGGGCGTGGCGATCGACATTCCCGCCGGCGCCAACAGCGCGATGTTCAAGTGGCTGCTGCTCGCCGCGGCGCTCACGATCTGGCTGGCTGTGTGGCTGAGCTGGCGCTGGTGGCGTGAGGATAAGCGCAGCGCCGATCGGCTGAGCCGTTGGCTGACGC
The DNA here is from genome assembly GCF_052168875.1 of Serratia sp. CY38905. NCBI lineage: Bacteria > Pseudomonadati > Pseudomonadota > Gammaproteobacteria > Enterobacterales > Yersiniaceae > Serratia > Serratia sp. CY38905. Next base: position 150,495 of record NZ_JBJNLV010000004.1, on the reverse strand, counting down.
CGCTGCGGCTGCGCGTGGTTTGCGGATTGAGCTGGCTGGCGGCGCTGGCGGTCGGTTATCTGCTGAGCCAGCAGCCCTTGATGCCGGTGTATCGGCACCTGCTGTGGCAGGTGCTGTCCGGGCAATGATTGCGGGGGCGTAAGCCCCCTTCGTATTACTGGAAGAACGCTTCCAGCTGTTCAAATACCTGCACGTCTTCGCTGTGGCGCTTCACCTGCAGCACGTCTTCCAGCTTTTCCACCTGGCTGATCATTTGCTCCAGCCGCTGATCGTCGGCGACCAATAGCCAAATGCGGCTCTGCTGGCCGTCCTTCAGTGGCAGACACAGAATGCCTTCGACGTTGAACGCGCGGCGAGCGAACAGCCCGCAAACGTGCGACATGACGCCGGGATGGTTGCGCACGGCCAGCTCCAGGATCACCTGGGGTTTATCTTGTGGTTGCAGCATGGCTTATTCTCCAATCATGTCGATGTTGGCGGCGCCCGGCGGCACCATCGGGAACACTTTTTCGTTGATATCGATCAGCGCGTGGATCAGGCAGGGCCCCGGGCGTTGGACCGCTTCGGCCAGCGCCGCCTGCGGATCTTCCGCGGCGTTCAAATCGCAGGTATCCAGCCCGAATCCGGCGGCGATCTTCAGGAAGTCGGTGCGCTTCGGATAGGCGGCGGCGAAGATGCGCTGCTGGTAGAACAGGGTTTGCTGCTGGTGCACCAGCCCCAGCGCCTGGTTGTTCATCAAAATGATTTTCACGTCCAAATCGTGCTCGACGGCGGTGGCCATTTCCTGAATGTTCATCATCAGGCTGCCGTCGCCGGAGAAGCACAGCACTTTACGCGCAGGCTCCGCCAGCGCCGCGCCGATCGCCGCCGGCAGACCGAAGCCCATGGTGCCCAGGCCGCCCGACGTCAGCCACTGGCGCGGCCGGCTCAGCGGATAGGCCTGCGCCACCCACATCTGATGCTGGCCCACGTCGGTGGTGATAATGGCGCTGTCGTCCACGCAGCGCGCGGCGGCCAGCACCAGGCCGTAATGGCTCAGCGGATCGTCGGCGTTCGGCATGTTGAACGGGAACTCGCGTTTCAGGTCGTTGACGGTGCTCAGCCATTCGCTGCGCGGCTGCGTGTCGATCTGCGGCAGCAGCTGTTGCAGCACCTGGCCGACGTCGGCATGGATCGCCACGTTGGCCTGTTTGACCTTGCCCAGCTCGGCGCGATCGATATCCACGTGAATGATGGCGGCGTTAGGGCAGAACTGCTCGGTTTTGCCGATTGCCCGATCGTCGAAGCGCGCGCCCAGCACGATCAGCAGATCGGCCTCCTGCAGAATGAAGTTGGTGCTGCGCGCCGCGTGCATGCCCAACATGCCCAGCGACAGCGGGTGTTCCACCGGCATCGCCCCCAGCGCCATCAGCGTCATGGTGGTGGGCAGACCGGCGCGCTCGGCCAGTTCCAACGCCTGCCGGTGAGCGTCGGCGCAGATGATACCGCCGCCCAGGTAGAGGATCGGGCGTTTCGCCTGGTTGATCATCGCGGCGGCCTGCGCAACCAGCGCCGGATCGAAGGTTGGGGCGGCGTCCGGCACGGCGATCGGCGGCAGCTCTTCCAGGGTGATGGTGGCGGTTTGCACATCTTTCGGCACATCGATCCAGACTGGGCCGGGGCGGCCGGATTCGGCGATGCGGAACGCGTCGCCGATCACCTGCGGCAGCTCGCGGATATCGCGCACCAGATGGTTGTGCTTGGTGATCGGAATGGAAATGCCGTAGGTGTCCACCTCCTGGAAGGCGTCGGTGCCGATCATTGAGGAGGGCACCTGACCGGTGATGCACACCAGCGGAATGGAGTCGAGCTTGGCGTCGGCGATGGCGGTGACCAGGTTGGTGGCGCCCGGCCCGCTGGAGGCGATGCACACCGCCGCTTTGCCGTTGGCGCGCGCCATGCCCTGCGCCATAAAGCCCGCGCCCTGTTCGTGGCGCGCCAGTACGTGGTGAATGCGGGTGCTTTGGCTCAGCGCGTCATACAGCGGCAGCGCGGCGCCGCCGGGGATGCCGGCGACGGTGGTGATACCCTGCCGCTCCAGCAGATGAACGATCAATTGTGCGCCGGTGAAGCTGGTGCCCGGTTGAGGCGTGCCCGAAGTTGCCATGTTCCTGTCCTTTCTCAAGGCCGGTGAGCTTTTCTGGGCAGGGTGCTAAAGCAAGAAACCCCGCCCGGTTTGCGCCGGCGGGGTTTGGGAATCGATGCGTTGATTCGGACCCTACGGCGCATTGCCGACGACCACCACCACACGCACGACGACCACCGCGGCTGGTAGCGCGGTAACTAGTAGGGTCGAAGTCAGCGAGGATGCGATCACAGGGAACCTTATCATCAGTAAAAAGAGTCAGGTTTTTATAAAAACACAGGCGCAAAATTCGCACAACAGGTTTATTGGCGCAGCATAAAAAACGCGCGTCAGATCACGCTTTACCCGAAATGCCCAGCACGCGCGCTTCGGGCGCGCTGCCGTCCAGCAGCGCCTGCGTCGGGCCGTCGTAATAGATGCGGCCATCGACCACCAGCAGCGTGCGCGGGGCGATGCGCGCGGCGTCGTCGAGGTTGTGCGACACCATCAGCAGCGTCAGGTTGCGCTGTTCGCACACCGTCTGCAGCAGCTGCAGCATCTCGTTGCGCAGCGCCGGATCGAGCGCCGAGAAGGGCTCGTCGAGCAGCAGGATCGGCCGTTGGCGAATCAAACAGCGCGCCAGCGCGGCGCGCTGACGCTGGCCGCCGGAAAGCTGCGACGGCAGGCGCTCCAGGTGCTCTTCCAGGCCGACCTGACGGGCGATATGCGCCCGCTGTTGGCGCTGCTGTTCAGTCAAGCGCAGACCGGGATCCAACCCCAGTCCGATGTTCTGCGCTACCGTCAGGTGCGCGAACAGGTTGTTCTCCTGAAACAGCATCGACACCGGCCGTTTGGCCGGCGGTGTGGCGGTGTGGTCTTCGCCGTTCAGCAGCAGCCGGCCGCTGGCCGCCGGCAGAAAACCGGCGATCAGGCTCAGCAGGGTGCTTTTACCGGCGCCGCTGGGGCCGAGCACCGCGACGCGCTCGCCCGGCTGGATGCGCAGATCAAAGCGCATCGGCAGGTGTTCATACAGATAGGTCAGTTTTTCAAGCGTCAGCATGGCGCCCCGGTAAGCGTTCGATCAGGGTAAACAACAGGAAGCACAACAGCAGCAACAGCAGCGCGGTCACCGCCCCGTCGTTGCTGCGGTAGGCGCCAATCTGCTGATACAGGTAAAAAGGCAGGGTACGGAAATGCTCGTTGCCAAACAAGGCGACCACGCCGAAATCGCCGATCGACAGCACGCAGGCGAAGGCCAGCGCCTGCGCCAGCGGGCGGCGCAGCGCGCGCAATTCGATCAGCCGCAGCCGTTGCCAGCCGTGGATATCCAGCGACAGGCACAGTGGGTTGTAACGTTCGGCGAGGTCGCGCATCGGGTTCTCCAACACCTTCAGCGCATAGGGCACCGCCATCAGCGCATTGGTGAGGATCACCAGCGCATAGGGTGACTGCGGCAGCCCGATCGTATCGCTCAGCAGCAGGAAGAAGCCGGTGGCCAGCACGATACCCGGCATCGCCAGGATCACCATGCCGCTCAGCTCCAGCGCCTGGCCGCCGCGCAGATGCTGCCGCAGCTTCAGCTCGCGGCTGCTCCACAGCAGCATCATCGTGAGCGCCACGCACAGTAGCCCGGCGCCGAGGGCGATGCGCAGCGACGTGAACAGCGCCTGCCACAGCACCGGCTGGCGCAGCACGCTGACGACGGCCTGATTGGCGCCATCGGCGATCACCGCCAGCAGAGGCGGCAGCAGCAGCAGCAGCGCGGCGGCGATCAGCAGAAAATCGCCGACGCGCCGCCACAGGCTGTCTTCCGGGTTGCGCCAGCGCTGGGCGTGGGTATGGCCCACCGGCAGCGCCTGGCTCAGCCGCTGGCTGATCAACACCAGCCCCAGACAACAGCTTAACTGGATCAGCGCCAGCATGGCGGCGCGGCCCAGATCGTAGTCGTAACTCAGCGCCTGGTAGATCGCCAGTTCGATGGTGGTGGCCTGCGGCCCGCCGCCCAGCGACAGCACGGTGGCGAAGCTGGCGAAGCACAGCATGAAGATCAACGCGCCGCTCGGCAGGATCTGGCGGCGCAGCGCCGGCCATTCGACGAAGCGGAACTGCTGCCAGCCGTTCATGCCCAGCTGGGCGGCCAGCTGGCGCTGCTCCACCGGAATGTTCTCCAGCGCCTGCAGCAACAGGCGGGTGGCCAGCGGCAGGTTAAAGAACAGGTGCGCCAGCAGAATGCCCTGCAGGCCGTAGGGCGAAAAGCCATACTCGACGCCCAGCCAGCCGCACAGCGTTGCCAGCCAGCCCTGGCGCCCATAGACGCTGAGCAGGCCGAACACCGCCACCAGCACCGGCAGCACCAGCGTCATGGCGCACAGCCGCAGCAGCAGCTGACGGCCGGGGAAACGGCGGCGATAGAGCGCGCGTGCCAGCAGAACGGCGGGCAGCACCGAAATCAGCGCCGACAGCAGCGCCTGCCAAAAGGTGAAGCGCACCACGTGCCACAGGTAGCTGTCCTGCCACAGGCCGCGCCAGTCGCTGTCCGGCGCGTGACGCCACAGCGAGCCCATCGCCAGCGCGGCGACCAGCAGGATCACGCCGGCGGCCAGCAGCCCCGGCCAGAGCCAGCGGGGGATCAGCGGCTGACGGCGGTTTGCCATGCCCGGATCCAGCCGCCGCGTTGTTTGGCCACCTCTTCGGCGCTGTATTGCAGCGCGGTCTGCGGCACGCTCATCTGCTCAAAGCCGACGGGCAGTGGGGTGTTGATCACCGGGTACATCCAGTTGCCGGTCGGGATGGTGTTCTGGAACGCCGGCGTCACCATGAACTGCATGAAGCGCTCCGCCAGCTCAGGCTGTTTGGCGGCCTTCAGCTTGCCCGCCACTTCCACCTGCAGGTAGTGGCCTTCGCTGAACGTGGCGGCGGCGTAGAGATCTTTTTTCTCTTCGATCAGGTGATAGGCGGGAGAGGTGGTGTAGCTGAGCACCAGATCGCCTTCGCCTTTCAGGAACAGGCCGTAGGCTTCGCTCCAGCCTTTGGTGACGGTGACGGTCTTCTTCGCCAACTGCTGCCAGGCGGCCGGCGCCTTGTCGCCATACACTTTTTGCATCCACAGCAGCAGGCCGAGGCCCGGCGTGCTGGTGCGCGGATCTTCGTAGATCACTTTCCAGTTGCGATCGCTGCTGACCAGCTCCTGCAGGCTTTTCGGCGGGTTCTTCAGTTTTTCTTTGTTGTAGACGAAGGCGAAGTACCCGTAGTCGTAAGGCACGAAGGTCGCGTCCTGCCAGCCGCCCGGCACCGTCAGCTTGGCGGTGTCGACGCCGCTCGGCGCGAACAGGCCGGTTTGCTGCGCCGCCTGCAACAGGTTGTTGTCCAGCCCCAGCACCACGTCGGCGGCGCTGTTCTTGCCTTCCATGCGCAGGCGGTTCAGCAGCGAGACGCCGTCTTCCAGCGCGACGAACTTCAATTCACAGTCGCACTCGGCTTCGAAGGCTTTTTTCACCGCCGGGCCGGGGCCCCAGTCGGCGGCGAAGGAATCGTAGGTGTAAACCGTCAGCGTCGGCTTGGCGAACACCGGCGCGGCGCACAGCAGCAATAAGCAGGGCAGATATGTTTTGACCACGTTGCACTCCTGAAAAATAAGGGGGCAAGGGTATCTGAGGGGGCGAGGCGGCGTCGCCGGTTCGCTGGGCTCAAATCCCTCCGCCGGTATTGACCGGATCAGGTTCGACGGGTGTGCTCTCAGCGGAAAATCGGGCTTATCACGCGGCCCGACTTACCGCACCCCGTTGAGACGGCGCTATTGTAAAGATTAACCGACCCGGGCGAAAGGCGCTTATGCCTCCGGCGGGGCAAACCAGGCGGACTTGAAGTCGAACCAGCCGAGAGTGTTCATCCGCACGCCGCGCATGCTGCGCTGGCCGTGCAGTTGCAACCAGTGGTGGAACAGCGGATGCAACTGGTGGTTGCTGACCAGACGCTGGCAGAACTCCGCCAGCGGCAAGCGGTTGGCGCGCCACAGCGCCGCGTCCTGCGCCAGATCTTCGTTCATGCAGTGCTGCATCAGCGGCAGTTCGTACAGCGTGGCGAACAGCGAAAACTCCAGCGGCAGATAGAAGTTGGCGCTGCCGAGCCACAGATCGCTGCGCGCGTCGCCCTGGTGCCAGGTGGCGTAATCCACGCTTTGCACAATCAGGCGGATGCCGTGCTGCGCCAGCAGCGGTTCGATCGCCTGGCGAATGGCGTGAAACTCCGAATGCTCATTGAAGTGGGTCATCGTCAGTTCGGTCAGGCCCGCGGGCTTGGGCTGCTGCGCCAGCGTGCGGTTATGGTGCCAGCGCGGCAGCAGGCCGTACGCCGGCGACCAATAGCGCTGGTAGAGCGGCCCGGCGTGGCTCAGCAGCGAAATGGGGTTGATCAATTCGCACAGCCAGCTGCGAATGGCGGGATCGGCAGCCAGCGGGGAGCGCTGATCGAACAGCAGGAAATAGCAGCCCTCTTCCAGCCGGCTTTCCAGCTCGCTGTTGCCGGTTTCATCGCCCTGCAGCTGTACGCCGGAGTGCACCAGCTCTTCGGAAAACTCCGGCAGCACCCAGATGTTCACCTCGTCGATCAGCGCCCGGTAGCCGAAATAGTCGTCGAAGGCGTGGATCTTCATCTGGCTGGGATGGTTGCGCACCATGCGGTAGGGGCCGGTGCCGACCGGATGGCGGGCGAAATCAGGCAGTTCGCGCCATTCGCGCGGCAGGATCATGGCCTGCACGCTGCCCAGCAGCCAGGGCAGCCAGTGGTCGGGGCTGCGCAGCTGCACGTCGATCACGAACGGCGTCGGCGAGGTGACGCTCTCGATATGCGAGAACAGCGGTTGCGAGGTCAGACGCGAGAGGGAAGTGATGACGTCCGCCATCTCCAGCTCGCGGCCGTGATGAAAATGGATCGCCGGGCGCAGGTAAAACCGCCAGTGCAGCGGCGTCAGCGCCTGCCAATGGTGGGACAGATCGGACTCGAGTTCCCCGTTTTCCTCATTTATGCGCGTCAGGCCGTTGAAGATCTGGCGCGCCAAATGGGTCTCCGAACGCCGCAGCGCCGAGCCGGGCAGCAGGTTGTACAGCTGCCGGTAGTAGAGCACCCGCAGGATATGTTTCCCCTGGCGGAAGCTGCGGCCCAGCTGCGACAGCAGCATCTGGCGCACCACGTTTTTGTCGCCCACCAACTGCACCAACTGATCGATGCGGTCCTGTTCCAACAGCTCCTCGGCCCGCTGTTGCTGCAGCGCCAGGCCGGTGTAGTGGAAGGTTAGCCGCGAACGTTTGCCGCGCCCCGACTCCGCCTGCCAGGTGAGCCAGCCCTCTCGCTGCATGGCGCTCAGCAGGGAGCGCACGTGGCGCCGCGAGCAGCTCAGCACCTCCGCCAGATCCTGCAGCGTGGTGTCGGTGGTTTCACCGTGGCAGCGCTGCCACAGGCGGATGAACTGCTGCTGCAATCGGGACGTGGACATAAAAGAGGAACGCTCCTGCCTCAACTCGTCAATTTTTCTTTCCCTATATTACGCCGATAATTTTCATCAATGAAAGGGGGAGGGCGTAATGATGAAAGCTTTCTTATCCAGACAGTTCTACCAGCGCTATTTCAGCGCGGTGCGCCGCCAGCGCGCAGACTGGCTGAGCGTGGTGCCCGAGCAGGCGCGGCTGGCGATGCTGGCGCACCTGACGCAATGGGACATCAAAGAGATGACCGATAAGCAGTATCGCGAGCACCTGTAGGGGCTCCGGCAACCAATTTCTGAGTAATGGTGCTGTTTCACCAGCCAGTGGGGCGACCCACTGGTTTTTTTATGCGTGGTCATGGCAATGCGCTTGCATTTTTCTCGCCGTGGCCTAAGGTTCTTTTTTCTGCTTTGAGGTCAGGGAAGACGATATGCAACGCCTGAGCCGGTTGTCACAGCGCATCAATCCCATCTTTGCCGCATTCCTGCTGATTGCTTTTCTTTCTGGCATCGCCGGCGCGTTGCTGACGCCGACGCTCAGCCTGTTTCTGACCACCGAGGTCAAGGTGCGGCCGCTGTGGGTCGGGCTGTTTTACACCGCCAACGCGGTGGCCGGCATCGTCGTCAGTTTTCTGCTGGCCAAACGCTCCGATACCCGCGGCGATCGGCGCAGGCTGATCCTGTTGTGCTGCCTGATGGCGGTCGGCAACTGTCTGCTGTTTGCCTTTAACCGCGACTACCTGACGCTAATCACCGCCGGGGTGCTGATGTCCGCCGTTGCCAACACCGCCATGCCGCAGATTTTCGCGCTGGCGCGGGAATACGCCGACAGCGAGGCGCGTGAAGTGGTGATGTTCAGCTCGGTGATGCGCGCCCAGCTTTCGCTGGCGTGGGTGATCGGCCCGCCGCTGTCGTTTGCGCTGGCGCTCAGCTACGGGTTCACCGTGATGTTCCTGATCGCCGCCGCCACCTTCGCGGTCTGCGTGCTGCTGGTAGGATTCATGCTGCCTTCGGTGCCGCGCGCGGCGGATGGCGAAGGGTTGCGGGAAGGCGCTTCCGCGCCGATTGCGCCCGCCAGCGCCTGGCGCAATCGCGATGTGCGGCTGCTGTTCATCGCCTCGATGCTGATGTGGACCTGCAATACCTTGTACATCATCGATATGCCGCTGTATATCACCGCCGATCTCGGCCTGCCGGAAGGGCTGGCCGGGGTGCTGATGGGCACCGCCGCCGGGTTGGAGATCCCGGCGATGCTGTTGGCCGGTTATTACGTCCAACGCTTCGGCAAACGCAACATGATGCTGCTGGCGGTGGCGGCGGGCGTGCTGTTTTATCTCGGGCTGACGGTGTTGGAGAGCAAGCCGGCCCTGATCGCGCTGCAGTTGCTCAACGCGGTGTTTATCGGCATCGTCGCCGGTATCGGCATGCTCTATTTTCAGGATTTGATGCCGGGCCGGCCGGGCGCCGCCACCACGCTGTTCACCAACAGCATCTCTACCGGGGTGATCCTGGCCGGGGTGCTGCAGGGCGCGCTGGTGGAGAATTTCGGTCATGGCTCGGTGTATTGGATGGCGGCGCTGTTGGCGCTGGCGGCGCTCGGGATGAGCGCCAAAGTGCGTGAAGTGTGAGGTCAAACGACGGCATTCTTGATGCAAGTCATTGAGAAGGCTGAACCGGACGCCCAAGCTGAAGACATATGGCGCGCGATCGTTGCGCCCACGCCCATCTCGCTATTGAGATGCCGCCTTGTCGTTTAGAACAGTGGGAACGTTATGGATAAACTCACACCGCTCAAACCGCTTCCTTCCCTGTGCGCCCTTGCCGCCACGCTGATTATCTGGTTCCTCATTCCCGTGCCGGAGGGCGTCGCGCCTAATGCCTGGCAGCTGCTGGCGCTGTTTATCGGCACCATCATCGCCATCATCGGCAAGGCGATGCCGATCGGCGCAGTCTCGGTGATCGCCATCGCCCTGGTGGCGGTGACCGGCGTCACCAATCCCGGCAAGCCGGGCGCCGCGCTGGACGACGCGCTCAGCGGCTTTTCCAACCAGCTGATCTGGCTGATCGGCTTTTCGATCATGATCTCCCTCAGCCTGAATAAAACCGGGCTGGGCGCGCGCATCGGCTATTACTTTATTTCGCTGTTCGGCAAAAAAACGCTGGGTATCGCCTATGCGCTGACGCTGGCGGAAACCACGCTGGCGCCGGTGACGCCGAGCAACACCGCGCGCGGCGGGGGTATCATTCACCCGATCATGAAGTCGATCGCCGACAGCTTCGGCTCCAAACCCGAGCTCAATACCTCCGGAAAAATCGGCCGCTACCTGTCGCTGGTGAACTACAACATCAACCCGGTCACCTCGGCGATGTTTATCACCGCTACCGCGCCTAACCCGCTGATTGTCAGCCTGATCGCCAAAGGCACACACGGCAGCTTCGAGCTGTCCTGGTCGATGTGGGCAGTCGCCGCTCTGGTGCCGGGACTGTGCTCGCTGATCGTGATGCCGCTGGTCATCTATCTGCTGTATCCGCCGGAGGTGAAAAGTACCCCGGACGCGCCGCGCTTCGCGCGCGAAAAACTGCAGGCGCTGGGGCCGGTAACGCTGCCGGAGAAAATCACCCTCGGGGTGTTCGCGCTGTTGCTGGTGCTGTGGGCCGGCATTCCGGCGATGATCTTCGGCCCGGCGCTGGCGGTCAATCCCACCACCGCGGCGCTGATCGGCCTGGCGGTGCTGCTGGCCACCGGGGTGCTGAGCTGGGAGGATGTGCTCAAGCATAAAGGTGCCTGGGACACCGTGGTGTGGTTCTCGGCGCTGGTGATGATGGCCAGCTTCCTTGGCAAGCTGGGGCTGATCGGCTGGCTGTCGCAAACCGTGGGCAACGGCATCGACCATATGGGCATGAGCTGGGTGGGCGGCACGATCTTGCTGACCCTCATCTATTTGTATTCGCACTATTTCTTCGCCAGCACCACCGCGCACGTGACGGCGATGTTCGCCGCCTTCTTCGCCGCCGGCATCGCGCTCGGCGCGCCACCGGCGCTGCTGGGCCTGATCCTGGCGTTCTCTTCCTCGCTGATGATGTCGCTGACGCATTACGGTACCGGCACCGCGCCGATCGTCTTCGGCTCCGGCTACGTGACGCTGGGGGAATGGTGGAAAGCGGGATGGGTGATGAGCGTGGTTAACTTGCTGATCTGGATAGTGATCGGCGGAGCATGGTGGAAGCTGCTGGGCTACTGGTGAGGAAAAAAACTCACCCGCCGGGCGGCGGGTGAAGGGGATTAATTCAAAAACGCCGGCTGCTGCGCTTCGTAGCGGGAGATGTCCGCTTCGTGCTGCAGCGTCAGGCCGATGCTGTCCAGCCCGTTGATCATGCAGTGGCGGCGGAAGCTGTCGATTTCGAACGGATAGCTTTTGCCGCCGGCGTTGACCGTCTGGTTCTCCAGATCCACCACGAACTCCGTTCCCTCGTTGGCGTCCACCAGCTTGAACAGCTCATCCACCTGCTGTTCGCTCAGCGTCACCGGCAACAGCTGGTTGTTGAACGAGTTGCCGTAAAAGATATCGGCGAAGCTCGGCGCGATCACCACTTTGAATCCGTAATCGGTCAGCGCCCAGGGCGCGTGTTCGCGCGAGGAGCCGCAGCCGAAGTTCTCGCGCGCCAACAGGATGCTGGCGCCTTTATAGCGCGGTTTGTTCAGCACGAATTCCGGGTTCGGCTGCTGGCCGGCGTCGTCGAGGAAGCGCCAGTCGTTGAACAGGTGCTGGCCGAAGCCGGTGCGGGTGACCTTCTGTAAAAACTGCTTGGGAATAATGGCGTCGGTGTCGACGTTGGCCGCATCCAAAGGCACCACTAAGCCGGTATGTTGAGTAAATTTAGCCACGTTAGCCCCTTAGTGAATATCACGGATGTCGGCGAAGTGACCGGCAACGGCGGCCGCGGCGGCCATCGCCGGGCTGACCAGGTGGGTGCGCCCACCGCGGCCCTGACGCCCTTCGAAGTTACGGTTGCTGGTGGACGCGCAGCGCTCGCCCGGATTCAGGCGATCGTTGTTCATCGCCAGACACATCGAGCAGCCCGGCAAACGCCATTCGAAACCGGCTTCGATAAAGATTTTGTCCAACCCTTCGGCTTCCGCCTGGGCCTTCACCGGGCCGGAGCCCGGCACCACGATGGCCTGCACGCCGCTGGCGACCTTGCGCCCCTTGGCGATCGCCGCCGCCGCGCGCAGATCTTCGATGCGCGAGTTGGTGCAGGAGCCGATGAACACTTTGTCGATCGGCACGTCGGTCAATTTGATGCCCGGTTTCAAGTCCATGTAGGCCAAGGCTTTTTCCGCGGAGGCGCGCTCGACCGGATCGCTGAACGATTCCGGCGCCGGGATCGCCTGATTGACGGCGATCACCTGGCCGGGGTTGGTGCCCCAGGTGACCTGCGGCGCGATCTCTTCGGCGCGCAGCGTCACCACGGTATCGAATTGGGCGTCGGCATCGGACTTCAGCGTGCGCCAATAGGCGACCGCCTGCTCCCAGTTTTCGCCGGTTGGCGCGAACTGACGCCCCTTCAGGTAGGCGAAGGTGGTGTCGTCCGGCGCGACCAACCCGGCCTTGGCGCCCATTTCGATCGCCATGTTGCACAGGGTCATGCGTCCTTCCATGCTCAACGCTTCGATCGCCTTGCCGCAGAACTCCACCACGTGGCCGGTGCCGCCGGCGCTGCCGGTTTTGCCGATCACCGCCAGCACGATGTCTTTGGCGGTAATACCCTCGGCGGCGTCGCCGGTGACTTCAATCTTCATGGTCTTGGCGCGGCCCTGCTTCAGGGTCTGGGTCGCCAGCACGTGTTCCACTTCGGAGGTGCCGATGCCGAACGCCAGCGAGCCGAAAGCGCCGTGGGTGGCGGTGTGCGAGTCGCCACAAACGATGGTCATGCCCGGCAGCGTCATGCCTTGCTCAGGCCCGATCACGTGCACGATGCCCTGGAACGGGTGGTTCAGGTCATACAGCGAAACGCCGAATTCCGCGCAGTTCTTGATCAGCTCCTGCATCTGGATGCGCGCCATCTCGCCGCTGGCGTTGATGTCTTTGGTCTGGGTCGACACGTTGTGATCCATGGTGGCGAAGGTTTTGCCGGGCTGGCGCACCTTACGGCCCATGGCACGCAGGCCGTCGAACGCCTGCGGCGAAGTGACTTCGTGCACCAGGTGACGGTCGATATACAGCAACGGCGTTTCGTTCGGCGCTTCGTGCACCATGTGGGCGTCGTACAGCTTCTGGTATAAGGTCTTGGCCATGTTATGCCCCCTGAGCTACAAAGCGAGCGATGATGTCGCCCATTTCATCGGTGCTGACGGCTTTGCCGTCACCGGCCAGATCGGCGGTGCGGTAGCCCTGTTCCAACGCCTGGTTGATGGCGCGCTCCACGGCGTCGGCCGCTTCATCGGCGCCCAGGCTGTAACGCAGCAGCAGGGTGGCGGACAGGATCTGCGCAATCGGGTTGGCGATGCCTTTGCCGGCAATATCCGGCGCGGAACCGCCCGCCGGTTCGTACAGGCCGAAGCCTTGCTCGTTCAGGCTGGCGGACGGCAACATGCCCATCGAGCCGGTGATCATCGCGCACTCGTCGGACAGAATGTCGCCGAACAGGTTGGAGCACAGCAAGACGTCGAACTGGGACGGATCCTTGATCAGCTGCATGGTGGCGTTGTCGATATACATGTGTGACAGCGACACGTCCGGGTAATCCTTGGCGACCTGATTGACCACTTCACGCCACAGGATGGAGCTTTGCAGCACGTTGGCCTTGTCGATCGACGTCACCTTGTGGCGGCGCTTGCGGGCGGATTCGAAGGCGATGCGCGCGATGCGTTCAATCTCGAAACGGTGATACACCTCGGTATCGAAAGCGCGCTCCTGCATGCCCTGGCCTTCGCGGCCCTTCGGCTGGCCGAAGTAGATGCCGCCGGTCAGTTCGCGCACGCACAGAATGTCGAAGCCGCGGGCGGCGATGTCGGCGCGCAGCGGGCAGAATGCCTCCAGCCCTTGATACAGGCGCGCCGGGCGCAGGTTGCTGAACAGTTTGAAGTGCTTGCGCAGCGGCAACAGCGCGCCGCGTTCCGGCTGCTCGGCCGGCGGCAGGTGTTCCCATTTCGGGCCGCCTACCGATCCGAACAGGATGGCGTCGGCCTGCTCGCAGCCGGCGACGGTCGCCGGCGGCAGCGGGCTGCCGTGGCGATCGATGGCGATGCCGCCGACGTCGTATTCGGCAGTGGTGATGCGAATGTCAAAGCGTTGACGCACCGCGTCCAACACTTTGCGCGCCTGAGCCATTACTTCCGGGCCGATGCCGTCTCCGGGCAAGACGGCAATGTGATAAGTCTTCGTCATGTTCACACCGTTTCCTGATTATTTTGATGTTTGTTTTGCTGCAGGCGCTGCTTTTCTTTTTCTACCTGCTGTGAGCGCCAAATATTGTTCAACACGTGCACCATCGCCTTGGCGGAAGATTCGACGATGTCGGTCGCCAGACCCACGCCGTGGAAGCGGCGGCCGTTGTAAGAGACCACGATATCCACCTGGCCCAGCGCGTCACGGCCATGGCCCTTGGCGGTCAACTGGTACTTCACCAGCTCGATCGGGTAGTCGGTGATGCGATTGATTGCCTGATAAACCGCATCGACCGGGCCGTTGCCGGTGGCGGCTTCGGCTTTCTCTTCGCCGCCGCAGATCAGTTTCACCGAGGCGGTGGCCATGATGCTGCTGCCGGACTGCACGCTGAAGTAGCCCAGGCTGAAGTGCTCCGGCTCTTCCTGCTGTTTGTTGATGAAGGCCAGCGCCTCCAGGTCATAGTCGAACACCTGGCCCTTTTTGTCGGCCAGCTTCAGGAAGGCGGCGTACAGGGTATCCAGGTTGTAGTCCTGCTCCTGGTAGCCCATCTCTTCCATGCGGTGTTTCACCGCCGCGCGACCGGAGCGGGAGGTCAGGTTCAACTGCACGTCCTTCAGGCCGATCGACTGCGGGGTCATGATTTCGTAGTTTTCGCGGTTTTTCAGCACGCCGTCCTGGTGAATGCCGGAGGAGTGGGCGAAGGCGTTGGAGCCGACGATCGCCTTGTTGGCCGGGATCGGCATGTTGCACAGCTGGCTGACGATCTGGCTGGTGCGGAAGATTTCCTGATGATTGATGTTGGTGTGCACGTTCATGATGTCCTGGCGCACCTTAATCGCCATGATCACCTCTTCCAGCGAACAGTTGCCGGCGCGCTCACCGATGCCGTTCAGGGTGCCTTCCACCTGACGGGCGCCGGCCTGAACCGCGGCGATGGAGTTGCCGACCGCCATGCCCAAATCGTCGTGGCAGTGCACGGAAATGATGGCTTTGTCGATGTTCGGCACGCGGTCATACAAGGTGGTGATGATGCCGCCGAACTGGTTCGGCGTGGTGTAACCGACGGTGTCCGGAATATTGATGGTGGTGGCGCCGGCGTTGATGGCGGCTTCGACCACGCGGCACAGATTGTCGATCGGCGTGCGGCCGGCGTCTTCACAGGAGAACTCTACGTCGTCGGTGTAGTTGCGGGCGCGTTTGACCGAGCGCACCGCCATCTCCAATACTTCGTCGAACGAGCGCTTCAGTTTCGATTCGATGTGCAGGGTTGAGGTGGCCAGGAATACGTGGATGCGGAATGCTTCGGCGACGCGCAACGCTTCGGCGGCCACGTCGATGTCTTTGTCCACACAGCGGGCCAGGCCGCAGACGCGGCTGTTCTTGATCTGGCGCGCGATGGTTTGCACCGACTCGAAGTCGCCCGGCGAAGAGACCGGGAAGCCGACCTCCATCACGTCGACGCCCATTCTTTCCAGCGCCAGCGCAATCTGAATCTTCTCTTTTACGCTCAGGCTGGCCTGCAACGCCTGTTCGCCATCACGCAGCGTGGTATCGAAAATAATGACTTGTTGGCTCATCGGTGCATTCCTTATCGTGTTGATTTCACGCTAAGCGGGCAAAAAAAAACCCGCGCAGTAGCGCGGGTTTCTTATGGGTGATCGGCTGAGTCAGCTCCGAACTTCGTCCATAGGCATACCGCGCAAACAAGATGCGTTGAGTAGTAGGCCTAGTAGACGATGAGTACGGATCATAAGGGTTCAGCTTCTCTTAAATTGGGTGTCTGCCTAATTTGATACGTGATTGGCCTGGCGATGTCAACACCTGATTGAATGCGGGGACAATGCACCAGCCCATTGGCCAAACAGAGGATCATTCGGCAAAAAAGCGACGCCTTAGAGAAAAAATGGGGCCAGTTTGCGCGCTGCTTAGCATAAACGAATCGAATATATACTGCGCTAATTGCTTCTGGATTTCGTTGCGTTAAGATTTGCGATGAAAAAATAAGAGGAATTAATCACGGGGGGCAACAAAATAACATTTTTTATACAAATGATTTAAATTGAATTCATATGATTAATTGATTATTTTAGTCATAATATAACAAAATAATGTAATTTTACACAAAGTGAGCGGTGTTTTTAGATGGTTTGATTGCTTATGATGTGTTTTTATAGTTTGTCTCATACAGTGCAGCTATGTTGTTTAGTTGTATTAATCATTGTTGATACCTAATTATTAGTACTACCCAGGTGGCATTCTTCCCGCTGACGGGAGAAACTACTGACATGTATTCCATATACGACTTATATCGTGTCGATAACACGAGGTTTTTTATCGGTTGATGACGGTAATGGCAGGATTTGTCGTGCAAAGATATGACAATGCGGCGTTTCATTGTTTGTCGAGCATAAGGATTAGATTATCTACACAGGATTTAGTGGAGTGAAATATGGCTGAATATGATTCAGAAATCACTATGGTCAAAGAGCCGGCGGACATTCATTTGCGCAGCGTCGATCTTAATTTGCTGACGGTGTTTGACGCCGTGATGCAAATGCAAAATATTACGCGAGCCGCTAATTCGCTAGGGATGTCGCAGCCGGCGGTGAGCAACGCGGTAGCGCGCCTGAAGGTGATGTTCAACGACGAACTGTTCGTGCGCTGTGGGCGCGGGATCCAGCCCACCATGCGAGCCAGGCAGCTGTTTGGCCCGGTGCGGCAAGCGTTGCAGCTGGTGCAGAATGAATTGCCGGGCGCCGAGTTCGAGCCGCTGACCAGCACGCGAGCGTTTTCCTTGTCGCTGTGCAGTCCGCTCGACTTGCGCCTGGGCGCCGGGATAATCAATCACGTCAAACAGATCGCGCCGCAGCTTAATCTGCAAATAAAGTCATACATCAACAATAATATCGAACATCAATTGCGTTATCAGGACGTCGAGTTTGTCATCGGCTACAGCCGTTTCGAATCGGCAGAGTTTCGCAGTTTGGCGATGTTCGACGACGAATTAGTGCTGGCGGCCGCGCAGGCGCACCCGAGAATGGGCGAGGAGGCGACGCCGGAGCAAATGCTGGCCGAACAGCACGCGGCGGTATCCCTGGAAAGTTTTGGATCGTTCAGTAAGCCTTTTTATTTAGAGGAACCGATGCTGCGCGCCGTGACGCAGCAGTGCACGGATCTCTACAGCGTGTTGAATATGGTGTCGCAAACGGAGATGGTGGCGATTGCACCAGCCTGGCTGGTGAGACAACAGACGGAGGCGTTGAAAATAAAGGCGGTTCCTTTGTGCGCCAATCACAATAAAGCAACCTGCTATCTTTCCTGGCATGAATCCTCCGAGCGGGATAAAGGGCACCAGTGGATGAAATCCGTCCTGATTGAGGCAGGTAACCCAAAGTAAATCGATAAAAAATGGGAGCCATATAAAGATAATATTCAACTGAGCGTTTTTTTCTCATGATAAAAACTAAGAACTATCTGTGTTTTTATTAAGATGTTTCTTGGTTTTACGGCGATAAAATAACTTATTTTCATAGTGGGTTTGTTCGTTCAGCAAAAATAATTAATATAAATTAATATTCTGATTTTTACTTTCCGGCTAGTATTTTAAACTAACTCGATGCAGCGGCCCGGATGGGCCGCGTTTTATTGCCGCCGGCAAACCTTTTCCTTCCCGTTCTGTCCAACTGATGAAAGCACGAAAGCCGGCTTGAGTTTTGGCTCACACTTCTACGCTGAAATCGCTTTTCCCCCTGCCTGAGAGTAGGTAGACTGCGCGGAAAAAAGTAAACACCTGTAAGCTGAGATGAGGGCCGCAAGGCGTCGTTCAGGCTTAACTGTATGATTCATTTCAGGCTTAGAACACTATGATCACTAATCTGCTGCAATACCATCTGATCCATCGTATACAGCATCAAATCACCCACCGAGCCGATCGCACAGCTTTTCGCCAATGGTCGCCCAACGGCGAGTTGCAACTGACCTGGGGAGCGGCCGCCGCCCGCATTGATCGCATCGCCGCCGGGCTGCTGGGGCTGGGCGTCGAAGTGCAAGAACGCATCGGTATTTTCGCCAATAACACGATGGCCTGGTCGTTGACCGATCTCGCGATCCTGCACCTGCGTGGCGTCAGCGTACCGCTCTATTCCACCAATACGCCGGCGCAGGCGGCGTTTGTCACCAACGACGCTGACATCCGCATACTGTTCGTCGGTGAGCAGGCGCAGCTTGACGCCGCCATCGCGCTGCGCGGCGTCTGCCCACAGCTGCGGCACATTATCGTCTTCGACGAGGGGGCCGATCTGCGCGGCTGCGAGATCGCACAGCATCTGAGCGCCTTCGAGCGCGCTGCCGATCCGGCGGCTTTTGCCGCTCAACGTCGGCAGCGTATTGAAGAGTGCGACCTGCAGGATCTCTTCACCCTGATTTATACCTCGGGTACTACCGGCGAGCCGAAAGGGGTGATGCTGGACTACCGCAACCTGGCGGCGCAGCTCTACCTGCATGATGAAAGGCTGACGGTCGGCGAAGAGGATGTGTCGCTCAGCTTCCTGCCGCTGTCGCACGTGTTCGAGCGGGCCTGGAGCTTCTTTGTGATGCATTCCGGCGCGCAGAACGTCTTCCTGCCGAATACCGATTGGGTGCGGGAAGCGATGGGGCAGGTCCGCCCGACGCTGATGTGTGCGGTGCCGCGTTTCTACGAGAAGATTTTCAGCGCGGTGCATGAAAAAGTGGCGCGCGCCCCTTGGCTGCGCCGTGCGTTGTTCCACTGGGCGATCGTCTGCGGCGAGCGCAAGTTCCTGCAGGAGCGGGCCGGCAAACCGTTGGGCAAAGTGTTCGACTTCACCCACCGCTGGGCCGACAAGCTGGTGTTGAGCAAGCTGCGCGGTATCCTCGGCGGCCGGGTGCGCTTTTTGCCGGCGGCGGGCGCCAAGCTGGACGACAATGTGATCCTGTTTTTCCAGGCGATGGGCGTCAACATCAAGTACGGTTACGGCATGACCGAAACCTGCGCCACCGTCTCCTGCTGGGAAGAGGGGCATTTCCGCTTCGGCTCTATCGGCAAACCGCTGCCGGAGGTCGAGGTGCGCATTGGCGAGGAAAATGAAATCCAGGTGCGCGGGCCGATCGTGATGCGCGGCTATTTCAACAAACCGTTGGAAACCGCCGCGACCTTTACCGAGGACGGCTGGCTGAAAACCGGCGACGCCGGTGCGATCGATGAAGAGGGCAACCTGTTCATCACCGAACGGCTGAAGGATTTGATGAAAACCTCCGGCGGCAAATACATCGCGCCGCAGATGCTGGAAGGCACGCTGGCGCAGGATCGCTTTATCGAGCAGGTGGCGATCATCGCCGATGCGCGTAAATTCGTTTCTGCGCTGATCGTGCCGTGCTTTGAGTCGCTGGAAGAGTATGCGAAGTCAGTCAACCTGAAATACCAGGATCGCCTGGAACTGCTGCGCAACGGCGAAATCCTCGAGATGTTCGAAAAGCGCCTGCGCGAGATGCAAAAGGAGCTGGCGCGCTTCGAACAGGTGAAGAAGTTCACCCTGCTGCCGGCAGCCTTTTCCATGGAGTTGGGAGAGCTCACGCCAACGCTGAAGCTGCGCCGCAAAGTGATCCTGCAGCGCTATCAGCGCGAAATCGATTCAATGTACCAGGAACAGGCCTGACGCCGCCGCCGGGCCATGTGCCCGGCGAAAAAAGCGGCATATCCTTCACCTGATTTAGTTCTGTAATTTTCCCTCTGTTCGAAACAATGCCTAGCCTGACAACCCTGCGGCTAGCGCATTGTTTTTATAAAGCCGTGATATCCAGCCGCTTGGCAATAACCATGCCTCCGCTAAGCCATTTTGTCGTTTGCCTGCCCCAAATTCTGACGTTATGTTAATTCGATAGCGACAACCCATAAAAACTTTGGGGCATTGCCCCGCAGCAGGCGCCACGTTCCGGCGCCAGAGAAGAATAAGCAAGCCTGGAGGCAAACCCATGGAGATGTTGTCAGGAGCCGAGATGGTCGTCCGATCGTTGATCGATCAGGGCGTTAAGCATGTATTCGGCTACCCCGGCGGGGCGGTGCTCGATATCTACGACGCCCTGCATACGGTTGGAGGGATCGATCATATTCTGGTGCGCCACGAGCAGGGGGCGGTGCACATGGCCGACGGCTACGCGCGCGCCACCGGTGAAGTGGGCGTGGTGCTGGTGACCTCTGGCCCCGGCGCCACCAACGCCATTACCGGTATCGCCACCGCCTATATGGACTCGATCCCGATGGTGGTGCTGTCGGGGCAGGTGCCCAGCTCGCTGATCGGCTACGACGCCTTCCAGGAGTGCGATATGGTGGGGATTTCGCGCCCGGTGGTGAAGCACAGCTTCCTGGTAAAACGCACCGAAGACATCCCGGCGGTGTTGAAGAAGGCGTTCTTCCTGGCTTCCAGCGGCCGGCCCGGCCCGGTGGTGATCGATCTGCCGAAAGATATCGTCGGCCCGGCGGTGCGGATGCCTTATGCCTACCCGCAGGACGTGAGCATGCGTTCTTACAACCCGACGGTGCAGGGGCACCGCGGGCAGATAAAACGCGCGCTGCAAACCATTCTGGCGGCCAAAAAGCCGGTGATGTACGTCGGCGGCGGCGCGATTAACGCCAGTTGCGAAGCCGAACTGTTGGCCTTGGCGGAGCAGCTGAATCTGCCGGTGACCAGCAGCCTGATGGGATTGGGCGCTTTCCCCGGCACCCACCGGCAGAGCGTCGGCATGCTCGGCATGCACGGCACCTATGAAGCCAACAAAACCATGCATCACGCCGACGTGATCTTCGCCGTCGGCGTGCGTTTCGACGATCGCACCACCAACAATCTGGCCAAATACTGCCCGGACGCCACCGTGCTGCACATCGATATCGATCCGACCTCGATCTCCAAAACGGTGGACGCCGATATTCCGATCGTCGGCGATGCCAAACAGGTGCTGGTGCAGATGCTGGAGCTGTTGGCACAGGACGAGAAAGCGCAGGATCACGACGCGCTGCGCGACTGGTGGCAGTCTATCGAGCAGTGGCGTGCCCGCGACTGCCTGGGTTACGACAAGCACAGCGGCACCATCAAACCTCAGGCGGTGATCGAAACCTTGCACCGCCTGACCAAAGGCGATGCGTATGTCACCTCGGACGTCGGCCAGCACCAGATGTTCGCCGCACTCTATTATCCGTTCGATAAACCGCGCCGCTGGATCAACTCCGGCGGCCTCGGCACCATGGGCTTCGGCCTGCCGGCGGCACTGGGCGTCAAGCTGGCGCTGCCGGAGGAAACCGTGGTGTGCGTGACCGGCGACGGCAGCATTCAGATGAATATTCAGGAGCTGTCCACCGCGCTGCAATATAACCTGCCGGTGGTGGTGGTGAACCTCAACAACCGCTATCTGGGCATGGTAAAGCAGTGGCAGGACATGATTTATTCCGGCCGTCACTCGCAGTCCTACATGGATTCGCTGCCGGACTTCGTCAAGCTGGCCGAGGCTTACGGTCATGTCGGCATCGCCATCCGCACGCCGGATGAGCTGGAAAGCAAGCTGGCGCAGGCGCTGGCGGAAAAAGAGCGGCTGGTGTTCGTCGACGTGACCGTCGATGAAACCGAACATGTTTACCCGATGCAGATCCGCGGCGGAAGCATGGACGAAATGTGGCTTAGCAAAACGGAGAGGACCTGATCATGCGCCGTATTTTATCTGTCTTGCTGGAAAACGAATCCGGCGCTTTGTCGCGCGTGGTCGGGCTGTTCTCCCAGCGCGGTTATAACATCGAGAGCCTGACGGTGGCGCCGACCGACGATCCGACGCTGTCGCGCATGACTATCCAGACCGTCGGCGACGAGAAAGTGCTGGAGCAGATTGAGAAACAGCTGCACAAGCTGGTGGACGTGCTGCGCGTCAGCGAGCTGGTGCAGGGCGCCCACGTTGAGCGCGAGATCATGCTGGTGAAGCTGCAGGCCAGCGGCTACGGCCGTGAAGAGGTGAAGCGCTGCGCCGACATTTTCCGTGGCCAGATCGTGGATGTGACGGCGACGCTGTACACGGTACAGCTGGCCGGCACCAGCGACAAGCTCGACGCTTTCCTGAGCGCGGTGCGTGAAGTGGCGGAGATCGTGGAAGTGGCCCGTTCCGGGGTGGTCGGCGTGTCGCGTGGCGACAAAATCATGCGCTGAGTGCGGTCTGGCGGTGAATAATCAGGGGCGCGGCGTGGCTGCGCCCTTTGTTTTTCGGTATTTTTTGCCCGATTGCTGGCACCTTTCGGCAAAAGCGGTTGCTAGGCAGTGTTTTCTGCTGTTAGATCGCAGAGGCTGGATTGAATAACCGCACGGGATGTCATGGTTAATCCGAGCACAGCCTTCACTTCTATTTTCAGCGTCATTAAGGGGTTAATGTGAAACTGGATGAAATCGCGCGTCTCGCGGGCGTTTCGCGCACGACGGCCAGTTACGTCATCAACGGCAAGGCGAAGCAGTATCGTGTCAGCGATAAAACCGTCGAGAAAGTGATGGCCGTGGTCAGGGAGCATAACTATCACCCGAATGCCGTCGCGGCGGGGCTGCGCGCCGGGCGTACCCGTTCTATCGGTCTGGTGATCCCGGATCTGGAAAATACCAGCTATACCCGCATCGCCAACTACCTGGAACGCCAGGCGCGCCAGCGTGGTTACCAATTGCTGATCGCCTGTTCCGAAGATCAGCCGGACAACGAAATGCGCTGTATCGAGCACCTGCTGCAGCGCCAGGTGGACGCCATCATCGTCTCCACCGCCTTGCCGCCGGAGCATCCTTTCTATCAACGCTGGGCCAACGATCCGCTGCCGATCATCGCGCTGGACCGCGCGCTGGATCGCGAGCATTTCATCAGCGTCGTCGGGGCCGATCAGGAAGACGCCTTTGCGCTGGCGCAGGAGCTGCGCACCTTCCCGGCGGAATCGGTGCTGTATCTGGGCGCCTTGCCGGAGCTTTCGGTGAGCTTCCTGCGCGAGCAGGGCTTCCGTCAGGCCTGGCAAGAGGATCCCCGCCATGTCGATTACCTGTACGCCAACAGCTATGAACGTGAAGCCGCCGGCGCGCTGTTCGCCGAATGGCTGAAAACGCACCCGATGCCGCAGGCGCTGTTCACCACTTCGTTCTCGCTGTTGCAGGGCGTGATGGACGTGACGCTGAAGCAACGCGGCCGTTTGCCGACCGATCTGGCAATTGCCACCTTCGGCGACCATGAACTGTTGGATTTCCTCGAGTGCCCGGTGCTCGCGGTGGCGCAGCGCCATCGCGACGTGGCCGAACGCGTGCTCGAGCTGGTGTTGGCCAGCCTGGACGAACCGCGTAAACCCAAGCCGGGTTTGACGCGTATTCGCCGCAATCTGTTCCGCCGCGGCAGCCTGAGCCGCAAATAGTTCGCTCTACGGGAGCTCGCTTTGGCGGGCTCCTGGTTTAGACATAGCCCGCCACCCGGAACAGCCGCCGGCAATATTCCAGGAAATAGCCATACACCACGCCCATCGCCATGGAGACCAGCGCATTACTGGTCACCGCCGCCAGCATTTGTGGGCCGTCGGCGCCTACGCTCCACAGAATGGCGGCATAAACCGGCGACTGGAAACTGACGTAGGCCAGCAGATCGGCGAGGTTGCGCAGCACGAACTGGCCGCGCGGGCAGCGGCGCGCCGTGCGAATAAACAGATCGCGATAGCGGCCGTAGGGCCAGGCGATCAGGATGTTGACCGGAATCGACAGCAGGCGCGAAGAGAGGGATTGCTGAAAGCTCATGCCGGAGATCAACACTTCTATCGCCATGCCGGCGATAAAGCAGTACACCACCAGTGCGAACGTATCGGCAGCGGCGCTACGCCAGTGAGCGGCGGGCGAAAGCATGTGTCATCCCCTTTGGTTAACCTGCTGTTAAATTATTAATGCTTGGATGTTAAGTCTGGGTTTTTGCGTTTTTTATAGTGTACTAATCTGCATTATGTTTTTTAACTAGGTTTATATTTTTATTTTTAACATTTGTTCGGTTTTTGTCCCGCGGAACCGGGGAAGAGGTGAGGGCGGAGGGATTAAAATCGGCATTTTAAAATAAACTCATTAAAAACATGTGGTTGCGATTTTTTGCTTCAAGTGAGGATTTTTTCCGGCAGAAATTGTGGAAATAAAGGTGTAAGAAAATGAAACCATAATTGTAAACAGGTATTTTGGGAATAATCTTACCAAATTGATTTAAATCGAAATTACTTCTGCTCGTAATATCCGAGCCATTTATTTTTTTCGCGGCCTCATCACGGCAGTGCAAATTGAAGTAAAATAGCGACCGGTTTTACGGTGAATAACGATTGAGCGTTATTAACTCAAGGAGTTATGGCCTTATTCCGCGATCGATTCGCCAGGCGCCGAGCCTTGGCGGGCGCGGCTCGCCAGCGGTTACCGCACTGAGATTGCCGAGCTGAAAAATGAGACATGGCTTGCAGAAGGAAGTAATGAGTTAATTAATCGCCAGTTCGTAAGGTTTTTAATCAGATTCTTTCCGCTTAGAAAATTCTCTCCGTTTATCATGGTGTTAATTTTTAATCGTCGAATAATCAGAGTTTCTTTCGCGAGTCAGCTCCCAAAATGACCAGAGAAATATTGCCAAAGCGCTGGCGCTCTGGCTTGACAAGGTTTTCATACCCTCCGTAAACTCCATTGTGTGGGAATTTGTGGGGTAAAGTGGTGAAAACGGTCACTAAGGGGTAGCTCAGGAATGTTCCGTGGAGCGACGATGGTCAACCTCGACAGCAAAGGGCGGCTCGCCGTACCTACCCGATATCGGGAATTGCTCAACGAGGAATCGCAAGGCCAAATGGTCTGTACCATTGACCTCCATCAGCCCTGCCTGCTGCTTTATCCTTTGCCCGAATGGGAAATTATTGAACAAAAATTATCACGTCTGTCGAGCATGAATCCCGCCGAGCGCCGCGTTCAGCGCCTGTTACTGGGGCATGCCAGTGAGTGTCAGATGGATAGTGCCGGTCGTTTGCTGCTCGCCAATACGCTGCGGCAACACGCCGGGCTCACGAAAGAAGTGATGCTGGTCGGTCAGTTCAACAAGTTTGAACTGTGGGATGAACAGACCTGGTATCAACAAGTCAAGGATGATATTGACGCTGAACAGTCGACTCAGGAACCGTTGTCTGAGCGGCTACAGGACTTGTCGCTATAAGCATGTTGGAAAACTATAAACACACCACCGTCCTGCTGGACGAAGCCGTCAACGGCCTCAATATCCGCAGCAACGGCATATATATCGACGGTACTTTTGGTCGCGGTGGCCATTCTCGTCTGATTCTGTCCCAGCTGGGGCCGGAAGGGCGCTTGCTGGCGATTGACCGTGACCCTCAGGCGATTGCAGCCGCCAAATCTATTGAAGATCCTCGTTTTACCATCGTACACGGCCCATTCTCCGAGTTGTCGCACTACGTGCGGGAACGTGAATTGGTGGGCAAGATCGACGGCGTTCTGCTCGATCTGGGCGTTTCTTCGCCGCAGCTTGACGACGCAGAGCGCGGGTTTTCCTTTATGCGCGATGGCCCGCTGGACATGCGCATGGATCCCTCCACCGGTTTGTCCGCCGCCGAGTGGCTGATGAAGGCCGAAGCGGACGACATCGCCTGGGTGCTGAAAACCTTTGGCGAAGAGCGTTTCGCCAAGCGCATCGCACGCGCCATCGTGGAAAGAAACCGCGTGGAGCCGATGACGCGCACCAAAGCGTTGGCGGATCTGATTGCCGATGCCAGCCCGTTCCGTGAAAAGCACAAGCATCCGGCGACGCGCAGCTTCCAGGCGATCCGCATCTATATCAACAGCGAGCTGGAAGAGATCGAGCGTGCGCTCGACGGCGCGCTGGAAGTGCTGGCCCCACGGGGCCGTTTGTCGATCATCAGCTTCCACTCGCTGGAAGACCGCATCGTCAAACGCTTTATGCGTCACCACAGCCGCGGCGCTCAGGTGCCGGCGGGCATTCCGTTGACCGAAGAGCAACTGCGCAGCATGGGCGGGCGAACGCTGAAAGCGCTGGGCAAAATGATGCCGTCGGAAGCGGAAGTGGCGGACAACCCGCGTGCGCGCAGCTCGGTGCTGCGTATTGCTGAGAGGATGCCCGCGT
The DNA here is from genome assembly GCF_052168875.1 of Serratia sp. CY38905. Taxonomy (NCBI): domain Bacteria; kingdom Pseudomonadati; phylum Pseudomonadota; class Gammaproteobacteria; order Enterobacterales; family Yersiniaceae; genus Serratia; species Serratia sp. CY38905. Next base: position 124,358 of record NZ_JBJNLV010000004.1, on the reverse strand, counting down.
GATTGGCAACGAACGTCACGGCCTGGTCGGGGTGATTGGCGGCGATCTGCTGCGCAATGCCAAGATCCCCCTGATTTTACTGATTGCGTCACTGGTCTCCGCGGTTTTCGTGGTGACCACCGCGCACCGCACCCGCCTGCTGACCGCCGAGCGCGAACAGCTGGTGCTGGAGCGCGATGCGCTGGATATCGAGTGGCGCAACCTGATTTTAGAAGAGAACGCCCTCGGCGATCACAGCCGGGTTGAACGTATCGCGACAGAAAAACTGCAGATGCAACACGTTGATCCATCGCAGGAAAATATCATCGTTAAACAATGAATGGTTTAACCGGAATAATGACACGGAGTAGAAAGGAAACGCATGAAAGCAGCGCGCCCCGGTAAGTTGAGACGCCAGGAAGATCAGGCCAGCTTTGTCAGCTGGCGTTTTGCGTTGCTGTGCGGCTGCATTTTGCTGGCGATGGTCGGCCTGATGCTGCGCGTCGCGTACCTGCAGGTCATCAACCCCGATCGTCTGGTGAAAGAAGGCGACATGCGTTCGCTGCGCGTGCAGGAAGTGCCGACCGCGCGCGGCATGATCAGCGATCGCGCCGGCCGGCCGTTGGCGGTCAGCGTGCCGGTCAATGCGGTGTGGGCGGATCCGAAAGAGCTGAACGAGCGCGGCGGCATCACGCTGGACAGCCGTTGGAAAGCGCTTTCCGATGCGCTGAACATCCCGCTGGACCAACTCTCAAACCGCATCAACGCCAACCCGAAAGGGCGCTTCGTTTATCTGGCGCGCCAGGTGAACCCGGCGATCGGCGACTACATCCACAAACTCAAGCTGCCGGGGATCTACCTGCGGCAGGAGTCGCGCCGTTACTATCCGGCGGGGCAGGTGACGTCACACATTATCGGCGTGACCAATATCGACGGGCAAGGCATCGAAGGCGTCGAGAAGAGCTTCGACCGCTGGCTGACCGGGCAACCGGGCGAGAGAACGGTGCGTAAGGACCGCTTCGGCCGGGTGATCGAAGATATTTCCTCCGTCGACAGCCAGGCGGCGCACAACCTGGTGCTGAGCGTCGATGAACGCCTGCAGGCGCTGGTGTATCGCGAGCTGAACAACGCGGTGGCGTTCAACAAGGCCGAGTCGGGCACTGCGGTGCTGATCGACGTGAACACCGGCGAAGTGCTGGCGATGGCCAACAGCCCGTCTTACAACCCGAACAACATGGCCGGTACGCCGAAAGAGACCATGCGTAACCGTGCTATCACCGATATTTTTGAACCCGGTTCAACCGTGAAGCCGATGGTGGTGATGACCGCGCTGCAAAACGGCGTGGTGAGAGAAAACAGCGTGCTGAACACCATCCCGTACCGCATTCAGGGCCACGAGATCAAAGACGTGGCGCGGTACTCGGAGCTGTCATTGACCGGGATCTTGCAGAAGTCGAGTAACGTCGGTGTTTCAAAGCTGGCGTTAGCGATGCCGTCCTCAGCGTTAGTAGATACTTACTCTCGTTTTGGGCTGGGAAAAGCGACCAATTTGGGGCTGGTCGGAGAAAGCAGTGGCATATACCCAAAAAAACAACGGTGGTCTGACATAGAGAGGGCCACCTTCTCTTTCGGCTACGGGCTGATGGTAACTCCGTTACAGTTGGCGCGAGTCTATGCAACGATCGGCAGCCTGGGCGTATATCGCCCATTGTCGATCACCAAGGTTGACCCTCCGGTCGCCGGCGAGCGCGTTTTCCCTGAACCTCTGGTGCGCACCGTGGTGCACATGATGGAAAGCGTGGCCCTGCCGGGCGGCGGCGGCGTGAAAGCCGCCATCAAGGGATACCGTATCGCCATCAAAACCGGTACCGCGAAAAAAGTGGGCCCGGACGGCAAATACGTCAACCGATACATCGCTTATACCGCCGGCGTCGCGCCGGCAAGTAACCCCCGTTTTGCCCTGGTGGTCGTCATCAACGACCCGCAGGGTGGGAAATACTATGGTGGCGCAATCTCCGCGCCGGTGTTCGGCGCCATCATGGGCGGCGTATTGCGCACCATGAACGTCGAGCCTGACGCGTTGCCTACCGGTGACAAAAGCGAATTAGTGATTAACAAGAAAGAGGGTTCAGGTGGCAGATCGTAATTTGCGCGACTTACTCGCCCCGTGGGTGCCGACGGCACCCGGGCGCGCGCTGCGGGAAATGACATTAGACAGCCGTGTGGCGGCTGCCGGGGATCTGTTTGTCGCCGTTGTCGGCCATCAAACGGATGGACGCCGCTATATTCCGCAGGCCATCGCGCAGGGCGTCGCCGCCGTGATCGCCGAAGCTGACGGTCAGGCCGAAGACGGCGCCATCGTTGAAATGCACGGCGTGCCGGTGATCTACCTGAGCCAACTGAACCAGCGCCTTTCCGCGCTGGCGGGGCGTTTTTACCACCAGCCGGGCGAGCGTCTGCGTCTGGTCGGCGTGACCGGCACCAACGGCAAAACCACCACTACGCAGCTGCTGGCGCAGTGGAGCCAACGGCTGGGCGAAACCAGCGCGGTGATGGGCACCGTCGGCAACGGCCTGCTGGGCCAGGTGTGCCCGACCGAGAATACCACCGGTTCTGCGGTGGATGTTCAACACGTATTAAACGAGCTGGCGGAACAGGGCGCGACCTTCGCCGCCATGGAAGTTTCTTCGCACGGTCTGGTGCAACACCGGGTGGCGGCGCTGCCGTTCGCCGCGGCGGTCTTCACCAACCTGAGCCGCGATCACCTGGATTACCACGGTGATATGGCCAATTACGAGGTGGCCAAATGGTCGCTGTTCGCCGCCCACAGCGTGGGGCAGGCGATCATCAACGCCGACGATGAAGTCGGTCAGCGCTGGCTGAGCAAGCTGCCGGATGCGGTGGCGGTGACGATGCAGGGCAACCTGCAGCCGGGCGGCCACGGCCGCTGGCTGAAAACCACGGCGGTCGACTATCACGACAACGGCGCCACCGTTCGCTTCAGCTCCAGCTGGGGCGACGGCGAGATCGAAAGCCGCCTGATGGGCGCGTTCAACGTCAGCAACCTGCTGTTGGCCTTGGCGACGCTGCTGTCGCTGGGCTATCCGCTGGAGGCGCTGGTGGAAACCGGCAGCCGTCTGCAGCCGGTCTGCGGCCGCATGGAAGTGTTTAACGCGCCGGGCAAACCGACGGTAGTGGTGGATTACGCCCACACGCCGGATGCGCTGGAGAAAGCGCTGGAAGCCGCGCGCCTGCACTGCCAGGGGCAGCTGTGGTGCGTGTTCGGCTGCGGCGGCGATCGCGACAAGGGCAAGCGTCCGCTGATGGGCGGCATCGCCGAACAGTTCGCCGATCGCGTGGTGATCACCGATGACAACCCGCGTACCGAAGAGCCGCGCGCGATTATCAACGACATCCTGACCGGATTGCTGGACGCCGGGCAGGCGCTGGTGATCCACGGCCGCGCCGAAGCGGTAACCAGCGCCATCATGCAGGCGCAGGAACAGGATGTGGTGTTGGTGGCGGGCAAAGGCCACGAAGATTACCAATTGGTAGGCAACCGCCGCCTGGATTACTCCGACCGCACGACGGTCGCCCGACTGCTGGGGGTGCTGGCATGATCCCTGTCTCTCTTCAGACACTGGCTGAGGTATTGAGCGCTGAGCTGATTGGCGCCGATTGCCAAATTGTCGAGGTGACGACAGACACCCGCAAGGTGACCGCCGGTTGCCTGTTTGTGGCGCTGAAAGGCGAGCGTTTCGACGCTCACGACTTCGCGGCGGATGCCGTAGCCGCAGGCGCCGGGGCGCTGCTGGTCAGTAAGCGCTTATTGGTGGACGTGCCGCAGCTGGTGGTGCAAGACACCCGTCTGGCGCTGGGGCAGCTTGGCGCCTGGGTGCGTCAGCAGGTGCCGGCGCGCGTGGTGGCGCTGACCGGCTCCTCGGGCAAGACATCGGTGAAAGAAATGACCGCCGCCATTCTGCGCGAATGCGGCGAAGTGCTGTATACCGCCGGCAACTTCAATAACGACATCGGCGTGCCGCTGACGTTGCTGCGTCTGGAACCGCAGCATGATTTTGCCGTGATTGAGCTGGGCGCTAACCACATTGGCGAAATTGCTTACACCACCGCATTGACGCGGCCGCAGACCGCTTTGGTGAACAACCTGGCGGCGGCTCACCTGGAAGGCTTTGGCTCGCTGGCCGGCGTCGCCCAGGCGAAAGGTGAAATCTTTACCGGCCTGCCGGCCGACGGCGTGGCGATCATCAACGCCGATAACAACGACTGGCCGCACTGGCAGAACATGCTGGGCGGCAAAACCGTCTGGCGCTTCTCGCCGCAGGCCGCCGCAGGCGTGGACTTCTTCGCGGACGACGTGCGGGTAAACGGCGCGGGCACGCAGTTCACGCTGCACAGCCCGTTCGGCACCGCCGAGATCGCGCTGCCGCTGCCGGGGCGCCACAACGTGGCCAATGCGCTGGCGGCGACGGCGCTGGCGATGTCGGTGGGCGCCACCCTCGAAGCGGTGCGTCAGGGGCTGAAACAGCTGCAGGCGGTGCCGGGGCGTCTGTTCCCGGTGGCGCTGGCCGAAGGCAAGCTGCTGCTGGACGACAGCTATAACGCCAACGTCGGGTCGATGACCGCGGCGGCGCAGGTGCTGGCAGAGATGCCGGGCTACCGCGTGATGGTGGTCGGCGATATGGCCGAGCTGGGTGCGGAAGCGGAAGAGTGTCACCGTCAGGTGGGCGAAGCCGCCCGTCTGGCCGGGGTCGACAAAGTGATCAGCGTCGGCGGTTTGAGCCGCGTGCTGAGCGAAGCCTCCGGCAACGGCGAACATTATCAGGACAAGACTGCAGTGATCGCGCGCGTGGCGGAATTACTGTCGGAACATGCGGTCATTACCGTGTTAATCAAAGGTTCACGTAGTGCCGCAATGGAGCAGGTAGTACGCGCGTTACAGGAGAAAGCACCATGTTAGTTTGGCTGGCCGAGCATTTGGTCAAGTATTACTCAGGCTTCAACGTCTTTTCTTATCTGACGTTCCGAGCCATTGTCAGCCTGCTGACCGCGCTGTTCCTGTCGCTGTGGATGGGCCCGCGGGTGATCAAGCGTCTGCAAGAAATGTCCTTCGGCCAGGTGGTGCGCAACGACGGCCCCGAGTCGCACTTCAGCAAGCGCGGCACGCCGACCATGGGCGGCATCATGATCCTGACCTCCATCACCATTTCGGTGCTGATGTGGGCTTACCCGTCCAACCCGTATGTCTGGTGCGTGCTGTTCGTGCTGGTGGGGTACGGCATCGTCGGTTTCGTCGACGACTACCGCAAGGTGGTGCGTAAGGACACCAAAGGGCTGATCGCCCGCTGGAAGTATTTCTGGCAGTCGGTGATTGCGCTGATTGTCGCATTCGCCATGTACGCCGTAGGAAAAGACACGCCAGCCACCGAGCTGGTTGTGCCGTTCTTTAAGGACGTGATGCCGCAGCTGGGCCTGCTGTATATCCTGCTGGCCTATTTCGTCATCGTCGGCACCAGCAACGCGGTCAACCTGACCGATGGCCTGGACGGCCTGGCGATCATGCCGACGGTATTCGTGGCGGCCGGCTTCGCGCTGGTGGCCTGGGCGACCGGTAACATGAACTTCGCCAACTACCTGCATATTCCGTATCTGCGTCATGCCGGTGAGCTGGTGATCGTGTGTACCGCCATCGTCGGCGCCGGCCTCGGGTTCCTGTGGTTCAACACTTACCCGGCCCAGGTGTTTATGGGCGACGTCGGTTCGTTGGCGCTGGGCGGCGCGCTGGGCACCATCGCGGTGCTGCTGCGTCAGGAGTTCTTGCTGGTGATCATGGGCGGCGTGTTCGTGGTGGAGACGCTGTCGGTGATCCTGCAGGTGGGATCGTTCAAGCTGCGCGGGCAACGCATTTTCCGCATGGCGCCGATTCACCACCACTATGAATTGAAAGGCTGGCCGGAGCCGCGCGTTATCGTGCGCTTCTGGATCATTTCGCTGATGCTGGTGCTGATTGGCCTGGCAACGCTGAAGGTGCGTTAATCATGGCAGACTATCAGGGTAGAAAAGTCGTCATCATCGGGTTGGGCCTCACCGGCCTGTCCTGTGTCGATTTCTTCATGGCGCGCGGCGTGACGCCGCGCGTGATGGATACCCGTATCGCGCCGCCAGGGTTGGACAAACTGCCTGAAAGCGTGGAGCGCCATCTGGGCGATCTGAATCAGGACTGGCTGCTGGCGGCGGATCTGATCGTCGCCAGCCCGGGCGTCGCGCTGGCGACCCCGGCATTGAGCGCCGCAGCGGACGCCGGCGTGGAAATCGTCGGCGACGTCGAACTGTTCTGCCGTGAAGCGCAGGCGCCGATCGTGGCGATCACCGGCTCTAACGGTAAAAGCACCGTTACCACCCTGGTGGGCGAGATGGCGAAAGCCGCCGGTTGGGCGGTGGGCGTGGGCGGCAATATCGGCCTGCCGGCGCTGAGCCTGCTGCGCCAGGAATGCCAGCTTTACGTGCTGGAGTTGTCCAGCTTCCAGTTGGAAACGACGTATAGCCTGCGAGCGGCGGCGGCGACCATCCTGAACGTGACCGAAGATCATATGGATCGCTATCCGTTCGGCCTGCAGCAGTATCGCGGCGCCAAGCTGCGCGTGTATGAAAACGCCGCGGTGTGCGTGGTGAACGCCGACGACGCGCTGACCATGCCGGTGCGCGGCGCCGACGCGCGCTGCGTCAGCTTCGGCGCCGACGTGGGCGACTATCACCTGAACCGTCAGCAGGGGGAAACCTGGCTGCGGGTGCGCGGTGAGAAGGTGCTGAATACGCGCGAGATGAAGCTGACCGGCCGCCACAATTACACCAACGCCCTGGCGGCGCTGGCGTTGGCGGATGCGGTCAATATTCCGCGCGCGTCCAGCCTGAAGGCGCTGACCACCTTCACCGGCCTGGCGCACCGCTTCCAGCTGGCCTGGGAGAACAACGGCGTGCGTTGGATCAACGATTCCAAAGCCACCAACGTCGGCAGCACCGAAGCGGCGCTGAACGGCCTGCAGGTAGACGGCACGCTGCATCTGCTGCTGGGCGGCGACGGCAAGTCCGCCGATTTCTCGCCGCTGGCGCGCTATCTGCAGGGCGACAACGTGCGTCTGTACTGCTTTGGCCGCGATGGCGCCCAGCTGGCACAGCTGCGGCCGGAGGTGGCGACGCTGACCGAGACCATGGAGCAGGCGATGCGCACCATCGCCGGCCGCGTACAGCCCGGCGACATGGTATTGCTGTCGCCGGCCTGCGCCAGTCTCGATCAGTTCCGTAATTTTGAAGTGCGCGGCGATGAGTTCGCCCGCCTGGCGCAGGAGCTTGGCGGATGAAACTACGCTTGCCGAACTTCGGGCTGACAGAACGGATGAAAGACTGGGTGACCGGCGCGCGCGACAACGATGCGGTCAACATGGTGCTGTACGATCGCACCCTGCTGTGGCTGACCTTCGGGTTGGCGATCATCGGCTTCGTGATGGTGACCTCGGCGTCGATGCCGATCGGCCAACGCCTGGCAGACGATCCGTTCCTGTTCGCCAAACGTGACGCGCTGTACCTCGGCCTGGCGTTCGGTCTGTCGCTGGTGACGCTGCGTATCCCGATGGAAGTTTGGCAGCGTTACAGCAACGTGATGCTGCTGATGTCGATCGTGATGCTGCTGATCGTGCTGGTGGTGGGGAGCTCGGTAAACGGGGCCTCGCGCTGGATCGCGCTCGGCCCGCTGCGTATTCAGCCGGCGGAGCTGTCCAAGCTGTCGCTGTTCTGCTACCTGGCGAGCTATCTGGTGCGCAAGGTGGAAGAGGTGCGCAGCAACTTCTGGGGCTTCTGCAAGCCGATGGGCGTGATGGTGGTGCTGGCGGTGCTGCTGCTGGCGCAGCCGGACCTCGGTACCGTGGTGGTGCTGTTCATCACCACGCTGGCGATGCTGTTCCTGGCCGGCGCGAAAATGTGGCAATTCCTGGCGATCATCGGCTCCGGCGTGTTCGCCGTGGTGCTGCTGATCATCGCGGAACCGTACCGTATGCGCCGCGTGACCTCGTTCTGGAACCCGTGGGCCGATCCGTTCGGCAGCGGCTACCAGCTGACCCAGTCGCTGATGGCGTTTGGCCGCGGCGAGTTCTGGGGGCAGGGGCTCGGCAACTCGGTGCAGAAACTCGAGTATTTGCCGGAAGCGCACACCGACTTCATCTTCTCCATTTTGGGTGAAGAACTGGGCTATATCGGTGTGGTTTTAGCCCTGTTAATGGTATTCTTCGTCGCTTTTCGCGCGATGTCCATCGGGCGCCGCGCGCTGGAGATCGACCAACGCTTCTCCGGCTTCCTGGCCTGCGCGATCGGCGTATGGTTCAGCTTCCAGGCGCTGGTTAACGTCGGCGCCGCGGCGGGCATGCTGCCGACCAAAGGTCTGACGCTGCCGCTGATCAGTTACGGCGGTTCAAGCTTGCTGATTATGTCGACGGCCATCGTGCTGTTGCTGCGAATTGATTATGAAACGCGCCTGACCAAGGCTCAGGCGTTTGTGAAGAGGTAAGGGATGAGCGGGAAACCTAAGCGTTTAATGGTGATGGCAGGCGGTACCGGCGGGCACGTGTTCCCGGGGCTGGCGGTCGCGCATCATCTGATGGCGCAGGGCTGGCAGGTGCGCTGGCTCGGAACCGCAGACCGAATGGAAGCCGATCTGGTGCCGAAGCACGGGATCGAGATTGATTTTATCCGCATCTCCGGCCTGCGCGGCAAAGGCCTGAAGGCCCAGCTGACTGCGCCGCTGCGGATCTGGCAGGCGGTGCGCCAGGCGAAAGCCATCATGCGCAGCTATCAGCCGGATGTGGTGCTGGGGATGGGCGGTTACGTTTCCGGCCCCGGCGGCCTGGCGGCCTGGCAGTGCGGCATCCCGGTGGTGCTGCACGAGCAGAACGGCATCGCCGGCTTGACCAACCGCTGGCTGGCGCGCATCGCCGCCAAAGTGATGCAGGCCTTCCCCGGTGCGTTCCCGAACGCCGAGGTGGTGGGCAACCCGGTGCGCACCGACGTGTTGGCGCTGCCGTTGCCGGCGGAGCGGTTGCAGGGGCGCGAAGGCCCGATCCGCGTGCTGGTGATTGGCGGAAGTCAGGGCGCGCGCGTGCTGAATCAGACAGTTCCTGAAGTCGCGGCGCGTTTGGGCGATAGAATTACGCTCTGGCATCAGGTTGGCAAGGGCGCGCTGGAAACGGTGCTGCGCGACTACGAAAGGGTAGGGCAGACGCAGCACAAGGTGACCGAGTTCATCGACGACATGGCCGCCGCCTACGCCTGGGCCGACGTGGTGGTCTGCCGCTCCGGCGCGTTGACCGTCAGCGAAATCGCGGCGGCGGGGCTGCCGGCGATCTTCGTGCCGTTCATGCATAAGGATCGTCAGCAGTACTGGAACGCGCGCCCGCTGGAAGAAGCCGGCGCGGCGAAGATTATCGAACAGCCGCAGTTCAACGCCGATGTGGTGGCCGAACTGCTGGCGAGCTGGGATCGCAAGACGCTGCTGGCCATGGCCGAGAAAGCGCGCGCGGTCGCCATTCCGGACGCTACCGAGCGCGTGGCGGCGGAGCTGGTGCGGCTCGCCAAGTAACGAGTGCAGGGGTTCGGTGTGCCGAACCTGAATAAAAGCAATGTGATGTAGGGCCGGGGTACCGGATCCGGATTAGAGAGAGTGATGAATACACAACAACTGGCGAAACTACGTACTATCGTGCCCGAGATGCGTCGCGTCCGGCACATTCACTTTGTCGGCATCGGTGGTGCCGGCATGGGTGGTATCGCCGAAGTGTTGGCAAACGAAGGGTATCAGATCAGCGGCTCCGACCTGGCGCCGAATCCGGTCACCCAACAGTTGAGCGCGCTCGGGGCGACGATTTACTTCAATCACCGTCCGGAAAACGTGCTGGATGCGAGCGTGGTGGTGGTGTCTACCGCCATCTCCGCCGACAACCCGGAGATCGTCGCCGCCCGTGAAGCGCGCATCCCGGTGATCCGCCGCGCAGAGATGCTGGCGGAGCTGATGCGTTTTCGCCACGGCATCGCTATCGCCGGCACGCACGGCAAAACCACCACCACGGCGATGGTTTCGAGCATTTACGCCGAAGCCCGCCTGGACCCGACCTTTGTCAACGGCGGGCTGGTGAAGGCGGCGGGCACCCATGCGCGACTGGGGTCCAGCCGTTATCTGATCGCGGAAGCGGATGAGAGCGATGCGTCGTTCCTGCATCTGCAGCCGATGGTGGCCGTGGTCACCAACATCGAAGCCGACCACATGGACACCTACCAAGGCGACTTTGAGAACCTGAAGCAGACGTTTATCAATTTCTTGCACAACCTGCCGTTCTACGGCCGCGCGGTGATGTGCATCGACGATCCGGTAGTGCGCGAGCTGTTGCCGCGCGTGGGTCGCCACATCACCACCTATGGCTTCAGTGAAGATGCCGATGTGCGCATCGAAGACTACCGGCAGATTGGGCCGCAGGGGCACTTTACCCTGAGCCGTCAGGACAAGCCGTTGCTGACGGTGACGCTGAACGCGCCGGGCCGCCACAATGCGTTGAACGCGGCGGCGGCGGTAGCGGTAGCGACCGAAGAAGGCATCGACGACGAAGATATCCTGCGCGCGCTGGCGGGCTTCCAGGGCACCGGGCGCCGCTTCGATTTCCTCGGCGAGTTCCCGCTGGAGCCGGTCAACGGCAAAGCGGGCAGCGCGATGCTGGTGGACGACTACGGCCACCATCCGACCGAAGTGGACGCCACGCTGAAAGCGGCGCGCGCCGGCTGGCCGGACAAGCGTCTGGTGATGATCTTCCAGCCGCATCGTTATACGCGCACCCGCGATCTGTACGACGATTTCGCCAACGTGCTGTCGCAGGTGGATGTGCTGCTGATGCTCGACGTGTACGCCGCCGGCGAAGCGCCGATCCCGGGCGCGGACAGCCGTTCGCTGTGCCGCACCATCCGCAGCCGCGGCAAGCTGGATCCGATCCTGGTTTCCGATGCCGATACCGTGCCGGAAACCCTGGCGCAGCTGCTGCAGGATGAAGACCTGGTGCTGGTGCAAGGCGCCGGCAACGTGGGCAAAATCGCCCGTAAACTGGCCGAGCTGAAGCTGCAGCCGCCGAAGAAAGAGGAGGAGCACCATGGCTGATAAAGTTGCAGTTCTGCTGGGCGGCACCTCCGCTGAACGTGAAGTCTCCCTGCAATCCGGCGCCGCGGTGCTGGCCGGGTTGCGCGAAGCCGGTATCGATGCGCACGGCGTCGATACCCGCGATTTCCCGGTGACCCAGTTGAAAGAGCAGGGGTTCACCAAGGTGTTTATCGCGCTGCACGGGCGCGGCGGCGAGGACGGCACCCTGCAGGGGCTGCTGGAGTTCCTCGAACTGCCTTATACCGGCAGCGGCGTGATGGCCTCGGCGCTGACCATGGACAAATGGCGCACCAAGATGGTGTGGCAGTCGATGGGCTTGCCGGTGGCGCCTTACGTGGCGCTGAATCGCCAGCTGTATCTCGGCGCTGAAAAAGCAGCGCTGCTGGCGCGCGTGGCGGATCTCGGCCTGCCGTTGATCGTCAAGCCGAGCCGCGAAGGCTCCAGCGTCGGCATGAGCAAGGTCACCGAGAGCGCCGCGTTGGAAGCCGCGCTGGAAGAGGCCTTCCGTCATGACGACGATGTGCTGGTGGAGAAATGGCTGAGCGGCCCGGAATATACCGTAGCGATGCTGGGCGACCAGGTGCTGCCGTCGATCCGCATCCAGCCGGCCGGCGTGTTTTACGACTATCAGGCCAAGTACATTTCGGACGACACGCAGTACTTCTGCCCGAGCGGTTTGAGCGCCGAGCAGGAAGCCGAGATGGCGGCGTTGGCGCTGCGCGCCTACCGCGGTCTGGACTGCAGCGGCTGGGGCCGCGTCGACGTGATGCAAGACAGCGATGGCAGCTTCTATCTGCTTGAGGTGAACACCTCTCCGGGCATGACCAGTCATAGCTTGGTGCCGATGGCGGCGCGCCAGTTTGGATTAAGCTTCTCGCAGTTGGTGGCGAGAATTTTGGAGTTGGCCGACTGATATGTCGCAAGCTGCCCTGAATGCGCGCGATCGCGAGGTGGATAACGGCCCGCGCCGCAGCAATGGAACCCAGTTGGCGGGAATGATTTTCCTGCTGATGGTGTTGGGAACGGTCGTGTGGAGCGGTTGGGCGGTGCTTGGCTGGATGAAAGACGCCAGTCGCCTGCCGCTCTCAAGGCTGGTGGTGACCGGCGAACGCCACTACACCACCAACGATGATATTCGTCAGGCGATCCTGGCGCTGGGCGCGCCCGGCACCTTTATGACGCAGGATGTGGACGTCATCCAGCAGCAGATCGAACGTCTGCCGTGGATCAAGCAGGCCAGCGTGCGCAAACAATGGCCGGATGAGCTGAAGATCCATCTGGTGGAGTACGTCCCGGTGGCGCGCTGGAACGATTTGCACATGGTGGACGCCGAAGGTAAAGCGTTCAGCGTGCCGGCGGAGCGGGCGGGCAAGCAGAAGCTGCCGCTGCTCTACGGGCCGGAAGGGAGCGAGCAGGATGTGCTGGAAGGCTATCGGGCGATGAGCGCTTCGTTGGCGGCCAGCAAATATACGCTGAAAATGGCGGCGATGACCGCGCGCCATTCCTGGCAGCTGGCGCTGGACAACGATGTCCGGCTTGAGCTGGGGCGCGATGATCGCAACGGGCGTTTGCAGCGGTTTATCGAGCTTTACCCGGTATTGCAGCAGCAGGGCCAGGCGGAGAGCAAGCGTGTCAGCTATGTCGATCTGCGCTACGAGTCCGGCGCTTCGGTAGGGTGGGCTCCGGTGTTGGTCGATCCGCAGGCGCTTGGCGGTCAGCAAAACAGTAATCAGCAACAGAATCAGGCACAGGCAAAACAACAATGATCAAGTCGACGGACAGAAAACTGGTAGTTGGACTGGAGATCGGTACTGCAAAAGTCTCCGCGTTGGTAGGGGAAGTTCTGCCCGATGGCATGGTCAACATTATCGGGGTGGGCAGCTGCCCGTCTCGCGGCATGGATAAGGGTGGCGTAAACGACCTGGAGTCGGTGGTGAAGTGCGTACAGCGCGCCATCGATCAGGCAGAGCTGATGGCGGACTGCCAGATTTCCTCGGTGTATCTGGCGCTGTCGGGCAAACACATCAGCTGCCAGAACGAAATCGGCATGGTGCCGATTTCGGAAGAGGAAGTGACGCAGGATGACGTGGAGAACGTGGTGCACACCGCCAAATCGGTGCGCGTGCGCGACGAACACCGCATCCTGCACGTGATTCCTCAGGAATACGCCATCGATTATCAGGAAGGCATCAAAAACCCGGTTGGGCTGTCCGGCGTGCGCATGCAGGCCAAGGTGCATCTGATTACCTGCCATAACGATATGGCGAAGAACATCGTCAAGGCCGTGGAACGTTGCGGCCTGAAAGTTGACCAACTTATTTTCGCCGGTCTGGCCGCGAGCTACGCGGTGCTGACCGAAGATGAACGCGAACTCGGCGTTTGCGTGGTGGATATCGGCGGCGGCACCATGGATATGGCGGTGTACACCGGCGGTGCGCTGCGCCACACCAAAGTGATCCCTTATGCCGGGAACGTGGTCACCAGCGATATCGCCTACGCCTTCGGCACGCCGCCGACCGACGCGGAAGCGATTAAAGTTCGACACGGCTGTGCGCTTGGGTCGATTGTTAGCAAGGATGAGAATGTAGAGGTGCCTAGCGTCGGGGGACGTCCTCCGCGCAGTCTGCAAAGACAGACGCTGGCTGAAGTCATTGAGCCACGCTACACCGAACTGTTGAATCTGGTTAACGATGAAATTTTGCAATTGCAGGAGCAACTGCGTCAGCAAGGGGTGAAGCATCATCTGGCGGCAGGTATCGTGCTGACCGGTGGCGCCGCCCAGATTGATGGCCTGGCAGCCTGTGCGCAACGGGTGTTCCACACTCAGGTACGCATCGGCCAACCCTTGAACATCACGGGTCTGACGGATTATGCGCAGGAGCCTTACTACTCGACGGCGGTAGGTCTGCTGCACTATGGAAAAGAGTCTCACCTGAGCGGTGAGACGGAAGTAGAAAAACGCGCCTCGGTGGGCAATTGGTTTAAACGCATCAATAGCTGGCTGAGAAAAGAGTTTTAATGTTTCAACAAAGAGATCATGCTGAGTAATCTTTTTATGATCTCGCAGCGACAGGCACAAAACGGAGAGAAACTATGTTTGAACCAATGGAACTAACCAATGACGCGGTGATTAAAGTCATCGGCGTCGGCGGCGGCGGTGGCAACGCCGTTGAACACATGGTGCGCGAGCGCATCGAAGGTGTTGAATTCTTCGCTGTGAACACGGACGCCCAGGCGCTCCGCAAAACGGCGGTTGGCCAAACCATCCAGATCGGTAGCGGTATTACCAAAGGTCTGGGTGCGGGCGCGAACCCGGAAGTGGGTCGCAATTCAGCGGAAGAAGACCGCGAAGCCCTGCGCGCAGCGCTGGACGGCGCAGACATGGTCTTCATCGCGGCCGGCATGGGCGGCGGTACCGGTACCGGTGCGGCGCCAGTGGTGGCTGAAGTGGCTAAAGATTTGGGTATTCTGACCGTGGCCGTGGTGACCAAGCCTTTCAACTTCGAAGGCAAGAAGCGCATGGCATTCGCGGAGCAGGGTATCGCTGAGCTGTCCAAACACGTGGACTCACTGATCACCATCCCGAACGACAAATTGCTGAAAGTTCTGGGGCGCGGCATCTCTCTGCTGGACGCGTTCGGCGCGGCCAACGACGTGCTGAAAGGCGCGGTGCAGGGTATCGCCGAGCTGATCACCCGTCCGGGCCTGATGAACGTCGACTTCGCCGACGTGCGCACCGTGATGTCCGAAATGGGCTACGCGATGATGGGTTCCGGCGTGGCTTGCGGTGAAGACCGTGCCGAAGAAGCGGCCGAAATGGCGATCTCCAGCCCACTGCTGGAAGACATCGACCTGTCCGGTGCGCGCGGCGTGCTGGTCAACATTACCGCCGGCTTCGACCTGCGTCTGGATGAGTTCGAAACCGTGGGTAACACCATCCGTGCATTCGCTTCCGACAACGCGACCGTGGTTATCGGTACCTCGCTGGATCCGGAAATGAACGACGAACTGCGCGTTACCGTGGTTGCAACCGGTATCGGTATGGACAAGCGTCCTGAAATCACCCTGGTGACCAATAAGCAGGCCAGCCAGCCGGTGATGGATCACCGCTATCAGCAGCACGGCATGTCGCCTCTGCCGCAGGAAGTGAAACCTGCCGCCAAGGTGGTCAACGACCAAGCTGCGCAACCGAATAAAGAGCCCGACTATCTTGATATTCCAGCCTTCCTGCGTAAACAGGCAGACTAAGAATATCCTGAGAATTTGGAATCTCCGCTCTTTGTGCTAAACTGTCCCGCCAGCCATGCTGTATGCTTGGCTGGTAGGATGGATAACATTGCGAGATAAAACGATGATCAAACAAAGGACATTAAAACGTATTGTTCAGGCGACTGGCGTCGGTTTGCATACCGGCAAGAAAGTCACGCTGACAATGCGCCCAGCGCCGGCTAATACCGGGGTCATCTATCGTCGCACTGACTTGAATCCACCGGTTGATTTTCCGGCTGATGCAAAATCCGTGCGTGATACCATGCTCTGTACTTGCCTGGTGAATGAGCATGACGTGCGTATTTCGACCGTTGAGCACCTCAACGCCGCGCTGGCTGGGTTGGGCATCGACAACATCGTCATCGAAGTCGACGCCGCTGAAATCCCAATCATGGACGGCAGCGCCAGTCCGTTCGTGTTCTTGCTGCTGGATGCTGGCATCGAAGAGCTGAACTCGGCGAAGAAATTCCTGCGTCTGAAAGAGACCGTGCGTGTTGAAGATGGCGACAAATGGGCCGAGCTGTCCCCGCATAACGGGTTCCGCCTGGACTTCACCATCGACTTCAATCACCCGGCTATCGACGCCAGCTCTCAGCGCTATCGTCTTGATTTCTCGGCTGAGTCGTTCGTGCGTCAAATCAGCCGCGCGCGCACCTTCGGGTTCATGCGTGACATCGAATACCTGCAGTCCCGCGGCCTGGCCCTGGGCGGCAGCTTCGACTGCGCCATCGTGGTGGATGACTACCGCGTGCTGAACGAAGACGGCCTGCGTTTCGAAGACGAATTCGTACGTCACAAAATGCTGGACGCCATCGGCGACCTGTTCATGTGCGGCCACAACATCATTGGCGCGTTTACCGCGTACAAGTCTGGCCACGCGTTGAACAACAAACTGCTGCAGGCCGTGTTGGCCAAGCAGGAAGCGTGGGAATACGTGACCTTCCAGGACGAAGCCGAAATGCCATTGGCATTCAAGGCACCGTCTACCGTATTGGCGTAAGGTCTGAATTCCTCGCCCGCTGCGAATAACGGCAGGCGCATCCTTTGAGAGCCTGAGCATTCAGGCTCGTGATGCGGTCTGATGTTTTGCAGTTGTGTCGCTGATTACTTATCACGACTGGTTGTGTTGGTACCCTCTCCGGCCAATGCAGCCAGCCGTTCCAATATCTTGCGCAGTTTTTCCGGGCTACGGCTCGCCAATCCTCTCAGTTCTTCCGCACTTTCCAGACTCAAATGCCGCATCGGCACCGGTTTTTCCGGCGCTTTCTCTGCGTTTTGCACCTGGTGGCTGCCTTTCGCCATCAAGGCCGGATTAATCCTGATGTCGATCGACGACAATGATGGTAGAATTTGCGCTCGTAGTGCAGACAGCAAAGCGGGTTGTTCGTAGCGCAAGCGCATCATCCAACTGGCATTTGCCGTTTCGAGCACTAAAATACCCTGTCGGAAATTCGCGACGCGGCACCAGGGATGCAGGGGAGCGGGCAACAGGCCCTTCACTGCACGGTTAAGCTTGAGCAGCGCCACCGCGCGTTGCTGGACGTTATGCAGCGGCCCTTTGCTGCCGGCAGACGCGTCGTCGAACAGGACATCTAATAATTGTGGACGGCTATCGCGCATAATGGGCTCCGGCGGATTATAAACTCGTGATCGGTATTCTAAATCGTTGGCGACAATTTGGCAGACGTTATTTCTGGCCCCATCTCCTGTTAGGGATGGTTGCGGCCACGCTTGGCGCGTCTTCCAGTTTGTCCGGCGCCCCCGATCAGGCCGCACTGCCGAATACATCGTCCAGCCTTAACCGGCAAAATGCGGCCAATGGCACCTTCAACAGCCTGGCCCTGCTGCAGGACGCGCACCGCCGTCCTACCTTCAGCGTAGATTATTGGCAGCAACATGCGCTGCGCACCGTCATTCGTCACCTTTCTTTCGCGCTGGCACCGCAGGCGGTTTATGCGCGGGTGCAGGAGAGCGAAGCCGAAGCGGAACCCCCTTTGCAGGTGGCGCAACTGGCGCTGCTGTCCACCCTCAACGCGCTGCTGACGCACGAGCCGAAGCCGCCGACCATCATTCGCCACACCCACCTTGAGGTGCTGCCAACGCTGGCACGGCACCAGACCGGCCTGTGGGTGGCGCAGGTACAGGGCATTCGCGCCGGGCCTGCCGCGCTCGTCTGACTCCGCCCTTCGGGCACAAAAACCATAAATAATAGCAAGTTGACTGCCGTATCAGGCCGTCATGACAGAGATATCAAACATCATGTTAGTGAAATTATTAACCAAAGTTTTTGGCAGCCGTAACGATCGTACCCTGCGCCGCATGCGCAAAGTGGTTGAGCAGATCAACCGCATGGAACCGGACATGGAAAAACTGTCCGATGATGAGCTGAAAGCGAAAACCAACGAATTCCGCGCGCGCCTGGAGAAGGGCGAATCGCTGGAAAGCCTGATCCCGGAAGCCTTCGCCGTAGTGCGTGAGGCGAGTAAACGCGTGTTCGGCATGCGTCACTTCGACGTGCAGCTGCTGGGCGGCATGGTGCTGAATGACCGCTGCATCGCCGAGATGCGCACCGGTGAAGGTAAAACCCTGACCGCCACGCTGCCGGCTTACCTGAACGCCCTGAGCGGCCGCGGCGTGCACGTCGTGACCGTCAACGACTATCTGGCGCAGCGTGACGCCGAAAACAACCGTCCGCTGTTCGAGTTCCTCGGCCTGAGCATCGGTATCAACCTGCCGGGCATGCCGGCGCCGGCCAAGCGTGAAGCTTACGCCGCCGACATCACCTACGGCACCAACAACGAATACGGCTTCGACTACCTGCGCGACAACATGGCGTTCAGCCCGGAAGAGCGCGTGCAGCGCAAACTGCACTATGCGCTGGTGGATGAGGTGGACTCCATCCTGATCGATGAAGCGCGTACGCCGCTGATCATCTCCGGCCCGGCCGAAGACAGCTCCGAGATGTACATCAAGGTCAACAAGCTGATCCCTAAACTGATCCGCCAGGAAAAAGAAGACTCCGACACCTTCAAGGGTGAAGGCCACTTCTCGGTGGATGAGAAGGCGCGCCAGGTTCACCTGACCGAACGCGGCCTGATCCTGATCGAAGAGATGCTGGTGGAAGCCGGCATCATGGATGAGGGCGAGTCGCTGTACTCGCCGACCAACATCATGCTGATGCACCACGTTACCGCCGCGCTGCGCGCCCACGTGCTGTTCACCCGCGACGTTGACTACATCGTGAAAGACGGCGAAGTGATCATCGTCGACGAACACACCGGCCGTACCATGCAGGGCCGCCGCTGGTCCGACGGCCTGCACCAGGCGGTGGAAGCCAAAGAAGGCGTGGAGATCCAGAACGAGAACCAGACGCTGGCTTCGATCACCTTCCAGAACTACTTCCGTCTGTACGAGAAGCTGGCGGGGATGACCGGTACCGCCGATACCGAAGCCTTTGAATTCAGCTCGATCTACAAGCTGGACACCATCGTGGTGCCAACCAACCGTCCGATGATCCGTAAGGATATGCCGGATCTGGTTTACATGACCGAGAAAGAGAAGATCGGCGCCATCATCGAAGACATCCGCGAGCGTACCGCCAAAGGCCAGCCGGTGCTGGTGGGCACCATCTCGATCGAGAAATCCGAAGTGGTTTCCCGCGAACTGACCAAAGCGGGCATCGACCACAAGGTGCTGAACGCCAAATTCCACGCCATGGAAGCGGATATCGTCGCCCAGGCCGGCCAGAGCGGCGCGGTGACCATCGCCACCAACATGGCGGGCCGTGGTACCGATATCGTGCTGGGCGGCAGCTGGCAGGCCGAAGTAGCGCTGCTGGAAGCGCCGACCGAAGAGCAGATCGAAGCCATCAAAGCCGCCTGGAAAGAACGCCACGACGCGGTGCTGGCGGCGGGCGGCCTGCATATCATCGGCACCGAGCGCCATGAATCGCGCCGTATCGATAACCAGCTGCGCGGCCGTTCCGGTCGTCAGGGCGATGCCGGTTCATCCCGCTTCTACCTGTCGATGGAAGATGCCCTGATGCGTATCTTCGCCTCGGATCGCGTATCCGGCATGATGCGTAAACTGGGTATGAAAGAAGGCGAAGCGATTGAGCACCCGTGGGTGACCAAGGCGATCGCCAACGCGCAGCGCAAGGTAGAGAGCCGCAACTTCGACATCCGTAAGCAGCTGCTGGAATACGACGACGTCGCCAACGATCAGCGCCGCGCCATCTACAGCCAGCGTAACGAATTGCTGGACGTGTCCGACGTGAGCGAAACCATCGCCAGCATCCGCGAGGACGTGTTCAAGAGCACCATCGACAACTACATCACGCCGCAGTCGCTGGAAGAAGAGTGGGACATTCAGGGGTTGGAAGAGCGCCTGAAGAACGACTTCGATCTGGAGATGCCGATCGCACAATGGTTGGACAAAGAGCCGGAGCTGCACGAAGAGACGCTGCGCGAACGCATTCTGGAGAACGCCAAAGAGCAGTACCAGCGTAAGGAAGACGTGGTCGGCAGCGAAATGATGCGCAACTTCGAGAAGGGCGTGATGCTGCAGACGCTGGATTCCCTGTGGAAAGAACACCTGGCGGCGATGGACTACCTGCGTCAGGGTATCCACCTGCGCGGCTATGCGCAGAAGGATCCGAAGCAGGAGTACAAGCGCGAATCCTTCAACATGTTCGCCACCATGCTGGAATCGCTGAAATATGAAGTGATCAGCGTGCTGAGCAAGGTTCAGGTGCGGATGCCGGAAGAGGTGGAAGCGCTGGAACAGCAGCGCCGTGAAGAGGCCGAGCGCCTGGCGCAGCACCAACAGTTGAGCCACCACGACGAGAACGCGCTGGTGACCGAAGATCCGAACGCGCCGGCGACCGCCGAGCGTAAAGTGGGCCGCAACGATCCATGCCCATGCGGCTCCGGCAAGAAATACAAGCAGTGCCACGGCCGCCTGCAGTAATGCCGGCCGCGGTTAACCGATAACACCAGGGGTTCAGCTTGCTGAGCCCCTGTTTTTTGACACCCATCAGGAGGGTGAGATGAAACATCTGAATATCGCCGTGGGCATCATCCGCAATGCGCAACGGGAGATCTTTATTACCCGCCGCGCCGCCGACGCGCACATGGCCGGGTTCTGGGAGTTTCCCGGCGGCAAGATCGAACAGGGTGAAACGCCGGAACAGGCGCTGAGCCGCGAGCTGCGGGAAGAGACCGGTATCGAAGCCGAACGTGCCGAGCTGCTGGAGGTGGTGGAGCATCGCTTCAGCGATCGCATCGTGACGCTGAATTTTTATCTGGTGGAGGCCTGGGCAGGCGAGCCGTTCGGCCGTGAAGGGCAACCGATGCGCTGGGTAAAACAGGCGGATCTGCGTGAAGACGAATTCCCGGAAGCCAACGTCGGCATCATCCGACTGTTGGTGGCGCAGGCGAACGCCGCGCAATGACAAGCGTGGCCTGGCGCCTGCCAGGCCAACCGTGGGCGATCAGCGATCGTCCATTTCACTCCAGTCTTCGCTTTCCGACAGATCGCTGTTGCTCGGAATGCGCTTCTCTTCATCGGCCCACTCGCCGAGATCGATCAGCTGGCAGCGCTTGCTGCAAAACGGCCGGAACGGGCTGACTTCACCCCAAACCACGCCGGTGCCACAGGTTGGGCATTTTACTACGGTCGTCATAACGGTTCCTTACGCCTTCTGTCAGTGCTGAGAAGGCTTTCTTTCACAAGTTCAACAACAGGCCAGTTCGAACGTCAGGCGTTCAGGCACCACGCCATTTTCGCTGTCCAGCGGCAGGAAACGAATGGCATAACGCGTCTTGTGGCCGGAAATCTGCGGATAAAGCTGCGGCGCCAGATGGAGGCGCAGGCGCAGCAGATCTGCCCCTTCGGCATTATCCTGGAAAAAGCCGTTCAGGCTGATTTGATTGCGGAACGGTCCGGACTGGCGGATCAGATCCAGCACCATGCTCAGCGCCTGGTTCAGCGGATCCAGCGACTGCAGCCAGGCGGCGACGTCGGCATCGCGATCCTGCTGCGGCGCGTGCATCCACATGTGCAGGGTCGGCAGATCGAAGCTGCAGCAGCCGCCGGGAATGTTCAGCCGTTGACGCACCAGGCCGATCAGCCGGTCTTCACGCAGCGCCTGGCCGAGGCGCGGCGCCGCCATCAGCGCCGATGCGCGCGACTTCAACTGGCCGCGCAACTGATCGATCAGCGCCATGTCCACGCCCGGCACATCGGCCCAGGCCAGCAGTTTTTGCTGCTGGCGCTCCAGCTCTTTGAGCAGTTCGGTGCGCACTTCGCCGCGCTCCAGCACGTCCAGCAAGTCGGAGACGGTGCGAAAGAAGGTGAGGGCGATGGCGGTTTCGCTCAGGGCGCGTTGGCCGTGCAGCTGTTGCAGCAGGAATTCGATGCGCAGCCAGGTGCGCATTTTTTCGTTCAGCGGGTGTTCAAAGAGAACGGTTGGGGAAACATCACTCATGCAGTTTAATCCTGTTGGGGCGCTGTTGCCGCCAGTTCAAGGTAGCGACGATGCAGTGCGGCGACCTGTGGCTCTATCCCCTGAGCGGCGCCGCTGTTGTCAATAATGTCATCCGCCACGGCGAGGCGCTGCCGGCGCGTGGCTTGGGCGGCGAGAATGCTTTGCGCCTGCTCACGGCTGACGCCGTCGCGCGCGATGGTGCGAGCCAGCTGGGTTTCGGCGTCGACGTCGATCACCAGCACCCGATCGGCGCGATCCTGCAGGCCGTTTTCCACCAGCAACGGCACCACCCACAGCGCGTACGGGCTGGCGGCCTGCGCCAGTTGGCGCTGGGTTTCACGGTGTATCAGCGGATGCAGCAGCTGGTTCAGCCAGGTTTTGTCATCGGGATGGCTGAAGATGCGCTGACGCAGCGCAGCACGGTTCAACGCGCCGTCCGGCAGCAACATTTCATTACCAAATCGTTCGGCGATCGCGGCCAAGGCAGGGGTGCCTGGCTCGACGACCTGACGGGCGATCACGTCGGCATCGACAAGGGTTGCGCCGTGGCGCGCAAAGGCGTTCGCGACGGTCGTCTTGCCGCTGCCTATGCCCCCGGTCAACGCAACAATGTAGGCCATGGTGTTAGGTGCATCCGATGTTCATAAAAAAATAATAGTCGAATCATAAAGCGATCGCGCAGAAGTGCAAGTCGGCAGGCGGCGCTTGCGCGTCGGCACCGTTCGGGCGGCGAGAAAAAGCGCAGCGGCACGGCAAAAATGAGCGGGCAATCACACTGCGATTATGCAGGTAAATTTGTCGGATTGTAGCGTAAATAAAGGCGAATTCGCAGTCTTGTTCGGCGATTATTAGCGCGTATTATAACGTCACTGGAACTGGCATTAATCTCGCCGCCGTCTTTTTGCGCCACTGGAAAGCCGTCGGGCAGAGGTTCGAATATCCTCCTTGCGATCCGTCGCCATTAACCAGGAAATCATAAGTCATGCGTATTGAAGAAGATTTGAAGTTGGGCTTTAAAGACGTGTTGATCCGCCCTAAGCGCTCCACGCTGAAAAGCCGCTCCGAGGTTGAACTGGAACGTCAGTTTACCTTCAAGCATTCAGGTTGCAGCTGGTCCGGCGTGCCGATTATCGCCGCCAACATGGACACGGTGGGCACCTTCCGCATGGCAGAGGCCCTGGCTTCTTTCGACGTTCTCACCGCCGTACACAAACATTACAGCGTCGAGCAATGGGCTGACTTTGTGCAGCGCATGCCGGAATCGGTGCTGCGCCACGTGATGGTGTCCACCGGCACCTCCGAAGCCGACTTCGCCAAAATGCAGCAGATCCTGGCCCTGTCTCCGGCGCTGAAATTCATCTGCATCGACGTGGCCAACGGCTACTCTGAACACTTCGTCGCCTTCCTGCAGAAAGCGCGCGAAGCCTGCCCGAATCACGTGATCTGCGCCGGCAACGTAGTGACCGGCGAGATGGTGGAAGAGCTGATCCTCTCCGGCGCCGACATCGTTAAGGTTGGCATCGGCCCGGGCTCAGTCTGTACTACCCGCGTGAAGACCGGCGTGGGCTACCCGCAGCTGTCGGCGGTGATCGAATGCGCCGATGCGGCCCACGGGCTGGGCGGCCAAATCGTCAGCGACGGCGGCTGCTCGGTGCCGGGCGACGTCGCTAAAGCCTTCGGCGGCGGCGCTGACTTCGTGATGCTGGGCGGCATGCTGGCCGGCCACGACGAGTGTGAAGGCACCGTGGTGGAAGAGAACGGCGAAAAGTTCATGCTGTTCTACGGCATGAGCTCCGAGTCGGCGATGAAGCGCCACGTCGGCGGCGTGGCGGAGTATCGCGCGGCCGAAGGCAAAACCGTCAAACTGCCGCTGCGCGGCGAGGTGGAGTTTACCGTGCGCGATATCCTCGGCGGCCTGCGCTCTGCTTGCACCTACGTTGGCGCCGAGCGCCTGAAAGAGCTGACCAAGCGCACCACCTTTATCCGCGTGGCGGAGCAGGAAAACCGCGTATTCGGCAGCAAATAAGCCGCACCTTGCATTCGGGCGTAGCGCACCGCCGCGCCCGCTATCCTCTTTTTTATCCCAGCACGCTGCCCAGTTGAAAGATAGGCAGGTACATGGCGATCACCAAAGCGCCGACAATCCCGCCCACCACCAGCATCAGCAGCGGCTCCAGCGTTTGCGCCAGCGTATCGGCCAGCTCGTGCGTCTGCCGTTCATACCACTGCGCCAATTTATCCAGCAAGACGTCCAGCGAGCCCGATTCTTCGCCCACCCGCACCAGCTGCCGGCACAGCGGCGGAAACAGCGGTTGCAGGGCGAGGGCGTGATGAAACGCCTCGCCTTCGGCGAGCTGCCGCTGCACCTGCTCCAGCGCCTGCCGGTACAGCAGATGGTCGGCCGCCAGCGCCGCCGCGTTCAAGCCTTCCACCAGCGTCAGCCCCGCGCGTTGGGTCATGGTCAGAATACGAAAGGTTTGGCTCAGCGCGCCGCCGCTCACCAGCCGGGCGATCAGCGGCAGGCGCAGCAAGGCGGCCTGCTCACGTCGGCGCCACGGCGGGCGCGGATGCAGCCAGCGGCAATAGCCGAACATCAACGCGCCGAGCAGCAGCGCCAAATAGGGGCCAACGGCGATCAGCAGCGCGGACAACCCCAATAACCCTTGGGTAAACCAGGGTAGCGGCGCATCGAACGACTGATAAACCTTGGCGAATTCCGGCAGCACCATCACCAGCATCAGCACGCTGACCAGCAGCGCCACCGCACAGATGAAGAGGGGATAGCGCAGCGCTTTGGTCACTTTGCGGCGCAGCAGCAATTGGGCTTCCTGCTGCTGCGCCAGCTGCAGGCAGCAGCGATCGAGATTGCCGGTTAGCTCGCCGATGGCGATCAGTTGGCGATAGATAAGTGGAAAAACGCCTGGCTGCGCGGCAAGGGTTTCGGAGAGCGGCTGCCCTTCGCGCACCTGTTCTGCCAACTGGCGCAACAGGCAACGCCAGGCCGCCGAAGGGTGCTCTGCTGCCAGAAGCTGCAGCGTATTGACCAGCGGCAACCCGGCCTGCAGCAGGGTGGCGAGTTGGCGGGTGAAGTGGATCAAAGGTTCTCCGCGCCACTGGCCGGGCGTGACGCGTTTGCCGTGCCCGATCCGCCAGGGTTGCATACCTTGCTCAATCAGTAACCGGCTCACCTGCCGTTTTTCATTGCTCATCAGTTCGCCGCGGCGCAGGGCGCCCTGGGCGTCGAAAGCCTGCCACAGAAACAGCCGGCGCGCTTTCATGGCGCGGTTACGCCGAGCTGGACGACGTCGATCACGCGGTACAGCTCTTCCAGCGAGGTCGCGCCTTCGCTGGCCAGCGCCAGGCCCGCCTGCAGCAGCGAAAACTGCCCCTGCTCGCGGGCGACATCCGCCAGCAGGCTGGGCGCGGCGTTCGCCAGCAACGCCGCCTGTATTTCCGGCGTAATGGGCAACAGTTCATACACGCCGATGCGCCCGTAGTAGCCGCCGAAGCAATGCTCGCAGCCATCGGCGCGCCAGGCGGTCAGCGGTTCCGGCCAGACCGAGGCAGGAAAATGCGTGGGTTGGCTGTGCGGGTAGCGGCAGTGGCGACACAGCCTGCGCACCAACCGCTGCGCGATGACCAGTTTCAGACAGCCGGCGAGCAGGTAGCCGGGGATACCCATGTGCATCAGGCGCGTCAGGGTTTCGCCGGTGGAGTTGGTATGCAGCGTCGACAGCACCAGGTGGCCGGTTTGCGCGGCCTTAACCGCGATCTCGGCGGTTTCCGCATCGCGGATCTCGCCGATCATGATGACATCCGGATCCTGGCGCAGCAGGGCGCGCAGCACCCGGGCGAAGCTCAGCTCGGTTTTGGCGTTGATCTGGGTTTGATTGACGCCGAACAGCGGGATCTCGATCGGATCTTCGACGCTGCACAGGTTGCTTTGCGCATCGTTCAACTGGCGCAGGCCGCTGTACAGCGTTACCGTCTTGCCGCTGCCGGTCGGGCCGGTCACCAGGATCAAACCTTGCGGGCAGGCCAGCGCCGCCGCGTAGCGCGCCAGGTCCGCTCGGCTCATGCCCAGTTGATCCAGCGGCAGCTCCTGCTGTTCGCCCTGCTGAACGCGCAGCACCACCTTTTCGCCGTGCAGCGTCGGCAGAGTGGCGATACGCATGGCATAGCGCGCGCCGTCCAGCGTCAGGCTGAGCTGCCCGTCCTGAGGCTGACGGCGCTCGGCGATATCCAGCTGGCCGAGGATCTTCAGCCGGGCGATGAGGCGTGCGGTCAGCTGGGGTGACGGCGAGGCGAGGGTTTGCAGCACGCCGTCGATGCGCAGGCGAATGCGAAAATGCTGCCGAAAGGGCTCGAAGTGGACGTCCGAGGCGCGACGCTGAATGGCCAGGCGCAGCGTCTGGTTGATGAACTGCACCACCGGCGCGTCGCCGTCGTCGGGGTAGGCGATGTCGGCGCTGTCTTCTTCGGCCGCCAGCGGCGCCGGTAGCGGTTCCTGGCGTTGGTTCAGCGCCTGCTCCAGCCTGGCCGCCGGCCATTGCTCCAGATGGATGCGCTTGCCGGTGGCGAAACGCAGCGCCGCCAGCAGCCCTTGCGGCGCCTCTTCGTTGAGGGCGATCGTCAGGGTGGTCGGATCTTCGTTCAGCGCCAGCGCCTGATAGCGCCGGCAAAGGGCGTGAACTTCTTCGCTGATTTGCGCGTTCATCACCGTTACTCCGCCGCGTTGTCGAAGCGGAAGACTTCCTGGCACACTTCAACCAGCGTTGCGTTTTCGCTGCTGCACAGCCGGCTCCAGCGGGTCAGCCCATCGGCGTTCACTTTGGGGGTTAATGCCACCGCCAGCCCCTGCAGCGTTTGGGTGCCGGTCAGTGTGATCACGCCTTTGACGACTTTCACCCCGCTGACGTAACGCGACGTGCCGCCGGTGGGAATGCCTTTGCTGCCGGCTTCACAGCCGGTGGGGGCGCCTTCGTCCAGCACGCACAGCTCGACCGCCAGTTTGTACGGCGACATGGTTTGCAGCATGTCGGTCATCGCCGCTTTCTGGATGTAGCGCTGGTAGGCGGGAATGCCGATGGCGCTGAGGATGGCGATGATGGCGATCACCACCATCAGTTCTATCAGGGTAAAGCCGCGTTGCGTTTCCATGCGTTGTCTCCTCCATAAGGGTGTGGAAGGCAACGGTAGCGGTTTGCGCGGGGGCACGGCGAGGGGCTTTTGCGCGTTTCTCGGCGCGCTTCCATCAGTAATGACGTTGTTTGCAGCGGTGAATAAAAGGGTGCGAGGGGCTTCGCAATTTTACGGTAACGCCCCCGGCAGCGGCCGGGGGGCGAGGGGATCATTTGAAGCGCATCGACAGATCGAGCGCGGTCACATGCTTGGTCAGCGCGCCGACCGAAATGTAATCCACGCCGGTCTCGGCGAAGGTGCGCAGCGTCTCACTGGTGACGTTGCCGGATACTTCCAGCTGGGCGCGGCCCTGGGTTTGTGCGACCGCCTGGCGCATCATCTCGACGCTGAAGTTGTCCAGCATGATGATGTCGGCGCCGGCGTCCAGCGCCTGCTGCAGTTCATCGAGCGATTCGACTTCCACTTCCACCGGCACGTCGGCGTGCAGCCAGAAGGCTTTTTCCACCGCGTTCTTGATAGAGCCGGAGGCGATGATGTGGTTTTCCTTGATCAGGAAGGCGTCGGACAGCCCCAGCCGGTGGTTGCTGCCGCCCCCGCACAGCACGGCGTATTTCAGCGCGGTGCGCAGGCCGGGCAGGGTTTTGCGGGTATCAAGCAGGCGAGTCCGGGTGCCTTCCAGCAGAGCCACATAGCGGCTGACCTCGGTCGCCACGCCGGAGAGCGTCTGCACGAAGTTCAGCGCGGTGCGCTCGCCGGTCAGCATCACTCGTGCGGGGCCGCGCAGCCGGCAGAGCGGTTGGTTCGGCGTCAGACGGTCGCCGTCCGCCACCAGCCACTCCACCTGCACCTGGTTGCCCAATTGAATAAAGACCTCATTCAGCCAGCGGCGGCCGCAGAATACGCCGGCTTCGCGGGTGATGACGGTGGCTTCGGCCTGCTTGTCCGCCGGTAACAATTGCGCGGTAATATCGCGCCCGGAGTCGACTTCACCCCCCAGGTCTTCGCGCAGCGCCTGGGCGACGGCATAGGGAATATCACTTTCAATTCGTTCAAGAAGCTCGGTGCGGCGACTGTCGGCACTGTAGCGGCGTGTCGGCATGGAAAACTCCGAAATGGACGGTTAGATCGTAGGGGAACATGCTACTCTGTTGCAGGAATAAGTACCACCGCAGAGAGGTGTCTGATGCAGTTGGAAAATGGCTGGATTATCGGGGTGACGCGAGTGGTCTCGCCGCACTGCGATCGGCGCCCGGATGACGAGCCGCCGTCGCTGCTGGTCATCCACAACATCAGCCTGCCGCCCGGCGAGTTCGGCGGCCCCTATATCGACCAGCTGTTTACCGGCACGCTCGATCCCGCGCAGCACCCCTATTTCGCCGAGATCCATCAGCTGCGGGTGTCGGCGCACTGCCTGATCCGCCGCGACGGGGAGATCGTGCAGTACGTGCCCTTCGACCAGCGCGCCTGGCACGCGGGTGTTTCCCTGTATCAGGGGCGCGACCGGTGCAACGATTTCTCCATCGGCATCGAGCTGGAAGGCACCGATCAGTTACCCTACACCGAGGCGCAATACCGCGCGCTGCAGGCGGTCACCGCGCTGCTGGCCGAACATTATCCGCCGCTGGTGGCCAATATCGCCGGGCATTGCGATATCGCCCCCGGCCGCAAGACCGATCCCGGGCCGGCGTTCGATTGGGATCGCTATCTGGCATCTCTGGAACAACGCGGCGCGCCCGCCGACGCTATGCTTGAGACAAGAAAAAGGGAGAGGAATCGCTAATGACGCTGTTTACGCTGTTGCTGGTTTTGGCCTGGGAGCGCCTGTTTAAGCTGGGAGAACACTGGCAGCTGGATCACCGTCTCGAAGTGGTGTTTCAGCGGCTGCATCGGGTTTCGCTGGCGCAGACGCTGGCGATGACCGCCGCCTGGATGGTGGTCGTCTGGGGCGTTCTGTGGCTGTCGCACGGGTTGTTCTTCGGCGTGGTGACGCTGCTGCTGTGGATCGTCATCGATCTGCTGTGCGTCGGCGCCGGCATCAAGCGCAAACACTACCGCGCCTATCTGAAAGCGGCGCGGCAGGGCGATACCCACGCCAGCGATCAGATGGCGGAAGAGCTGGCGTTGATCCACGGTTTGCCGGTGGACTGCAGCGAAGAGCTGCGCCTGCGCGAGCTGCAAAACGCGCTGCTGTGGATCAACTTCCGTTATTACCTGGCGCCGCTGTTCTGGTTCGTGGTCTTTGGGCCTTACGGGCCGATCGCGCTGGCGGGGTATGCCTTCCTGCGCGCCTATCAAACCTGGCTGGCGCGCCACAATACGCCGCTGGAGCGTTCGCAATCGGGCATCGATCACCTGCTGAACTGGCTGGACTGGATCCCGGTGCGCTTGGCCGGGGTGGCCTATGCGCTGTTCGGCCACGGCGAGCGGGCGCTGCCGGCCTGGTTCGCCTCGCTGGGGGATCGGCATTCATCGTCGTATCAGGTGCTGACGCGGCTGGCGCAGTTCTCGCTGGCGCGCGATCCGCATATGGATCCGGTGCAAACGCCGCGGGCGGCGGTGACGCTGGCGCGCAAGGTGACGATGATCATCGTGGTGGTGGTGGCGCTGTTGACCATTTACGGCACGCTGCTTTAAGCGGCAGCGAAAAGCAAAACGGGCGCCGAGGCGCCCGTTTTTTTGGCCATTCGGCCGTGATTACAGCTTGGCAAAGCAGCGACGCGCGGCGTCGATGGTGCGCTGAATGTCTTCCTTGCTGTGCGCCACGGACATGAAGCCCGCTTCGAAGGCGGACGGCGCCAGATACACCCCTTCTTCCAGCATCAGATGGAAGAAGCGCTTGAAGCGTTCCACGTCGCACTGCATCACGTCCTGGTAGCAGGTGACCGCCGGCGCGTCGGTGAAGAACAGGCCGAACATGCCGCCGACGTTGTTGACCACCAGCGGGATATTCTCTTCCTGCGCCGCGTGCAGCAGGCCAGCGGCCAGCATCTCGGTCAGTTCGGTCAGCGTCTGGTGCACGCCCACCTGCGACACTTCGGTCAGGCAGGCATAGCCCGCCGCCATGGCGATCGGGTTGCCGGACAGGGTGCCCGCCTGGTAGACCGGGCCGGTCGGCGCCAGCGCATCCATCACGTCGCGGCGGCCGCCGAAGGCGCCCACCGGCATGCCGCCGCCGATGATTTTGCCGAGGCAGGTCAGATCCGGCTCGACGCCGTAATAGGACTGTGCGCCGGCCAGCGCCACGCGGAAGCCGGTCATCACTTCATCGATGATCAAGAGCGTGCCGTACTTGTCGCACAGCGCGCGCAGGCCCGGCAGGAATTCCGGCAGCGGCGGCACGCAGTTCATGTTGCCGGCAACCGGCTCGACGATGATACAGGCGATCTCGGACGGGTACTGCTCGAAGGCGGCCCGCACCGAATCTAGGTCGTTATAGGTGCAGGTCAGGGTGTGCTTGGCGAAATCGGCCGGCACGCCCGGTGAGTTCGGCTGGCCGAGGGTCAGCGCGCCGGAACCGGCTTTCACCAGCAGGCAGTCGGCGTGGCCGTGGTAGCAGCCTTCGAACTTGATGATTTTGTCGCGGTTGGTGTAGCCGCGCGCCAGGCGGATGGCGCTCATGGTGGCTTCGGTGCCCGAGTTCACCATGCGCACCATATCCATCGTCGGCACCAGCTCAGTGACCAGCTGCGCCATTTTGACTTCCATCTCGGTCGGCGCGCCGAAGCTCAGGCCGCGCTGCGCCGCTTCGATCACCGCGTCGCGGATCGCCGGGTGGTTGTGTCCCAGCACCATCGGCCCCCAGGAACCGACATAGTCGATATAGGCCTTGCCGTCGGCATCGAACAGATAAGCCCCGTCTGCCCGCTCGATAAACAGCGGCACACCGCCCACGCCGGTGAATGCACGCACCGGAGAGTTCACCCCGCCGGGGATCAACTGTTGCGCCTGGGCGTACAGACTTTCGGACTTGCTGTGTAGGCTCATAAATCGGCTCCTGGATTCTCTTTTGAATGATTTGACCGCGCTATTCTAGAGGAGAGCGCCGCGTTATGAAACGATCAGAGTCAGATACCATTAACGGCAGCGCCCGCCGCCGGGTTGGGGTAGAATAACCGCCTTGCCTATTTGTATTACAAATTACCTAACGAATTACTCGCGATGACGGAATCACAATCACAGCCAGTCGGGACGTTGAGCCCGCGTCTTAGCCGCAGCGATGCGGTGCGTCAGTTTATTCGCCGCGATAAAACGCCGGTGGCGATCCTGGTGATGGCCGCGCTGGTGGGGACGCTGGCCGGTTTGCTCGGCGTGGCCTTCGATAAGGCGGTGGAGTGGGTGCAGCAGCAGCGGCTGGCTTCGCTGGCGCAGGTCGCCGACTCCTGGATCCTGGTGTGGCCACTGGCGTTTATCCTGTCTGCCGCGCTGGCGGCGCTGGGCTATTACCTGGTGCGGCGCTTTGCCCCTGAGGCGGGCGGCTCGGGCATTCCGGAGATCGAAGGCGCGCTGGAGGAGCTGCGGCCGGTGCGCTGGTGGCGCGTTATCCCGGTGAAATTCATCGGCGGCATGGGCACGCTGGGGGCGGGCATGGTGCTGGGGCGCGAAGGGCCCACGGTGCAAATGGGCGGCAACGTCGGGCGCATGGTATTGGACGTGCTGCGCATTCGCGGCGCCGAGGCGCGTCATACGCTGCTGGCGACCGGGGCCGCCGCCGGGTTGTCCGCTGCGTTCAACGCTCCGCTGGCCGGCATCCTGTTCATCATCGAAGAGATGCGGCCGCAGTTCCGCTACAACCTGATCTCGATTAAAGCGGTGTTTATCGGCGTGATCATGTCGAGCGTGGTGTTCCAGCTGTTTAACGGCCAGGGCTCGGTGATCGCGGTCGACAAACTTTCTTCGGCGCCCATTAATACCCTGTGGCTCTATCTGGTGCTGGGGGCGATATTCGGCGCGGTGGGCGTGGGGTTCAACGCGCTGATCTTCCGCACTCAAGACATGTTCGCGCGCCTGCACGGCGGCAGAATGCGCAATGTCTTGCTGATGGGCGGGCTGCTCGGCGGCGTGTGCGGCATTCTGGGGCTGATCCAGCCGGAGGCGGCGGGCGGCGGCTTTGGGCTGATCCCGATCGCCGCGGCGGGCAATTACAGCGTCGGCATGTTGATGTTTATCTTTATCACCCGCATCTTCACTACGCTGCTGTGCTTCGGCTCCGGCGCGCCGGGCGGCATCTTCGCGCCTATGCTGGCGCTGGGCACGCTGTTTGGCACCGCCTTCGGGCTGGCCGGGGCGCACCTGTTCCCGCAGTACGGCATCGAGGCGGGCACCTTCGCCATCGCCGGCATGGGGGCGCTGTTCGCCGCCACGGTGCGCGCCCCGCTGACCGGC
Organism: Serratia sp. CY38905; assembly: GCF_052168875.1. NCBI lineage: Bacteria > Pseudomonadati > Pseudomonadota > Gammaproteobacteria > Enterobacterales > Yersiniaceae > Serratia > Serratia sp. CY38905. The sequence goes on along the minus strand of NZ_JBJNLV010000004.1, from coordinate 91,896 downwards.
ATCGTGCTGGTGCTGGAAATGACCGACAACTACCAACTCATTTTACCGATGATCATCACCTGCCTCGGCGCCACGGTGGTGGCGCAGCTGCTCGGCGGCAAGCCGCTGTATTCGTCGATCCTGGCCCGCACGCTGCAAAGGCAGGAGGCGCAGCTGGCGCGGGAAGCGGCGGAGAAAACAGGTAAGGAAAATACAACAAATGCGGTGAATACTTGAACGCAACACTCAGGTATCGGATAATCGTTAATATTAATCAGGCAGCCATAGTAGCGATCTGATGCTGAACAATGTTGGGAGTAAAGAGTATGAGTGATCAAACGGCACTGCCCCTGCAATTTACCGAGGCAGCAGCAAGCAAGGTTAAATTCCTGATTGCTGACGAAGAAAATCCGAACCTTAAGCTGCGGGTTTACATTACCGGCGGCGGCTGCAGCGGATTCCAGTACGGCTTCACTTTTGACGACAAGGTCAACGATGGCGACATGACCATCGAGAAGCAGGGCGTGGCGCTGGTGGTCGATCCGATGAGCCTGCAGTATCTGGTCGGCGGCTCGGTGGACTACACCGAAGGGCTGGAAGGGTCGCGCTTCGTGGTGACCAACCCGAATGCCAAAACCACCTGCGGTTGCGGTTCGTCGTTCAGCATCTGAGTTTGCCTGTCAGAATATCAACCCGCTCGCCTTACGGCCGGCGGGTTTTTTTATGCCTACCATTCCACGAGGATCACTTCCGCCCTGTTCTCCTGCGCCGGTTGGCGGGTAATGTTCGGCTGCGCCGCCGCATGGCTGCATTCGGCCCGTGGGGCGGCGGCCTCGAGGCGCACGGCGCATTGCGGTTCAATGGTCAGAGTAACGCCGATCCGGCCGCTGACGGCATCGGCATGCGCGGCGCCACTCAGCAGGGCGCTACAGCAGGCAAGCAGGATTTTTTTCATCATTGCGGGAATAGCCATCCGTAAGCAATCTTGTGATGACTTATCGGCAAAAAGTTAAAAAGGTTTAACAGCGCGGGGAAGGGATTAACCTGCGGATAACAGAATTTTACATCGTCACTACGCTATTTATTGGTTGAAAATAATACCACCAAGCCCGTTTTTAGTCTAATAAATCACCAAATGCGGCGTTGCCAAGCGCCGCCCCACAGGGCGACGGCTCAGCGTTCGAGAATAAAGGCGGGCAATTTGAGGTGCCAGCGGATGGCCGCCAGCCGAATGGCCAGGGTGATGATCATACCCAGCATCATGGCCTGTTGCAGCGGCATGTGGAAGGTGTAAAACGCCGTGGCGTGCACGATGCCGCCGATGATGCAGGCGGTGGCGTAAATTTCGGTGCGCAGGATCATCGGGATCTCGCGCGCCAGCACGTCGCGGATAATGCCGCCGCCGACGCCGGTGATCACTCCCATGCAGATTGCCACCAGCGGGCCGGTGCCGGCCGCGAAGGACTTGTTGACGCCGATGCCGACGAACACCGCCAGCCCGACGGCGTCCAGCACCGGCAGCACCCACTGCGGCAGACGGCGCGGCTGGCGCACCAGCAGCAGCGTCAAGACGCAAGTGATCATCGCCACCACCAGATCGGTGGGATCCTTGACCCAGAACACCGGGCCGTTGGCCAGCGCCATGTCGCGGATGGTGCCGCCGCCGACCGCGGTGACCACGCCCAATACCAGCACGCCGAACGGATCCATGCGCAACTTGCCGGCCAGCAGTACGCCGGAGATGGCGAACACCGCCGTACCGAGAATATCCAACCAGAACACCAGCATCAGCGGATCTCCGCCAGCTGGCGGCACAGCTGCTGTGCCGCCAACAGGATGCGTGGCCCGCCGCGGTTGAACCAGTCTTCGTTCAGCGCGATCACCGGCACCTGCAGCTGCGGCGCCCAGAAGGCTTTCACATTGGCGGCTTCTTTCGCGCCGCCGGTGATGACGATGGCCTGCGGCTGACGCGCCAGCACCTGTTCGCGGCTGATTTGCGGCCAAGGGGTGCGGCTGTCGGCGAAGACGTTCTGCCCGCCGCACAGCGCCAGCACCTGGCTTTGCAATGTTGCGCCGGAGCTGGTGAACAGCGGCTGGGTACCGAACTGCAGCAGCACGCGCCGTGGCGAGTTAGCGGCGTACTGTTGTCTGAGAGCGGCGAACTGGCGGCGAAGGCCTTCCGCCGCCTGATGCGCCTGCTCCGGGTGCGGGCTGTATTGCGCCAGCTGGTCCAGCAAGCCGGCGATCCCTTCGAGATTGTCGGCGTCCGCATAGAAGATCGGGATGCCGAACGCGGCGAGCTGATCCAGCACGCGCTGCGGATTGCCGCCGCGCCAGGCGAGGATCAGGTCCGGCTTGAGCGCCAGCACCCGCTCCAGATTGATGCCCTGCCAGGTGGCCACCTGCTCCAGCCTGGCGGCCTGCGGCGGATAATCGGAATAGGCGCTCGCCGCCACCAGCACATCGCCCATGCCGGCGGCATAGGCGAGTTCGGTGGCGTTGGGCGCCAGGCTGATCACCCGCTGAGCGGCGCCGGCCGGCATGGCCAGCCAGAGCGCCAACAAACAGAGCATCGAGGTAAAGCGCAGCCTCACATTAACCACGCTTGGCCAGGGTTTGCAGCATGGCGTTGACCATCAGCGTGGACTGTTTGGCCGCTACCACCAGGAACTCGTCAAAGCTCATGTGCGACTCGCTGTCGGCGACGTCGGAAATGGCGCGCACCACCACGAACGGCGTGCCGAACAGATGGCAGACGTGGGCGATCGCCGCGGCTTCCATTTCCACGGCGGCGACGCGCGGGAAGGTGGCGCGAATGCGCGCCAGCGGCTCGGCGCCGTTGATGAAGGCGTCACCGCTGCAGATCAGGCCGCGCACCGCGTGCAGATCCAGCTGTTTGATGCAGCCTTCCGCCAGCGCGATCAGCGCGTCGTCGGCGACGAACGCCGCCGGGCAGCCGGCCATCTGGCCCGGCTCGTAGCCGAAGGCGGTGACGTCGGCGTCGTGGTAGCGCACTTCTTCCGACACCACGATATCGCCCACGCGCAGGGTGCTGGCCAGGCCGCCGGCGGAACCGGTGTTGATCACCAGATCCGGGCTGCAGTGTTCCAGCAGCAGGGTGGTGCCCATGGCCGCAGAAACTTTGCCGATGCCGGATTTCAGCAGGGCCACCTCAACGCCGCCGATCTGGCCGGTGTAGATTTCGCAGCCCGCGCGCTGAATGGTTTGACGGTTTTCGATTTGATCGCGCAGCAGGGTGACTTCCTGCTCCATTGCGCCGATGATGCCTACTTTCATAAATAACACTCGCTGATTGGCCGTGAGAATTGCGGCATAGTCTATCATGGCTGTGTGAGAGAGATAATGCGTTGCATCCGCCGCCGGGAATTGTTATCACGGGGGCAGGGCGCAACGGCGGAGAAACAGATGTCCGGGATCGACTTCAAGCAAAAAATCAGCTTCCAACGGCCTTTCAGCAAACCGATCGAGGCCGAGGAAGAGTACGACATCGTGCGGCAGTTCGAGAGCGATCGCGGGCGCATCGTCAACTCGGCCGCCATTCGCCGTCTGCAGCAAAAAACCCAGGTGTTTCCGCTGGAGCGCAACGCGGCGGTGCGCAGCCGCCTGACGCACTCGATGGAGGTGCAGCAGGTCGGGCGCCACATCGCTAAAGAGATCCTCAACCGTTTCAAACAGGCGGGGAGAATTGATGAGCTCGGCCTGACCCGGCTGCTCGATCCGTTTGAAAGCATCGTGGAAATGGCCTGTCTGATGCACGACATCGGCAATCCGCCGTTCGGTCACTTCGGTGAGTCGGCGATCAACGACTGGTTCGCCCAACGGCTCGATCCCGCCAGCTGCGGCAGCGAGCCGGGCAGCCACGATCGCTGCCAGGTGGCGACGCTGCGCCTGCATGAAGGGGAGAGCGATCTGAACCGGCTGCGCAGCCGGATCCGTCAGGATCTCAGCCACTTCGAGGGCAACGCCCAGGCGATCCGCATGGTGTACAGCCTGCTGAAGCTCAACCTGACCTACGCGCAGGTCGGCTGCATTTTGAAATACACCCGCCCGGCCTACTGGGCGAGCGACATCCCCGCCAGCCACAGCTATCTGATGAAAAAGCCCGGCTACTATCTGGCGGAAGAGGCCTTCGTCGATCGGCTGCGGCGCGAGCTGCACATGGGCGAGTTCGATCGTTTCCCGCTGACCTACATCATGGAGGCCGCCGACGATATCTCGTACTGCGTGGCCGATCTGGAAGACGCGGTGGAGAAGAGCATTTTCACCGTCGAGCAGCTGTATCAGCACCTGATTCAGGAGTGGGGCGAAGTGGCGCCGGGCGATCTGTTCGACAAGACCGTCGCCAGCGCGTTTCGCAAGATCGATCGCGGCGGCGCGCGGCGCAGCGCGGAAGATCAGTTCTTCATGTATCTGCGGGTGTTTACCGTGGCGCGGCTGGTGCCGCATGCGGCGCAACGCTTTATCGACAATCTGGACGCGGTCTATCAGGGCAGTTTCAATCAGGCGCTGCTGGAGGATTCCAGCCCGGCGTACCGGCTGCTGAAAATATTTAAAAATGTGGCGTTCAAGCACGTGTTCAACCACCCGGAGGTCGAGCAGCTCGAGCTGCAAGGCTACCGGGTGATCAGCGGCCTGCTGGACATTTACAGCCCGCTGCTGGCGATGTCGCTGGCGGACTTCAGCCAGCTGGTGCGCGAGGACAGTCACCGCGCTTACCCGATCGAAACGCGCCTGTTCCACAAGCTGTCCACCAAGCATCGGCTGGCGTATGCGGAGGCGGTAGAGGGGCTGCAGCATTTATCGCTGGAGCAGCAAGCCATTCGGGAATATTATTTCCGCGCCCGTTTATTGCAGGACTATATCAGCGGAATGACCGACCTTTACGCCTATGATGAATATCGCCGATTAATGGCGGCGGAATAATTCAACTGAAGAATAATTGTCAGCAATTCCAACCGGTTGGCTGTCTCGACTTTTGTAAAGACGGACAATATTTGTTTACTATTGCCAATCATCTGTGCCGGAACTTCGGGCTATTAATTAACTCTGAATAAGCACGCAAGACGGCCATTCTTTTTGAACGACTTTATAAGAGACACACAGATGAAAAAAACCGCATTAGTTCTGAGCGCACTGGCATTCAGTATCGGTATGGCGATGGGCCCGGTCACGGCCAGCGCCGCTGAAACCGCCTCTTCCAACACCCAACAGCTGCCGAGCCTGGCGCCGATGCTGGAAAAGGTGATGCCTTCCGTGGTGAGCATTAACGTTGAGGGCAGCACCACGGTCAATACGCCGCGCATGCCGCAGCAGTTCCAACAGTTCTTCGGCGAAGATTCGCCGTTCTGTCAGGACGGTTCGCCATTCCAGGGCTCGCCGATGTGTCAGGGCGGCGAACAGCCAGGGCCGGATGGCCAGCCGCAGGGCACGCAGCAGAAATTCCAGGCGCTGGGCGCCGGGGTGGTCATCGATGCCGCCAAGGGCTATGTGGTGACCAATAACCACGTGGTGGACAACGCCAACAAGATCCAGGTGCAGCTGAGTGACGGCCGCCGTTTCGACGCCAAGGTGATCGGCAAGGATCCGCGTTCCGATATCGCGTTGATCCAGCTGAAAGACTTCAAGAATCTGACGGCGATCAAGATGGCGGATTCCGATCAGCTGCGCGTCGGCGATTACACCGTGGCGATCGGCAACCCGTACGGGCTGGGTGAAACCGCCACTTCGGGCATCGTATCCGCCCTGGGGCGCAGCGGCCTGAACATTGAAAACTATGAAAACTTCATCCAGACCGATGCGGCGATCAACCGCGGTAACTCCGGCGGCGCGCTGGTTAACCTGAACGGCGAGCTGATCGGCATCAACACCGCGATCCTGGCGCCGGACGGCGGCAACATCGGTATCGGCTTCGCCATTCCGAGCAACATGGTGAAAAACCTGACGGCACAAATGGTCGAATATGGCCAGGTGAAACGCGGCGAGCTGGGCATCATGGGCACCGAGCTGAACTCTGAGCTGGCCAAGGCGATGAAGGTCGACGCGCAGCGCGGGGCCTTCGTCAGCCAGGTGATGCCGAAGTCTTCCGCCGCGAAGGCGGGCATCAAGGCCGGCGACGTGATCGTCACCATGAACGGCAAGGCCATCTCCAGCTTCGCCTCGTTCCGGGCGGAGATCGGCACGCTGCCGGTCGGCAGCAAGATGTCGCTGGGCATTATTCGCGACGGCAAACCGGTGACGATTGACGTCACGCTGGAGCAAAGCGCGCAGACTCAGGTGGCCTCGGGCAATATCTACACCGGCATCGAAGGCGCCGAGCTGAGCAACACCCAGGTCGGCAATGTGAAGGGCGTCAAGGTCGACAGCGTGAAAGCCGGCAGCGCCGCGGCGCGTATCGGCCTGAAAAAGGGCGATGTGATCCTGGGCGTGAACCAGCAGCCGATCCAGAACCTGGGCGAGCTGCGTAAAATCCTCGACAGCAAGCCGTCGGTGCTGGCGTTGAATATCCAGCGCGGCGAGAGCCAGCTGTACCTGCTGGCGCAGTGATAGGCGTCTGGCGTTAAAAAGAAAGGCACGCTGCGGCGTGCCTTTTTGCGTTATGGCCTGAGGATTCAGGCCGGTTGCGTCAGATGCGCGCGCGCCGCGTGGATCACCAGTTCAATCTCATCCAACAGCTCCAGCCACTCCGGCTCCAGCTCGTCGTTGGTGACGCCCTGGCGCAGCTGCCGCTCGAGGTAGAAACACAGCTGCTTGAGGCGCGGCACGCCGCTGTAGCTGCAACTGCCGTGCAGCTTATGGACCAGATCGAGGATCTCGTCGTCATGCTGGCCGTCGAGCAGCGCTTGCACCCGCTCGCGCACCTGCGGCAGGAAATCGAGCAGCATTTGCAGCAGATCGCGCGCCAGATCCGGTTTATTGGCCGCCTGACGCAGCGCCAGCGGCCAGTCGAGCGACAGCGGCGCGTCGTCGGCGACGGCGTTTTCCACGTCGCCGCTGTGGTAGCGCGACAGCACGCGGGTCAGCATTTTCTCGTCGATCGGCTTGGCCAGATAGTCGTCCATCCCGGCCTGCAGCAGGTGCTCGCGCTCGCCGCTGGCGGCATGGGCGGTAACGGCGACGATCGGCGTGGAGTTGTGATGCGGCAGTTGGCGGATCAGCTCGCTGGCGTGAATGCCGTCCATCTTCGGCATCTGAATGTCCATCAGGATCAGATCCAGCACGTTGTCGCGCGCCAGCGCCAGCGCTTCCTCGCCGCTCTCGCACAGCAGGGTTTTTTCTACCTGTTCCCCCAGCAGCGTGCCGATCAGCTTCAGGTTGGCCGGGTTGTCGTCAACCGCCATCACCGTCAGCGGCAGGCGTTTACGCTCAGGCGGCGCGGTGAGGCGTGTCGGTGTCTCCATCCTGAGCAGCGGGAACAACCGGGTGCTGGTGATCGGCTTGATCAGGCAGCCGAGCGCGCCTTGTTGCTTGAGCAGCTCGGCGTCGATCTGCGCCTGGCACGGCAGCGCCAGAATCACCCGATCGGCCAGCTTCAGCGAGGCCAGCAATTTGTCCTCGTGCTGCGCCATATTGGCGCGGAACGGGATGGGCACGCCGGCCAGCAGGAAGTCATAGTGGCCTGGCGGCAGCTGGGCCAGCGTCGGCGAGTGGGTGATCACCAGTTGCGTGACGCTGAGCATGTTGAGCGTCGCCTGCGCCGCCGTCGGGTTGGACTCGATATAGGCCAGCGTTTTGCCGTTCAGATCCGGCAGGCTCGGCGCCAGCGACAGCATGCCCTCGTTCAGATCCAGCGTGATGTGGAACCAGAAGGTCGAGCCGCGGTTTAACTGGCTGTGGAAGCAGATATCGCCCCCCATCTCTTTCACCAGTTTTTGCGTGATCACCAGCCCCAGCCCGGTGCCGCCGTGGCGGCGGGAGATGCTGGCGTCTGCCTGACGAAACGCCTGGAACAGCTGCGACTGCTGGCGTTCGGAGATGCCGATGCCGGTGTCGTGGATCTGCACTTCCACTTCCACCCGGCGATCCAGCCGTTTGCGCAGCTCGACGCGAATATCGATATTGCCGGTTTCGGTGAACTTGATGGCGTTGCCCAGCAGGTTGGTGATGATTTGCTGCAGGCGCAGCGAGTCGCCGATCACCTGCTCCGGCACGTCGTTGTGCACATCCAGCGTCAGTTCCAGCCCCTTATCGTGGGCGCTGGGCGCCAGCAGCACCACCACTTCGTCCAGCGTTTCACGCAGGGCGAACGGAATATGCTCCAGCACCAGCTTGCCGGCCTCCAGCTTGGAGAAGTCCAGCACGTCGTTGATGATGGTCAGCAGGTTGTTGGCCGAGCGTTCGATGGTCTGCAAATAGTCGGTCTGGGTCGCGCTCAAATCGGTTTTCAGCATCTGGCGGGTGAAGCCGATTACGCCGTTGAGCGGGGTGCGCAGCTCGTGCGACATGTTGGCCAGGAATTCGGACTTGATGCGCGCCGCCTCCTGCGCGCGTTTTTTCGCCAGATCCAGCTCGACGTTCTGGATCTCCATCTGCTCCAGGGTTTCACGCAGGTCGGAGGTGGCCTGATCGATGTTCTGCTGCATCTCTTCGTGATAGGCGGTGAGCGACATCGCCATCGAGTTGATGCCGTTCTTCAGCATGTGCAGCTCGCCGAGCATGTAGCCCTCCACGCGGCTGTCGAGCTGGCCGCGGCGGATACGGTCGACGGTATTCACCATGTTGCGGATCGGGCCGGTCACGTCGCGCATCAGCCGGTAAGCGAACAGGATGGCGATGCACATGCACAGCAACAGCAGCAGGGTGGAGACGAACACCTCTTTATATTGCTGCAGCCGCACCGACTGCAGATCCAGCTCGATCGCCACATAGCCCAGGTTGTTGTCGGGGTGGCTGCCGCCGTCGGCGGTTTCATCCGGATACTGGCTTTCCGACAGGATCGGCGTGCGCAGGATCAGCGAATCGCCGCGTCGGGTGAGCATCAGCTCAGTGGGTAACGGCACGCCTTTCGGCAGCTGCAGCTGAGCGAAGTTGTGGTGATAATTGGAGGTGACAAACAGATTGTTCTGCGCATCGAACACGGTGATCGAACGCACGATGTCCGAATGGCGGCGGTGCAACAGACTGACCAACTGCCTGACCGATTCGCGGCTGCGGAACGTCATGCCGTACTCGCTGGCCACCGCCAGCGGCTCGATGATGCTGGCGCCGGCGTCGACCAGTTGTTCCTGCAGCTCGTTATAGCGGTGCACCACGAAGAAGGTGCTGAGCAGCAAACCAATCAGCAAGGTCGGTGCCAGAATCAGGATCATCATGCGCGCACGCAGGCTGTATTTGGTCATGGGATTCCAATGTGGGAGAATTGACAGCTGACACTAGCTTAATGAACCAGCACACAATCGACAAATATGGCGCAATTCTACTCTCCCAAACGCCGCGTGACGACCCGGCAGAGCTCACAAATCTTCACCGTGACGGTGAGCGATCTCGATCCTTTCGGCCAGGGCGTGGCGCGCCACGACGGCAAAGCGGTGTTCGTGCCGGGCGTCTTGCCGGGCGAGCAGGCGGAAATCCAACTGACCGAAGACAAGCGCCAGTTCGCCAAAGGCAAGCTCAAACGCCTGCTGAGCCGCAGCCCGCAGCGGGTAGAACCGCGCTGCCCGCATTTCGGCGTGTGCGGCGGCTGCCAGCAGCAACATGCGGATGAGGCGCTGCAACAGCAGAGCAAGGCGGCGGCGCTGGTGCGCATGATCGCCCGCGAAACCGGAGTAACCCCGCAACAGGAACCGGTGATCGCCGGCCCGGAATACGGCTATCGCCGCCGCGCCCGCCTGAGCCTGGCGTGGCAGCCGAAGCAGCAGCGCCTGATGATGGGCTTTCGCCAGGCGGCCTCCAGCGAGCTGGTGGTGGTGGAGCACTGCCCGGTGCTGCGGCCGGAGCTGGAGCAGCTGCTGGCGCCGGTGCGCGCCTGCCTGAGCGGGCTGCAGGCGGTGCGGCGGCTGGGGCATGTGGAGCTGGTGCTGGCGGATAACGGCCCGCTGCTGGTGCTGCGTCATCTCGACGCGCTGAAAGAGGCGGATCGGCAGGCGCTGTTGGCGTTTGGCGAGCGGGAAAAGGTCGCCGTTTATCTGGCGCCGGACAGCGATCGGGTGGAAAAACTGTGCGGTGAAACGCCGTATTATCAGGTTGACGGGCTACGCTTAGACTTCAGTCCGCGCGACTTTATTCAGGTCAATGACGTCGTAAACCAACAAATGGTGGCGCAGGCCCTTGAATGGCTCGACATTCAACCCAATGATCGGGTGCTGGACCTGTTCTGCGGCATGGGTAATTTCACCCTGCCGCTGGCGCGCCGCGCCGCCGCGGTGGTGGGCATCGAAGGTGTTGCCACGCTGGTAGCGAATGGGCAATATAATGCACATAAGAATAAGCTGAATAATGCGTCGTTCTTCCATGAGAATCTGGAGGACAACGTTGCGCGGCAACCTTGGGCAGCACAAGGGTTTGATAAGGTGATGCTGGATCCCGCCCGCGCCGGTGCGGCCGGGGTGATGTCACACATTGTAAAACTGGCGCCGGCGCGGGTGGTGTATGTTTCCTGTAACCCCACCACGCTGGCTCGCGACAGCAACGTGCTGTTGAACGCCGGTTATCGTCTTGCGCGCGTGCGGATGTTGGATATGTTTCCGCACACGGGGCATCTTGAATCAATGGCGCTGTTTATCAACGAGCGTGCGCCAGAGGTCGCTGCAAAGTAGGGAGAAGTTATGGTTGCGGTAAGAAGTGCACATCTGAATACGGCGGGTGAGTTCGCTCTTGATGAGTGGATCGCCGGCTTGGGGCTACCTAACCCGCAGTCATGTGAGCGATTGGCCGCAACCTGGCGTTATTGTGAGCAGCAGACCCAAAACCATCCTGACGCCTCGCTGCTGCTGTGGCGCGGCCTGGAGATGGTGGAAATTCTCTCGACGCTGAGCATGGACAACGACAGCATGCGCGCCGCGCTGCTGTTCCCGCTGGTGGACGCCGGCATCGTGCAGGAAGAGACCCTGACCGAAGCGTTCGGCAAGGGCATCGTCGCGCTGGTGCACGGCGTGCGCGATATGGACGCCATTCGCCAACTGAAAGCCACCCAAAACGACTCGATGGCCTCCGAACAGGTCGACAACGTGCGCCGCATGCTGTTGGCGATGGTGGAGGATTTCCGCTGCGTGGTCATCAAGCTGGCGGAGCGCATCGCCCACCTGCGTGAGGTGAAAGACGCGCCGGAAGACGAACGCGTGCTGGCGGCGAAAGAGTGTTCCAACATCTACGCCCCGCTGGCCAACCGGCTCGGCATCGGCCAGCTGAAGTGGGAGCTGGAGGATTTCTGCTTCCGCTACCTGCATCCGGAAGAATATAAGCGCATCGCCAAGCTGTTGCATGAGCGCCGCATCGATCGCGAACAGTTCATCGACGATTTCGTCGCCGGGCTGCGCGCCGAGATGGCCAACGAAGGCATTCGGGTGGAGATCTACGGCCGGCCGAAACACATCTACAGCATCTGGCGCAAGATGCAGAAAAAACACCTGGCGTTCGACGAACTGTTCGACGTGCGTGCGGTGCGCATCGTGGCGGAGCGCCTGCAGGATTGCTACGCGGCGTTGGGCATCGTGCATACCCACTTCCGCCATTTGCCGGATGAGTTCGACGACTACGTCGCTAACCCGAAGCCGAACGGCTACCAGTCGATCCACACCGTGGTGCTGGGGCCGCGCGGCAAAACCGTAGAGATTCAGATCCGCACGCGCCAAATGCACGAAGATGCCGAACTGGGCGTGGCCGCGCACTGGAAGTACAAAGAGGGCGCAGGCGTGACCGTGCGCTCCGGCTACGAAGAACGCATTGCCTGGCTGCGCAAGCTGATCGCCTGGCAGGAAGAAATGGCGGACTCCGGCGAGATGCTCGACGAAGTGCGCAGCCAGGTGTTCGACGATCGGGTCTATGTATTTACCCCGAAAGGCGACGTGGTGGATTTGCCGGCCGGCTCCACGCCGCTCGATTTCGCCTACCACATTCACAGCGACGTCGGTCACCGCTGTATCGGCGCCAAGATCGGCGGCCGCATCGTGCCGTTTACCTATCAGCTGAAGATGGGCGATCAGATTGAGATCATCACCCAGAAACAGCCGAACCCGAGCCGCGACTGGCTGAACCCAAACCTGGGGTATGTCACCACCAGCCGCGGGCGCTCGAAGATCCACAACTGGTTCCGCAAGCAGGATCGCGACAAGAACATTCTCGCCGGCCGCCAGATGCTGGACAACGAACTGGAACACCTCGGCATCAGCCTGAAAGAGGCCGAAAAGCTGCTGATCCCGCGCTACAACATGAACTCGCTGGACGAGGTATTGGCGGCGATCGGCGGCGGGGACATTCGCCTGAACCAGATGGTGAATTACCTGCAGGGCAAGTTCAACAAGCCGAGCGCCGAAGAACAGGATCGCGAGGCGCTGCGCCAGCTGGTGCAGCAGAAAGCGCCGCCGCCGGCCCGCAACAAGGACAACGGCCGAGTGGTGGTGGAGGGCGTGGGCAACCTGATGCACCACATTGCCCGCTGCTGCCAGCCGATCCCGGGCGACGACATCGTCGGTTTTATCACCCAGGGGCGCGGCATCTCGATCCACCGTGCGGACTGCGATCAGCTGGTCGATTTGCAATCGCACGCGCCGGAGCGCATCGTCGATGCGGTATGGGGTGAAAGCTACTCCAGCGGTTATTCGCTGGTGGTGCGCGTGATGGCCAACGATCGCAGCGGGTTGCTGCGCGACATTACCACCATTTTGGCCAACGAAAAGGTCAACGTGCTGGGGGTTGCCAGCCGCAGCGACACCAAGAAACAGTTGGCCACCATCGACATGGATATAGAAATCTACAACCAGCAGGTGCTGAGCCGAGTGCTGGCGAAGCTGAACCAGCTGCCGGACGTGATAGACGCCAAGCGTCTGCACGGCAACTAAGCCCATATCGCCTTTCGGGCCGTATGCGCCATCGATACGGCCCGAGGTCCATGCATTCGGCGGGCGCTCCCATGCGCCCTCATTCTTTCTCAGAGATTTTTTATGACCCAATCCACTCCGCTGCAGCGCCTGCTGAACATCATGAAAACGCTGCGCGACCCGCAGGTCGGTTGCTCGTGGGACCGCAAGCAAACTTTCGCCACCATCGCGCCCTACACGCTGGAAGAGACTTACGAAGTGCTGGACGCCATCGAGCGGCAGGACTACGCCGATCTGCGCGACGAACTGGGCGATTTGCTGTTCCAGGTGGTGTTCTACGCCCAGATGGGGCAGGAGCAGGGGCTGTTCGATTTCGATGAGGTGTGCACCGCCATCAGCGATAAGCTGGAGCGCCGTCACCCGCACATTTTCGGTGACGCCGAGGGGGGGGACAGCGAAGCCGTGGCCGCGCGCTGGGAGCAGCTCAAGGCCGGCGAGCGCGCCGAAAAAGCGCTGCACTCGGTGCTGGACGACATTCCGCAGGCGTTGCCGGCGCTGATGAAGGCGCACAAAATTCAAAAACGCTGCGCCTCGGTCGGCTTCGACTGGAACACCCTGGGGCCGGTGCTGGACAAAGTGTACGAAGAGATCGATGAAGTGATGCACGAAGCCCGCCAGGCGGTGGTCGATGAGAGCAAGCTGGAAGAGGAGATCGGCGATCTGCTGTTCGCCACGGTGAACCTGTCGCGCCATCTGGGGCACAAGGCGGAGAACGCGCTGCAGGCGGCGAACCGCAAGTTCGAGCGCCGCTTCCGCCAGGTGGAAGCGATCGTCCAGCAACGCGGGCTGCGGCTTGAAGACGCCACGCTGGAGCAGATGGAAGACGCCTGGCAGCAGGTGAAGAAATCTGAAATCTGATGTACTGCCGACGTTAATGGCACTGGATCGAACATTAAGGAAGTTCCACGCAGGCAAAGGAAGGTGGCGTCATGATCAAGAGGCTGGTGCTTTTAGCATGTTTTTTTCCCGGTTTCAGCACGGCGTCGCCTCCTGCTGATGTTGGGCGGCTGCGGTATGATGAACGCAGGCTGCCATTAGTCGATGTGCAGATCGATAACCGGTTACACACGCTCATGCTGGATACCGGCAGCGCAGAAGGGATACACCTTTATCAACACGATCTGGAGCGTCTGGTCGCGCAACCGAGCCTGAAGGTGGTGCGGCTGGCACCTCGGCAGCTCAGAGATCTCTCTGGCGGTGAAAATCAGGTGTCTGCCTGGCGGATTAGTCGGCTGTTTATTGGCAATATCCCTTTTAACGACGTCGAAGCGGTGAGTTTTAAGCCCTGGGGACTCAGCCTGGGAAACGAGGTGCCGGTAAGTGAAGTGATGGGGCTCGGGTTGTTCCGCGATCGAAAAGTGCTGATGGACTTCGAAAACGATCGTTTGCAAATGTTGGCTCATCTGCCTTCAGACATTGCAAAATGGGCTTCTTATCCGTTCGAACAGACCGATGAGGGGCTGAGCGTGACGGCCTTCGTTGGCAATAAACCGTTGCGCCTGATTGTTGATACCGGCGCCAGCCATTCTCTTTTGTTTGCCGCTGGCTTGCCGGCTGGCCTCTTGTTTTCCGGCTGTCGTTCCATTGAGCCTGAGGCCACGAACCTGGATTGCCGAGTGACCAGATTCACCTTGACCGATCGCCGGGGCCGGCATCACAACGATTTGGCTATCGTTACCGAAGGCCCAACGTCTGAGGTGCTGGGCTTTGATGGTCTGTTGGGGATGGGCTTTATGCGGGGTCATCGTGTGATTGTTGATATGCCTGAACGCATGCTCTACATCAGTCGTTAACGCGATGAGCCTCGATCCCAGGCTAATCGGGTTTAGGAAAGCTGAATCGCCGCGACAATGTTGATCGCCGACAAGGTTCGCTCTAGCTGAAACGGTTAAGCTTTCGGTCAGGTCAAAGGCGCATGGCTGCCGGCGGCAGCAAAAGGGCAACAAACTGAAATCTAAGGCGTTTTATCGCTCCTGAGGGGCGGTAAAAAGAAATTTTCTCTGCTAACTCTTTGTTTTATCTGGAGGGTTTATGCGGCGCCGGCGGAGTAAACCCTGATGAACACGGGAGGGCGGCCGAGATGATGGACAGCAAAACGATCGTTTGTAGGTCAGGAGAGGTTCGGGTATACTACTTTCCCGTCCTGGTTCTTCCATCGTCTTTAAACCTAAACTCTCAGGTTCAGCATGACAACTAATTATATTTTTGTGACCGGCGGGGTCGTATCCTCTCTGGGTAAAGGCATTGCCGCAGCCTCTCTGGCGGCTATTCTTGAAGCCCGTGGCCTCAACGTTACCATCATGAAACTGGACCCGTACATCAACGTGGATCCGGGCACCATGAGCCCGATTCAGCATGGGGAAGTTTTCGTCACCGAAGACGGCGCAGAAACCGATCTGGATTTGGGTCACTACGAGCGCTTCATCCGCACCAAAATGTCGCGTCGCAACAACTTCACCACCGGCCGCATCTACTCCGACGTGCTGCGTAAAGAACGCCGCGGCGACTATCTGGGTGCGACCGTGCAGGTCATTCCGCACATCACCAACGCGATCAAAGAGCGCATCATCGAAGGTGGCGAAGGCCACGATGTGGTGCTGGTGGAAATCGGCGGCACCGTCGGCGATATCGAATCGCTGCCGTTCCTCGAAGCTATCCGTCAGATGGCGGTGGAAGTGGGCCGCGAGCACACTCTGTATATGCACCTGACGCTGGTGCCGTACATGGCGGCGGCCGGCGAAGTGAAAACCAAGCCGACCCAGCATTCCGTAAAAGAGCTGCTTTCCATCGGTATTCAGCCTGATGTGCTGATTTGCCGTTCCGATCGCGCAGTTCCTGCTAACGAACGCGCTAAAATCGCGCTTTTCTGCAACGTGCCGGAAAAAGCGGTTATCTCTCTGAAAGACGTTGATTCTATTTATAAAATCCCAGGCCTATTGAAATCTCAGGGGCTGGACGATTATATTTGTAAACGATTCAGCTTGAACGCACCGGAAGCCAACCTGGCCGAATGGGAACAGGTGATCTACGAAGAAGCCAATCCGGGCGGCGAAGTGACCATCGGCATGGTCGGCAAATACGTTGAGCTGCCGGACGCCTACAAGTCGGTGATCGAAGCGCTGAAGCACGGCGGGCTGAAAAACCGTCTGACCGTGAACATCAAGCTGATCGACTCGCAGGACGTGGAAACCCGCGGCGTGGAAGTGCTGAAAGGGCTGGACGCGATCCTGATCCCGGGCGGCTTCGGTTACCGCGGCGTGGAAGGCAAAGTGATGACCGCACGCTATGCGCGCGAGAACAACATTCCTTACCTGGGCATTTGCCTGGGCATGCAGGTGGCGTTGATGGAGTTCGCTCGCAACGTGGCGGGCATGGAAAACGCCAACTCCACCGAGTTTATGCCAGACTGTAAGTACCCGGTGGTGGCGTTGATCACCGAATGGCGCGACGAAGACGGCAACGTCGAAGTGCGCAGCGAAGAAAGCGATTTGGGCGGCACGATGCGCGTAGGTGGCCAACAGTGCAACCTGATCGACAACAGCCTGGTGCGTCAGCTGTATGGCGAACCGACCATTGTCGAGCGTCACCGTCACCGTTACGAAGTTAACAACATGCTGTTGAAGCAGATCGAAGCCGCAGGGCTGCGTGTCGCCGGTCGTTCCGCCGACAACAAGCTGGTCGAGATCATTGAACTGCCGAATCACCCGTGGTTTGTAGCCTGTCAGTTCCACCCGGAATTTACGTCTACGCCGCGTGATGGGCATCCGCTGTTCGCCGGCTTCGTGAAAGCCGCAGGCGAGCATCAGAAGCGCCAGGTGAAATAAAATATTTGGTAGGCGGCGCGCGGTGAGAACCGCGCGCTGTTTGTCTGGAGTTTTAGTTTAACTTGTACTGAGGAAAACCTAATGTCCAAAATCGTTAAAGTCATCGGTCGTGAAATCATCGACTCCCGCGGTAACCCGACTGTTGAAGCCGAAGTTCATCTGGAAGGCGGTTTCGTCGGCCTGGCTGCTGCGCCGTCAGGTGCTTCTACCGGTTCCCGCGAAGCGCTGGAACTGCGTGACGGTGACAAGTCTCGTTTCCTGGGTAAAGGCGTACTGAAAGCCGTTGCTGCAGTAAACGGTCCGATTGCTCAGGCAGTACTGGGTAAAGATGCCAAAGACCAGGCGAACATCGACAAGATCATGATCGAGCTGGACGGCACCGAAAACAAATCCAACTTCGGCGCCAACGCCATTCTGGCGGTTTCCCTGGCAGCAGCGAAAGCGGCCGCAGCTTCTAAAGGCATGCCGCTGTACGAGCACATCGCTGAACTGAACGGCACCCCAGGCAAATTCTCCATGCCACTGCCGATGATGAACATCATCAACGGCGGCGAGCACGCTGACAACAACGTCGACATTCAGGAATTCATGATTCAGCCGGTTGGCGCGAAAACCCTGAAAGAAGCGGTGCGCATCGGTTCTGAAGTGTTCCACCACCTGGCGAAAGTTCTGAAAGCCAAAGGCATGAACACCGCCGTGGGCGACGAAGGCGGCTACGCGCCAAACCTGGGTTCCAACGCCGAAGCGCTGGCGGTTATCGCTGAAGCGGTAAAAGCGGCGGGCTACGAGCTGGGCAAAGACGTCACTCTGGCGATGGACTGCGCGGCTTCCGAATTCTACAAAGACGGTAAATACGTGCTGGCCGGCGAAGGCAACAAAGCCTTCACTTCCGAAGAGTTCACTCACTTCCTGGAAGATCTGACCAAACAGTACCCAATCGTGTCTATCGAAGATGGTCTGGATGAATCCGACTGGGCGGGCTTCGCTTACCAGACCAAAGTTCTGGGCGACAAAATCCAGCTGGTGGGCGACGATCTGTTCGTGACCAACACCAAGATCCTGAAAGAAGGCATCGAGAAAGGCATCGCTAACTCCATCCTGATCAAATTCAACCAGATCGGTTCTCTGACCGAAACTCTGGCGGCTATCAAGATGGCGAAAGACGCCGGCTACACCGCGGTGATCTCTCACCGTTCCGGTGAAACCGAAGACGCGACCATCGCCGACCTGGCGGTAGGGACTGCGGCTGGCCAGATCAAAACCGGTTCCATGAGCCGTTCTGACCGCGTTGCCAAGTACAACCAACTGATCCGTATCGAAGAAGCGCTGGGTGACCGTGCGCCGTTCAACGGCCTGAAAGAAGTTAAAGGCCAGTAAGTTCGACCGATTCGGTTGCTAAATAAAAACCCGCTGCGGCGGGTTTTTTTATGTTTTAAATTCGTGATGAATGTCAGTCTAATAATAATTTTTTTATTGAAAACGTGGTCCTATTTAACCCGATAATTTTATTAAAGATAGTAACTGTGTTTATTTTATATTCCATTTTTATTTGCTTTATAATTATTCGTTACTAGACTGCCAATGAGGCAGTTTATTTCTCGCCGTTCTGCCGTAGATCTTCATCCTCACTATGCCTTAATACTGCCGGCTTGCTGGCCGGTTGAGAGAGGGCTTGATGCGACAGCGAATCGTCATTGTCGGCGGCGGAACCGGCGGCACCATCCTGGCCAATGTATTGGCCGAAAAATTGCACCGAGAAATTATTAATAATAAAGTCGAGTTATTAATGATATCGGATTCACCGCTGCATTATTACAAACCGGCGTTTATGTATGTGGCGTTCAATACTTTTTTCAAGCAGGAACTCACGCGCTCACAGCGGAGTTTATTGCGCCCTGAAATACAATTCATTGTTGATAAAGCGGAATCTTTCGATTTAACACAGCGAAATATAGCCACGCAAAGCGGTAAAATTTATTCCTATGACTTTCTGGTCTTTGCTACCGGCTGCGTCCCCTGGCCGGAGCGTATCGAAGGGCTGGCGCAGGCGGGCGATCATTTTTACCAGTATCAGGCCGCCAGGCGGTTGGCGCAAAAACTGGCGACTATCGAGAAAGGGCGTATCTTCATCACCGTTTCCTTCCCTGAAACCCCCAACGTGCCCCACCAGTGCGGCATCGCGCCGATCGAAACCACGCTGATGCTGGATGACTACCTGCGGCGGCGCGGCGTGCGTAAGGCGGTGGAGATCGTTTATACCTATCCGACCATTTCCCAATTGCTGCGCAACTGCCTGTTTTTGCAGCGCCCGACCGGCGAAGCGCTGCCCGCCATTTTTGCCGCGCGCGATATCCGTCACCAGCGCGGTTTTACCCTCAGCCGGGTGGACGCACAGCGCAACATCGCCTATTCCGCCGAGGGGGAGGAACAGCCGTTTGACATCCTGATGGCCACGCCGCCGATCCGGGCGGTGGAAGCGGTGCGCAACACCGGCCTGAGCGATATTCAAAACGGCGAGGGGTGGTTGCCGACCGATCACCAAACGCTGCAGGTGTACGGCCAGCAGGGCGTATACGTGATAGGCGACACCGTGGATCTGCCGGTCAGCAAGGCGGGCGGTTCTTGCCACAATCAGGCGCCGGTGATCGCCGACAACATCGTGGCGGAAATACGGCTGGGGCAAACGGTCAGCCATTACGACGGCAAGGTGCAGGCGGTCGCGCAAATGGGGCTGAATGCCGGCATGCCGCTGGTGTACGACTACCGTCACGACGTGCTGCCGACCCCGGCCACCAAGGTGGGCGGCATGCTGCGCAACGGTTTTAACCGCGGTCTGTATTGGGCCACGGTAAGGGGGCTGATATGACGGAAAGCACGGTGCATGGTGATGAACTCCAATCGCTGGCGGGCTTGCTGGAAAAACTGCGGCCGCTGCTGGCCGGCGGGCGGCTGGACAACGTGGTCGATCTGCTATCGTTGCTGTCGGACGTAGTGGATATCGCCGACAACGCGCTGGTGGAAAAACTGGCCGGCGTATTCGAAGGGCTGGTTACGGTCGGTTGGGAGGGAGG
The DNA here is from genome assembly GCF_052168875.1 of Serratia sp. CY38905. Lineage (NCBI taxonomy): Bacteria > Pseudomonadati > Pseudomonadota > Gammaproteobacteria > Enterobacterales > Yersiniaceae > Serratia > Serratia sp. CY38905. Next base: position 71,970 of record NZ_JBJNLV010000004.1, on the reverse strand, counting down.
GACTGCGTTGAAGATGGCGCACAGCGAGCTGCAATTGAACCCGCCGCCCGCCAATTTTCGTGCGGCTTACGCCTTGCTGAAGCAGCCGGACACCCTGCTGGGCGTCATGCTGCTGCTGCGCACTCTGCAAATTATCGGGCGGCGTACACGGGATGGCGCGTTGCCGCCGGATGCTTCCGATGAATAATTGAATCGGCTTCGTTCACTCAGATAAGGAGTCGTTATGTCCGGCAAACTTGACCATGCCTTCGCTACCCGCGCTATTCATTATGGCTACGATCCTCAGCAGCATCAGGGGGCGCTGTGCCCGCCGGTGTTTATGAGCTCCACTTTTACCTTTCCCACGGCGGAATATGGCGGCGCTTGCTTTGCCGGCACCGAACCGGGGTATTTCTATTCACGTATCGCCAACCCGACGCTGAATCTGCTGGAGCAGCGCATCGCCAACCTCGAAGAGGGGGAAGCGGCGGTGGCGTTCTCTTCCGGCATGGGGGCGATCACCGCCTGTTGCTGGACGTTGCTCAGCCCGGGCGATGAGCTGATCGTCGATGAAACGGTGTATGGGTGCACCTTCAGCTATTTTCATCACGGTCTGGCGCGCTTTGGCGTCAAGATAACCCATGTTGATCTGACCCGGCCGGAGCGGCTGGCCGCCGCGATCGGTAGGCGCACCCGGCTGGTGTATTGCGAAACCCCGGCCAACCCCAACATGCGACTGATCGATATCGCCGCAGTGGCGGAGATTGCACACCGGCATCAGGCGTTGCTGCTGGTGGACAACACCTACTGTACGCCGTACCTGCAGCGGCCGCTGACGCTGGGCGCCGACATCGTGGTGCACTCGGCCACCAAGTACCTCGGCGGCCACGGCGATCTGCTGGCCGGGCTGGCGGTGACGAGCGAGGCGCTGGCGCAGACGATCCGGCTTGAGGGGCTGAAGGACATGAACGGGGCAGTGCTGTCGGCGCAGGATGCTGCGCTGGTACTGCGCGGTTTGAAAACCTTGCCGCTGCGCATGGATCGTCATTGCGATAACGCGCAGCGTCTGGCGGAGATGTTGGCGGAGCATCCTGCGGTCGAGCGGGTGTATTATCCCGGCCTGGCGAACTTCCCGCAGCATGCGTTGGCGCAGCGGCAAATGGCGCGCCCCGGCGGCATGCTGGCGTTTGAACTGCGGGGCGGCATGAGTGCAGGCATTCGCTTCCTCAATGCGCTGCAGCTCATCTTGCGCGCGGTCAGTCTGGGCGATTGCGAAAGCCTGGCGCAACACCCGGCCAGCATGACGCACTCGGCCTACAGCCCCGAAGAGCGGCGGCGCCATCATATCAGCGAGGGATTGGTGCGGTTGTCCGCCGGGCTGGAGGCGTTTGACGACTTGCAGGCGGATGTCCTGCAAGCATTGGCGCAGGCGCATTAAAAAACCCGCCGCAGCGGGTTTTATCAGAAGCGAGCGTTACATCTGCTGCGTTGCCGCGGTCACCGGCGAACCCCCGCCTTTCTTGCGCACCCACAGCCAGTAAGCCACGGTGAGTAAAGCGATCCACACCAGCCCGACGTACAGCGCGATGCGGCTCTCTTCGAAGTAGCCGAGCAGGCCGATGACGAATGCCATAAAGGCGGTCGCCAATGCCGGCGCCACCGGCCACCACGGCACCGGGAAGCTCAACTGACGAGTTTCTTCCGGCGACAGCGTGCGGCGCATGACGATCTGCGACAGCAGGATCATCAGCCACACCCAGACGGTGGCGAAGGTGGCGATCGAGGCGATGATCATGAAGACCTTCTCCGGGATCAGGTAGTTGAGCACCACCGCCAGCAGCAGGGCGACCGACATCACCAGCACCGTCATCCACGGCACGCCGCTGGCGGTCAGTTTGGTGAAGCTGCGCGGCGCCTGGCCGTCCTGCGCCATGCCGTACATCATGCGGCCGGCGCCGAAGATGTCGCTGTTGATGGCCGAGATGGCGGCGGTGATCACCACCACGTTCAGCACGTTGGCGGCGGAGCTGATGCCGAGGTTGCTGAAGATCTCAACGAACGGGCTGCCGTTCTGGCCGATGCTGTTCCACGGGTAGATCGCCATCAGCACCGTCAGCGTCAGCACGTAAAACAGCAGGATGCGCACCGGCACGGCGTTGATCGCTTTCGGCAGCACTTTGGCGGGGTCTTTCGCCTCGCTGGCGGTAATGCCGATGATCTCGATGCCGCCGAAGGCGAACATCACCACCGCCAATGACGCGACCACGCCGCCGATGCCGTTGGGCATAAAGCCGCCGTGCTGCCACAGGTTACTGATACCGGTAGCGTGCTGGGCTTGGCCGAAGCCGAACAGCATCACCGCCGCGCCGCCGACGATCATCGCCACGATGGCGGCGACCTTGACCAGCGACAGCCAGAATTCCAGCTCGCCGAACACCTTGACGCTGCACAAATTGAGCGCGCCGATAAACAGAATGATGCTGAGCACCCAGACCCACTGGGCGACGTCCGGGAACCACAGCCCCATATAAATGCCGAAGGCGGTGACGTCCGCCAGGGCGACGATCACCATTTCGAAGGTGTAGGTCCAACCGGTGAGGAACCCGGCCAGCGGGCCGAGATAGTGGCTGGCGTAGTGGCCGAACGAGCCGGAAACCGGCTGGTGCACCGCCATTTCACCCAGCGCGCGCATCACCATGAACACCGCTGCGCCCCCCACCAGGTAGGCCAGCAGCACGGCCGGGCCGGCCAGCTGGATGGCGCCGGCGGAGCCGTAGAACAGGCCGGTACCGATCGCCGAGCCGAGAGCCATGAAACGGATGTGCCGCGCGTTTAGTCCGCGTCTGAGTTGTGTTGTTTCGTTACGCATGTTGCTTCCCGTTAAGTGTTTGCCGAACAGGCACGCGCTGCCCGCGCCGGGTGGAACGCACCCGGCGGGGCAGAACAAACTGCGTGATTCAGTGTGTGATGATTATGCCTGGCTAGGCAGCAGCGCCGCAGGCAGCAGCGATGTCAGGTGACCGGCCGCCAAGAGTTGGCTGGCGGCTTCAATGTCGGGGGCGAAGAAACGATCCTTGTCGTAGAAACTGACATGCTCGCGCAGCAGACGGCGCGCCTGCTCCAGACCTTCCGAGGTCTTCAGGCCGTTGCGAAAATCCAGGCCCTGGCAGGCGGCCAGCCATTCGACCGCCAGAATGCCGCGCACGTTGTCCGCCATGATCCACAGGCGGCGACCGGCGGCCGGCGCCATGGAAACGTGGTCTTCCTGGTTGGCGGAGGTCGGAATGCTGTCGACGCTCGACGGGTGCGCCAGCGCTTTGTTTTCGCTGGCCAGCGCCGCGGCGGTCACCTGGGCGATCATGAAGCCGGAGTTCACGCCGCCGTTTTCCACCAGGAACGGTGGCAGTTGCGACATGTGTTTGTCCATCATCAGCGAGATGCGGCGCTCGGACAGCGAACCGATTTCGGCGAACGCCAGCGCCAGGTTATCGGCGGCCATCGCCACCGGCTCGGCGTGGAAGTTGCCGCCGGACAGCACGTCGCCCTGTTCGGCGAACACCAGCGGGTTATCCGAGACGGCGTTGGCTTCAATTTCCAGCACCTCGGCGGCCTGGCGGATCTGCGTCAGGCAGGCGCCCATCACCTGCGGCTGGCAGCGCAGGGAGTAAGGATCCTGCACTTTTTCGCAGTTGCGATGCGAGTCGGAGACTTCGCTGCGCGCGCCGAGCAGGTGGCGGTAGGCGAGGGCGGCGTCGATCTGGCCGCGCTGGCCGCGCACCTCGTGGATGCGCGCATCGAACGGGCTGCGAGAGCCCAGCGCCGCTTCCACCGTCAGGCTGCCCGCCACGGTCGCGGCGGCGAACAGGTCTTCGGCATCGAACAGGCCGCGCAGCGCGAAGGCGGCGGAGACCTGGGTGCCGTTCAGCAGCGCCAGGCCCTCTTTCGCCGCCAGCGTCAGCGGTTTCAGGCCGGCCTTAGCCAGCGCTTCGGTCGCCGGCAGCCATTGGCCCTGATGGCGCGCCTGGCCTTCGCCCAGCAGCACCAGGCTCATGTGCGCCAGCGGCGCCAGGTCGCCGGAGGCGCCGACCGAGCCCTTCAGCGGAATATGCGGATAAACTTCGGCGTTGACCAGCGCGATCAGCGCCTGGATGACTTCCAGACGAATGCCGGAGAAGCCGCGCGACAGGCTGTTGATCTTCAGCACCATGATCAGGCGCACCAGGTTGTCGTCGGTCGGCTCGCCCACGCCGGCGGCGTGCGACAGCACGATCGAACGCTGCAGGTTTTCCAGATCGTCGCGGGCGATGCGCGTCGAAGCCAGCAGGCCAAACCCGGTATTGATGCCGTAAGTGGTGCGGTTTTCTTCAACGATGCGTTCCACGCAGGCCACGCTCTGCTGGATTGGCGCGTAGGCGTTGTCGTCCAGCGTCAGCGTCACCGGGTGTTGATAGACGTCGCGTAGCTGGGCCAGCGTCAGTTTGCCCGGGCGAATAGTCAGCGCTTTCATGCTTTTTCTCCTTGGGTCGCGGCAACCATCGGCAGGTTCAGGCCTTGCTCACGGGCGCAGTCGATAGCGATATCGTAACCGGCGTCGGCGTGACGCATGACCCCGGTAGCCGGGTCATTGTGCAGGACGCGAGCGATGCGCTCGGCGGCTTCGTCGGTGCCGTCGCAGACGATCACCATGCCGGAGTGTTGGGAGAAGCCCATGCCGACGCCGCCGCCGTGGTGCAGGGAAACCCAGGTGGCGCCGCTGGCGGTGTTCAGCAGGGCGTTGAGCAACGGCCAGTCGGAAACCGCATCGGAGCCGTCTTTCATCGCTTCGGTTTCACGGTTCGGGCTGGAAACGGAGCCGGAATCCAGGTGGTCGCGGCCGATGACGATCGGGGCGGACAGTTCGCCGCGGCGCACCATCTCGTTGAACGCCAGGCCCAGCTTGGCGCGCTGGCCGAGGCCAACCCAGCAGATGCGCGCCGGCAGGCCCTGGAAGCTGATGCGCTCGCGCGCCATGTCCAGCCAGCGGTGCAGGTGTTCGTCATCCGGGATCAGCTCTTTCACCATGGCATCGGTTTTGTAGATGTCCTGCGGATCGCCGGACAGCGCTGCCCAGCGGAACGGCCCGATGCCGCGGCAGAACAGCGGACGGATGTAGGCCGGCACGAAGCCCGGGAAGTCGAAGGCGTTGTCGACGCCGGTTTCTTTCGCCATCTGGCGAATGTTGTTGCCGTAGTCGAAGGTCGGCACGCCCATCTGCTGGAAGGCCAGCATGGCTTTGACGTGATCGGCCATCGACTGCTTGGCGGCGGCGACCACTTTGGCCGGTTCGGTCTGGGCGCGCTGGCGATATTCTTCCCAGCTCCAGCCTTTCGGCAGGTAGCCGTTCAGCGGATCGTGGGCGCTGGTCTGATCGGTGACCATGTCCGGGCGCACGCCGCGGCGAACCAGCTCAGGCAGGATTTCCGCCGCGTTGCCGCACAGGGCGATGGAGATGGCTTTGCCCTCCGAGGTGTATTTTTTGATGCGTGCCAGCGCGTCGTCCAAATCTTTAGCCTGCTCATCGACGTAGCGGGTTTTCAGGCGGAAATCGATGCGGCTCTGCTGACATTCGATGTTCAGCGAGCAGGCGCCCGCCAGCGTCGCGGCCAGCGGCTGCGCGCCACCCATGCCGCCCAGGCCGGCGGTCAGCACCCAGCGGCCCTGCAGGCTGCCGTCGTAATGCTGGCGGCCCGCTTCGACGAAGGTCTCATAGGTGCCCTGAACGATGCCCTGGCTGCCGATGTAGATCCAGCTGCCGGCGGTCATCTGGCCGTACATGGCCAGGCCTTTGGCGTCCAGTTCGTTGAAGTGTTCCCAGGTCGCCCAGTGCGGCACCAGGTTGGAGTTGGCGATCAGCACGCGCGGCGCGTTGCTGTGGGTTTTGAAGACGCCGACCGGCTTGCCGGACTGCACCAGCAGGGTTTCGTCTTCTTCCAGCGTTTTCAGCGTTTCGACGATCTTGTCGTAGCAATCCCAGTCGCGCGCGGCGCGGCCGATGCCGCCGTACACCACCAGCTCGTGTGGGTTCTCCGCAACTTCAGGATCGAGGTTGTTCATCAGCATGCGTAACGGCGCTTCGGTCAGCCAGCTTTTTGCGTTTAATTGTGTGCCGCGTGGCGCGCGTACATCGACATTGCGAACTTTGTTATTTGTAGTCACAGCAGTTTCCTCAAACAGTATCGGTGCAGATTCCATGCCGCGGTGGGGGATGAGTACCACGGCATAACAATGCGTAGGGTTTATTAACATATACTTGTATGTACAAGCATATGCAACACTGACCAGTTGCCGCTTAAAAGTGGCATAAGAAAAAGTTATTTTCTTTTTATATCAGTTTGATATGCGATTTTTTATCGCCGGCTTCATGTATGGAAAGCCGGAGAAAAGTGAGCTGTTCGGCAAAAATGAATTAAAAATGACTCATTTTTGGGCGGCTAGTCACAATATTTTTACAGACTGATTACAGTTGCGGCCAGGGGATAAACAAACCCTATCGCCGCAGGGAAAAAGCCCGCCGTCGGTGGCGGGCTTGCCAGGGTCAGGCCGCCGGTTGTAGCGTCGGTTTGCGGCTCATTTTGCATACCGTGGCGATGGCGGCGATCAGCGCCGGCACGCACAGGAACATCAGGATGCTCTGCACCTCCCACTGCATCGCCAGCAGTTGGGCGCCCATCATGGTGCCGGCGACGCCGCCGAAGCGGCCGATGCCCTGCATCCAGGCGATGCCGGTGGCGCGGCTGTGGGTGGGGTAGAAGGTGGCCGCCAGCGTTTGCAGCCCGGACTGCGCGCCGTTCATGGTGACGCCCATCAGGAAGATGAAGGCGCCCAGCAGCACGATGTGTTTGTCCTCGGTCGCCATCGCCACGATCAGCAGGGCAGTGGCGACAAAGCCGCTCGAGACCACCTTATGCGCGTTCCAGCGATCCATCAGCCAGCCGGCCACCAGGATGCCAAGCGTGCCGCCGAAGGTGAACAGCGAGGTGAGCATCGCCGATTGCTCCAGCTGGTAACCCAGCCCCTGCATCAGGATCGGCATCCAGCTCAGCAACACGTAGTAAATTACCAGCCCCATAAAGTAGGTCAGCCACAGCATCAGCGTGCCGAGCAGGTAAGGGCGGCTGAACAGCAGGCCGACGCTGGTCTTGGTGTGCGTAAGCTTTTCTTCGTACAGGTAAAAACGCGTCACGCCGTCCAGGCTCTGGCTGACGAAGCGCTGTGCGATGCGCTTGATCTTCGCTGCATCCTGCCCGCGGTTGACCATGTATTTGACTGATTCCGGCAGCAGCAGGATCAGCAAAACCGTCAACGCCAGCGGCGCAATGGCGCCGAGCAGCAGCACGCTGTGCCAGCCGTAGCTCGGGATCAGCCACGATGAAATGGCGCCGCCGCCGGCCGCGCCCAGCGGGAAACCGCAGTACATGGTGTTGATCGCCAGCGAACGGCAGCGCTGCGGCGCGTATTCGGAGATCAGCGTGATGGCGTTGGGCATCGCCGCTCCCAGCCCGAGGCCGGTGAGGAAACGCCACAGCGTCAGGCTATTGAGCGAGCCGGCGTAGGCGGTGGCCAGGCTCGACAGGCCGAAGAACAGACAGGAAAACACCAGCACGCGCTTGCGGCCGATGCGGTCGGAGATTGGCCCGGCGATCAGCGCGCCGAGCGACAGCCCCAGCAGCGCGGCGCTCAGCACCGGCCCCAGATCCTGTTTGACGATGCCCCAGTCTTTAGCGACCGAGGGGGCGATATAGCCCATGGCGGCGGTATCGAAACCGTCGATGGCGAGGATCAGGAATCCGAGAATGATCAGGGTCCAGTGAAACAGCGAAAACTTGCTGTCGTCGATGGCCTGCTGAATGTTCAACTCGCTGGTGGAATGAGTCATGGCACCCTCTAAACGCAGATGTAGTCGTGATGGATGGAACGTGGCCGAAACTGACGCTCGGCTTGTGTTTGCTTGTATATACATCTGCGCGTCGGCGCTTTATGTCAAATATATTTATCTTATGCGTTAAATAAATGTTGTTTTTGCGAAGCGGGTTACACCGTGAATGAAAGGCCAAAGCCCGACTCACAAATTAAATGAACGCCGTGGGTGGTGAGATATGCTGGCGGCGGCGCGGAGAATAAAATTTAATACAATGTTGGCCGTTTGGTCGCCGGGCCGGAATCTGCGATAATCGCTTTTTACTTTTCCAGATTGAGAAACCGATGCAGTACCCGATCAATGAGATGTTCCAAACCTTGCAGGGCGAAGGCTTCTTCACCGGCGTGCCGGCCATTTTTATCCGCTTGCAGGGCTGCCCGGTAGGGTGCAGTTGGTGCGACACCAAACATACCTGGGAAAAGGAAGCCAATCGGGAAGTCGACCTGCAACGGATCCTGGTCAAAACAGAGGAAAGCGACGCCTGGGGCAACGCCAGCGCCGAGCAGCTGTTGGCGGTGATGCGCCAACAAGGCTACACCGCGCGCCATGTGGTGATCACCGGCGGCGAACCCTGCATCTACGATCTGGCGCCGCTGACCGAGCTGTTCGAACAGCATGGCTACGGCTGCCAGATTGAGACCAGCGGCACCCACGAGGTGCGCTGTTCCGCCAAAACCTGGGTGACGGTTTCGCCGAAGGTGAATATGCGCGGCGGCATGAAGGTGCTGGATCAGGCGCTGCGGCGCGCCGACGAGGTGAAGCATCCGGTGGCGCGCGAGCGCGACATCGAGGCGCTGGACGCGCTGCTGGCGACGCTGCAGGACGACAAGGCGCGCATTATCGCGCTGCAGCCGATCAGCCAGAAAGAAGAGGCGACCCGCCTGTGCATCGAAACCTGCATCGCGCGCAACTGGCGGCTGTCGATGCAGACCCACAAGTATCTGAACATCGCCTAAAATCAGGGCGCCCTTGGGCGCCCTTTCTTTTAACCTTTATATACGCATCCCGCAGTACAGGTCTCTTTCACCATCACCGCAGTCAGTTCCGGCAACTGGGGTTTGAGCTGCTGCCAAATCCAGGCGGCGAGCACTTCGCTGGTGGGATTTTCCAATCCTGGAATATCGTTCAGATAATGGTGATCCAGCCGCTCCCAGATCGGGGAAAACACAGCCTTGAGCTCGGCGAAATCCATCACCCAACCGGTGTGGGGATCCACTTCACCGGTCACTTCCAGACGCACCATAAACGAATGCCCATGCAGACGGCCGCACTTATGGCCCTCCGGCACGTGGGGCAAACGGTGTGCGGCTTCAAACTGAAAATCTTTAAACAGCGTGGTTGCCATTATTACGGCCTCATTGACTCAAAAACCGCCGCATAGTACCGGAAAGCGCGTCTGCTTGCCATTTATACCGTTATGGTCTACCGCCACGGCAAACGCATCCGGTTAACACTTTTTTTGTTTGGTGTTTGCGGCACCTATCGGCTGGGGTAATGAGCCGAAATGTTGAACGGTGAAAAAACGATGAAAAAAAGCGCTTTAATTTCATCTGGATAAAAAACTTTGTTTAACGGTTTAAGCGTTATCCCTTACCGGAAAAACAGCTTAGTCATTTTGGTTATGATTTATTGCTATCCCTTATTTAATCGTTGCTATTCTGCTCGGTAACCTTACAAACTCTCCTGATCTTTTCCGCACACCCGACGCAGCGAAGAGACAGCGACTGACACTGGCGCGCGCCTGGCAGGAAAGGCGCTAAGTATAGGAAATAAGTACAGCAATGACGACTCAGGCTCCTCCAACATCTTTGCTCCCGCTGACGCCCGAACAGCTGGCGCGCTTGCAGGCGACGATCGGCGACTATTCGCCGACGCAGCTGGCGTGGCTGTCCGGCTATTTTTGGGGCATGGTCAATCAACAGCCCGGAGCCGTGGCCATTGCGCCTGTCGCCCCTGCGGCTGCCGCCGGCATCACCATCATTTCCGCTTCGCAGACCGGCAATGCGCGCCGCCTGGCGGAGCAGCTGCGCGACGATCTGCTGGCCGCCAATCTGAGCGCCACGCTGATCAGCGCCGGCGACTACAAGTTCAAGCAGATAGCTCAAGAGCGCCTGCTGGTGATCGTCGCCTCTACGCAGGGGGAAGGCGAGCCGGCGGAAGAAGCGGTGGCGCTGCATAAATTCCTGTTTTCGAAGAAGGCGCCGAAGCTGAATGACACCGCTTTTGCGGTGTTCGGGCTGGGCGACACCTCTTATGAGAATTTCTGCCAGTCTGGTAAGGATTTCGACGGCAAGCTGGCCGAGCTGGGGGCCGAGCGCCTGGTGGAGCGCGTGGACGCCGACGTGGAGTACCAGGAACTGGCCGCCGCCTGGCGCAAACAGGTGGTGTCGGTGCTGAAGGCGCGCGCGCCGGCGGAAAGCGCCGCACCGGGCGTGTTGGCCAGCGGCGCGGTCGATCTGATCGACAGCAGCCCGTACAGCAAGGAACAACCGCTTACCGCCCAGCTTGCGGTCAATCAGAAAATTACCGGCCGCGCGTCGGATAAAGACGTGCGCCATATCGAAATCGATCTGGGCGACTCCGGCCTGCGCTATCAGCCGGGCGATGCGCTCGGCGTATGGTTCGACAACGATCCGGCGCTGGTGGACGAACTGGTGCAGCTGTTGTGGCTGAAAGGCGACGAGCCGGTCGAGGTGGAAGGGCAAACCCTGCCGCTGGCGCAGGCGCTGCGCAGCCATTTCGAGCTGACGCAGAACACCACGCCGATCGTCGATAAATACGCCGCGCTGTCGCGCGATGAAACGCTGATCGGCCTGTTGGCGGATAAAGCTGCGCTGCAGCAGTACGCGCACAACACGCCGATCGTCGACATGGTGCGTCAGGCGCCGGCGGATCTGAGCGCCGAACAGCTGGTCGGCCTGCTGCGCCCGCTGACGCCGCGTCTGTACTCCATCGCCTCTTCGCAGGCGGAGAACGAAAGCGAAGTCCACATCACCGTGGGCGTGGTGCGTTACGACATCGACGGGCGCGCCCGCAGCGGCGGCGCCTCCGGCTTCCTGGCGGATCGCCTGGAGGAAGACGGCGACGTGCGGGTGTTTATCGAACACAACGACAACTTCCGCCTGCCGGCCAACCCGGAAACGCCGGTGATCATGATTGGCCCGGGCACCGGCATCGCGCCGTTCCGCGCCTTTATGCAGCAGCGCGACGCCGACGGCGCCAGCGGCAAAAACTGGCTGTTCTTCGGCAACCCGCACTTCACCGAAGATTTCCTGTATCAGGTCGAATGGCAGCGCTACGTGAAAGACGGCCTGCTGACCCGCATCGATCTGGCCTGGTCCCGCGACCAGCAACATAAAATATACGTACAAGACAAACTGCGCGAACAGGGCGCGGAAGTGTGGCGCTGGATTCAGGAAGGCGCGCACATTTACGTCTGCGGCGATGCCAATCGCATGGCGAAAGACGTGGAAAACACATTACTGGAACTGGTGGCCGAGCACGGTGGCATGGATACCGAGCAGGCGGATGAATTTTTAAGTGAGCTGCGCCTTGAGCGCCGTTATCAGCGAGATGTTTACTGATGAGTGATAAACACCCCGGGCCTTTGGTAGTCGAAGGCAAACTGGCCGATGCGGAGCGCATGAAGAAGGAGAGCAACTTCCTGCGCGGCACCATCGCCGAAGATTTGAACGACGGCCTGACCGGCGGCTTCAACGGCGACAACTTCCTGCTGATCCGTTTTCACGGCATGTACCAGCAGGATGACCGCGATATTCGCGCCGAACGCGCCGAGCAGAAGCTGGAGCCGCGCCACGCCATGATGCTGCGCTGCCGCCTGCCGGGCGGCATCATCAGCCCGCAGCAGTGGCTGGGCATCGACAAGTTCGCGCAGGAGAGCACGCTGTACGGCAGCATTCGCATCACCAACCGCCAGACGTTCCAGTTTCACGGCATTCTGAAAGGCAACGTCAAACCGGTGCACCAGCTGCTGAACCGTCTGGGGCTGGACGCGTTGGCGACCGCCAACGACGTTAACCGCAACGTGCTGTGCACCTCCAACCCGGTGGAATCCGAGCTGCATCAGGAAGCCTACGAGTGGGCGAAGAAGATCTCCGAACACCTGCTGCCGCGCACCCGTGCCTACGCTGAGGTGTGGCTGGATCAGGAGAAGGTGGCCACCACCGACGAAGAGCCGATTCTGGGGCCGACCTACCTGCCGCGCAAATTCAAAACCACGGTGGTGATCCCGCCGCAGAACGACGTCGATCTGCACGCCAACGACATGAACTTCGTGGCGATCGCCGAAAACGGCAAGCTGGTAGGCTTCAACCTGCTGGTGGGCGGCGGGCTGTCCATCGAACACGGCAACAAGAAGACCTACGCGCGGCAGGCCAGCGAATTCGGCTACATTCCGCTCGAGCATACGCTGGCGGTGGCGGAAGCGGTGGTGACCACGCAGCGCGACTGGGGCAACCGCACCGATCGCAAGAACGCCAAAACCAAATACACGCTGGAGCGCGTCGGGGTGGACGTTTTCCGCGCCGAAGTGGAAAAGCGCGCCGGTATCACCTTCGCGCCGATCCGGCCGTATGAATTCACCGGCCGCGGCGATCGCATCGGTTGGGTGAAGGGCATCGACGATCAATGGCACCTGACGCTGTTTATCGAGAACGGCCGCCTGCTGGACTATCCGGGGCGCCCGCTGAAGACCGGCATGGCGGAGATCGCCAAGATCCATAAAGGCGACTTCCGTCTGACGGCGAACCAAAACGTGATCATCGCCGGCGTGCCGGAAAGCGAGAAGGCGAAGATCGAAGCCCTGGCGCGCGATCATGGCCTGATCGACGACGAGATCAGCGAGCAACGCAAGAACTCGATGGCCTGCGTATCGTTCCCGACCTGCCCGCTGGCGATGGCGGAGGCCGAGCGCTTCCTGCCGCAGTTCGTCACCAAGGTGGAAGGGATCATGCATCGGCACGGGGTGGGCGACGAGCATATCGTGCTGCGCATCACCGGCTGCCCGAACGGCTGCGGCCGCGCGCTGCTGGCGGAGCTGGGGCTGGTGGGCAAGGCGGTCGGCCGCTATAACCTGCATTTGGGCGGCAACCGCGAAGGCACGCGCATTCCGCGCATGTACCGCGAGAACATCAACGAAGACGAGATCCTGAGCGAGATCGACCTGCTGGTGGGGCGCTGGGCGAAGGAGCGCAACGCCGGCGAAGGCTTCGGCGACTTCACCGTTCGCGCGGGCATCGTCAAACCGGTGCTGGATCCGGCGCGAGATTTCTGGGAGTGAGGCCGGGCGGCCCCTGGGCAGAGGGGCCGCACAGGTAATTTCAAGTAGCAGGAGAGACAACATGGCTGAATTCGATCTGGCGGCGCTGAACGCGTTGCCCAAATCCGGGCAGGCGCTGGCATTGGCGGTGGTCAACGGCCAACTGGAGACCCTCAGCGCCGAACAGCGCGTTGCATGGGCGCTGGAGCATCTGCCCGGCGAGTTCGTACTCTCGTCCAGTTTCGGCATTCAGGCGGCGGTATGCCTGCACCTGGTGACGCGCATCCGGCCGGATATCCCGGTGATCCTGACCGACACCGGTTACCTGTTCCCGGAAACCTACCGCTTTATCGATCAACTGACCGACCAGCTGAAGCTGAATCTGCAGGTGTTCCGCGCCGAACAGTCTCCCGCCTGGCAAGAGGCGCGCTACGGCAAACTGTGGGAGCAGGGCGTGGAAGGGATTGAGAAGTACAACCAGATCAACAAGGTCGAGCCGATGAACCGCGCGCTGGAGACGCTGGGGGCGCAGAGCTGGTTCGCCGGCCTGCGGCGCGAGCAGTCCGGCAGCCGCGCCAATCTGCCGGTGCTGGCGGTGCAGCGCGGGGTGTTCAAGATCCTGCCGATCATCGACTGGGACAACCGCAAGATTTACCAGTACCTGACCGAACATGGGCTGAGCTATCACCCGCTGTGGGAGCAGGGCTACCTGTCGGTAGGCGATACCCACACCACCCAGAAGTGGGAGCCGGGCATGAGCGAGGAAGAGACGCGTTTCTTCGGCCTGAAGCGCGAGTGCGGCCTGCACGAAGGCTAAACGGCGCGATCAACATGACGGGGCTCAGCAGTGCTGGGCCCTGTTTTTTTGCGAACTACTTTTTCTTCTGTGCTTTCGGCGGGTGCGCCTGCGCCAGCTCTTTGATCAGCGGCAGCAGGATCTGCACGCTTTCGCGGCTGCGTTTGTCGATCCGCCCCGGCAGGTAGCGATCCAGGTACTGCAGGTTGTCATACTGCGGGCGGTGCCAGGTGATGCCCTGCGGGAAGTGCGGGCTGACGGCGCGCTGCTGGTAGCCGTCCTTGTCGCCCAGCGACCAGTTGGTGGCCTCCACTGACAGCACCGGGATGCCTGCGGCGTCGAACACCTCTTGATCGGAGCAGCAGCCGGTGCCCTTCGGATGCTGGGCGCTACCCGGATTGCTGGCGGCGGCGATGCCGTAGCGATGGGCGATATCCAGCGCGCGATCGCGGGAGCGTTTCGCCATCTGCGGCGGCGTGTTGCGCCCGGCGTTGAAGTACAGACGATCGCCGGTGATCAGGCTGTCGAGGTTGATCACCAGCACGGTGTTGCTTTTCTCTTCCGCGCTCATGCGTTGCAGGTAGTTCTGTGCGCCCAGCGAGCCGATCTCTTCGGCGCTGGTGGCGACAAAGCGCAGGCCGTAGGCGGTGGGGATGCTTTTCAGGCGCTCCGCCAGTTCCAGCATCACGCCGATGCCGGAGGCGTTGTCGTCGACGCCCTGCAGCGTCAGGCCGCCGAGGTTGTTATCCAGGTCTTCGTCGCTCTGCGGCGTGTAGGTGTCGAAGTGGGCGACAATCACTATTTGTTTCGGGCTGTCGCCGTTGCGGGCGGCGATCACCGAGCTGGCGGTGACGTTGTTCCAATTCTTCTTGCCGTCTTTGCTGGTGTAGAGATAGCGCGTGTTGACGCTGCGAATATCGCTTTGATAACCCATCTTGCTGAACTGCTGCTTCAGGTAGTCGGCGGTGAGCAATTCGGCCGGGCTGCCCGCCATGCGGCCGGGGAAGTAAGTGGCGATGTGGCGGGTCTGTTCGGCGGCGAAACGGCCCATTGGCGCGTCTTTTGCGGGCTGTGCGGCACAAACGCTGAAGACGCCGCCGAGTGCGAGGGCCAGCAGGCTGGTCTTCAGGTAAAAACGGGAAAACATACCGAAAAATCCTTCTTTGCTATCGGCGCTGCCGATCATTTTTCTTCGGCACCCAGTATGAGACGCCGGGCGGCATTACACAATTTCCCCGTCTCTTAATTTTCGCGCGAATGCGCAAACCGTCGCCGCAGTTATCACCGTTTGCCTCTGGCGTTGCGGCCTATATTCCATAAAGGAACTAATCATTCCTTTTCGTCATTTCAGAGGCTAAATCTCAGCCCGTATAGTCACACTATCTTTCTGTTATATGAAAAGGCTGTTGTGGACTATCTACCAATATTTGCCGACCTGAAACAACGTCCGGTGCTGGTCGTTGGCGGCGGTGACGTGGCTGCGCGCAAAGTCGATCTGCTTCAGCGCGCCGGGGCTGAAATACGGATAGTTGCGCAGTCGCTCTCACCGGAACTGGAACAACAACGTCAGCAAGGGCAACTGCTCTGGCTGGGGAAAACCTTTGACCCGCAACAGCTGGACGACGTGTTTCTGGCGATCGCCGCCACGGACGACAACGCGCTGAATGCCGCGGTGTTCGCCGAGGCGGATAAACGCCGGGTGTTGGCCAACGTGGTGGACGATCAGCCGCGCTGTTCGTTCATCTTCCCGTCGATCATCGATCGCTCGCCGCTGGTGGTGGCGGTGTCGTCCAGCGGCCAGGCGCCGGTGCTGGCGCGGTTGCTGCGCGAAAAGCTGGAGGCGTTGCTGCCCGCCAGTTTGGGGCAGATGGCGCAGGTGGCGGGCCGCTGGCGCGGCCAGGCCAAACAGCGGCTGGCCTCGATCGGCGAACGTCGTCGTTTCTGGGAGAAAACCTTCGGCGGCCGTTTCGCCACGCTGGTGGCCAACGGCCAGACGGCGCAGGCGGAGCGGCAGCTGGAGCAGGATTTGCAAAGCTTCGCCGCAGGCGATGAAGGCGTGCAGGGCGAGATAGCCCTGGTGGGCGCCGGGCCAGGCGACGTGGGGCTGTTGACCCTGCGCGGGCTGCAGGTGATGCAGCAGGCGGACGTGGTGCTGTATGACCACCTGGTCAGCGGCGAGATCCTCGATCTGGTGCGCCGCGACGCCGAGCGCATCTGCGTGGGCAAGCGCGCCGGCGCGCACTCGGTGATCCAGGAAGAGACCAACCGGCTGCTGGTGGAGCTGGCGCAGCAGGGCAAACGCGTGGTGCGCCTGAAGGGCGGGGATCCGTTCATCTTTGGCCGCGGCGGCGAAGAGCTGCAGGTGGCCGCCGCCGCCGGCATTCCGTTTCAGGTGGTGCCGGGCGTCACGGCCGCCGCGGGGGCGACCGCCTACGCCGGCATTCCGCTGACGCACCGCGACCACGCGCAGAGCGTGACCTTTATCACCGGCCACTGCCGCCCCGACGGCGATGGCCTGGACTGGGCCGATCTGGCCCGGGCGCGGCAGACGCTGGCTATCTACATGGGCACCATGAAGGCGGCGGACATCAGCCAACGCCTGATCGCCCACGGCCGCGCTGCCGATACGCCGGTGGCGGTGATCAGCCGCGGCACGCGCGCCGATCAGCAGGTGCAGATCGGCACGCTGGATCAACTGGAACATCTGGCCCAACGGGCGCCGCTGCCGGCGCTGTTGGTGATTGGCGAAGTGGTGGAACTGCACCATCAAATCGCCTGGTTCGGGCATCAATCGCAGACGGAAGGGGCCGCGCGCCCGGCCGTCGTGAATTTGGCATAGGCAAGGCTTTTAAGGATCTGTTATGGACGAAAAACGACTCACTCATTTGCGGCAATTGGAGGCGGAGAGTATCCATATCATCCGTGAAGTCGCCGCTGAATTCGCCAACCCGGTGATGCTGTATTCCATCGGTAAAGACTCTTCCGTGATGCTGCATCTGGCGCGCAAGGCGTTCTTCCCCGGCACGCTGCCGTTCCCGCTGCTGCACGTCGATACCGGCTGGAAGTTCCGCGAAATGTACGAATTCCGCGATCGCACCGCGAAGGAGTACGGCTTCGAGCTGCTGGTGCATAAAAACCCGGAAGGGGTGGCGATGGGCATCAACCCGTTCGTGCACGGCAGCGCCAAGCATACCGACATCATGAAGACCGAGGGCCTGAAGCAGGCCTTGAACAAGTATGGTTTCGACGCCGCCTTCGGCGGTGCGCGGCGCGACGAGGAGAAATCGCGCGCCAAAGAGCGCATCTATTCGTTCCGCGATCGCTTCCACCGCTGGGATCCGAAAAACCAGCGGCCGGAGCTGTGGCACAACTACAACGGCCAGATCAACAAAGGGGAGAGCATCCGCGTCTTCCCGCTGTCGAACTGGACCGAGCTGGATATCTGGCAGTACATCTTCCTGGAAAAGATCGACATCGTGCCGCTGTACCTGGCGAAACCTCGCCCGGTGGTGGAGCGCGACGGCATGCTGATGATGGTGGACGACGATCGCATCGATCTGCAGCCGGGTGAAGTGATCAGCCAGCGCATGGTGCGTTTCCGCACTCTGGGGTGCTGGCCGCTGACCGGCGCGGTGGACTCGCAGGCGCAAACCCTGCCGGAGATCATCGAAGAGATGCTGGTCTCCACCACCAGTGAACGCCAGGGGCGGATGATCGATCGCGATCAGTCCGGCTCGATGGAGCTGAAAAAGCGTCAAGGGTATTTCTAAGGAGCCGCCGGATGAACAACGCAATCGCACAACAAATAGTCGACCAGGGCGGCGTCGAATCCTATCTGCACGCGCAGCAGCACAAGAGCCTGCTGCGCTTTCTGACCTGCGGCAGCGTCGATGACGGCAAAAGCACCCTGATTGGCCGCCTGCTGCACGATACCCGCCAGATCTACGAGGATCAGCTGTCGACGCTGCACAGCGACAGCAAACGCATCGGCACCCAGGGCGAGAAGCTCGATCTGGCGCTGCTGGTGGACGGCCTGCAAGCCGAGCGCGAGCAGGGCATCACCATCGACGTGGCCTATCGCTATTTCTCGACCGAAAAACGCAAATTTATCATCGCCGATACCCCGGGGCATGAGCAGTACACCCGCAACATGGCCACCGGTGCCTCCACCTGCGATCTGGCGATCCTGTTGATCGACGCGCGCAAAGGGGTATTGGACCAGACTCGCCGCCACAGCTTTATCGCGACCCTGCTGGGCATTCGCCACCTAGTGGTGGCGGTGAACAAGATGGATCTGGTGGACTACCAGGAAGCGGTGTTCGAGCAGTTCAAACAGGATTACCTGACCTTCGCCCAGCAGCTGCCAGGCGATCTGGACATCAAATTCGTACCGCTGTCGGCGCTGGACGGCGACAACGTGGCGAGCGAAAGCGCCCATATGCCGTGGTACAGCGGCCCGACGCTGCTGGAAGTGCTGGAGAGCGTGGACGTGGTCAGCGAGCGAGAAAACCAGCCGCTGCGCTTCCCGGTGCAGTACGTCAACCGCCCGAACCTCGATTTTCGCGGCTATGCCGGCACGCTGTCCGCCGGCGTGGTGCGGGTGGGGCAACGGGTCAAGGTGCTGCCTTCCGGCGTGGAGTCCAGCGTGGCGCGCATCGTGACCTTCGACGGCGATCTGCAAGAGGCGGTGCCGGGCGAGGCGATTACGCTGGTGCTGAAGGATGAGGTGGACATCAGCCGCGGCGATCTGCTGGTCGACGCCGGTGAAAGCCTGCAGGCGGCGCAGAGCGCGCTGGTGGACGTGGTATGGATGGCTGAGCAGCCGCTGGTGCCGGGCCAGAGCTACGACATCAAGATCGCCGGTAAAAAGACCCGCGCCCGCGTGGAGAGCATCCGCCATCAGGTGGAGATCAATACGCTGGCGCAACACTCGGCCGACACGTTGCCGCTCAACGGTATCGGGTTGGTGGAGCTGACCTTCGACGAGCCGTTGATGCTGGACAGCTATCAGAGCAATCACGACACCGGCGGGCTGATCTTTATCGATCGCATGAGCAACGTCACGGTGGGCGCCGGTCTGGTACGCGAAACGCTGCAGGCCGCATCGGCGGCACGCGGCGAGTTCAGCGCTT
This sequence comes from Serratia sp. CY38905, assembly GCF_052168875.1. Lineage (NCBI taxonomy): Bacteria > Pseudomonadati > Pseudomonadota > Gammaproteobacteria > Enterobacterales > Yersiniaceae > Serratia > Serratia sp. CY38905. The sequence goes on along the minus strand of NZ_JBJNLV010000004.1, from coordinate 52,828 downwards.
TCGAGCTGGAGTTGAATGCGCTGGTGCGCAAGCACTTCCCGCACTGGGGCGCACGCGATCTGCTCGGTGGCCGATAAGGTGGCCGCTGAACTGAGGGCGACCGGGCCGGACGATGAGAACGTGGTTTGGCATCCGCACGCGGTGACGCGCGCGGATCGCGAAGCGCGCAACGGCCACCGCGGCGCGGTGCTGTGGTTTACCGGGCTGTCCGGCTCGGGCAAATCCACCGTCGCCGGCGCGCTGGAGCAGGCGCTGCACGGGCTCGGCGTCAGCACCTATCTGCTGGACGGCGATAACGTGCGCCACGGCTTGTGCCGCGATCTCGGCTTCTCGGACGAAGATCGGCGCGAGAACATCCGCCGGGTGGGGGAAGTGGCCAAACTGATGGTGGATGCCGGGCTGGTGGTGCTGACCGCGTTCATTTCGCCGCACCGCGCCGAGCGGCAGATGGTGCGCGAAATGCTCGGCGACGATCGCTTTATCGAAGTGTTCGTCGACACGCCGTTGGCGATCTGCGAGGCGCGCGATCCGAAGGGATTGTATAAAAAAGCGCGCGTCGGCGAGCTGCGCAATTTCACCGGCATCGACGCGGTTTACGAGGCGCCGCAGCAGCCGGAAATCCACCTCGATGGCCAACAATTGGTAACAAATTTGATTGCGCAATTGTTAGACGTGTTGCGTGGTCAGGCTATTATCAAACCCTGAATTCAAAAAAAGCGTGTGGCGTTTTTCGCCATGCGCTTTTTACTCTAAGCCGCCGCAGAGCGAGCCGAATAACCAGGGATCACTATGCAAAATGTCACGCCTATCTTGATCGACTCCAAGCAGTCAAAACAGGAGAGAGAGGAGCCTTCTTATTCTTTCCTGGGCGGCGTCAGCGGCTTTGTTTTCTACTGGCTGGCGTTCGCGTTGCCGTTTCTGGTTTACGGTTCCAACACGCTGTTTTTCCTGCTTTATACCTGGCCGTTCTTCCTGGCGCTGATGCCGCTGTCGGTGCTGATCGGCATCACCCTCAGCATGCTGTTGCGCGGCCGTCTGATCCTGACGCTGTTGCTGACCGGCGCCATCGTGCTGTGCCTGTTCTGGCTGGTGTTCAGCTTCCTGACCGGGTGGTGAGAGAGCGGGCGCCGATGCCGGCGCCCGAAGGATTGCAAAGCGGTGCCGAAGGTTACAAAACTTTGCTCAGAAACGCCTGTGTGCGCGGATTGGCCGGATGGCTGAAGATCTGCTGCGGCGCACCTTCCTCCTGAATGATCCCCTGATCGATAAACAGCACCCGATCGGCCACCTCGCGGGCAAAGCCCATCTCATGCGTGACCACCACCATGGTCATGCCCTCGTGGGCCAGCGATTTCATCACCGCCAACACTTCGCCCACCAGCTCCGGATCGAGCGCGGAGGTGGGTTCGTCGAACAGCATGATCTTCGGCTCCATCGCCAGCGCGCGGGCGATGGCCACCCGCTGCTGCTGGCCGCCGGAGAGGCTGTTGGGGTAGGCGTCGATCTTGTCGAGCAGGCCGACCTTGCGCAGCAGCTGTTCGGCTTGCGCGATGGCTTCGGCGCGCGGCCGTTTCTTCACGCTCACCGGCGCCATGATGATGTTTTCCAACACCGTCATGTGCGGGAACAGGTTGAAGCGCTGGAACACCATGCCCACGCTTTCACGCATCTTGTTCAGGTCGGTTTTCTGATCGTGGATGGCGAAGCCGTTGACCTCGATCTCGCCGCCGGAGAGCGTTTCCAGCGCGTTGATGCAGCGCAGGAAGGTGCTCTTCCCGGAGCCGGAAGGGCCGATGACGCACACCACTTCGTTGGTGGCGATCCGGCAGGAAATGCCGCGCAGCACGTGGCTCTCGCCGAACTGTTTTTGCAGGTTATGTACGCGAATCACTTTTACCGAACCTCTTTTCCATGTGTTGCACCAGCAGCGAGAGCAGGAAGGTGATGACCCAATAGACCAGCGAAATGGTCAGGTAGGGCTCCCAGTAGGTGGCGTAGGCGCCGGAGACGGTGCGGGCGGCATAGGCCAGATCCGCCAGGCCGATGGCGGAGGCCAGCGACGAATCCTTGACGATGGCGATGGCGTTGTTGCCCAGCGGCGGCAGCATGCGGCGGAAGGCCTGCGGCAGGATCACCTGGCGCATGGTCTTGCCGTAGCTCATGCCCAGCGAACGCGAAGCTTCCATTTGGCCGCGGTCGATAGACTGGATCCCGGCGCGGAAGATTTCCGACACATAGGCGCCGGCGTTGAGCGTGATCGCCACCACGCAGGAGAGAAAGGCGCCGTAGTCGGCACGCAGCGCGCGGGCGAAATCGACGCTCATCAGGCCGCTGGTGACCAGCAGGCCGTCGCGCGGGTTGATGAACAGCGGCACCAGCGCGAAGTGCACGACCATGATTTGTACGAACAGCGGCGTGCCGCGAAAGGCGCTGATGTAGATGCGCACAGGCCACTGAACGCCGTAATGCAGTATGGGTTTCCAGATGCCGTGCGGCGCCTGCGCCAAACGACCCAGCCCGAGGATCAATCCCCAGGTGGTGCCCAGCAGCACGCAGATAATGGTGCATTTGATGGTCATCCAGGCGCCTTCCATAAACAGCGGCGCGTATTCCTGGATAATCTCCCAGCGGAAGTTCAAGATCAGATCCTTATTTAAGCGTGTTAAGGCTACTGCGCGTTGTCATCTTGGGATTGGGCAGTGCTCGCCATCCTCATGGACTGCGTGTCCACTCCGGTGGCTGTGCGCTGGCCGCACCCAATATGACTTAGCTCGCTACGCCTGTTTATTTACTGGCCGACTGCGCTGAGGCGCGCCAGTTGATTATTCCGCCGGCAGCGTCGGTACGTTGCTGTCGAACCAGGTTTGGTAGATCTTGGCGTAGGTGCCGTCGGCGACGATCTTCTTCAGGCCGGCGTTAATCTTGTTACGCAGTTCGTCGTTGCCTTTGGCGACGGCGATGCCGAAATACTGGCGCTCGAACTTGGCGTCGGGCACCAGCTTGAAGGCTTTCTCAGGGTGGGTTTTGATATAGAACTTGGCCACGCCGACGTCGCCGACCGCCGCGCCGATGCCGTCTTCATACAGCTCCTGCAGCATCAGCGGCGTATTGTCGAAGCGCTTGATGGCGGTGCTGTTTTTGCCCAGCACATCGGATACCACGATGTCGCCGGTGCTGGAGTTCACCACGCCGACCTTCAGCGCTTTCAGCGCGGCGATAGAATCGACCGTCGAGTCCTGCGGCACGACGATGGCCTGTTCGGCCGGGAAGTAAGGCGCCGAGAAATCAACCATTTGCTTGCGTTTGTCGGTGATGGTGATGCCGGAAATGATGATGTCGCGATCGCCGGAATTCAACGTGGCGAAGATCCCTTCCCACGGCGTATTGATCAGTTTGATTTGGAAGCCTTCGGCCTTGGCCACCGCTTTGATGATGTCGATGTCGAACCCTTCCAGCTGTTTTTGGCTGTTTTCAAATTCGAACGGCCGATAGGTGCCGCCGGAGCCGACGACGTAGGTAGGTTCAGCCGCCAACGCGGCGGTGGAGAAGGTGGCGGCCAGGCAGGCGCCGATCAGAACTAAACGTTTTAACATCGCGATCCCCGATAATGAAAGGTTATACATTGGAATTATTTATGCACTAGTAGTGCATAAAAATAAGCTTCAATGAATGAAAGTGCAACCGCTGCATGAGGATTATTCTTTCTATGGTGGTAAATATTCATTTTTTGCATTGCTGTGGCGTAAGCGATGGGCCGGTAAGCGACGGTACAGTGATTCTTGCTGCATAATGGAGGAAGGGCAGTGTGTCTCTCATCGGAAAACACGCCGCGCGCGTCGGGTAAAAGGGGCTTTTTTTGCCGCTTTCGCCGCGGATTTGGGTTATAAACTCGGGAACCCTTCATCCGTATTCTGAATTTGGCGTTGAAATGCCGCTCTCAGTGTGGAGTCCAACGAGAAGTTGTGGGATGATTGGTCGGTTTTTCAGGGGGCGGAGATGGGAAAACTTACGCTGCTATTGCTGGCATTGCTCGGTTGGTTACAGTATTCACTGTGGCTGGGCAAAAATGGTATTCACGATTACGTGCGGGTCAATGAAGACGTTGCGGTCCAGCAGGGCAACAACGCCAAGTTGAAAGCGCGTAACGATCAGCTGTTTGCCGAAATCGACGATTTGAACGGCGGACAGGAAGCGATCGAAGAGCGTGCGCGTAATGAGCTGGGCATGATCAAGCCCGGTGAGACTTTCTATCGTCTGGTTCCTGACCAATCCAGACGCAACGCGGCGTCTTCCTCGCAAAACAACGCACAAAAATAACGCATGAATCACTCCGCAGGCACCTTTCCCTCGGTGATTGCCGTCCTGCCCGCTGCCGGTATCGGCAGCCGCATGCAGGCGGAATGCCCGAAGCAATATTTAACCATCGGCCGGCATAGTATCGTCGAACACGCCATCCATGCCCTGTTGCGCCACCCGCGCATCGAGCGGGTGATTGTGGCGATCGGCCCCGAAGATCGCCAGTTCGAACAGTTGCCGATCGCCCAGGATCCGCGGGTGATCGTCACCGAGGGCGGCAAGCAGCGCGCGGATTCGGTGATGGCCGGGCTGAATCTGGCGGGCGATGCGGACTGGGTGTTGGTGCACGACGCCGCGCGCCCCTGCCTGCACGCCGACGATCTCGAGCGCCTGCTGGCGATTACCGCACACAGCAAGGTCGGCGGCATTCTCGCCGCGCCGGTGCGCGACACCATGAAACGCGCCGAACCCGGCCGCGAAACCATCGCCCATACCGTCGATCGGCAGGATCTGTGGCACGCGCTGACGCCGCAGCTGTTTCCGCTGCCGTTGCTCAAGCAGTGCCTGCAGCGCGCGCTGGATGAAGGCGCGAACGTCACCGACGAAGCCTCGGCGCTGGAGCATTGCGGTTATCATCCGCTGCTGATCGCCGGCCGGGCGGACAACATTAAAGTAACGCGGCCGGAGGATTTGGCGCTGGCGGCGTTCTATTTGACTCAGTTAGACAATTAAGGAGCGCATCATGCGTATCGGTCACGGTTTTGACGTACATAAATTCGGCGGCGAAGGCCCGTTGGTGATCGGCGGTGTTCGCATCCCTTACGACAAAGGTTTGCTGGCCCACTCCGACGGTGACGTCGCGCTGCACGCCGCGACCGATGCCCTGCTGGGCGCGGCGGCGTTGGGCGATATCGGCAAGCTGTTCCCCGATACCGATCCGGCGTTCAAAGGCGCCGACAGCCGCGAACTGCTGCGCGAAGCCTGGAAACGCATTCGCGCCAAAGGGTATCGCCTCGGCAACCTCGATATCACCATTATCGCCCAGGCGCCGAAAATGGCGCCGCACATCCCGCAGATGCGCGTTTTCCTGGCGGAAGATCTGCAGTGCCATATGGATGACGTCAACGTGAAGGCCACCACCACCGAGCAGCTCGGCTTCACCGGGCGCGGTGAGGGCATCGCCTGCGAAGCGGTTGCCTTGCTGATCAAGGAATAACCGCATGGATATGGCGAATCTGACCTGGCTGCATGGCCGGCCGCAGAGCACCGGGGTGTTGAAAGCCAATCCGGAAGATTTCGTGGTGGTGGAAGATCTGGGTTTTGCACCGGACGGTGAAGGCGAGCACGTGCTGGTGAACATCCGCAAAAACGGCTGCAATACCCAGTTCGTGGCCGACTATCTGGCGCGCTTCGCCGGTATTCACGCCCGTTCCGTCAGCTATGCCGGCTTGAAGGATCGCCACGCGGTGACCGAACAGTGGTTCTGCCTGCATATGCCGGGCAAGGACACGCCGGATTTCTCCCGGTTTGCGCTGGAAGGCTGCGAGGTGCTCTCGTACGCCCGCCACCTGCGTAAAATGCGCATCGGCAACCTGAAGGGCAACCACTTTACGCTGGTGCTGCGCCATATTTCCGATCGGCAGGATGTGGAACACCGCCTGCAGGCCATCGCCGCGCAGGGCGTGCCGAACTACTTCGGCAGCCAGCGTTTCGGCCGTGGCGGCAACAACCTGGTGATGGCGCGCCGCTGGGCGAATGATGAAATTCGCGTCAAAGAGCGCAGCAAGCGCAGTTTTTACCTCTCTGCCAGCCGTAGCGCGCTGTTTAATCTGGTCGCGAGCAGGCGCCTGGCGGACGGCCTGCAGCGCACCGTGCTGGAAGGTGACGCCCTGCAGCTGAGCGGCCGCGGCAGCTGGTTTGTCGCCAAAGCCGATGAGCTGGAGACGTTGCAACAGCGCTTGGATGCCGGTGAGCTGGTTGTCACCGCGACATTGCCGGGCGACGGCGAGCCGGGCACCGCCGGCAGCGCGTTGGCATTTGAACAACAATGCTTGGCGGAGCAGCCGGAATTGCTTACGCTTTTAAAGCGCGAGCGTGTCGACCCCGCTCGTCGGGCCCTGCTGCTGCAGCCGCAAAATATGCGGTGGAGCTGGTGGGATGACGTTACCGTGGAACTGCGCTTTTGGCTGCCGGCAGGCAGCTTCGCCACCAGCGTGGTTCGCGAGATCATGCAGCAGGATGACAGCGATGCGGATATTGCTGAGTAACGATGACGGCGTCAGCGCTCCGGGCATTCAGGTGCTGGCGGCGGCGCTGCGGGAATTCGCCGAAGTGCAGGTTGTGGCGCCGGATCGTAACCGCAGCGGCTCTTCCAATGCTTTAACGCTGGAGTCGCCGCTGCGCACGCAGACGCTGGCCAACGGGGATATTGCAGTGCTGCAGGGGACGCCGACCGACTGCGTTTACCTTGGCGTCAACGCCTTGATGCGCCCGGCGCCCGATATCGTGGTCTCCGGCATCAACGCCGGGCCGAATTTAGGCGACGACGTCATCTATTCCGGCACCGTCGCGGCGGCGATGGAGGGCCGGCACCTGGGGCTGCCGGCGCTGGCGGTGTCGCTGAACGGCCACCGGCACTACGCGACCGCCGCCGTCATTACCTGCCGCATCCTGCGCGCGCTGCAGCGCGAACCGTTGCGAACCGGAAAAATCCTGAATATCAACGTACCGGATCTGCCGCTGGCGGAGATCAAAGGCCTGCGCGTGACCCGCTGCGGCAGCCGCCATCCAGCCGACAAGGTCTTCTGCCAGCAGGATCCGCGCGGACAAAATATCTACTGGATCGGGCCGCCTGGTGATAAATTTGATGCCGGGCCGGATACCGACTTTGCGGCGGTGGAACAAGGCTATGTGGCGATAACGCCGCTGCAGGTGGATTTAACCGCCTACGCGGCGCAAGAAGTCGTGAAAACATGGTTAACCAAAGCAGAGGTTAGCGGGGAATGGTGAACAAGCGCATGCAAACATTGCTGACGCAGCTGCGGCAGCAGGGGATCCGGGACGAAAAGCTGCTGCGGGCGATCGAGGCGGTGCCGCGCGAGCGTTTTGTCGACGAAGCGCTGGATCATAAGGCCTACGAAAACACCGCATTGCCGATCGGCTCCGGCCAGACCATTTCCCAGCCTTATATGGTGGCGCGGATGACCGAACTGCTGAATCTGACGCCCACCTCGCGGGTGTTGGAGATCGGCACCGGTTCCGGCTATCAGACCGCCATCCTGGCGCATCTGGTGCAACACGTTTGTTCCGTCGAACGCATCAAGGGGTTGCAGTGGCAGGCCAAGCGCCGCCTGAAGCAGCTCGATCTCCACAATGTTTCCACCCGCCACGGCGATGGCTGGCAGGGCTGGGCGTCGCGCGGCCCGTTCGATGCGATCATCGTCACTGCCGCGCCGCCGGAGATCCCGCAGGCGCTGGTGGAACAGTTGGACGACGGCGGTATTCTGGTGTTGCCGGTGGGGGAGCAGGCTCAAACTCTCAAACGCATTCAGCGTCATGGCAACGAGTTCGTTGTCGATGCGGTAGAAGCGGTGCGCTTTGTGCCGCTGGTGAAAGGCGAATTGGCCTAGCGATCGTCTGATTTTTCGACCGTCGGCAAAATCTGTTGCACTTTCATCATGCCCGGATAAGGTTTTCTCGTTCCAATCAGGTTAATTTTCACTAGAATTGGCCTTTCTACGTAGTTGTCTTATGGTGCGGCAACGCCAATCTGGTTAGCATTGGCGCGCGTTTTGATGCTCCGGCGCGAGATGACCTGGCATTCAGGGATCGGCCGGCGGCGCCTTTACATCGCAGAAACTGGGAAGTGGCAAAAGCTCGGCTACGATGTAAAGGGTATTTTGGATATATCACTGATATTGCTGTCATGGGGGAAGCATGAGCACGGGAAGCCCAATGATTACGTTACGCCGGGTTGCGGTGTGTACGATGGTAAGTTTGTGGTTGGCGGGTTGTACGAACAATGCCTCAACGTCGGCCCCTATCAGCAGCGTGGGTGGCGGCGGCGCCGTTCCATCCGGCAATAATAATGGCGGGGCGCAGCAGGCCAGTCCAGAGGGCCGCATTGTCTATAACCGCAGTTATAACGCCATTCCTAAAGGGAGTTACAGCGGCGGCGAAACTTATACGGTCAAGCGCGGCGACACGCTGTTTTATATTGCCTGGATCACCGGCAACGATTTCCGCGACCTAGCGCAGCGCAACAATATTCCCGAGCCATACAGCCTGAATGTTGGCCAAACCATTCAGCTTGGTAATGGTTCCGCCAACGGCGGCGGCGGTATGTTGGCGACGACTGACGCGACCCAAGGCGGCGTTCCGAAGCCACCTTCCACCTCCCAGATCCAGACGGCAACGGTTGATTCTCAATCAACTAACGCGTATTCTGAAAACTCGGGTAAACAGAATGTAGGTAAGATGTTACCTGCAGCAGGGGCCGCAGCGGTTGGGACCGCGGCTGCGCCTGTTACCGCGCCGGAAGCCGCTCCACCAGTGAGCAGCACCGTCAGCAACAGCGCTCCGGTCAGTACCTGGAGATGGCCGACTGACGGTAAGGTTATTGATAACTTTTCCTCATCAGAAGGTGGGAATAAGGGTGTCGATATCGCCGGTTCCCGTGGGCAGCCGATCTTCGCTACCGCCGATGGCCGCGTAGTGTATGCAGGCAACGCTTTACGGGGTTACGGTAATCTAATCATCATCAAACATAATGATGATTACCTGAGCGCCTACGCTCATAACGACACAATGCTGGTCCGGGAACAACAAGAAGTGAAGGCGGGTCAAAAAATAGCCACCATGGGTAGCACCGGTACCAGTTCAGTACGTTTGCATTTTGAAATTCGTTACAAGGGGAAATCCGTAAACCCGCTGCGTTATCTTCCGCAGCGATAGATTGGGCAGAATACGCTGAGATTCTGCTCGCGGTATCACGGGTAGGAGCAGCATATGAGCCAAAATACGCTGAAAGTTAACGAGTTACATGATGATGCGGATTTCGACGAGAATGGAGCTGAGGCCGAGTCGTTTGATGAAAAAGCGCTGGTAGAAGAAGAGACCAGCGAGAACGATTTAGCGGAAGAAGAGCTGTTGTCTCAAGGCGTTACGCAACGCGTATTGGATGCGACGCAGCTCTATCTGGGTGAGATCGGTTATTCACCTCTGCTGACCGCAGAGGAAGAAGTCTATTTTGCGCGGCGTGCTCTGCGCGGTGACGTGCCGTCCCGCCGCCGCATGATTGAAAGCAACCTGCGGCTGGTGGTGAAAATCGCCCGCCGCTACAGCAACCGCGGTCTGGCGCTGCTGGATCTGATCGAAGAGGGTAACCTCGGTCTGATTCGCGCAGTGGAAAAATTCGACCCGGAACGCGGTTTCCGCTTCTCCACTTACGCAACCTGGTGGATCCGTCAGACGATTGAACGGGCGATCATGAACCAAACCCGTACCATTCGTTTGCCTATCCATATCGTCAAAGAACTGAATGTCTATCTGCGCACCGCGCGCGAGCTTTCCCACAAGCTGGATCATGAACCGAGCGCTGAAGAGATTGCCGAGCAACTCGACAAGCCGGTGGATGACGTCAGCCGCATGCTGCGTCTGAATGAGCGCATCACCTCGGTGGATACGCCGCTGGGCGGGGATTCGGAGAAAGCGCTGCTGGACATTCTGGCCGACGAGAAGGACAACGGGCCCGAAGACACCACGCAAGACGACGATATGAAGCAAAGCATCGTCAAATGGCTGTTCGAACTGAACGCCAAACAGCGTGAAGTGTTGGCGCGTCGTTTCGGCCTGCTGGGCTATGAAGCGGCGACGCTGGAAGACGTAGGCCGGGAGATTGGCCTGACGCGCGAGCGCGTCCGTCAGATTCAGGTTGAAGGTCTGCGCCGTCTGCGTGAGATTCTGCAGACGCAGGGCCTGAGCATTGAGGCGCTGTTCCGCGAATAACGCCGGTTGTTGAACCGCATCAAATAAAAACGGTGAGCGTCATGCTCACCGTTTTTTTATGCCCGCGTTTGGCGCCAGACTACACCATATTTTTCAGCCGGTAGATCCATTCCAGCGCCTGGCGCGGCGACAGGGAATCCGGATCCAGCGCTTCCAGGGCTTCAACCGCCGGCGAGGTTTCTTCCTGCAGCAGCGTCATCTGGGTGGCATCGACGCTGCCCGAGGCGGTGTGGCTGGAGATAGACTCCAGCTCGCGCAGCTTCTGGCGGGCGCGCTTGATGACGTCGCGCGGCACGCCGGCCAATGCGGCGACCGCCAGGCCATAGCTTTTGCTGGCGGCACCGTCCTGCACGCTGTGCATGAAGGCGATGGTGTCGCCATGTTCGAGCGCGTCCAGATGCACGTTGACCACGCCTTCCATTTTCTCCGGCAGGGTCGTCAGCTCGAAGTAGTGGGTGGCGAACAGCGTCATCGCCTTGATGCGGTTGGCCAGGTTCTCGGCGCAGGCCCAGGCCAGCGACAGGCCGTCGTAGGTGGAGGTGCCGCGGCCGATTTCATCCATCAACACCAGGCTATGCTCGGTGGCGTTGTGCAGGATGTTGGCGGTTTCGGTCATCTCCACCATGAAGGTGGAGCGGCCGGAAGCCAGATCGTCCGCCGCGCCGACGCGGGTGAAGATGCGATCCACCGGGCCGATGGTGGCCTTGGTGGCCGGCACGTAACTGCCGATGTGCGCCATCAGCACGATCAGCGCCGTTTGCCGCATATAAGTGCTTTTACCACCCATGTTCGGGCCGGTGATGATCAGCATACGGCGCTGTGGCGACAGGGTGAGCGGGTTGGAGATAAACGGCTCGCTCAGCACCTGCTCCACCACCGGGTGACGGCCTTCGGTAATGCGGATCCCCGGCTGCTCGCTCATGGTCGGGCAAGCGTAGTTCAGGGTATCGGCGCGCTCGGCCAGGTTGGCCAGCACGTCCAGCTCGGCCAGTGCGGCGGCGCTTTGCTGCAGTTCCGCCAGGTGTGGCAGCAACAGATCGAACAACTCGTCGTACAGGCTTTTCTCGATCGCCAGCGCCTTGCCCTTGGAGGTGAGCACTTTGTCTTCGTACTCTTTCAATTCCGGGATGATGTAGCGCTCGGCGTTTTTCAGCGTCTGACGGCGCACATAGTGGATCGGCACCAGATGGCTTTGGCCGCGGCTGACCTGAATGTAGTAGCCGTGTACGCCGTTGAAGCCGACCTTGAGCGTATCCAGCCCCAGCTTTTCACGCTCGCGGATCTCCAGCCGATCGAGGTAATCGCTGGCGCCGTCGGCCAGTGCGCGCCACTCGTCCAGCTCGCTGTTGTAACCGGGGGCGATCACGCCGCCGTCGCGCACCAGCACCGGCGGGGATTCAATGACCGCGCGTTCCAGCAGCTCGCGCAGCTCGTCGAACTGCCCTACCTGCGACAGCAGCTGCTGCACGTGCGGGGTATCCACATCTTGCAGCAGCGCGCGGATGTCCGGCAGTTGCTGGAAAGCATGGCGCATGCGCGCCAGATCGCGCGGCCGGGCGGTGCGCAGCGCCAGACGCGCCAAAATTCGCTCCTGATCGCCCACCTGACGCAGCGAAGGCTGCAGATCGGTGCACAGCTCCTGCAATGCGCCGATCGCCTGTTGGCGGGCGGTGAGAACCTTGATATCGCGGGTCGGCATGTGCAGCCAGCGTTTCAGCATGCGGCTGCCCATCGGCGTGACCGTGCGATCGAGGATCGCCGCCAGCGTGTTGTCGCTGCCGCCGGACAGACTCTGCGTCAGTTCCAGGTTGCGGCGGGTGGCGGCGTCCATGATGATGCCGTCCTGCTGGCGCTCCATGGTGATGCCGCGAATGTGCGGCAGCGAAGTGCGCTGAGTATCTTTGACATACTGCAGCAGACAGCCGGCGGCGCGCAGCGCCTGGTGCGCTTGCTCGACGCCGAAACCGGTCAAATCGCGGGTGCCGAACTGCAGGTTGAGCTGCTGACGCGCGGTCTCAAGCTCGAATTCCCACAGCGGGCGGCGGCGCAGGCCGTGGCGCTGTTCGATCAGCGCCATTTGTTCGAAGGTTTCCGGGTAGAGCAGCTCGGCCGGATTGGTGCGCTGCAGCTCGGCGGCCATGGTTTCCAGATCCTGCGGCTCGGCGACGCGGAAGCGGCCGGAGCTCACGTCCAGCGTGGCGTAGCCGAAGCCGCGCGCGTCCTGCCAGATCGCCGCCAGCAGGTTGTCCTGGCGCTCTTGCAGCAGCGCTTCGTCGGTGATGGTGCCGGGGGTGACGATACGCACCACTTTGCGCTCGACTGGCCCTTTACTGGTGGCCGGATCGCCGATCTGCTCGCAGATGGCGACGGACTCGCCGAGCTGCACCAGCTTGGCCAGGTAGTTCTCTACAGCGTGGTGCGGCACGCCGGCCATCGGGATCGGTTCACCCGCCGAGGCGCCGCGTTTGGTCAGCGAGATATCCAGCAGCTGGGAAGCGCGCTTGGCGTCGTCGTAAAACAGCTCGTAGAAGTCGCCCATGCGGTAGAACAGCAGGATTTCAGGATGCTGGGCCTTGAGGCGCAGGTACTGCTGCATCATCGGCGTATGCGAATCGAGTTTATCGGTGCTATTCATGCGATTATTTTTCCAATCCATTGAATGTAAAGGGAACTGTGATTTTCATTGTCGTCATTCGCTATCACATTGTTTCAGCAGGCACCGCCCCATTCAGCGCTTGGCGGGCGGCGCAAATCAAATCATCAAAACGCCAAACGGCGCGCTCAAACCCGAGGTTTGCACAGACGCTTATACTAGCCCAGCGGGCAATCGGCTGTCACAGGTAAAAATGGGAAGCGCTGCGCAAGGAGGAGTTGTAACGAAGCGAGATTGTCGTTCGCCTGCGGGCAACAACGCAAGTCGCCGCCCGCTGAGGCGGCGTGGAGTTTATTGCGCGGCGGTGAGGGGCAGGGGCAGTTGATAGAGACGGAAGCTGTCGGGCACTTCGGATTCATGGCCGGGCAGCAGGCGGTGGCGAATGCGCGATTCGCTGACGAAGGCGCAGCCTTGTGGGGTGATAGTCAGATTGACCGGCGATTCCATGCCTTCGCGCAAGACCTCAATCCGGTGCATGCCTGCCGCCTTGGGAGACGGGATCCGCAGGATCCGCCCCTGGCCGCTCTGGATCCCGTTTTCCAGCACGATCAGCGCGCCGTCCGGTGCCAACCCCATCCCGTCCGGGTTTTCAATCAGGCGCGGCAGCTGCATTTCCGTCAGCTGCGGCTTTGGATCGTTATAGCTGAGGGTGTAGAGCTTACCGGTGCCGAAATTGGCGACAGCCAGCAGCCGGTCGTCGAGCAGCACGATCCCGGCGGCGCCCAGCCCGCTAGGGGCCGCTAAGCGTGAATCCTGATACAGCGTACTGAATGCCGCTTCGCCCGGCCGCAGGCGCAGGATGCTGCCGCCGCGGGTTTCCGTCACGTACACTGTGCCGTCTGCGCCGAGCACGATATCGTTGCCCATTTCTCCCGCCGGCAGCGCCAGGCTGCGGTTGAGCGTGCCATCCGCGACGTTCAGCGCGTAGATGCGGTTGGCGCGCGTTTTGCCGCCGGAGAGGAAGTCCGGCGAATTGCCCCACAGCAGCCCGCGCCGTTCGTCCAGCCGCAGCGCGTTTGAGGCGAACACCGTGTCAGCGCCGGGGAAAAAGGTTTCCCACGCTTTACCCGGCCGTTTGCGCAGCACGTTGCCGCTGGTGATCAGGCCGACATACAGCGTGCCGTCCGCCGCGCGGGCGATGCCGTTGGGGTAAAGCGCGCCGGGCGGCAGCGTCATACTGCTTTCCGTACAGTGTGTATCGACGGCGGCCTGCGCCGGCGTGCTGAGGGTGAGTGCAGTAGCGAGGGTGAATAACACCGCTCGCGCGGTCACAGCGTATGCCATGTCTTTCTCCTGGAATGAAGGAAAAGGGGTTACCAGCGCTCGGGGCGGGCAGCGTGCGCCATGGGCACTTCCAGCACGGCCACGTCTTCCGGCGATAGCCTGAGGTCTAGCGCCGCCAGTGCATCCTGCAGATGGTGTGGCTTGGACATGCCCACCAGCGGCGATGCCACGCCGGGTTTGGCCAACAGCCAGGCCAGCGCAATCTGCGCCGGGGGAACGCCGCGCGCGGCCGCCACCTCCGCTACCGCAGCGACGGTGCGTTCGACCTCGTTTCTGCCGCCGTACCAACGGGGGGCCTGCTCGTCGGTGGCGGCGCGCAGCGTGCCGCCACTGCCGGAGCCGGCCAGCACGCCGCGAGCCAGCGGCGACCAGGGCGTCAGGCCAAGACCTTCCTCCAGGCACAGCGGGATCAGTTCCTCTTCGTCTTCACGCGTCACCAGGTTGTATTGGCTTTGCAACGAAATAAACGGCGCCAGGCGGTGCTGACGTTGAAAGGCCAGCATTTTCATCAGGCGCCAGGCGTGCAGTGAAGACGCGCCGAGATAGCGGATCTTGCCCGCCCGCACCAGGCCATCGAGGGTATCGGCAGTTTCTTCGATCGGCGTTTCGGTGTCGAAGCGGTGCAGCACGAACAGATCGAGGTAATCCGTTCCCAACCGCTGCAAGGAGGCGTCAATGCTGTGCAGCAGGTGCTTGCGCGACAGCCCCCGGCTGTTCGGCTGCGCGTCCATCGGAAAGTAAGCCTTGGTGGCGATCACCACGTCTTCTCGACGGGCGAACGCCTTCAGCGCGCGGCCGAGAATGCGTTCACTTTCTCCGCCGGAGTAGATGTTGGCGGTATCGAAGAAATTGATGCCCGCTTCCAGCGCCTCGCGGATAAAGGGGCGCGCTTCATCCTCCTTCAGCACCCAGGGGCGCCAGGCCGGATCGCCGTAGGTCATGCCGCCCAGGCAGAGGCGGGACACCATCAGGCCGCTGTCGCCAAGCCGAACGTAGTTCATGGCGTCGTCTCCTCAGCGCATGCCGGCGATGGTGTAACCGCCGTCCACCAGCAGGCTTTGGCCGGTGATGAAGCGGGCTTCGTCCGTCGCCAGCCACAGCGCCACATCGCCGATGTCTTCCGATTCGCCCAGGCGGCCGGCGGGCGTATGGGCGATAAAGGGCGCGAACGCCGCGCTGTCGGCCACGCTGCCGCGCGCCATCGGCGTGTCGATGATGCCGGGGTTGATGTTGTTGACGCGGATGCCCTGGCCGCTGTATTCGAGCGCCACCGCGCGGATCATCGCATCGAGCGCGCCTTTGCTGGCGGAATAGCTGGATGAGCCGGCCAGCGCGCCGTGGGTCAGCCAGGAGGAAGTGTTAACGATCACGCCGCCCGAGCGCTGAGCCAGGAAGGTTTCAATCTCGTATTTCATCGCCAGCCAGACGCCTCTGAGGTTAATGGCGATCACCCGGTCAAAATCTTCGCTGCTCTGTTCGGTGATGGGAGCGAAGTTGCCGATGATGCCGGCGTTGTTGAAGGCGACGTCGAGCCGGCCGTAGTGGGCGGTCACCGTGGCGAGCAGCCTGCGGATATCGTTTTCCTGGGAGACGTCGGCCACGATGGGCAGGGCGTCGCCGCCGGCGAGCGCGATGTCGCGCGCCGTGGCTTCGATTTCCGCCGCGCGTCGGCCGGCCAGCGCCACTTTGGCGCCTTCGCGGGCATAGGCCAGCGCGGCGGCGCGGCCGATGCCTGTGCCGCCGCCGCTCACCAGCACGACTTTGTCCGCCAGACGGCGCGGCGTTTCATGAGTTGGAGTTGTAGCATTAATCATCGCATCGATACCTGGTAATGGGTTCGATCGTAATGCTATGTTGTTAGATAACGGATAACTATCCGCTAAAAATTCATCTCACTATTAGATAATTTATATTAATAGCATGAAGAAACCCGAATTGTCCGGCCTGGCGGCCTTCGTGGCTATCGCCAGTGAACGCAGCTTCCGCCGCGCCGCCGCCCGATTGGGCGTGACGCCGCCGACGCTGACCCACACCCTGCGCGAACTGGAAGCGCAGGTGGGCATTCGCCTGCTGAACCGCACCACCCGCAACGTTTCGCCGACGGAGGCAGGTGAGCATCTGTTGGCACAGCTGGTGCCGGCCTTTACCGACATCGACGCCGCGCTGGAGAGCCTGAATGCGTTTCGCGAAGGGCCGCGCGGCCTGGTGCGCATCAACGCGCCGCGTTCGGCGATCGATCTCGCCATCGTGCCGCATCTGGGGCGGTTGGCCAGCGAATATCCCGGCATTACGCTGGAGGTGGTGGCGGACGAAGGGTTCGCCAACATCGTCGAGCAAGGCTTTGACGCCGGTATTCGGCTCGGCGAGGATCTGCACAACGATATGCGCGCGGTGCGTCTGACGCCGGATCTGCGTTTTGCCATCGTCGCCACGCCGGATTACTTTCAACGGCACGGTGAACCGACGCATCCGCAGGATTTACTGCAGCATCGCTGCATCGGTTGGCGCAAGAGCTCTTCAGGCGAGCGCTACAAATGGGCTTTTCAGCAGGGCGAGCAGCGGTTTTCCGTGGCGGTCAACAGCCCGCTGATCGTGGATGACGCCAGGCTGCTGCTGCAGGCGGCGCTGGCGCACGTCGGCATCGCCTTCGCCATCGAACAGGAGGTGGAAGAACACCTGGCGAGCGGGCGGCTGCGGCGAGTGTTGGCCGACTGGTGCGCGCCGTTTCCCGGTTTTTACCTCTATTACCCCAACCGCAGGAACCATTCCGTGGCGCTGGCCACGGTGATCGAGTTGCTGCGTCTGCCCACCTAATCCTCTTCGCCTGCCATCGCGTTCGGAGAGCAGCAGGCGAATCAAGCTTGAACTATTTTATTCTCTTTTCGTTTGTTCAGGCGCAAATAAACCCTTAAATTCTCGGCGTGTTTATAACTGTCTGTTTATAATTGTTATTTGAGTATTTATTGCGAATATTCTGAGTTTATATCGGTTATTTGAGAGCCCGGTCACACTATTTTTTTATGCGAAATGTGAAGGGGGTCAAGCCATCAGGTCAAGGAGAGACGGTTATTCTCTCCCCTGGCTTACCGATCCGTTTTTCATGCTCCGTATACTGTCTGCAACCAGGGCAACGTGACGGAAATTTTCATAAGGAATGTGCGTGAAGCAATCGTGATTGCATCTGGCATACAAATAACACGGGGTTTTTTTGATTATCTGAGGTGCTTGGTATGGAAAAGAAAAAAATCTATCTGTTTTGTTCTGCCGGTATGTCCACTTCCCTGTTGGTTTCAAAAATGAAGGCGCAGGCCGAGAAATACGAAGTGCCGGTGATCATCGCCGCCTACCCGGAAGCGCTGGCTGCGGAGAAAGGCGTTGAAGCGGATCTGATCCTGCTGGGGCCGCAGATTGCCTACACCTTGCCGGAAGTGCAAAAACAGCTGCCCAACAAACCCGTTGAAGTCATCGATCCGCTGCTGTACGGCAAGGTCGATGGGCTGGGCGTGCTGAAGGCCGCGGTGGCCGCCATCAAGAAAGCCAACCAATAACAGGAGGCCGCCGTGAATACCCTCATTGCCTCGCTCGAGAAGGTTATCCTGCCTTTCGCCGTAAAAATCGGCAAGCAGCCCCACGTCAACGCCATCAAGAACGGCTTTATCCGCCTGATGCCGCTGACCTTGACCGGGGCGATGTTCGTGTTGATCAACAACGTGTTCCTGAGCTTCGGCGAAGGATCGTTCTTCTATTCGCTGGGCGTGCGCCTGGACGCCTCCACCATCGAGACGCTCAATAGCCTGAAGAGCATTGGCGGCAGCGTGTACAACGGCACGCTGGGGATCATGTCCCTGATGACGCCGTTCTTTATCAGCATGGCGTTGGCCGAAGAGCGCAAGGTCGATCCGCTCGCCTCGGCGCTGCTGGCGGTGGCTGCTTTTATGACCGTCACACCGTTCAACGTCGGCGAGGCCTATGCGGTGGGCGCCAACTGGCTGGGCGGCGCCAACATCATTTCCGGTATGGTGATCGGGCTGGTGGTGGCCGAGATGTTTGCTTTCATCGTGCGGCGCAACTGGGTGATCAGCCTGCCGGACAGCGTGCCGGCTTCGGTGTCGCGCTCCTTCTCGGCGCTGATCCCCGGTTTCATCATCCTCTCCATCATGGGGCTGGTGGCGTTCGCGCTGGCGCACTGGGGCACCAACTTCCACCAGATCATCATGGACGGCATTTCGGCACCGCTGGCCAAGATGGGCAGCGTGGTGGGCTGGGTGTACGTGCTGTTCTCCTCGCTGCTGTGGTTCTTTGGGGTGCACGGCTCCATGGCGCTGGCGGCGCTGGACAGCGGCATCATGACGCCGTTCGCGCTGGAAAACGTGGAGCTGTACAACAAATACGGTTCGGTCGAAGCGGCGGTGGCCGCCGGGAAAGAGTTCCACATGTGGGCGAAGCCGTTCGTCGACTCCTACATTTACCTCGGCGGCACCGGCTCGACGCTGGGCCTGATCATCGCCATCTTCATCGCCTCGCGCCGCGAGGATTACCGCCAGGTCGCCAAGCTGGCGACGCCGTCCGGCATTTTTCAGATCAACGAACCGATTCTGTTCGGCCTGCCGGTGATCATGAACCCGGTGATGTTCATTCCGTTCATCCTGGTGCAGCCGGTGCTGACCATTATCACCTCGCTGGCTTATTATTCCGGGCTGATCCCGCCTATCACCAACATCGCGCCCTGGACCATGCCGGTCGGCCTGGGGGCGTTCTTCAACACCAACGGCAGCATCATGGCCATGTTGTTGAGCCTGTTTAACCTGGCGGTCGCCACCGTGATTTATCTGCCGTTCGTGGCGATCTCCAACAAGGCGCAGAGCCAGATCGACGCGGCGACGGAAAGCGAAGAAGACATCGCCAAGGCGCTGAAATTCTAACTGTGGAACGGGGCGGCGCGGCCGCCCTGCGAGGGACGCGAGTATGGAATATCAATTTGCCGACGGGTTCTGGTGGGGCAGCGCCACCTCCGCGCCGCAGTCTGAAGGGGCGGCCGCGCGGGACGGCAAGAGCCGCAACATCTTCGACTATTGGTACGAGATCGCGCCCGAGCGCTTTCACGATCGGGTGGGGCCGGCCGAGGCCTCGACCTTTTACGACCATTTCCGCACCGATATCGGGCTGCTCAAAACGCTGGGCCACAATACCTTCAGAACGTCTATCTCGTGGTCGCGGCTGATCCCGGACGGTGACGGCGAGGTGAACCCGCAGGCGGTGGCGTTCTATAACGCGATGATCGACGAGCTGCTGGCGCAGAGCATCACCCCGTTTATCAATCTCTACCACTTCGATATGCCGCTGTGCATGCAGCAGCGCGGCGGCTGGGAAAGCCGGGCGGTGGTCGAAGCCTATGCGCGTTACGCCGATATCTGCTTCGGCCTGTTTGGCGATCGGGTTACCCACTGGTTCACCTTCAACGAGCCGATCGTGCCGGTGGAGGCCGGTTACCTGAATGACCTGCATTACCCTTGCGTGGTGGACTTCAAACGGGCGGTCACCGTGGCGTATCACAGCGTACTGGCGCACGCCATGGCGGTGCAGCGTTTCAGAGCGCGGGAGCTGCCGGGGAGCATCGGCATCATTCTGAATCTGAGCCCGACCTATCCGCGTTCCGACGCGCCGGAGGATCGGCAGGCCGCGCACGACGCCGATCTGCTGCTCAACCGCAGTTTCCTCGATCCGGTCGCCAAAGGGCGTTATCCGGCGGCGTTGCTGCAGCTGCTGGAGCGGCATGGGCTGATGCCCTGCTGCGAGCCACAGGATGCGCCGCTGATTGAAGGCGGCGTGGTGGACATCCTCGGCGTCAACTATTACCAGCCGCGCAGGGTGCAGGCGAAAGAGGGGCGTCGTGCCGAGGGGCCGATCGCATCGCCGGAGGATTTGTTCAGTTACTATGCAATGCCGGGTCGCAAAATCAATCCGCACCGCGGCTGGGAGATCTACGAAAAGGGGCTGTACGACATCCTGATGGATCTGAAAGAGAACTACGGCAACCTGCCTTGTTATATTTCGGAAAACGGCATGGGCGTTGAGGGCGAAGAGGCGTTTATCGGCGCCGATGGGCGGGTGGAGGACGATTACCGCATCGACTTTATTCGCGAGCACCTGAAGTGGCTGCACCGCGCGCTGGCGGAAGGCTCGCAGTGCAAAGGCTATCATCTGTGGACCTTTATCGACTGCTGGTCCTGGCTGAACGCCTACAAGAATCGTTATGGGCTGGTGCGGCTGGATCGGGCGGATCAGCGCCGCACCATCAAGAAAAGCGGCTACTGGTTTGCCGAGGCGGCCAGACGCAACGGATTTGACTAACGGGAGGCCGGCGCCGTGTCCGACAACCGAATTTCGCTGAGTGCCAACGACGTGAAGCTGATTCGCGAGCAGGATTTTTTTAACTGCAAAGATTTTCACCTGTTTATCTACAACAAGGTGGAAAGCGCCACCGGGCTGCATCAGCACGACTATTACGAGTTCACCATCGTGCTGAGCGGCAAATGCTATCAGGAGATCAACGGCAAGCGGGTGCTGCTGGAGCGCGGGGATTTCGTCTTTATCCCCATCGGCTCCTACCACCAGAGCTTTTACGAGTTCGGCGCGACGAAAATCTTCAACGTGGCGGTCAGCAAAGCGTTCTTTGAAGAGCACTATTTGCAGCAGCTGCCGCGCTGCTTCGTCGCCTCGCAGGCCTACAGCCTGAGAAACGAGTTTTTGGCCTATATCGAATCGGTGGTGAGTTCGCCGCAGTTTCGCGAGGACGACTTCGCCGAATTTCTCGAAACGCTGACCTTCTATGTGATCAGCCGTATTCGTCACCATAAAGAAGAAAACGACGGCGGCGATGATATCCCGCAGTGGCTGAAGAACACCCTGGCCGGCATGCATGACAAGGCGATGTTCGGTGAAAGGGCGTTGGCTAACATGGTGGCGCTGTCGGGGAAAACCCAGGAGTATCTGACCCGGGCGATGCGGCGTTACTACCACAAGACGCCGATGCAGGTGATCAATGAGATCCGCATCAACTTCGCCAAGACGCAGCTGGAGGTCACCAACTATTCGGTTTCCGATATCGCCTTCGATTCCGGCTATGGCGATGTCAGCCTGTTCATTAAAAACTTCAAGCGGCTCACCGATGTGACCCCAGGCAACTACCGAAAAAAGTGCTACGGCCCTCTTTAGGGCCGCTCCCGATCAGTATCAACGCCGATATGCCGATGAGCTTCAGGCCGCCGGCCGGTTAATCATTCGATTTTTACCTTAGCGAAGGGGAATGCCGCGCCGGTCGGTCGGGCTTCCCTTGCCAAAAATTCATCCCGTGGGAGCCACTATGGAAAAACTACTGATCGTGAATGCCGATGACTTCGGCCTGAGCAAGGGACAAAACTACGGTGTTATCGAGGCGTATCAGCATGGCGTCGTTTCCTCTACCACGGCGATGGTGAACGGCGGCGGCGCACAGCACGCGGCGGCGCTCAGCCGGCAATATCCGGGGTTACCGATCGGGCTGCATTTCGTTTTGACCCATGGCAGGCCGCTGGGCGCCATGCCTTCGCTGGTCAACGAGCATGGCGAATTGGGTAAATGGCTGTGGCGCCGCGCCGAGGCCGGCGAGCTGCAGCTGGACGAGATCCAGGAGGAGCTGCAGCGCCAGTTCGCGCGGTTTGTGACGCTGTTCGGCAGGCCGCCGACGCACATCGACAGCCACCACCATGTACATATGCAGCCGCAGATTTACCCGCTGGTGGAGGCGTTTGCGCAGGCGCAGGGTCTGCCGCTGCGCCTCGATCGCGAAGAGGCGAAACGGCGCGATATTGCGTTGCAGACGCCCTGCAGCACCGACGCGTTTGACGCGGGATTCTACGGCGAAACGATTTCCGAAGCCTTGTTCCTGCAGCGGTTGGCGCGTGCCGACGAGCAGGGCGCCGAGTCATTGGAAATGATGTGCCACCCGGCGTTCCTCGACGCGACGATCCTGCAGAGCAAATACTGCCACCCGCGCCTCGTCGAGCTGGATGTGTTGACCGCGCCGACGCTGAAAGCGGCGATCGCCGAACGCGGTTTTCTGCTTGGCTCTTTCCTGGATCTGTAGCTCCGCGCCGTTTACAGCATGGCGTGCGCCTTTTTCAGGCCGGTGTCCTCTTGCGGATCGGCGCCCTGAGGCAAGTGCTCCGTTTCCTGTTCTTCAGGCTGCGGCTCGTCGACATCGGGCGCCGCTTCCGGCGGCGGCATGGTGTCGTGAATGATCTGCTCATCAAAGGTCGGATTGAGCGCCGGCGACAGCGGCGAGCTGGCGAGGCTGTCCGGCAGCGGAATGTGCGGCACCGGCGCGTCCTGCGCCAGCTGCGGCTCCTCCGCTTTCGCCGTGCGGCTGAGGGCCGCCAGCAGCACGCCGCACAGGGCGAAGAAGGCGTACAGGATATTGCCGCCAAGCGGCTCGATCAGCGCGCCGACCGCCAGCGGCCCGATGCTGGCGCCGACGCCGAACGCCATCAGCAGGCAGGCGGCCAGCGAGACGCGACGCTCCGGCTCGATCAGATCGTTGGCCAATGCCACCACCAGCGGGTAGAGCGTAAACTGCAGCATGCTGACGACGAACCCCACCGCCAGCAGCAGCGGGAAATCGATGTGCGGCAGCAGCGCCAGCGGCAGCGCCGCCACGATCAGAAAAATGGCGTTGAGGCGCATCAGCAAGGGGCGGTTATAGCGATCCGACAGCCAACTGAGCGGGAATTGCGCCACCAGCCCGGCGAAGATGGCCAGCGCCATGAACAGGCCGGTTTGCTGCGTGCTTAAGGATTGCAGGCTGGCGTAGACCGGCGCCAGGCCGTAAAACGAACCTACCACCATGCCGATCACCAGCGTGGTGGCCAGCACCTTGGGAATAGCGCCGACAAAGTAACGCAGTTCCATCGGCGCCGGCGACATGTGGCGCGCATTGGTGCGGGTGGTGAGAGCGATCGGCACCAGGCAGAGCGCGAAGCACAGTGCGATCACCAGCAGCGTGGCGATGCCCAGATTGCTTTGCAGCATCAGCACGATCTGGCCCAGCGACATGCCGAGATAGGTCGCCGCCATATAGAAACCGAACACCATGCCGCGCTGGTTGGATTCCGCCTGGTCGTTCAGCCAGCTTTCCAGCACCATGAACTGACACATCATGCACAGCCCGATCACCAGGCGCAGCGCAACCCAGGCGGGAATGAACGCCGTCAGGCCGTGCCCCAGCACCGCGGCGGTAATGATGCCGGCGCAGGCCACGTAGGCGCGGATATGCCCGACGCGGGCGATGAGAAAGTGGCCGACCTTGCCGCCGATCACCAACCCGATGTAGTTGGCGGCGATGATGGCGCCGATCAGCGCGCTGCTGACGTGGATGGAGGCCAGCCGCAGCGAGACGTAGGTGGTGAGCAGACCCGAGCCCAACAGCAGCAGCAGGGTGGTGGTGTACAACGGCAAGAATACGCCCAACGTTTTTTTCACGCTATCGTCCTAATCTCTTCTGGTGCGCCCTGAGGCCGCCGCCGCAGCGTGCCGCCTCCGTGATGTTCCTTGTGCTGGTGCGCCGCCGCTCGCTGGGGCGCTTCTTTTGATACTAGCAGCTTGGCCGGGCGCTTAAAACCGCACCTCCTGCGAGGCGCTGCGCATTTCTGCGCGCCAGCCGTCGCGCCGCCTTGATAAATGCTACTATCGGGCGCATATACCTGAATTCGCGAGGGAGGGGTTATGAGTGACGACCAACTGCGCCGGCTCAGCGTGCTGGCGGGGGAAAAACTGAAGGCTCAGGGCCGCTGGATCACCTGCGCGGAATCCTGCACCGGCGGCGGCATTGCCAAGGCCATTACCGATATCGCGGGGAGCTCCGCCTATTTCGATCGCGGTTTCGTCACCTACAGCAATGCGGCGAAGCACGACCTGCTGGGGGTGAGCGAAGCCACGTTGGCGGCGCACGGCGCGGTCAGCGAAGAGGTGGTGCGCGAGATGGCGATAGGGGCGCTGCGTGCGGCGCGGGCCGATCTGGCGCTCTCGGTAAGCGGCATCGCCGGCCCGGACGGCGGCAGCGCGGAAAAGCCGGTCGGCACCGTGTGGTTCGGCTTCGCCAGCAGCGATGGCCGGGGGCTGTCACGCAAGATGCAATTCGAGGGCGATCGCGATGCGGTGCGGCTGCAGGCGACGATTTTCGCGCTGCAAACCGCCATCGACGAATTTTTGTAAATTAGGCTTGATACTGTATGACCATACAGTATAATTAGTGACATTTCCTGCACAACATACATTCAGTGGCAGTGTGGGGTAACACCGGCATTGCGAAACGAAGGAGCAAAAATGGCTATTGATGAGAACAAGCAAAAGGCGTTAGCTGCGGCACTGGGCCAGATTGAGAAACAGTTCGGCAAAGGCTCCATCATGCGCCTGGGTGAAGACCGCTCCATGGACGTGGAAACGATCTCCACCGGCTCACTGTCACTCGATATCGCTCTGGGCGCCGGCGGCCTGCCGATGGGCCGCATCGTCGAAATCTACGGCCCGGAATCCTCCGGTAAAACCACCCTGACGCTGCAGGTGATCGCCGCTGCGCAGCGCGAAGGCAAAACCTGTGCGTTCATCGACGCCGAGCACGCGCTGGATCCTATCTATGCGAAAAAGCTGGGCGTCGATATCGACAACCTGCTGTGCTCCCAGCCGGACACCGGCGAGCAGGCGCTGGAAATCTGTGATGCGCTGACCCGCTCCGGCGCGGTTGACGTCATCATCGTCGACTCCGTGGCGGCGCTGACGCCGAAGGCGGAAATCGAAGGTGAAATCGGCGATTCTCACATGGGTCTGGCGGCGCGCATGATGAGCCAGGCGATGCGTAAGCTGGCCGGCAACTTGAAAAACGCCAATACCCTGCTGATCTTCATCAACCAGATCCGTATGAAAATTGGCGTGATGTTCGGCAACCCGGAAACCACGACCGGCGGTAACGCCCTGAAGTTCTACGCTTCGGTGCGTCTGGATATCCGCCGCATCGGCGCCATTAAAGAGGGCGACGAAGTGGTGGGCAGCGAAACCCGCGTGAAAGTGGTGAAGAACAAAATCGCTGCGCCGTTCAAACAGGCTGAATTCCAAATCATGTACGGCGAAGGCATCAACAGCCGTGGCGAGCTGGTCGATCTGGGCGTGAAGCACAAGATGATCGAAAAAGCCGGCGCCTGGTACAGCTATAACGGCGAGAAAATCGGTCAGGGCAAGGCGAATGCCTGTAACTTCCTGAAAGAAAACCCGGCTATCGCCGCCGAGCTGGATAAGAAGCTGCGCGATTTGCTGCTGCACAGCGGCGGTGAGCTGGTGGCCGCTTCCGGTGACGACTTCGAAGACGACGAAGCGGAAACCAGCGAGCAGTTCTAATCGCTGAAGATGTGCGCCGCCGTTCGTGTGGCGCATATCCCATAAATTCAGGCTTGAATGATGAATGACTTGCTAAGCCGCGCCATGCGCCTGCTGTCGCAACGCGATCATAGTGAAGCTGAACTGCGCCGCAAACTTGCGGCGCAGCCGTTTGTGGCGAAAGCCCGTTTTGGCAGCAAGGGGCCACATGCGCCGGCATCACCGCCGGTGGTTGAAGAGCCGGTGGATCCTGCGCTGATCGAGCAGGTTATCGCCTACTGTTACCAGCATAACTGGCTGGACGATAAGCGTTTCGCTCACAGCTACATCGGCAGCCGCAGCCGTAAAGGTTACGGTGCGCAGCGCATCCGCAGCGAACTGATGCAAAAGGGCGTCGACAAAGCGCTGGTGCAGGACGCGCTGGCGGAATGCGACATCGACTGGTGTGAACAGGCAAAACAGGTGGCGCAGCGAAAATTTGGCGATGCGTTGCCAACCGACTGGAAAGAGAAAGCCAAAGTGCAGCGTTATCTGCTCTATCGCGGCTTCTTCCAGGAAGAAATTCAGTCAATTTACCGTGATTTTGCGCAATGAGCGCACACGGGGTTTTACTTCCCTCTGAAGAAAATTTATCTTATCCCCACTTTTTGTTCGTGAGCTGGTTGTCATCGTCGGGATGACGCGTCACCGGCTCACGTGTCGTTATTCTAGCCTTTCCAGGAAAATTATGAGCAAGAGCACCGCTGAGATCCGTCAAGCGTTTCTCGATTTCTTTCATAGTAAGGGTCATCAGGTTGTAGCGAGCAGCTCCCTGGTGCCTAACAATGATCCGACATTGCTGTTTACCAATGCCGGCATGAACCAATTTAAGGATGTTTTCCTGGGGCTCGACAAACGCGCCTATTCCCGCGCCACCACCTCGCAGCGCTGCGTGCGCGCAGGCGGCAAGCATAACGACCTGGAAAACGTCGGTTATACCGCGCGTCACCACACCTTCTTTGAAATGCTGGGCAACTTCAGCTTCGGCGATTACTTCAAGCACGACGCGATCGGCTACGCATGGGAACTGCTGACCGGTGAAAACTGGTTCAACCTGCCGAAAGAGCGACTGTGGGTCACCGTGTATGAAACCGATGACGAAGCGTTCGACATCTGGCAGAAGCAAATCGGCGTACCGGCCGAGCGCATTATCCGCATCGGCGACAACAAGGGCGCGCCTTTCGCTTCCGATAACTTCTGGCAGATGGGCGACACCGGCCCATGCGGCCCGTGCACCGAGATTTTCTACGATCACGGCGATCACATCTGGGGTGGCCCTCCAGGCAGCCCGGAAGAAGACGGCGACCGCTACATCGAGATCTGGAACATCGTTTTCATGCAGTTCAACCGTCAGTCCGACGGCACCATGCTGCCGCTGCCGAAACCTTCTGTGGATACCGGTATGGGTCTGGAGCGCATTGCGGCGGTGTTGCAGCATGTGAACTCCAACTATGAAATCGATCTGTTCCGTACCCTGATCGCCGCCGTGGCTAAAGTGACCGGCGCAACCGATCTGGACAACAAATCCCTGCGCGTTATCGCTGACCACATTCGTTCCTGTGCCTTCCTGGTGTCGGACGGCGTGATCCCGTCTAACGAAAACCGCGGCTATGTGCTGCGCCGCATCATTCGTCGCGCGATCCGCCATGGCAACATGCTGGGCGCGAAAGACACCTTCTTCTACAAACTGGTGGCGCCGTTGATCGAAGTGATGGGTCCGGCGGCCGACGAACTGAAACGCCAGCAATCGCTGGTGGAGCAGGTGCTGAAAACCGAAGAAGAGCAGTTTGCCCGCACGCTGGAGCGTGGCCTGGCGCTGTTGGACGAAGAGCTGGCCAAGCTGCAGGGCGATACCCTGGACGGCGAAACCGCTTTCCGTCTGTACGATACCTACGGTTTCCCGATCGATCTGACCGCTGACGTCTGCCGCGAGCGCGGTTTGAAAGTCGACGAAGCGGGCTTTGAAGAGGCGATGGAAGCACAGCGCCGCCGTGCGCGCGAATCCAGCGGCTTTGGCGCCGACTATAACAGCCTGATCCGCGTGGATGGCAGCAGCCAGTTCAGCGGTTACGATCACGACGAGCAGCAGGCGACGGTCATCGCGCTGTTCCGCGACGGCCAGCCGGTCGATCAGATCAACGCCGGCGAAGAGGCGGTGGTGGTGCTGGATGAGACGCCGTTCTATGGCGAATCCGGCGGCCAGGTCGGCGATAAAGGCGTGCTGAAAGCCGCCGGCGCTGAGTTTACGGTCAACGATACCCAGAAATACGGTCAGGCTATCGGCCATCAGGGCAAACTGGCGCAGGGTTCGCTGAAGCTGAACGATCGCGTGGACGCGCAGATCGACGCTGAGCGCCGCAACAGCATTCGTCTGAACCACTCCGCAACTCACCTGCTGCACGCCGCGCTGCGCCAAACGTTGGGCGACCACGTCGCGCAGAAAGGCTCGCTGGTTAACGACAAATACCTGCGTTTCGACTTCTCGCACTTCGAAGCGATGAAGCCGGAGCAAATCCGCGCGGTGGAAGATCTGGTGAACCAGCAGGTGCGTCGTAACCTGCCGGTGCAGACCGAGCTGATGGCCTTGGAAGATGCCAAAGAGAAGGGCGCGATGGCGCTGTTCGGTGAGAAGTATGATGACAACGTGCGCGTGCTGACCATGGGCGACTTCTCCACCGAGCTGTGCGGCGGCACCCATGCCAGCCGCACCGGCGATATCGGCCTGTTCCGCATTCTGAGCGAGTCGGGCACCGCGGCGGGCATCCGCCGTATTGAAGCGGTGACCGGCGCTGGCGCTATCGCTACGCTGCATCAGCAAAGCGATTTGTTGCAAGACGTTGCTCAGTTGGTCAAAGGCGACAGTAACACCCTGACCGATAAAGTGCGCTCGGTGCTCGATCGCACGCGCGCGCTGGAAAAAGAACTGCAGCAGTTGAAAGATCAGCAGGCGGCGCAGGAGAGCGCTTCGTTGTCCAGCCAGGCAAAAGTGGTTAACGGCGTGAAGCTGTTGGTCAGCCAGTTGGACAATGTCGAAGCCAAAATGCTGCGCACCATGGTAGATGACCTGAAAAATCAATTGGGTTCGGCCATCATCGTGTTGGCAACGACGGCTGATGACAAAGTCAGCCTGGTTGCTGGTGTGACCAAGGATCTGACTGACCGCGTGAAAGCCGGCGAGTTGATCGGCAACGTGGCGCAGCAGGTCGGCGGCAAGGGCGGTGGTCGCCCGGATATGGCGATGGCGGGGGGGACGGATATCAACGCCCTGCCAGCGGCGTTAAACAGCGTAGAAGCCTGGGTGGCCTCGAAGCTGTGAATATAAATAAATAGCACGCACAAACGCCATAATACTTTGTTGATTATGGCGTTTTCATACTGTGCTAACACAATTTAGTTACAATTGCGGGAACAAAGTTTTTCAGGTCGGCTAAACTTACCATTATCTGAGGTGGGACCAAGTCTGCTTACACTTATTGTGGGTTGCGCGGCTTACGTTTTCACCACATATGATGGATAATGACGGGGAAACTGAGAGACCCGACTCTTTTAATCTTTCAAGGAGCAAAGAATGTTAATTCTGACTCGTCGAGTTGGTGAAACCCTCATGATTGGCGATGAGGTTACGGTTACTGTGCTAGGGGTAAAAGGCAACCAGGTGCGTATTGGTGTGAACGCCCCCAAAGAGGTTTCGGTTCACCGTGAAGAAATCTATCAGCGCATTCAGGCAGAGAAGTCTCAGCAGACGACTTACTGATTCCGAAGCAGCGTCTCGTTGCCAGACGAGACGCTACTGCATCGTTTTACCCACTTCCTTCGCCCTCCCTCTTCTTTTTCGTGATTATTTTCCCGGTTAGTTTCCTGCTTTGTTGCTACAGACGCGGCGGTTGCCTGTTGATAAAACGCCCTTTTTGCCGTGAAATCG
This sequence comes from Serratia sp. CY38905, assembly GCF_052168875.1. Classification (NCBI taxonomy): domain Bacteria; kingdom Pseudomonadati; phylum Pseudomonadota; class Gammaproteobacteria; order Enterobacterales; family Yersiniaceae; genus Serratia; species Serratia sp. CY38905. The sequence continues at coordinate 23,225 of NZ_JBJNLV010000004.1, read as the reverse complement.
CCCATGTTGGGTGCGAATTGTGCAAACGCGCATGAGTTGGGAAAAATTGTTTGACTTAAAAGTCGGAGAAAGTAATATGTGCGCCACGCAGTGCCGATGAGCTTCTCTAAAGCGAGTTAGGCACAATTCGAAAGAAGCGTTTGGTGAGGTGGCCGAGAGGCTGAAGGCGCTCCCCTGCTAAGGGAGTATGCGGTCAAAAGCTGCATCCGGGGTTCGAATCCCCGCCTCACCGCCATTTGCATCCGTAGCTCAGCTGGATAGAGTACTCGGCTACGAACCGAGCGGTCGGAGGTTCGAATCCTCCCGGATGCACCATATTAGCCGTATGGTAGAGTTGGGAACAAAGTACCATAGGGTATCAAAGAATTACTGTGCATCCGTAGCTCAGCTGGATAGAGTACTCGGCTACGAACCGAGCGGTCGGAGGTTCGAATCCTCCCGGATGCACCATTCTTCACTTCCCGTACTGCGAAGAGAAATCTTCAGGCGGGCAGTAAAAAAGAAAGTGTCCCTTAGGGAGGATAACGTTGCTTCAGCAACGGCCCGCAGGGTGAGGCGCAAGCGCCGAATCATCCTCCCGGATGCACCATTCTTTAAGTCTGGCTTCATTAGCGAAGCAGGCAAGCAGTAAAAACAGTAATGCATCCGTAGCTCAGCTGGATAGAGTACTCGGCTACGAACCGAGCGGTCGGAGGTTCGAATCCTCCCGGATGCACCATCTAAGAGAAACCCGCTTCGGCGGGTTTTTCGCTTTTCAGCATTTAACCATTCTCTACTTCACCCCTGTCCTCCTTTGCGCCCGATAGGGCACAGCACATTCCGTTATGACGCAGTCAGCGACAACCCAACGGCTTTACGCTAAAGTAGTTTTCTTTCCTCAACGATCATGGAGTAACGATGTTCGACCGCTATCAGGGTCTTATTTTCGACATGGACGGCACGATTCTGGACACCGAGCCAACGCACCGTAAAGCGTGGCGTGAAGTGCTGTCCCGTTATGGCATGACGTTTGATGAAGCGGCCATGGTGGCGCTGAGCGGTTCGCCGACCTGGCGCATCGCGCAGGCGATTATCGCCAGCCATCAGGCCGATCTCGATCCTCATCACCTGGCCGCGGAGAAAACCCGCGCGGTGGAAGCGATGCTGCTGGACAGCGTGCGTCCATTGCCGCTGATCGAGGTGGTGAAGTCCTATCATGGCCGCCGTCCGATGGCGGTCGGCACCGGCAGCGAGCACCGCATGGCGGAAATGCTGCTGCGTCATCTCGGCCTGTTCAACTGCTTCGACGCGATCGTCGGTGCGGACGACGTGCAGCGCCACAAACCGGAGCCGGACACCTTCCTGCGCTGCGCCGAACTGATCGGCGTGCCGCCGGAAAAATGCGTGGTGTTTGAAGACGCTGATTTCGGCATTCAGGCGGCGAAAAGCGCCGGTATGGCGGTGGTAGACGTCCGTACGCTGTGAGTAGTACGCTAGCCGTAATATCGTTATTTGGCAGTAGCTTCCTCAGTGCGACGCTGCTGCCGGGAAATTCAGAAATCGTTCTGGTCGCCTTGCTGACCCAGAGTCGCGTCTCGCCGGAGTTGCTGGTGCTGGCAGCGACCCTGGGCAACACGCTGGGTGGCTTGACCAATGTCATTATCGGGCGCCTGTTACCGGCGTTGAAACCACAGCGGGGGCTGGCAACGGCGCTCGGGTGGCTGCAACGCTTCGGCCCGGCTGCGCTGTTGCTCAGCTGGGTGCCGGTGGTGGGCGATTTGTTGTGCGTGTTGGCAGGTTGGCTGCGCATGCCCTGGGGCTCTGTCGCGCTGTTTCTGTGTATCGGAAAGGCGCTGCGTTACATCGTTTTGGCTATGATAACGGTACAGGGCATCGCCTGGTGGCAGTAACCAAGTGAATATAACTCAATATTCTCTCGGGTGCGGATTCAGTATGCTTACGAGTTATTGTTTTTAGAAGCGGGAGGTCAATTTGATCCCGGACGTATCACAGGCGCTTTCTTGGTTGGAAGCCCATCCCCAGGCATTAAAAGGCATTCGTCGCGGCATCGAGCGTGAAACGCTGCGGGTCACGCCGAACGGCACCTTGGCGACCACCGGGCATCCGGAAAAGCTGGGCGCGGCATTGACGCACCACTGGATCACCACGGATTTCGCCGAAGCGCTGTTAGAGTTCATTACGCCGGTTGATGACAATATCGATCACCTGCTGACATTCCTGCGCGATATTCATCGCTACGTGGCGCGCAATATCGGCGATGAGCGCATGTGGCCGCTCAGCATGCCGTGCTTTATCGAAGCTGAGCAGGATATCGAGCTGGCGCAGTTCGGCTCGTCGAACATCGGCCGCATGAAGACGCTGTACCGCGAAGGGTTGAAGAATCGCTACGGTGCGCTGATGCAGACCATTTCCGGCGTGCACTACAACTTCTCGCTGCCGCTGGAGTTTTGGCAGGCCTGGGCCGGCGTGCAGGACGCAGAAAGCGGTAAAGAGCAGATCTCGGCGGGCTATTTCCGCCTGATCCGCAATTATTATCGTTTCGGCTGGGTGATCCCGTATCTGTTCGGGGCATCGCCGGCCATTTGTTCTTCGTTCCTCAAGGGGCGCGAGACCAATCTGCCGTTCGAGCGCACCGAGCAGGGGATGTGCTACCTGCCGTACGCCACTTCGCTGCGCCTGAGCGACCTGGGTTATACCAACAAGTCGCAGAGCAATCTGGGCATCACCTTTAACGATCTGCACAGCTATGTGGCCGGTCTGAAACGGGCGATCGCGACGCCTTCCGAAGAGTTCGCCAAGCTGGGCGTGAAAGAGGGTGACCGTTACCTGCAGCTGAACAGCAACGTGCTGCAAATCGAGAACGAGCTGTATGCGCCGATCCGGCCGAAGCGCGTGACCAAAAGCGGCGAGACGCCGTCGGACGCGCTGCTGCGCGGTGGTATCGAATACATCGAAGTGCGTTCGCTGGACATCAACCCGTTCTCGCCGATCGGCGTGGATGCGGTGCAGGCGCGTTTCCTGGATCTGTTCCTGGTGTGGTGCGCGCTGGCCGATGCGCCGGAGATGAGCAGCGATGAACTGCTGTGCACGCGCAAGAACTGGAACCGGGTGATCCTGGAGGGCCGCAAGCCGGGCCAGACCATCGGCATCGGCTGTGGCGCCAGCCATGAACCGCTCGAAAAAGTGGGCAAGGCGTTGTTCGCCGATCTGCGTCGGGTGGCGGAAGTGTTGGACGGCGAAGCCGGCGATCGCCAATACCAGCAGGTGTGCGATGAGCTGGTCGCCGCGTTCGACGACCCTGAGCTGACCTTCTCCGCGCGCATCCTGAAAGCGATGCAAGCGGAAGGCACCGGGCGCGTCGGCCTGCAATTGGCGGAGCAATATCGCAAGATGCTGCTGGAAGAGCCGTTGGAAATCCTGAACGAGGCCGAGCTGGATAAAGAGCGGGAAGCCTCGTGGCAACGCCAACGCGACATAGAAGCCAATGATACGCTAAGCTTTGAAGCGTTCCTGAAGCAAAACGGCGGAAGCTGAAAAAGAAAAAGGCCACATCAATGTGGCCAAATATGCATCTCTGATGACAGGGATGATGATAACAAATGCGCGTCTTTCAGATACTGAGACTCGCAGGGTTGGAAAAGGTTTCCCGGTTAGGAAAAAAAGTTTCGAAATAAATGCTCTTTTACGAGGAGGTAGCGAAATGCCATTGCTGGATAGCTTTACCGTCGATCATACCCGTATGGCAGCCCCGGCTGTCCGCGTTGCGAAAACCATGAAGACGCCTCACGGCGATACCATCACGGTGTTTGATCTGCGCTTTTGCCGCCCGAACCTGGAAGTGATGCCCGAGCGCGGCATTCACACGCTGGAGCACCTGTTCGCCGGCTTTATGCGTGACCACCTGAACGGCCAGGGCGTGGAGATTATCGACATCTCCCCGATGGGCTGTCGTACCGGTTTCTACATGAGCCTGATCGGCGTGCCGGAAGAGCAGCGCGTAGCCGATGCGTGGAAAGCGGCGATGGCCGACGTGCTGAAAGTGACCGACCAGCGCAAAATCCCTGAGCTGAACGAGTACCAGTGCGGCACTTACCATATGCACTCGCTGGAAGAAGCGCAGGAGATCGCCAAGCACATCCTGGATAACGACGTAGTGGTGAACCACAACGACGAGCTGGCGCTGCCGAAAGAGAAGCTGCAGGAACTGCATATCTAGCCGCGAGTTCCCGCAGAGAAAAAAAGACGCGATTTCGCGTCTTTTTTACGTTCTGGCCAGCGGTCAGTGATGGCCGACGCTGGACTGCAGCGAGGTGATCGGCGTGACCCGCACCTGTTTTATCATGTTGCCCTGCACGTCGAGAATGTCGATATCATAATGGCCGATACGCAACCGGGTGCCGATTTCGGGGATATCTTCCAGCTCTTCGAGCAGCATGCCGTTGACGGTGCGCGCCTCGTTGGCCGGCAAGGTCCAGTTGAAGGCCTTGTTCAGCTCGCGCACGTTGGCGGTGCCGTCGATCAAGACCGAGCCGTCGCTCTGCGGCGTGACCTCTTCCGCCAGCGTGGGTGACATCGAGGTGGTGAAGTCGCCGACGATCTCCTCGAGGATATCCTCCACCGTGACCAGGCCCTGAATGTCGCCGTACTCATCGACCACGATGCCGACCTTCTCTTTGTTGCGCTGGAACTTCACCAGCTGCACGTTGAGCGGCGTGCCTTCCGGCACGAAGTAAATCTCGTCGGCGGCGCGCAGCAGGTTCTCTTTGTTGAACTCTTTTTTCTCGGTCATCAGGCGGTAGGCTTCGCGCACGCGCAGCATGCCGATGGCGTCGTCCAGCGAACTGCGGTACAGCACGATGCGGCCGTGCGGCGAGTGGGTCAACTGGCGCATGATCGACTTCCAGTCGTCGTTGACGTCGATGCCGACGATCTCGGTGCGCGGCACCATGATGTCGTTAACCGTCACCTTTTCCAAATCCAGCACCGAGATCAGCATGTCCTGATTGCGTCGGGAGATTTGCGACTGGGATTCGCGCACGATGGTGCGCAGCTCATCCTTGCTGACGGCATCGCTGATACGCACGTTGGTGCGAATGCCGAACAGGCGCAGCGTCATACTGGTAATGCCGTTGAGCAGCCAGACCAGCGGGAACATCACTTTTTGCAGCGGCGCCAGCAGAAAGCTGCTGGGGAAGGCGATGCGTTCCGGGTAGAGCGCGGCGAAGGTTTTCGGCAGCACTTCGGCGAACAGCAGCACGGCGAAGGTCAGTATGCCGGTGGCGATCGCCACGCCGAGGTCGCCATACAGTCGCATGCCGACGATGGTCGCCAGCGCCGAGGCGAGGATGTTGACCAGGTTGTTGCCGATCAGCACCAGGCCGATCAGCCGATCCGGTTTTTGCAGCAGCTTCTCCACACGGCGCGCCGAGCGATTGCCCTGTTTGGACAGGTGACGCAGGCGATAACGGTTGAGCGTCATCATGCCGGTTTCGGAGGCGGAGAAGTAAGCGGAGACCACGATCATGATCACCAGGATAATGATGAGGGTCCCCGTCGACACATGCTCCAATGCAGTATTCCTTATAGAGAGGGAAAGTTGAGGCGGCCGGCTTAGCGCACCATCACTTGCTGAATCAGACGGCTGCCGAAGTAGGCGAGCGTCAGCAGGAAGGCGCCGGCGAAGCTGAACCAGACGACGCGGCGGCCGCGCCAGCCTTCATGGTAATGGCCCCACAACAGCACGATATACACGAACCAGGCCATGATCGACAGCACCGCTTTATGCACGTTCTCTTTGCTGAACAGGTTATCCATGTACAGCAGGCCGGTGCACAGAGTGAGCGTCAGCAGCACCACGCCGATCTGGGTGATATGGAACATCTTGCGCTCGATGCTCATCAGCGGCGGCATGTCGGCGCTAAAGGTCAACTTCTTGTTTTTCAGAAGGTAGTCGAGCCAGGCAAGCTGCAAGGCGTAGAGCGTGGCGATGATCAGGGTGGCGTAAGAGAACAGCGCCAGGCCGATATGCACCATCAATTCCGGGCTGGACTCCAGGTGAGTGATGAACTCGCCGGGCATGAAGCTGGCGAAGGCCAGATTGATCATCGCGAAGCTGTAGACGATCGGCAGCAGGAACCAGCCGCGGTCGCGCGAGGCGACGAAGGTCATGACCGAACAGATGATCAGGCTGACGATCGAGCCAATGTTCAGCAGGCTGAGATTCTGCCCGGCGCTGACGTCGAAGATGCGCTGCTGCAGCGCGATGGCGTGGCAAATCAGCGCCACCACCGCCGAGACGAGGGCAAGCCGACGGTATGCGCTGTTCTTCCGCAACAAGCTGGGAATGATCAGTCCAAGGCTGAGCAGGTAGGCCATCAAAGCCACAATGGAGAAAACTGGCATAGCGTTTAATTTTGCTTCGGCGTGGTTAATTGGAGTGTCAGTATAACGTTGCGCGCGTTTCACTCCAACCTATCTCCAACGCTGAGGCAGAGATCCGGCGCGCTTCGTGTTATCATCGGCGCAATTGTGTCGCCGGAGCGGCCTGTCATCACACGTTGAGCATGAGACGATGTTTGAAAATTTAACCGATCGATTGTCGCGCACGTTGCGCAATATCAGCGGCCGCGGGCGGCTGACCGAAGAGAATATCAAGGAAACCCTGCGTGAAGTGCGTATGGCGTTGCTGGAAGCGGACGTCGCGCTGCCGGTGGTGCGCGACTTCATCAACCGCGTCAAAGAGAGCGCGGTCGGCCATGAAGTCAACAAGAGCCTGACGCCGGGGCAGGAGTTCGTCAAGATCGTCAAGGGCGAGCTGATCGCCGCGATGGGCGAAGTCAACACCGAGCTGAATCTGGCGGCCCAACCGCCGGCGGTGGTGCTGATGGCGGGCCTGCAGGGCGCCGGTAAAACCACCAGCGTCGGTAAGCTCGGCAAATTCCTGAAAGAAAAACAGAAGAAGAAAGTGTTGGTGGTTTCCGCGGACGTTTATCGCCCGGCGGCGATCAAACAGCTGGAAACGCTGGCGGAAGGCGTCGGCATCGACTTCTTCCCGTCCGACGTCAAAGAAAAACCGATCGACATCGTCAATCGCGCGCTGCAACAGGCCAAGCTGAAATTCTACGACGTACTGATCGTCGATACCGCCGGCCGCTTGCACGTTGACGAAGCGATGATGGACGAGATCAAGCAGGTGCACGCGGCGATCAAGCCGGTGGAAACCCTGTTCGTGGTCGACGCCATGACCGGCCAGGACGCCGCCAATACCGCCAAGGCGTTTAACGAAGCGCTGCCGCTGACCGGCGTGGTGCTGACCAAAGTCGACGGCGACGCGCGCGGCGGTGCCGCGCTGTCCATCCGTCATATCACCGGCAAGCCGATCAAATTCCTCGGCGTGGGCGAGAAGACCGAAGCGCTGGAACCGTTCTACCCGGATCGCGTGGCATCGCGCATCCTGGGCATGGGCGACGTGCTGTCGCTGATCGAAGATATCGAAAGCAAGGTCGACCGCGAGCAGGCGGAGAAGTTGGCCAACAAGCTGAAGAAGGGCGACGGTTTCGATCTGACCGATTTCCTGGAGCAGCTCAAGCAGATGCGCAACATGGGCGGCATGGCCAACATGCTGAGCAAGCTGCCGGGCGCCGGCCAACTGCCGGACAACGTCAAGTCGCAGATGGACGATAAAGTGCTGGTGCGCATGGAGGCGATCATCAACTCGATGACGCTGAAAGAGCGCGCCAAACCGGAAATCATCAAGGGCTCGCGCAAGCGCCGCATCGCGATGGGGGCCGGCATGCAGGTGCAGGACGTCAACCGCTTGCTGAAGCAGTTCGACGAAATGCAGCGTATGATGAAGAAGATGAAGAAAGGCGGCATGGCGAAGATGATGCGCGGCATGAAAGGTATGATGCCGCCGGGCTTCCCAGGCCGCTGATAGGCCTCCGCACGCCGAGTGCGGGCGCTTTCAGCATTCGCCGTTCGCGGTGAAAACCGCCCGAAATTTGACAGGCTGCAAAAGTTGTCCCCTGCGATCGACGCTTTAGATTGCTTTTTGCGCCAAAATGAGTAAAATTTTCGGGCTTTTTATATTGCAACCGGGCCCCGTCCCTCAATGGGGCCCGGCTGTTTTATTAACTAAAGAGGATGTTATGGTAACAATTCGTTTGGCACGTGGCGGCGCTAAAAAGCGTCCGTTCTATCAAGTAGTAGTGACCGACAGCCGCAACGCTCGTGATGGTCGTTTCATCGAGCGCGTAGGCTTCTTCAACCCGATCGCTTCCGGTCAGGCTGAAGCACTGCGTCTGGACCTGGACCGCATCGAGCACTGGGTCGGTCTGGGTGCAACCGTTTCTGATCGCGTTCACGCGCTGATCAAAGACGCTAAGAAAGCAGCTTAATCTGTCGCGGTGGTGGCAATGAGCAAGCAACTCAAACCGGTAGCGCCGATCGCGCCGATTGTACTCGGTAAAATGGGGTCCGCTTACGGCATTCGTGGTTGGCTCAGAGTGTTTTCATCCACCGAGAACGCCGAAAGCATTTTTGACTATCAGCCGTGGTTTATCCAGCAGGCGGGTCAGTGGCAGCATATCGAGTTGGAAGACTGGAAGCGCCACAGTCAGGATCTGATCATCAAGGTCAAAGGCATTGACGATCGGGACGCGGCGAATCTGCTGACTAATCGCGAGATTATGGTGGATTCCGATCAACTTCCTCCGCTGGAGGGTGACGATTACTACTGGAAAGACCTGATGGGCTGCCAGGTAGTCACCACCGCCGGCTACGAGCTGGGTAAAGTCATCGATATGATGGAAACCGGCTCGAACGATGTGATGGTTGTGAAAGCGAACCTGAAAGATGCGTTCGGCATGAAGGAGCGGTTGATTCCGTTTCTTCATGGGCAGGTTATCAAGAAAGTCGATCTCACTGCCCGCGTGATTGAGGCAGATTGGGATCCTGGTTTTTGACCCCCGGATCAAACGGTCGAAGCAAGTGGAATAACGGTAAGGGGATTGGCTTGTGTTCATCGGTATTGTAAGCCTGTTTCCTGAGATGTTCCGCGCTATCACCGATTACGGGGTGACTGGCCGGGCAGTAAAAAATGGCCTGCTGAGCGTGCAGTGTTGGAGTCCTCGCGACTTCACCTACGACCGGCATCGCACCGTGGACGATCGCCCTTACGGCGGCGGCCCGGGAATGCTGATGATGGTGCAACCTTTACGGGAAGCCATTCATGCGGCGAAAGCAGCGGCAGGCGAGGGAGCAAAGGTGATTTATCTGTCACCTCAGGGGCGCAAGCTGGATCAAACCGGCGTGTGCGAACTGGCGGCCAATCAGAAGATGATTCTGGTGTGCGGCCGCTACGAAGGGATAGACGAGCGCGTAATCCAAACCGAAATTGACGAAGAATGGTCAATCGGCGATTACGTTCTCAGCGGCGGGGAACTGCCGGCGATGACCCTGATTGATTCAGTCGCCCGTTTCATACCGGGTGTGCTGGGCCATCAGGCCTCAGCGGAGGAAGACTCCTTCGCCGACGGATTGCTGGACTGCCCGCACTATACCCGCCCAGAGGTGTTGGAAGGGATGGAAGTACCGCCGGTTCTGCTGTCGGGCAACCATGCCGAGATACGTCGCTGGCGCTTAAAGCAGTCGCTGGGCCGAACCTGGCTTAGAAGACCTGAACTTCTAGAAAGCCTAGCTCTGACTGACGAGCAAGCGGTGTTGCTGGCTGATTTCCAACGGGAATATCAGGCCAGGCAACAGGACTATGAAGGAAACGTCTGACATCAGACGGGACCGATATATCAGTTTACCTAGGGTAAGAGACATATTATGAGCAACATTATTAAGCAACTTGAACAAGAGCAGATGAAACAAGACGTACCTGCATTCCGTCCGGGTGATTCCGTGGAAGTGAAGGTATGGGTCGTTGAAGGTAGCAAGAAACGTCTGCAGGCATTCGAGGGCGTGGTTATCGCTATCCGTAACCGCGGTCTGCACTCTGCATTCACTGTTCGTAAGATTTCCAACGGCGAAGGTGTTGAGCGCGTATTCCAGACTCACTCCCCAGTAATCGACAGCATTGCTGTGAAACGTCGTGGTGCCGTTCGTAAAGCTAAACTGTACTACCTGCGTGAGCGTACTGGTAAGGCTGCTCGTATCAAAGAGCGTCTGAACCGCGTTGGCTAACGCTGCATCCAAAAGTTAATAGTTATCAGGGGTTGGCATTATGCCAACCCCTTTTTTTATCAGGAAAATCTATCACCTCGTATTTGCGAGACTTGGCCGCCTGGCAGCGACATTAAAAAGCCTGCATCAGCAGGCTTTTTGCATTACAGCGCGGCGGCGCTTTGTTTATGCTGACTCTCCGGCGGGTGCGGCTGCGCCGGGACAATGTCATCGCCAGGTTTGACGATCACCCGCGCGACGGACTCGTGCGTGGCGAACGTGCAACTGCAATTGATGTTGCGGCATTGATGGTAACGCTCTTTGGTCGACTCGCTCAGATAGCGGCTGGAGCGAGTGTGGGCCACGTGACCGCATAATGGACAGTGCATCATAAGAACCCCCTTGAACAAATTAAGTGAAATTGTTGTGGCATCACCCTTCGGCGAGCGAACTCGTCATGATGAGGCAATACCCTGCAAGCACAGTGCGCGTTCCGTGGCGCGTCGCTGTTCCAGCCCTTTGTTTTTCTTTCCGTTTACGTAAATCCAGCGAGGCAACTGATCGCAGGCCTGCCGCCACTGGCGCTGTTGCAGCAGCGCGACCAGCGTAGAGTGGCAGGCTGCGCCGACGCCCACGTTGAAGGCGAAGGCGATCACCGCATCATAGGTTTGTTGCGAGAGCGTATGCGGCAGGCAAGCGGCCATGCCGCGTTCGGTGCGGCGAACATCGTCGACCAAACCCACCGCGGCTTGCCGTTCATCGATCGTCTTGCCTGGGATGACGTCGGCAGTATGCCCAATGCCCTGCGTCCATACCCCGGCGCTGCACTGGTAAGGCGACAGGCGGCAACCTTCGAGATCGGCGATCAGCCTGAGACCGGCTTCTGAGGTTTGCAGCTCGCCAAATGACGGTAACAGCACCGCGATGGCCAAAACGGCGGCGACGCTGCAGCGCTTAACGATTGCACTCATCGTAAATTTTCCTCCGTGATGCCGCATTGCGCTCAATGGCCTTCAAGATCTGCAGGCTTTTACGTCGGTAGTACCAGTTCACCAGAAACGTGCCGATGCCTACCGCCGCACCGACTAAAAAGGCAATGTCCTGCGGAGAGAGCTTGCCGAGCCAGGCGAGAAACAGCGCCATGGCGTAGGTGATGAATGAGGTGATTTTCTCCATAACTTATGCTCGCTTTGTTTACAGCATCTCGGGAACTGTGGTGGCCATCGATGCGTTACTGGCCGCTCACTATCGAAATCCATCATGCCCCGATGCTGTACAATAATTACTGTATATGCATACAGTATTAAGCTATTTGCTAAAGTCGTCAATGGGTGGGATGAATATTTTTAGCAGATTGTGCAAAAGAGGGCGGCAGGCATAAAAAAGCCCATCGATGATGGGCTTCGAGAGATTCTGGAAGGGAGATTACAGGCCGTAGACCAGCGTGACCGAGGTGGTGGTGTCGGTGTTTTTCGGTGCCGAGGCCGGCGGTTTGCTGTTGTAGGTCACGGTGTAGGCTACGCGCAGTGAGAAGCGATCGTTGATCGCCACGTTCAACGCGCTTTCCGAGTTCAGCGTGGTTTCCTCGTTCGCCAGCGCGGAAACGCCCTGAATGAACTTGGTGTTGTCGGTCAGCTGATAGGAATAGTTGGCCGCACCGTAGGCCAGCCCTTTAGTCGAGCGGCCGCCGCCGTGGTATTCGTCATGGCGCACGCCGGGACCGAATTCCACCCGCAGGTCGCTGAGCGGCCCGTTGAGGAGTTGACGGCCGTAGCCGCCGGTCAGCGTGGAGCGTGAATCGTAACCGTTGAAACGGTCGCTCAGCCAGCTGGCTTGGCCGAACAGGTAGTTGCGGTCGGTCAGGTTATAGCGCGTACGGCCACCGGCCTGGTATTTTTCGGAGGAGCGCACGTTGGAGGAAGTGGTGTTGTTGGCCGCCCCCCACAGGCTGTACGCCGCGTCGCTGTTGAACCAGGTCATGTTGGTGTTGGCCAGCAGGGTGGAACTCTGCGAGTTGCCTGACTGGGCGTTGTAGCCCGCCTGCACGTTGCCTTCAAACGGTTTCTTGGCGGTGGCCGGATCGTCCATCGCGGTGAAAAGCGTATTGTCGGCGAGAGCTGAAACACTGGTGAAAGTCGTTAAGCAGCAAATATACAGCGGAAAAGCGCGACGAGCGCGAGAAGAGAGCATTTTGGATCCAGTTGTTAAGGGTGGTTATTGTTGATGACGGTCACATTATATCGGTTCATTTCGGCGACAAAAATAGCCGCCATTAGCTTAAGTTTTTAATTTTTATTCCTTATTTATTCGCTTTTCTTCTACTGAAATTCATCGCTTTCAGCAGCGCTTCGTGCTGAGTCTGGCGGATGCCTGTCTCAGCCCATTCGTTGGCGCTGAGGTGGGGGGCGCTTCTTCCTTGTAAAATCAAATGTACATTTATGTTTACGATGCCCATCTATTGCCAGGCAAGCGGGTAGAGAGGCGCTGGCAATCCTTTTGTTTACATATATTATTAAATTTATTGCATTTATTTTATTTGTTGAAGTGCATTTTCCAATGGTTTTTCTTAGGGGTAATTACGGTAATTTTTTATTTACGGAAATTGGATTGAAAACTTTACATTGCGTGATAAGGTAGAGCCCTGAAACGCTCAAGGTTCCACTTCAACGCATAACGCCAAACGACAGGAATAGCATCATGCAAAAAGACGCGCTCAATAACGTACACATCAGTGCAGAACAGGTTCTCATCACACCGGAGGAGCTGAAGAACCAGTTCCCGCTTAGCGCCGACGACGAAAATGAAATCGCCACCGCGCGCAACACCATCGCCAACATTTTGCAGGGGCGCGATCATCGCCTGTTGGTAGTGTGCGGGCCTTGTTCGATCCACGATCCGGATGCGGCGCTGGACTACGCCCGTCGTTTGAAAACCCTGGCGGCTGACTTGAGCGATCAGCTGTATATCGTTATGCGCGTCTATTTTGAAAAACCCAGAACCACTGTCGGCTGGAAAGGTTTGATCAACGATCCGTACATGGACGGTTCGTTTGACGTTGAAGCAGGCTTGCATATCGCGCGTCGCCTGTTGCTGGATCTGGTGGGCATGGGCTTGCCGTTGGCTACCGAAGCGTTGGATCCGAACAGCCCGCAGTACCTGGGGGACTTGTTCAGCTGGTCGGCGATCGGTGCGCGCACCACCGAGTCGCAGACCCACCGCGAAATGGCTTCCGGCCTGTCGATGCCGGTCGGCTTCAAAAACGGCACCGACGGCAGTCTGGGCACCGCCATCAACGCCATGCGCGCCGCCGCCATGCCGCACCGTTTCGTCGGCATCAACCAGGCGGGCCAGGTTTGCCTGCTGCAGACCCAGGGCAACCCGGACGGGCATGTGATCCTGCGCGGCGGTAAAACCCCGAACTACAGCGCCGAGCACGTTGCGGCCTGTGAAAAACAGATGCTCGAGGCGGGACTCCATCCGTCCTTGATGATAGATTGCAGCCATGGCAACTCGAATAAAGACTATCGCCGTCAGCCGGCGGTGGCCGAGTCCGTGGTGGAGCAGATTAAGGCGGGCAACCGTTCGATCACCGGCATCATGCTGGAGAGCCATCTGCATGAGGGCAACCAGTCTTCCGAGCAGCCGCGTGCAGACATGCGTTACGGTGTGTCCGTCACCGACGCCTGCATCAACTGGGAAAGCACGGAAACGCTGCTGCGTCATATGCATCAGGAACTCGGCGCTGCGCTGACGGCACGCACGGGAGAAAAGTAAGTTATGGTGGCAGAACTGACCGCGTTGCGCGATCAAATTGACGAGGTGGACAAAGCGCTCCTGGATCTGCTGGCGAAACGCCTGCATCTGGTAGCGGAAGTCGGCGAGGTGAAAAGCCGTCACGGTTTACCGGTTTATGTGCCGGAGCGCGAAGCGGCGATGCTGACCTCGCGCCGTCAAGAGGCGGAAAACCTCGGCGTGCCGCCGGATTTGATCGAGGATGTCTTGCGCCGCGTGATGCGCGAATCGTACGTCAGCGAGAACGATAAAGGCTTTAAAACCCTGTGCCCGCAGCTGCGGCCGATCGTCATCATTGGCGGCAACGGCCAGATGGGCCGGTTGTTCAACCGGCTGCTGACGTTGTCGGGTTATCAGGTCAGGGTATTGGATCAGGAAGATTGGCCGCAGGCGGAACAGCTGTTGGCAGACGCCGGCATGGTGATCGTCAGCGTGCCGATCCATGTGACCGAACAGGTGATAAGCCGCCTGCCGCCGTTGCCCGACGACTGTATTCTGGTGGATTTGGCGTCGGTGAAGAACCGTCCGCTGCATGCGATGCTGGCGGTGCACAGTGGCCCGGTGGTGGGGTTGCACCCGATGTTCGGCCCGGACGTGGGCAGCGTGGCGAAGCAGGTCGTGGTCTATTGCGACGGGCGCCGGCCAGAGGCTTACCAGTGGTTGCTTGAACAGCTGCAGGTGTGGGGCGCGCGGCTGCACCGCATCAGTGCGGTCGAACACGATCAGAACATGGCGTTTATTCAGGCGCTGCGGCACTTTGCCACCTTCGCCTACGGGTTGCATCTGGCGGAAGAGAACGTGCAACTGGAGCAGTTGCTGGCGCTCTCTTCGCCGATCTACCGGCTGGAGCTGGCGATGGTTGGCCGCCTGTTTGCGCAGGATCCGCAGCTGTACGCCGACATTATCATGTCGTCGGAGGAAAACGTGGCGTTGATCAAACGCTACTACCAGCGCTTCGGCGAGGCGATCAAGCTGTTGGAGCACGGCGACAAACAGGCGTTTATCGATAGCTTCCGCAAGGTGGAGCACTGGTTTGGCGATTACGCCCAGCGCTTCCTGGTGGAAAGCCGCACGCTGTTGCGGCAGGCTAACGACAGCCGGCAGTAAAATACCGGCGGTAAATAAAAATGAAGGGTTCGGCTTGGCCGAACCTTTTTTTATCGCGTCAGGATGGGTTGACCGGCACCACGGTGTCGCTGGGATAACAGCCCAGCACTTTCAGCGAGCGGGTGATGGGCGCCAGATCGCGCAGCGCTTTTTGCATTGCGTCGCCACGCAGGTTGGCCTGTACATCAATATAAAACATCTCTTCCCACGGATTGCCGTTGATCGGGCGTGACTCCAGTTTGGTCATGATGATGCCGTTGTCGCGCAATACCAGCAGCGCTTCGACCAGCGCGCCGGATTGCTGGCCGGTCGCCATGATCAGCGTGGTTTTGGCCGGCACCTGTTCGGAAACGTCGATCGCTTTACGCGCCAGGACGATAAAGCGGGTGATGTTCTGCTGTTGATTGGCGAGGTTGTGCTCCAGCACTTGCAGCCCGTACAGCGCGCCGCCGGCCTCGCTGCCCAGCGCCGCCACCTTCGGCGAATTCAACTTGGCGACTTTCTCCATTGCGGCGGCCGTGCTTTCGGTGTATTCGATTTTCCAGTGCGGGAAGCGGTTAAGGAACTGGCTGCACTGCTGGAACGGCTGCGGGTGGCTGTAGACGGTTTCAATCTGGCTCAAATCGCTGTCGCCGGCCACCAGAACACAGTGGTTGATCGGGTTGGTCAGTTCGCCGACGATCGACAGACTGGTGTGTTGCAGCAGGTCGTACACCTCATTAATCGAGCCGGAGCTGGTGTTCTCGATCGGCAGAATGGCGTAGTCCGCCTGGCCGGTTTCCACCTGGGCGAAGATATCCTGAAACTTCTGGCAGCCACATTCGATCAACCGATCGAAATGGCGGGCGGCGTATTGGCGCGCCGCCAGATGTGAATAAGAGCCTTTCGGGCCGAGAAAGGCGATGCGGGCGGAGTGTTGGCTGACGGGATTGAGCTGGTGCTGCAGCAGCGCCTGCTGGGTCAGGACGGAGTCTTCAATGATCAGTTGGAACAGGCGGGTGACGTAGAAACCGTCCAGGTCGTAAGGCTTGGCGGCGGCGATCAGCGCATCCAGCAGATCGCGCTCGCGCTCTTTGTCGCGGATCGGACGGTGAGAGTTCAGTTTGGTCTTGCCGACTTCGATCGCCAGTTCACGGCGTTCCGCCAGCAGGGCCAACAGTTTCAAATCCAGTGCGCTGATGCGCTCGCGCAGCACCAATAACGGGTTGTCAGTCATAATCAGCTTCCGCCTTCAGTTCTTATTCGTTGTATAACAGCCATAAAAAAAGCCTCCTGTTTCCAGGAGGCCTTGTTGTTCGTCTTCGCATTCTTTCTCACACGACGAAACGCCTCCCAGTCAGGGGAAGGTAAAAAAGAATGCGAAGAAAAACGGTGTGCGTGGCATGGTCTACCTAAGGTTAATGCGAACAGGTTTTAAAGTAACCGCTGGCTTTTACCCCGTCAACAAAAATACCCGACAAAAAACGCGCCCTCGGGCGCGTTTGATGCGGCAACCGCAGTCGGACGGTTATTCCTGTTCCTGCGTCACTTCCGGCACGATGTCTTTCACGCTGGCATTGCAGCGGCGCGCTTCGCCTTTGTGCTGCACCTTGTTCAGCTGGCGCTCCAGCTTGGCGATCAGCTCGTTAACGGCGGTATACATGTCATCATGTTTGGCGCTGGCGACCAGCGGGCCGTTCGGCGTGGTAATGGTAGCGTCGGCGACAAACCCCTGCGGTTCTTTGGATAAGACGATATGCGGGTTTATCAGCTGGGTCTGCCATTTTTCCAGTTTGGTGAGACGGTCTTCGACGTGATTGCGGATTGCGGGAGTGATATCCATTTGTTTGCTGGTAATGTTCAATGTCATATAACTTACCTCTCTGTCTTTCCGTCTTGGTGAACCCAGCATACCCCGCTTTTTGTTTAAATGCGTGATGTAAATCACGATTTTTTGTCACTTTTTGCAAAGTTAGTTCAATCTGTGATTCAGCATTTGAATTGGTTATCTAATGCTTGAGAGTTGCCGCCGGATGGCGCATTATCGATGAGTTGACCGGTGAGGAGCGCTAGCTAACACCGTGTTTTTACTTGTGTATTCTTCCAGTGAAAACCAGGTCCACGCCAATGAAAACGGCAGCCGAGGCTGCCGTTTTGTTTTTTTGCCGTTGCCGACGCGCGCTTATTGCGGGTTGGCGGCGATCACTTTGGCCACTTTGTCAGCCTGGCCGTTCAGCTGCAGCTGCTTGTAGGCATTTTCCATCAGCGGCAACACGTCGTGCGTCGCTTTGGTATCCGGGAATTCACGCAACATCTGCTCGGCGCGATTAACGACCGCGACGTAAGCACCGCGTTTAGTGTAGTATTCCGCCACCGAAAGCTCATACTTGGCCAAGCGGTCTTTCAGATACACCAAACGCTTGTTGGCGTCGGTCGCGTATTGGCTGTTCGGGTATTGCTGAATCAACTGGCTGAAGTCGCGGAACGCAGCGCGAGCGTGCTGAGGATCGCGGTCCGAACGGTCAACCCCGAAGAAGCCCTGCAGCGCGCTGTCATCGAGCGCCATGTCGGTCAGACCGCGCATGTACATCACGTAATCGATGTTCGGGTGCGTCGGGTTCAGGCGCATGAAGCGATCGATGGATGCCTGCGCCATCGGCAAGTCGGCGGCCTTATAGTAGGCGTAAATCAAATCCAGCTGGACCTGCTGGGAATACGGCCCGAAAGGATAGCGGTTATCTAACGCTTCGAGTTGCGTAATCGCGCCCTTGAAGTTACCGTCCTGCAGCTTTTGCTGCGCGGTGGCATAGATTTCCGAAGGTGGGTTGTCGGGAACCGCATCCTTGGATGTGGAGCAACCTGCCAGCGCCAGGCTCAACGTGGCTGCCGCCACCAGATATTTCATACGCGTCATGACGTTTTGATTATCCTCAGGGTGTTATTCCGGGAGACTGTCCGTTAAGCTCCCGACAAAGACCAGGTACAATAGCACATTATATTAAACGGCATCGCCGTGAAAACCCAACGTTAACGAAGAAGCTGCATATGGCACAACAAGTACAACTCACCGCAACGGTGGCCGAATCTCAACTCGGACAACGTTTAGATCAGGCTTTGGCCGAATTGTTCCCTGATTATTCACGATCTCGCATAAAAGAGTGGATCCTGGGCGATCGGGTGAAGGTCAATGGCAAAACGTCAAACAAACCGAAAGAGAAGGTGCTGGGCGGAGAGACGGTCGCCATCGATGCACAGATAGAAGAAGAGGCGCGTTGGGAGCCGCAGGATATCGCGTTGGATATCGTCTATGAAGACAGCGACATCCTGGTGATCAACAAGCCGCGCGATTTGGTGGTGCACCCTGGCGCCGGTAACCCGGACGGCACGGTGCTCAATGCGCTGCTGCATCACTACCCGGAAATCGCCGACGTGCCGCGCGCCGGCATCGTGCACCGTCTGGATAAAGACACCACCGGCCTGATGGTGGTGGCGAAAACCGTGCCGGCGCAAACCCGGCTGGTGGAAGCGCTGCAGGCGCGTGAAATCACCCGCGAATACGAAGCGGTGGCGATTGGC
Organism: Serratia sp. CY38905; assembly: GCF_052168875.1. NCBI lineage: Bacteria > Pseudomonadati > Pseudomonadota > Gammaproteobacteria > Enterobacterales > Yersiniaceae > Serratia > Serratia sp. CY38905. The sequence goes on along the minus strand of NZ_JBJNLV010000004.1, from coordinate 4,604 downwards.
ACCATGACCGCCGGCGGCACGGTAGAAGAGCCCATAGCGCGCCATTCCACCAAGCGTACCCACATGGCGGTGCACCCGATGGGTAAACCGGCGGTGACGCACTACCGCATCATGGAACACTTCCGCGTGCACACCCGTCTGCGTCTGCGCCTGGAAACCGGCCGTACTCACCAGATCCGCGTGCACATGGCTTACATCAGCCATCCGCTGGTGGGCGATCCGCTGTACGGCGGCCGTCCACGTCCGCCGAAGGGGGCTTCGGAAGCCTTCATCAACACGCTGCGCGGTTTTGACCGCCAGGCGCTGCACGCCACCATGCTGCGTTTGTACCATCCGATCAGCGGCATCCAGATGGAGTGGCATGCGCCGCTGCCGCAGGACATGGTCGATCTGATTAACGCGCTGAAGGCGGATACCGAAGAATTCAAAGATCAGATGGACTGGTAATGAACTCGCTCATTCTGCCCGACTGGCCATTGCCTCCCGGCGTTAAGGCCTGCAGCACCACGCGCGGCGGCGGCGTCAGCCTGCCGCCTTATGACTCGCTGAACCTCGGCGCCCACGTCGGTGACGAGGAGCAAGCGGTGAAGCGCAATCGGGAACGGTTGGTTACCGTCGCCGGCTTGCCGCAGATGCCGGTGTGGCTCGAGCAGATACATGGCACCCGTGTGGTGACGTTGGCGGGGCAAGCGCCTGCCGATCTGCGGGCGGATGCGGTTTACAGCAACGTGCCGGGGCAGGTGTGTGCCGTGATGACGGCGGATTGTCTGCCGGTGCTGTTCTGTTCGCAGCACGGCGATGAAGTGGCCGCCGCTCACGCCGGCTGGCGTGGGTTATGCCATGGCGTGCTGGAGCAAACCGTGGCGGCGTTCAGCGCCGCGCCGAGCCAGATCAGCGCCTGGCTGGGGCCGGCGATCGGCCCGCAGCAGTTTGAGGTCGGGCCGGAGGTGCGCGCTGCCTTTATCGCGGAAGACGCCGAAGCCGCGGCGGCGTTTACGCCGCACGGCGATAAGTTTTTGGCTAATATCTACTTGCTGGCCCGCCAACGTTTGTTGCGGGCAGGCGTGCAGGCCATCTACGGCGGCGACCGCTGCACGGTTAACGAAAAGAGTCATTTTTTCTCCTATCGACGCGATGGAATAACCGGACGTATGGCAAGTTTAATCTGGCTGATATAACCTATTGAATTAGGACGATCCAACGACGCATGGCGTTGTACCGAAAATTTAGCGTCGAGATAACCTTGAAAATTTGAGGGATGACCTCATTTAATCTCCAGTAGCAATTTCGACCCATCTTGGAGGTGTTATGCGTCTGGATCGTCTTACCAACAAATTCCAGCTTGCCCTCGCCGATGCCCAGTCACTAGCCCTTGGGCACGACAACCAGTTTATTGAACCGCTACATCTGATGAGCGCCCTGCTCAATCAGGAAGGGGGCACGGTTCGTCCACTATTAACTTCCGCAGGTATCGATGCCGGGCGCGTGCGCACCGAGATCGAACAGGCGCTGTCCCGTTTGCCGCAGGTAGAAGGTACCGGTGGCGACGTTCAACCGTCCCACGAGTTGGTGCGCGTCCTGAACCTGTGCGACAAGCTGGCGCAGAAGCGCGCGGACAAATTCATTTCTTCCGAGCTGTTTGTGCTGGCGGTGCTGGAAGACCGCGGCTCGTTAACCGACTTGTTGAAAGCGGCCGGCGCAACGGCCGACAAAATCAGCAAAGCCATTGAACAGATGAGAGGCGGTGACAGCGTGGAAGACCAAGGCGCCGAAGACCAGCGGCAAGCATTGAAGAAATACACGATCGATCTGACCGAACGCGCCGAGCAGGGCAAACTTGACCCGGTGATCGGCCGTGACGAAGAGATCCGCCGCACCATTCAGGTGCTGCAACGCCGTACCAAAAACAACCCGGTGCTGATCGGCGAACCTGGCGTGGGTAAAACCGCCATCGTCGAAGGCCTGGCGCAGCGCATCATCAACGGCGAAGTGCCGGAAGGGCTGAAGCACAAGCGCGTATTGTCCCTCGATATGGGCGCTTTGATCGCCGGCGCCAAATACCGCGGCGAGTTTGAAGAGCGCCTGAAAGGCGTGCTCAACGATCTGGCCAAGCAGGAAGGCAGCGTTATCCTGTTTATCGACGAACTGCACACCATGGTCGGCGCCGGTAAGGCGGATGGCGCGATGGATGCGGGCAACATGCTCAAACCGGCGCTGGCGCGCGGCGAGCTGCACTGCGTCGGTGCGACTACGCTCGACGAGTATCGTCAGTATATAGAGAAGGATGCGGCGCTCGAACGTCGTTTCCAGAAAGTGTATGTGGCGGAGCCGAGCGTGGAAGACACCATCGCTATCCTGCGCGGCCTGAAAGAGCGTTACGAACTGCACCACCACGTGCAGATCACCGACCCGGCCATCGTGGCGGCGGCAACGCTTTCTCACCGTTATATCGCCGATCGTCAATTGCCGGACAAGGCTATCGACCTGATCGACGAAGCGGCATCCAGCATTCGCATGCAGATGGATTCCAAGCCGGAGTCGCTCGACAGGCTTGAACGCCGCATCATTCAGTTGAAGCTGGAACAGCAGGCGCTGAATAAAGAGTCTGACGACGCCAGCAAGAAACGCCTGGACATGCTCAGCGATGAGCTGGGGCAGAAAGAGCGAGAATATTCGGAGCTGGAAGAAGAGTGGAAAGCGGAAAAAGCCTCGCTCTCCGGCACCCAGAACATCAAGGCTGAACTCGAGCAGGCCAAAATCACCCTGGAGCAGGCGCGCCGCGTCGGCGATCTGGGGCGGATGTCGGAACTGCAATACGGCAAAATCCCTGAGCTGGAGAAACAGCTCGCCGCCGCCACGCAGGCCGAAGGCAAAAGCATGAAACTGCTGCGCAATCGGGTGACCGATGCGGAGATCGCCGAGGTGCTGGCGCGTGCCACCGGCATCCCGGTGGCCAGAATGCTGGAAGGTGAACGCGACAAGCTGCTGCGCCTGGAGCAAGAGCTGCATTCGCGGGTGATCGGCCAGGACGAAGCGGTCAGCGCGGTCTCTAATGCTATCCGCCGCAGCCGCGCCGGGTTGTCCGATCCTAACCGGCCGATCGGTTCGTTCCTGTTCCTCGGCCCGACCGGGGTGGGGAAAACCGAGCTCTGCAAGGCGCTGGCTTCGTTCCTGTTCGACAGCGACGACGCCATGGTGCGTATCGACATGTCCGAGTTTATGGAGAAACACTCCGTTTCGCGTCTGGTCGGCGCGCCTCCGGGCTATGTTGGTTATGAAGAGGGCGGCTATCTGACGGAAGCCGTGCGCCGCCGGCCTTACTCGGTGATTCTGCTGGATGAAGTCGAGAAAGCGCACCCGGACGTATTCAACATTCTGCTGCAGGTGTTGGATGACGGCCGACTGACCGATGGCCAGGGCCGTACCGTCGATTTCCGCAATACCGTGGTGATCATGACTTCCAACCTGGGCTCCGATCTGATCCAGGAGCACTTCGGTCAGATGAACTACGCGCAGATGAAAGAGTCGGTGATGGAGATGGTGAGTCACCACTTCCGTCCTGAGTTCATCAACCGTATCGACGAAGTGGTGGTGTTCCATCCGCTGGGCGAGAAACACATTGCTGCAATCGCCAAAATTCAGCTGTCGCGTTTGTACAAACGTTTGGAAGAACGCGGTTACGAAGTGACCATGACCGAACCGGCCCTGGCTTTGTTGAGCAAAACCGGTTACGACCCTGTGTATGGTGCGCGTCCGTTGAAACGCGCGATTCAGCAGGAGATCGAGAACCCGCTGGCGCAGCAAATCCTGTCCGGCAAGCTGATTCCCGGCAAGCTGGTGACGCTGGATGTGGAAAACGACCATATCGTTGCACGCCAATAACGGCAACTAAGCGTCATGAAGATAAAAGGGAGCGGGTGACCGCTCCCTTTTCTTTATCTTCATTTGTCTCTATTTATAGGGTTTGCCGCTATTGCTGCGCTAAAACCGGTGTTTTTTGACTAATAAACATCCTAAAAAGGCATTTTGGGTGATTATTTGAGCGCTTGAAAAGTTTTTTGCATTTAGGGGTTGCGGCCTGCCGAGAACTCCCTATAATGCGCCTCCACTGACCGGGAACAACGACTGACAAGCCGCCGGGTCAGCGAGAAGACAGCGAAATAAACGCTTGACTCTCCGGGCTAAAAGCGTAATATACGCAGCCCGCGCCGATGAGTTTCTCGGCACTGCTCTTTAACAATTTATCAGACAATCTGTGTGGGCACTCCACAAGACGATATCCAGCATCTTCGGATGCAAAAAAATATCAAGTCTTGAAGAGTGACTAACTGAAGTAAAATTCATGCAGTAAATCTTTGAGCATCGCTTCTCGAGTGGAAGCACATCAAGCTTTTAATTGAAGAGTTTGATCATGGCTCAGATTGAACGCTGGCGGCAGGCTTAACACATGCAAGTCGAGCGGTAGCACAAGAGAGCTTGCTCTCTGGGTGACGAGCGGCGGACGGGTGAGTAATGTCTGGGAAACTGCCTGATGGAGGGGGATAACTACTGGAAACGGTAGCTAATACCGCATAACGTCGCAAGACCAAAGAGGGGGACCTTCG